>JAVBVR010000019.1:0-23312 GCA_036677845.1 Anaerovoracaceae bacterium | reverse complement strand
TTTTCTCTATGAAAAATAAATATTCACATATCATTCATCGACAACTTACTTCTTATTCTGACAATTCGTTTCAAGAAGTGCTAATTTTAGCCGTTTATAATTTGATTTTCCGGCTGTTGATATTGTGGATAAGTCTGTGTATAATTGAAAATCTAAGATTTTGAAAGTGGATATTTTATTCGTCATGCAATATTCATTTCTATGCAAACCCAAAGCCGCTTGGTCTCATGCATTTCTTTATTTCCAATCATTCAATACCCTAATAAATATTCACCAATTTTCTTTTCCTTTCTTTTTTATTTTTTTGCTTCATAAAACGGTATTTTCAGAGTTGTGGATAAACGCTGTCGAAAAAAGGGGTTCCTTTGCAGATACAAATTATATATTGGAGCCGCCTAGCCGACCTGGTCTTTGACCCCACACCCGCCTTTTGATATTTTATCAAAGGTCTTACATCTAAGCTACGCCATGATCACTGCCGCCTTGCGGTCCAGCTTACGTGGGTCCCTTTGCCCGTAGCTGGCCTGGACTTTCAACCACGGACCTAAGCGGCTCTAATATTTAATCTGTATATACCCTTTTCTGTTATGGTTAAGCACCCTGTTGGTACATGTTATTCCATATCGGACAAGTTATTTCACAAGGTTGGCTCCCGAGGAAAATGCATACAAGAAGACGTCCGAGGCACCGGCTCTGAGCAGTACTGTGGCACAGGCATCTGCCGTACTTCCGGTGGTATAGATATCGTCCACCAGAAGGATCCTTTTCCCTTTCGGTTCTCCCATTTTATCATGCCGTATGAAAAAAACCTCCTGGATATTTCTTCTCCTCTCCGATGCTCCCAGATTGCTCATGGCTTCCGTATCCGCCCTTCGGATCAATACATTAACGTCGCAGGGGATATCCAAGTACCGGGCCAGGCTTACTGCCAGAACAGCTGCCTGGTTGTATCCCCTCTTCTTTTCTTTTTTCCGGAACATCGGAACAGGAACAATCAGATCCGGTTTCAGGTCTTCCGGCCGGATCCTGTCACACATCATCTCCGCCAGTTTTCGGCCAAGATAAGCTTGATCCCTGTATTTAAAGCGGTGTATCAACTCCCGTTCCGCCGGCCCGTATTCCACACAGGAGAATCCCTTTCGGAACACATGCTCCCCCACGGAGCAGTCGGTGCAGAGATCCGGTCCGTAATCATCCTGCAGCATCTTTCCGCAGCAGCTGCAGGTGCGTCCGTTGGCCCATTTCATCGTTCGAACACAGGTGTCGCACAGTGCGTAAGGCCTGCTGTCGTCAATAATATTCCCGCAACTGATGCAATATATGTTTGAGGGATAAATTAAATCGAGAAATCCCTCACCGAAAGACGACAGAATTCCCTTTATGCTGCGAACCCTTCGCGTATCATGAAACAACCTCTTCATCATACAAACCTCCGCGTATGGGAATACTTCATTCGATCCGGTTCTCTGTGAGGAACGCTCTCAGTCTTGCGGCAAGCCCCGAATAGCGTTCCGTAATCCTGTTATTATCCACCATGGCGCACATCTTGTTCTCCGACCCTACAAGGATCACAGCCTTTTTCCCCCTCGTTACCGCAGTATAAAGCAGGTTTCTCGTTGCCAACATGGGCGGGAACCAGGATACGGGCATAATGACGATAGGAAATTCACTCCCCTGGCTTTTGTGTACCGTCACTGCATAAGCAAGCTCGATCTCGTCTAGCTGCGAGAAATCATACTTTACATAACGATTGTCATCGTAAACCACGGTAATCTCGTTAAATTCCTTGTCCATCGTTTGTATAAAACCGACATCTCCGTTAAAAACACCCTGCCCATCGGTAAAATCCTGAAGCCGCTTCCATTCCAGCTGATAATTGTTCTTGATCTGCATCACCTTATCCCCTTCCCGGAAGGTGCGATCCCCGAACGTCTTCTCTGCACGCTCTTCGGAGGGCGGATTTAAAACCATCTGGAGTTCTTTGTTCAGATTGATGCTGCCCAGAGGTCCGCGGCGCACCGGTGTAAGAACCTGCATATCACGGATGGGGTCACAGCCCTTGTAATAGTCGGGCAGCCGTTTTACGCAAAGGGATTTTACGGTTTCCAGCATCTCCTTCTCGCTCTTATTACGCAGCAGGAAAAAATCCTTGTCCTTTTCGTTGCAGTCGGGATATTCTCCCCTGTTGATCTTATGCGCGTTGACTACGATCAGGCTCTCCTTGGCCTGTCGAAAGATTTCCGTCAGTTTGACCGAGTAGATGACCTCGCTGTCTATCATATCCCGGAGCACATTGCCGGCTCCGACGGAGGGAAGCTGATCTGCATCCCCCACAACCACCAGCCGTGTACCCGGCTTTATGGCGCTGAGCAAACCGTTCATCAGCAGGATGTCGATCATGGATGCTTCGTCAACGATAACTGCGTCGTAGGAGAGCGGGTCCTCGCTTGTCTTTCCGAAACGCATGGTGTCTTCGCCTTCTGAGTAATAGTATTCCAGCAGCCGGTGGATGGTGGAAGCCTCATAGCCTGAAGTTTCGGTGATCCGCTTGGCGGCTCTGCCCGTAGGCGCGGCAATGGCCGTTGTAAAGCCGCTGTGTTCGAAAATTTTCATGATGGTATTGATGATGGTCGTCTTTCCTGTTCCGGGTCCTCCCGTAATGACGGAGACTCCGTTTTGCAGCGAAGCTTTTACCGCATATTTCTGATTGTCCGAAAGCCGGATCCCGGTCTCGCCTTCCGTTACGTCGATCAGCTGATCCACATTGGAACGGATGGGTTTGAGGGGAGCATTGTTCAGCGTGATCAGGCACCTGCAAACGTTCTGCTCGGCGATATAATACGGCATCGGAAATACCACTGCCCTGCCCTCGAGATTTTCAATCTGCAGCTCGCCTTCAAAAGCAAGCTGAATCAGCATCTCATAAACCTGTTCCGTACCTGTCTCCAGAAGCTCTGCGGCATTTTCGCAGAACAGCTTCTGCGGCACGTAGGTGTGACCTTCATTTATGTAGAGCCATAAAGCATATTTGATTCCGCTTCGGACCCGATATTCTGAGTCCTTCGCAATTCCCATCTTCTCGGCGATCTTGTCAGCTTTCTTAAAACCGATGCCGAAAACGTCATCCACAAGCTGGTAGGGATTCTCTGTAACCGCCTGTATGGTATCAGTGCCGTACACCTTATAGAGCTTCATGGCATAGGGCGGGGCAATGCCGAACTGCTGAAAGAACAGGGTAATCTCCGCAAACTCCTTGTGGGATAAGAACGCTTCTGCAACAGACGCCGCCTTTTTTTCTCCGATTCCGTCCACCTCCGTCAGGCGGCAGGGCTCTTTTTCTATGATATCAAAGGTCTCTGCACCGAATTTCCTCACGATTGCAGCCGCTGTTTTTTTCCCGATTCCCTTCAGCAGCCCGGATGATAAAAAACCCTCAATCCCCTCGTGGGTGCTCGGCAATTCTTCTTCATATTCCGTGAAGCCGAACTGCTCTCCATAGGTGGGATGGTTTTTCCACAGGCCCCGGAAGCGGAACGCCCTGCCCCTGTCGGCGGAAGGGAGGTACCCCACGACGGTAAACTGCTCTTCGTCATTTTCTACCACGGCAATGGTGTAATAGTTCTCCTTGTTATGATAAATGACTTCTGCTATGGATCCTTGTAACTCTATCATTGTATCCGTAATTTAATCCTTTCCGGCAATTTTTAGAAGCAGCTCTTTTTCATTTTTCTGCGGTTCCCGATGGACAGTTTCCAGAAGCAGCTGCAACATCCGCCCTACCTCGACGCCTTTCCTGACTCCTGCGTCGATCAGATCATTGCCGTCGACCGCCAGATCCTCGAGAAATACGGGCTCCCTGTTTCTTTCGACTTCATCAAACAGCGCCAGCACAGTTCGGAGCTCAGCTTCATCTGTGTGGAAAACGCTGCACTGCTGTTTCCATAAATCAGCCAGAAACTTGAACAGCTGCAGATCAGACCTGCTGATAAAACCTTTCAGCTCCGTCTTGTCTCGAACCTGCTTCAGTTCGCCGGTGAGCGTCACTGCGGACTGCAGCAGCTTCTTCATTTCGTTGGAATATCCCAGCCTTTCAATGGCAGTCAGCGCCCTTTCTTTTTCAAAGCAGCCATAAACCAAAGAAAGTCTCAGGCTCAGCAGGTTTTCCGAAAGGCCGATCAGGTCGCTTAGTTTATCGAATCTCATCCACTCGGTTTCCCCGGCGTTTTCTACGCATGAATCCCCGAACAAATACGGAAGCACGCCGGTTTGCTTTAAAAGAACCAGGCCGGTTCCGGCGTTTTCGGCGGTTACGGTCTTGGCAAACTCCTCACGGATCCTCTCGACGCTGATAAATCGCAGAAGTGCGGCCTTTTCCCTCATGGCATCAAGGGTTTCCTCCTCGACTTGAAAACCGAGCTGAGCGGAAAACCGGATCGCTCTCAAAATTCGAAGTGCATCCTCTTCAAAACGGACACAGGGGTTCCCGATGCCGCGGATCGTCTTATTTTGGATATCCTCTCTTCCACGATGGGGGTCGAACACGCCCCGGACAGGACTGACAGCAATGGCATTCATGGTGAAGTCTCTGCGTTTGAGATCCTCACCGATCTCCTCCGTAAAAACAACCGTTTCCGGATGTCTGTAATCCTTATATTCACCGTCGATACGGTAAACGGCGATATCAGCCGCAACGCCGCCTTCAACAATCCTCATGACGCCAAGCTTTCTGTTTACGACCGCCGCACCAGGAAAAAGAGCTTCAAGGGTATCCCTTGAAGCGTTGCTTGTCAAATCCCAATCCTCAGGATGTCTGCCCAGGATGGAATCGCGAATGCATCCTCCCACCGCATAGGCTTCGAAGCCAGCATCCTCTATGGTTTTTATCATATGAGCAATTTCCCTCGGCAGTTTGATCATGGAAAACACCTGCTTGTTTCTCTTTCAGCATTGAGCAGAAGGGACTTCGGTGTATCAGAAGATCTTCCGCTAATCAGAAGGTCTCCTGCTTATCAGAAGGTTTCCTGCTTATCAGAAGGTTTCAGGCTTATAGAGCTTTCTATTGTCAAGGGTCCATACCCTGTCAGAGAATTCTCCCGGGAAGGTGGCCTCCAGCGCTTCCTGCATATCGTACATCCTCGCGTCTATCATATCCAGGTAATGGAGAATTTCCGCTTCCGGAAACAGCGGCTTCTTGGGGCTTCCGAATTCCGGTTCGTAATGGTGAGAGAGGATCATATGCTCCAGCATGATGGTCTTTTCCTTTCCTATGCCGAGCTCCTCCGCCAGTCTGTCGACGCTCTTGATCCCCTGAACCAGGTGTCCCAGAAGCTGACCTTCGAAGGAATAGCCGGAGGCCATTCCCATGGTATCTGCTTCGATTTCATTGAGCTTCTCGATATCATGAACGATAACCCCTGCGGTCACCAGGTCCCTGTTCAGGTTGCGGTAGACCTCGCAAATCCGCTCCGCGGTCATCAGCATTCTCTTCATATGATACAGCAGCCCGGCCAGCTCAGCATGATGGTTTTTTGACGCAGCGGGATAATACATGAGCTTCTCCCGATGATCTGCCAAAACGCGCAGGCAAAGCTTTTTCAAATCCTCATCCTGCATTGCCTCCGCTTTCTCAACGAGAAACCGATACATGTCCTCCGCTTTTTCCGGCGCCGCCTTGATATAGTCCATCAACTCTACGTCGTCTTCCGGTACTGACTTGCGAAGCTTCAGAACTCGAAACTGGCGCATTCCGTTCCATTCCGTCACACTTCCCTTGATCTTGATGATGTCGCCTTCTGCAATTTCATTCAGAGCCGGAAGTTCCGCGTCTGCCACATCCCATTTTTTAGCCGTCAACTCTCCCGTTTTATCACATAGTACCATATCCAGGTACTGTTTTTTATTGGAGCCTATTTTGATCGCTATGGCTTTCACCATGAAAAAATCCTGTATTTCATCATCGGTACGCAATTGACCTATGTAAAATTCCTTCACGTGCTGTTCCTCCTTTAAGTTTTATCTTATTATATACCATATTCCGCATATCTATCAATAGCGGCAGGCAGATCTGTCAGTATGCGCAGGCAGATCTGTCAGTATGCGCAGGCAGATCTGTCAGTATGCGCAGGCAGAGCCGCAGATCACGAGCATGTTCTCTCATTTTTTACCATTATTAGTATATACTGTAATGTACCTTCTGTCAAATTATAAATCCCTTCGGGCAAGGCCTTTCCACTCTTCCCTTCCTAACTCTTCGGGCAAGGTCTTTCCTGATTTTTCTTTTATTTTTGTCCCAATTTGATATAATAAGGTATGAATGACAGTGATGCGGCTAATTCCGCTTCAAAATGGAGGAAAGAATGAATAAGATTGGAATTGTTCGGGCGGCTGCCGTTACGCCGGTAATCAGGGTGGCAAATCCGGACTTTAACACTGAAGAAATCATAAAATGCGCGAAAGAGGCGGATAAAAACGGAGCGGGCATTATCCTTTTTCCCGAACTTTGTATATCAGGCTATACCTGCGGAGATCTCTTTTATCAGGATTTTTTATACACCAAATCCATGGATGGATTGAAAAAAATAACGGAGGCAACGAAAAAGCTGTCCGCCGTTGTGGTGGTCGGCTTTTATATACGGCTGGAAAATAACCTTTTCAACTGCGCCGCATTCCTGCAGGGCGGAAAGATCATGGGTATCGTTCCCAAAATGTTTCTGCCGAATTATAAGGAATTCTATGAGGCCCGCTGGTTTGCGTCAGGCAACAGGATATCAGAAGTCATCAGGTCCGTTCGCCTTTTCGGCAGTGACGTTCCCTTCGGTCATCTTATGTTTGTAGACGAAGAGAACGACCTGAAAATCGGAATCGAGGTCTGTGAGGACCTGTGGGTTCCCATCACTCCCGGCTCTTTTCTTGCATTGAACGGCGCCCACATCCTGCTGAATCCCTCCGCCAGCAATGAGACTGTTGCAAAATCCGATTACAGAAGAAATCTGATTTCCATCGAGAGCGCAAAGAACGTCTGCGCCTATGTCTACGCTTCCTCCGGCGTCCACGAGTCCACCACCGATCTTGTATTCGGCGGGCACAACCTGATCGCGGAAAACGGAAATATCCTTGCAGAAAGTCCGATCTTCGAAAGAGAAAGCACGATTACCTACGGAGATCTGGATTATGAGAGAATCAAATTTGAACGGACATACGGGCAGAATTTTGAGGAATCCACCTCTGCGTACTGCAACAGATCTGATATGACAAAGGTTGCCCTTTCACCTGTGAAACTGCTTGACACCAATAAAGATACTCTGAAACGAATCTATCAGAAAAATCCGTTCGTTCCTGCGGATCCGTCAACCGCAGATCAAAGATGCCGTGAAATTTTCAGCATACAGGCCGCAGGTCTGGCGAAAAGAATGGAGCACACCCGTTCCAAAAAGGCTGTGGTCGGCATCTCGGGCGGATTGGACTCCACCCTCGCACTGCTGGTCTGCGCGGAAACCTTCAAGCTCATAGCCAAAGACCCGATGGATATTATCGCCGTAACCATGCCGGGTTTCGGAACAACGGGAAAAACATACAACAATGCGCAGACGATCATGAAGCTGCTGGGCACAGATCTGCGTGAGATTCCCATTCGCGAGGCTGTTGCGCAGCATTTCAGGGACATCGGACATGATCCTTCCGTTCATGATGTCACCTATGAGAATTCTCAGGCAAGAGAAAGAACCCAAATCCTGATGGATATTGCCAACAAGGAAGGCGGCCTGGTAGTTGGAACCGGAGATCTGTCGGAGGTCGCTCTGGGATGGAGCACCTACAACGGCGATCATATGTCCATGTACGGCGTCAATGCCAGCGTTCCGAAAACTCTTGTAAAATTCGTCATCAAATGGGTTATGGAGCACAGGCTTTCCGGACCTGACGAGGATAACAGCTACAGCCTTGACAACAAATTGCTTCGCGAAACGCTTCAGGATATTATGGATACTCCCATATCACCGGAACTTCTTCCGCCGGATGAAACGGGAGAAATCGCTCAGAAGACAGAGGACGCGGTTGGCCCTTACATTCTACACGATTTCTTCATGTTCTACACCATCCGTTTCGGTATGTCGCCGAAAAAACTGCTTTATATCGCCAAATCCACCTTTGCCGACGATTATTCCGAGGAGTTTATTAAAAAATGGCTCACTGTTTTCTACCGAAGATTCTTCTCGCAGCAATTTAAGCGCAGCTGCATTCCCGACGGTCCAAAGGTGGGATCCGTAAGCCTTTCTCCGCGGGGTGACTGGAGAATGCCAAGCGACGCAGATCCGTCAGAGTGGCTGAAAGAATTGGAATAGCAATAAGATATATAGGGAGCTGACTCGCCGCGATTCATTCTCGGCGAGCCAGCTCCTTTAATTATTTCTACTCTTGTTATACTCTACTCCCGGTACGCTTTATTTTGTGTAAAACTCAAATGCAGTCATGCTTCTCTTAATCTCGCCCTTCTTTATGACAGGGGAAGGGAAATGACCGATATTGACAGCATTTGGAAAATGCTGTGTTTCAAAGCACAGGGCGGCAAAACGGGGATAGATTACCGCGCCCTTTCCTTTTAATTTTCCGTCCAGATGATTGCCGGTATAGAAGTGCATCCCCTCAAGATCCGTGTAAACCCTCATTCCAATGCCGCTTTCCTCTGAAATCAGGTCGGCTGCAGGTACAGCCGGATTATTTCGGCTGCTCAGAACAAAATTATGATCAAAGCCCTTCCCGATTTCCATCTGCTCATGATGACCTGCCAGCATGGTGCAGATCTTCGCCGGCTTACGCAGATCAAAGGGCGTGCCGTCCACAGGGATAAAACGGCCGGTACTGCAGCTTTCCCTGTCGAGTTCCGTGATCTGATCCGCTGCGATTGATACGGTATGATCTCTTATGGTTCCGCTGCCGTGACCGTTGAGATTAAAATAGCTATGATTCGTAAGATTCATCACAGTATCCCGGTCTGCGGTTCCACAATACAGGATTTTCAGCAGGCGGTCCTCCAGCCGGTACTCCACCGTACACTCGAGATTTCCCGGATATCCGCACTCTCCGTCGGGGCTGCGGTATTTCAGTACCACGAAATCCTCTCCGCCGGACACGATATCCCATACAACGTTCCCAAAGCCTTTATGTCCGCCGTGAAGATGATTATTTCCCTCATTCTGGTCCAGCAGGAATTCTTCTTCGTTCAGAACAAATCTTGAATTCTTTATTCGGTTTGCACACCGGCCTGCGATGACGCCGGCATAGCATTTCTGACCGATATACTCCGCCAGAGTGTCATAGCCCATCACCACGTCGGTGAATCCGCCGCTGCGGTCCGGTACCCAAAGGCTTACCAGGGCAGCACCATAATTGCTGACATCCGCCTTCAGTGAACCGTTGTTCAATGTAATCAGCGAAACCTCGCACCCGGCTGCCTCACCCCAAAAACGTTTCTTCATATTCCTGTCTCCCTTTCCGATATTCTATGCCCCTGATTGTATCTCTAATCAACCCTTTCTGCAATAGTTTCGCAAAAAATTCAAAAGGCTCGATTCCGAGCCTCTTTAATTTTTATTACGCAGCAGGTCTCTCCATAACCGGATACCTCCGATTCCAACTGCAATGAGGAAGATCATATAGATTGCCAGGCATACCATAACGACAATAAGGGGTATTCCCTCCGGCGATGTTTCCCCGTTTGCCAAACCTGTAACCGAAGGGATCACTATAATTGAACCCATAAAAAACAACATTGCTACAAAGCTGATCCCGATTATCCGGAAGCGCCGTCCGGACCTTTTTGCGGCCCAGAGCAGCAGAAGGGCTCCGGCAAGGGCTGCAGGAAAAAGCTCCGCCGGCATCAAATAATCAAAAAGAAATCTTCCTGTTGCTATGGTTCCCATTACTGATGTTAATACGGCAAAAGCCATGGGTATCCAGACCAAGAGTGTTCCTGCGGCAGCCAGCGCCTTATCGGAACCGTCTTTTTTTTTATTTTCTTCCATAGGAATCACCTCCCTCAATAATAAAATACTCAATTCTTCTGCAGACATCTTGGCCGCTCGCGCTTTGAAAAATCATATGGCCCCCGTGCTCAGGCCAGTAAACGGTTTTTTCAGCACGTACCCTCTCCAGAATATAGTCCGCGCTTCTGTGGTGCACTGTATCATCATCCATAGCCTGGACAATCATTGTTCTGCACGTTATGTGATGAAGCATCGGCTTTGTCTTTGTGAGCAGCTTCTGAAATTCTACCATGGAGGAAAGGGTTTTATCCGTAGACGCATCCAGATATTTTTTCCAGAATCGCCGGAAATCCGTCAGCAGATTTGCTGCGATGACCTTTAGATTCCAGTAATATACCGGCATGTTGACAGTCACTAATCCGGAAAATCCGTAATGCCAGAGGTTGACAGCCAGCAGTCCCCCCATGGAGAACCCTATTACAATGAGTCTGTCGCATTTCCCGGAAAGATCCAGATAGGCCCGTTCTGCGGCAGCGATCCAGTCCTCACAGCTCGTTTCGGCAAGATCCGTTTTTGTCAGTCCATGCCCCGGCAGGAGCGGGCAAGCTACGGTATAGCCTCTCTGTTCCAGATACTCCCGCAGCGGCTTGATCTCTTCAATATCTCCGGCGAATCCATGCAGCAGAAGAATTCCCGTGCGATTTGTATTACTCATAACCACTTCTCCCAACCCAATATCGGATCAGCAATACACAAACTAAAATTGACATCCGTACCCCTTTACTTGAACAAAACTCCCCTATAGTGTAATATTACACTATAGGGGAGTTTGAGTCAACGTTTTTATAGGTAATTTTTTATTTGTTTTTTGATTTCCTGCAGTTCAAAGGATGAGTAAATTCTCCTGTTGTTCTGATCCAGAATCCGATAGTGCTGGGAAACGAGATTTTGCTGAACCTTGTATTTTTCTGCCTCCTCAATGGTTCTCCACCAGATCTTTCCGCCCATGGTTCTGGGATAATCCGGTTCGGAACCCTGAAAGGCCAGCGTCAGAATCATTTCTGCCGCAGCACCTTCAAAGGCGGCTTCCAGGACTTCGCTTCGCTCAAAAATAGTGCAAAGGGCAACTGCCCCCGTCCACCCCAAAGAGGAACGCCCCTTTTCGATCTGTACAAGAGTTTTCTTTGATATTCCCAATATATCGGCCATTTTTTCCTGATTCAAACCGTATTCGGTTCGGACCAGCTTCAGTTTTTCACCGGCCTTTCCGATGAATTCACTTCTATCCATCCTATTTCTGTTCGAAATCCTCTTTGCCTGCTCCGCATAACGGGCATTCAAAGCTGTCAGGTACATCGGCCCATTTGGTTCCCGGAGCTACCCCCTGCTCTTCGCAGCCATCTGCTTCACTGTAGATGTAACCGCATACCTTGCATTCATATTCCGCCATTGTGAATCTCCTTTCCTAATGAAAATTTTTGGTGTCATCCTTTAGAAAAATTTTACATTGTATATTATACCACCTTTTTCCCATCTTAAAAGGAAAAACTTTCGCGTTTTACTCCGCATCCCTGTATTCTTCCAGCATGACGACCGCTTTAAAGAGGTCTCCGTCTATTTTGATTTCAAACCATCCGTTCTGCAGTCTGACCAGATCTTTTGCGATGGCAAGACCTAAACCGCTGCCTTCTGTGGTTCTGGACTCATCTCCGCGCTTAAACCGTTCCATCAGTTCATCGGCATCGATATTGAGCTCAGTCTTGGAAATATTCTTGATCTCCAGGATTACGTTGGGAATGGTTCCGTTTTTTCCGCTCTGCTCCTTAAGGTCGATATAGACGCGGGAGCCTTCCTGTGCATATTTCAATACATTTCCTAGGAGATTTTCAAGCACTCTCCAAAGCAGCTGCCCGTCAGCCCGGACATAATACTTATCCTGCTGTGCATTGATCCGAAATTCCAGATTGGATGCCTCGATCCTGTCGTTCATTTCCCCAAGTCCCTGATTGATGAGTGAAAGCATCTCCACCTTTTCATATCTTACCGGGATCGCACCGCTGGATGCCTTGGCCGCATCAAACAGGTCTTCCGTAAGCTTCTTCAGACGAACGCTTTTCTGGTCGAGTATCTCAAGATATTTGCCGGCGTCGGGACTGTCGAAGCCCTCCTGCTTCAGCAGATCGATATATGTTATGATGGAAGTCAGCGGCGTCTTCAGGTCGTGAGAAACGTTTGAAATAAGATCTGTTTTCAGCCGCTGGTTTTTCAGCTCATTTTGGATTGCAATGCTTGACGCTTCCGAGATCTCATTAATCCCCCGCGCCAGCTGGTCCAGTTCACCGTCCCCGTCAGCTTTGATCTTATAGGTCAGGTTTCCGTTTTTTACCTCAACGACGCCCTTTTTTATCTCTTCGTATTTCCTTACCCATTTGGGTGCAAAGGCCAGAACCAGAGCAGCTATAACAGGAGCGAGCACAATAGTGGCGGAAAGCAGGCAGACAGCCAATGTCACCAGTACAACCTTTTTCATCACGCTGCCTCCGTGATAAAATTCCTTCAGCCCCTTCCAAAGGGCGAGTATAACTATAAAGATCACGGAATTTGTCAAGAACCTTCCTGCCTTGATGTTCCTCACGACCGACAGAATGAAATACAGGCCGAGAAAAGCGGAAAGCAACCCGATGACCGATGCCAGTGTTATGGACAGATATAACGGGTCCCTGATGTAATAAACACTGCCGTTAATCGAAACACCGTAGCTCACCGCCTCATACAGGAATCTCAAAAAGAAACCTCCTCCGCCAAACAGCAGGATTGCGATTATGACGAGCTGTAGCTCGGTAAAAATGCGGTCCACCCTGTGAAGTACGAAGTTTCCTGCTTCGTCCTTTTTCCCTGTAACGATGATGAGATAGATAAGCAGAAGCAGAGACAGCAGTCCGCAGACGATTGTCAACGGCATCCACTTGACCGTTTCCCCTTTTGCTTCGGCAAACTCAGCTTCTCTGGCATCCAGAAAGCTCTGATCGAAGGAGAAGTACACTGACAGTTCCGGGTTATAGCGGTCGTCCAGCCTGGACTCCAGACTCCGGTCCAGGTACTTGAGAGAGTCCCCGATCCCGTCCGAGGAGGCCGGCACCTTCGTCAGATCGTCACCCTCGTAAATCAAATAGGCAGGTGACTTTCTGAAGTAGCCGGCATCTGCAATCGGGGGTGATGAATTCGCGGCGCTTCCGATGTTCGTAACCGTATAGGTTCCGTCGGTGGCAAGATAGGTGAATCCTTTGATCCTGTCCAATTGTCTTTGTATAGACTCGAAGGAACGCAGGTCATCCATAATCATCGCCTGTTTTAACTGTTCGATCTGCTCCGCATAATCCTGTTTAAACTGTGCTTTGAGACCGTATTCCTCAAAATCACGCCCGCCGTAACGTTCATAGGGCGTCGCTGCGGAACCTTTCATGTCCAAACTTTTGTATTCTTCGTAGTTATCTCCGTCGTTTCCTGAATAAGAAACATAGTAGGAGTAGGTTCCGCCGTAATACAGTTCTCTCATAGCATCTTCCAGGCGCTGTGAACTGATGGTCCTGCCGCTTTTTATATATTCCTCACTTTTATATTCGTCAAGCAAATAAAGAATACTGCTTAGCTGAGTTTCAAATTCCCTCTGGAACACTGCACTTTTCTCATAGCTCTCGTACAGCAGCAGATCATCGATACTGTTGCCATAGGAAGTCATGCCCATCCTGTTGAAAACAAACGCGCCTCCGGCCAGCGAACTGAGAAACAGCAAAACACATAGAATAAATGCGATCCTCTGGGCAATCCTGCTGCCGTTAAAGCTTTTCAATTTTATATCCAATACCCCACACCACCTTCAAATATCTCGGTTCCTTCGGGTTGATCTCAATCTTTTCCCGAATCCTTCTGATATGTACAGCCACCGTGTTTTCCGGGTTGAAGGACGGTTCGTTCCAAACCGTTTCATAGATCTTTTCCATGGAAAACACCTTGCCTGCATTTTCTGTCAAAAACTTTAAAATTCCGTACTCGATTGGGGTGACAGGCACCTGTTCTCCGTCCACCGTAACGTTCTTTGCCTCGTCATCCACTTCCAATCCCCCTGATTTATAAACCCCTGTTTTCTTCTCCAGACTTCCCAGGTTTACGTACCGCCTGAGCTGCGATTTCACGCGTGCGATCAGCTCCAGCGGATTAAACGGCTTTGTGATATAGTCGTCCGCTCCCACATTAAGTCCGGTAATCTTGTCATAATCCTCTGACTTTGCCGAGAGCATTATGATAGGAATATTTTTCTCTTCCCGAATCTTCATGGTCGTTCTCATGCCGTCAAGCCTGGGCATCATGATATCCATCAGAATCAGATGAATCTCCTCTCTGCGAACGATATCAAGGGCTTCAATCCCGTCATAGGCCTTAAAGATATAATAGCCTTCATTTTTCAGATATACCTCAATGGCTCCTACGATTTCCCTGTCGTCATCACAAATTAAAACATTCATCCTTATCTCTCCTTAATATAACGGTAACCTCCTTTTTGCAGCTGCTATAAAGAAGATACCAAAACTTTCTTAACAAAAGGCACTCTGCTTTCTTACAAATTTATTAACTTCATAGTGATAAGATTTTTTCAACCTTTGCCATTGGAACTCTAACTATTATACTATTCTCTGCTTTCGGTTTCAATTGCCGCGTCTTTCAGAAGCATTTTCACGGATTTTCCTGGGATGGTTATAAATTTTGGTTATAAATTTTCTTTAAATCCGATATTTTTTTTCTTGACAACAGAATAATTTCAGCATATACTACAAAAAACAAAGTTAAACCGTTGATTAAGAAGAGTAGGCATGGATCTTCGTTTCACAGAGAGCCGCTGGTGGTGGGATAGCGGTAAATGAAACTACGCTGAATGGACTTATGAGGGCAGGACGAAACCAGTTGCTCAGCAGCTGCCAGTAGTGCCTGACGGGATCTCCGCCCGTTATCGAGGGAGCATGTATGAAGTACATGGAGTGAGTGGGCGCTTGCGCCAATCAGGGTGGTACCGCAGAAGCTAAGCTTTTGTCCCAGAGAAATCTGGAACAAAAGCTTTTTTTATTAGAAAAATGAAAAGGAGGAAAAAACAATGAATAAAATTCCGCACAGATTATATTTAACCGAGGAGCAGATGCCGAAACAATGGTACAATCTGAGAGCCGATATGAAGGAACAGCCGGATCCAATCATCAATCCCGGCACCATGAAGCCTGCTGAGGTGGAAGATTTATATCCTGTTTTCTGCGAGAAGCTTGCCAAGCAGGAAATGGATGCTGAAACCCGTTATATCGACATTCCGGAGGAAGTGCTGGAGATGTACAAAATATATCGTCCGTCTCCTCTGGTCAGGGCCTATAACCTGGAAAAGGCTCTGGATACTCCGGCAAAGATCTACTTTAAATTTGAGGGCAATAATACTTCAGGAAGCCACAAGCTGAATTCCGCCATTGCACAGGCGTACTAT
This sequence comes from Anaerovoracaceae bacterium, assembly GCA_036677845.1. GTDB lineage: Bacteria > Bacillota > Clostridia > Peptostreptococcales > Anaerovoracaceae > Anoxybacterium. The sequence goes on along the minus strand of JAVBVR010000019.1, from coordinate 7,811 downwards.
GCAAAGGAACAGGGCCTTGCCGGGCTTACCACGGAAACAGGGGCCGGCCAATGGGGTACCGCACTCTCCGAAGCCTGCGCATATTTCGGGCTTCCGCTTACAGTGTTCATGGTTAAAGTATCTTATGAGCAAAAGCCGTTCCGTAAAGCTGTTATGGAAACCTTCGGCAGCACGGTAATCGCAAGCCCAAGCAGTACCACCAATGTGGGCCGTGCAATTCTGGAGAGCGATCCTACGTCCGGCGGAAGCCTCGGCTGTGCTATCTCCGAAGCCATTGAGAAAGCGGTGACTTCAGAGAATTACAGATACGTTCTGGGGTCTGTCCTCAATCAGGTCCTTTTGCATCAGTCCATCATTGGTCTGGAATCAAAGGCTGCCATGGAGGCCCTCGGAGAGTACCCCGACGTGATCATTGGCTGTGCCGGCGGCGGCTCCAACCTTGGCGGTCTGATCGCACCCTTTATGCAGGATAAGCTGACGGGAAAAGCCAATCCGAGAATCGTTGCGGTGGAACCGGCTTCCTGCCCATCCTTTACCCGCGGCAAATATGCATACGACTTCTGCGATGTGGGAAGAATTACTCCGCTGGCGAAAATGTACACCCTCGGATGCGACTTCAAACCGTCCGCCAACCATGCAGGCGGTCTCCGATATCACGGAATGTCTCCGATTCTCTCCAAGCTCTATCACGACGGCTTTATGGAGGCTGTGGCGGTGGAACAGACAAAGGTGTTCGAAGCTGCAAACCAGTTTGCAAAGCTGGAAACCATTCTGCCCGCGCCGGAATCCTCCCATGCCATCCGTACCGCCATCGACGAAGCGCTGAAGTGCAAAGAATCGGGAGAGGCCAAAACGATCCTGTTCGGCCTGACAGGTACCGGATATTTTGATATGACTGCTTATACCTCCTATATGGAAGGCACCATGACGGATCACATTCCCACGGATGAAGAGCTTGACAAATCATTATCCCAGCTCCCGAAAATCCCGGGCATACAGGAATAGAATAACAGGTAAAACCCGCAAAACCGGAACCAAAAAACCGAGAAAGCATCTTGTTTCATCAAGTACCTTCCCGGTTTTTTTAGTTTCCATCAAACCATCGCCAAATCATTACGAAGAAACTTATTCCAGTGGCTTTACAGGGCGATGGATGCCGCTCCTATGGTTCCTTTCAGGGATTCCAGATAGGAATCGGACTGGTAATACTTCAGGGTATCCTTCGCCGCCTGAAGCCTTGCTCTATATTGGAATTCGTCAATTACCGACTCATTGATCGGATTTGCGATAAATTCTTCAAGATTCTCAATCTTTCTCGTTATGAGAGCGACGTCGATTTTCTGTTTGTTCCCGAGCCGCTCGGCATACCACTCGCTGGCAATGATATTTTCCTTTTTAAAGAGATCCCTGACTTCTTTGGATTCGAGCGTATATCCCTGATAATCGCCGTATGCCATGATATGCAGGATCGCCTTGATCGGAGGGATTGCATCCTCAATGCTCCCGTCCTGGAAGTAATGCAGGGCCGCCTTTTTATGGCCGTTTGTGATATTCAGAACACCGTCTGTAAAAGCTTCCAGATTCTGCTTCTCCGGCTTCAGGATTTCTTCACTGAATACAGACTGGGGCTCATCAAAGATTTTGCCGAGATATTTGTAGCAAAATACGTTGGTGATCCTGTATCCCAGCCGGCTTGCGGGTATTCTTGTACCGTTGTAATCAAAGTCTTCCAGCTTCTCGAGTGAGCCTTCCCGGATCAGTTTTTCCGGATCACGCTCCTTCTCCTTGAGTCTGGACCAGATTTCCGGCACCAGCATGGAGATATCGTGATCCACTCTGAAGCTCGGTCCGATATGTCCTGCGGGTGTTGTGAACACATTATAATCCCCCAGCACGTAGGACAGGAGGGTACTGTTCAGGTCGTAAACCGGGAGCAGCATATTGAACGGGCCCTTTGTCAGCGCACCTTCGGAGCCGGCTCCCGTGGTGGAAGGCGATTTTCCCGTGAGACTGCTGATCAAATCCATAAACAGTTCCGGCAGTTCCTGATAGTGAATCGGATTGTATACGCTGAGGGGAGGGATCTTCTTACCTCCCTCTTCTCCCGGCGGATTGTTCCGGCGGCCCGGAAGTATAGCATTTACCGGCATGAGAACCGGCTTGTCAAGGGGAATTTTTCTCGAAAACCGTTCGCCGATCTCTGCAAGATAGTTTTTCAGCGGATTCTTGAAATCCGACCGATGCTCCAGATATCTTGGATTCTTGCTTCGTGCTCCGTCTACAATCCTGGGTTCAGAGGAAACCACGCAGTATTCGTCGATGCAGTTGCAGTCCAGAAATGCTTCAATATGGGAACGGACCGGCTCCGTATAAGAGATGTATCCCATCACGTCATTCTTGAGTTCTTCCACATCCTCCCTGGTCAAAGGCTGGAAGTTGGTGGCGAACAGGTTGTTGCTGGACAGGTCTTGTTCGGCCTGCAGATCATATCCCTTGTGAATTGCGTCGTCCGGTCTCTGGAAGAATCGGTATTCACAGTTGGCGGCAAACTTATAGCTGTCGTTGGAGTACTGGGGATTCAAATATGACAGCTGCTCCTTGGGAACCATGGTAGAGGCTGTGATGTCGTCCTCCATCTGAATCTTTTCACTCGGCATGAAATCCATGCGCAGTTTGAAGATTCTCCAGGCTTTATCATCACTGAATCCAACGCGAAGATAACTGGGCCGGATTTTCCTGTTCTCAAATTTCAATTCATGTCCGGGCTTGCCGTTGATAATATCGACGGAAAAATGATTTCTCCAGTCGTCTCCCCAGGACTGGCGGTAAAACCGTTTCACCATGAAAACCAATGCTTTTACATGGTTCGGAATCGATTCGATATAGGCGTTGTATTCATCCGTATAAAGGGGCGACGGCGTCAGGAGTTTGATCACCGAACCCAGGGTTCTGTCGATGGAAAGGATCGGTCTGGCCGGTCTTATTCTGTCCGGTTCATCTCTCCAGCGATGTCTGTAATCGTAATTCAGGATCTGCTCTACGTGATCCAGGTCCTCATCCAGATCGTTGACGTAGTAGGTGCCGTATATGATGGAATTGCTGATGGACTTGGAAATTTCCGATTTTCCTCCCCCGGAAACCGTGCAGGGCTTGTGGCAGAAGGTTCCTTCGGCCTCTGCTGCAACCAGCTTCCACATAGGAGCTTCCGGATGCTTATCCAGATAGATTTTCTCTCCGTTGGGCAGAATATAAAAGTAACCGGGCAGCAGCTTCAGCTGTTTCTGCTCATTGCCGTGCTCCCATGATATTTTATTCTTGTACAGGTCGATGCGGATGTTTTCCGGCAGATATATGATCTGCCTGTTGGTCTTATCGATACCATAGCGGTCTTCCTGCAGATCCATCATATCGCCGTACTTCTCGATCACCTCATCGAAGCAGTAGCCCTCCAGGCTTGCATCCTCCATCGCATTGTAATGGATCCCCAGATTCCGCTGAGGATAGGCAACAGTACCGCCGGCGTGTTCTTCTTCCACATTTCCGTATAGATTTGCGGCAAACCCGATTTGGGTTTTGATTTCTTTCTTGGAATAACCGAAATAGTTATCCGCAATCAGCGTTACCGCCACACCGCTTTTGTCTCTGCAGGTCAGTTTGAAGGCGTTTCCGTCATTATAGAGTTCATTTTCGTCCTGATAGCACATGCCGTCCCGCCGCTGTCTTTCCGTTGCATCGTCATAATGTGGCAGTCCCAGGTCTTTTTTCTTCATTCTTGACAAATGAGGCGCAAGCAGGATATATCCTGTGTGCCCGGTCCACTTGGTCACATCCAGGCCGGAATCGTTGCTGTGAAAGCTCGGGTCGCCCATATTGCCGAAGACGGATTCAATAAAATCCAGATTTGATACAAAGTTTCCCGGAGCTACAAAGAGAACCTCCATTCGCTTCTCATCCAGTACACCCGGCACTTTCGGCGAAACGAGAGGCTTCAGCATCAAAGAAACAAAGGTCCTGGCGGGTTCCGGCTGATTGATGGTAAACGGAAGCAGCTTCATATCCTCAGGTGGATTTATGGCAGCTTCATATAGCTTGCGAAATGCCACTTTCGGTACTGCCTTTTTATCATTGGGTATTGACAGCCCACCCTCGACAATATGAAAGGAGCCTTCCGTAGTACGCCTGTCGTTTCTGGGATTATGCAGAACCCCCTGCTTTATGCGATAGCTGCTGATATATTCGTTGCTGAAGGTATTGCCGTCAGGCGGCAGGGACATTTCCCGCGCCAGACCGTAATGATCCAGCATAAGAGAATCATCTACCACCTTGGGCGGATTGGCACTGTCGCTGAAATAATTGCTGAAAAAACGGTTGATTCGTTTGTAAATACCCACCTCATTTACGTCGACCATCCTTTTCTTCTCTTTATAATCCTTGATAATGTCGTCAAGCAGGTCGATGAAATAGATTCCGGCTTCATCTCGATTATCATTAGATCGATAAACAGGCAATCCGAGGGATGCCAGCTTGAAGTTGATGTACTGAATCCTGTCTTCACGAGTTGTAATCGGATTAACATCTCCGTAGTCGATGCCTAGTTTTTTTCGAATTGACATCTAAACCTCCTAATCTGGTTCGCTCTGGGCGAACCAGTACGCCGAAACAGCAGTTGTTTGGTAAATTGTTAGTTATATCGTTAGCATATTTATATTATATTAAGTATAACTTTTGTTAATATTTTGTCAAGATGTTTTGGGGATTAAACAGATATATTTTCCCCCGAACCGGGCAGTTTTATCAGCTGCAAAATCCATGAAAACATGATAATAAGAAAGCACCGTCTATGTTTTCTTAGACAGTGCTGTTTCAGCCGGAGATCTTTCCGCTGCATCAATCCTCAGCATTTACGTGGATTACAAGAACCGGACAAGGCGCTTCGGAAATAACCCTCTGGGTTACGGATCCGACAAAGAATCTTTTGATCTTTGAGAATCCTCTGTTGCCCATTACAATCAAATCGACCTTTTCCTTTTCCGCGGTTTCCAGTATCATATGGTATGGCTCACCGAAAAGCACTTCCTTTTCTATTCCAGTATCACCAAACTCCAATTCCTCAGTCAGGGAATCAAGCAGCCGGATGGCATTTTCCCTCATTTCACCGGCCAGTTCGTCCTCGTCCAGCGTCCTTGATCTGCCTGCGATCAGGGAGCCGTCCACCTGTCGCCACAGCTTTTCATTCCGGTTATGCCTTGAGACATTGTCATAATCGATGACCGTGATCATCTTGATAGTAAAGCCATAGTTTTTTGCAATTTCCGCTGATTTTTCCGCAGCTTTGTAGGATGCAATTGAACCGTCTACAGGAACCAATAATTTCATGGGTATTTCCTCCTCCGTTGAAGTTTCACTGAATTACATTTAATTACCATCTTATTAATACCATATTTATTGGATTTTAACACATATTTGTACTTTTTGTATCTTAAAAAAGATGAAAACCCCATTGACATTTGCTCCTGCAGTGATAAAGTGGATACAAGAGATTGAGTGAACATTCACTCAATTATTCAGACTTCCCGTCTAAATAATGAAACAACTCTCTGAATTCCGAAGGAGGCGACTTAATATGAATCATGCATTTGCCATATCCGTTTATCCCGATGCAAAGAAGATTACGGCACAGCTTGATGAACTGATCCGCCAACCCATATGGACCATCCGTCCTGATGCATTGAAAAAGTATGAAAGTGATTATTTTGACGCAAAATGTCCAAAGTCGAAAGCCTTGACGGAAGAGGCAAGGAAAATCATACCCGGAGGCGTCCAGCACAATCTGGCCTTCAACCATCCGTTTCCCATTGCGGTAGAAAAGGCGGAGGGTGCTTTCCTTTATGATATCGACGGAAACCGGTATTATGATTTTCTTCAGGCTGGCGGGCCGACGGTACTTGGAAGCAACCCGGCTAAAATCCGGGAACAGGTTTTTCGTCTCCTGGAGGAATGCGGGCCGTCCACCGGACTGTTTCATGAGTATGAATACAAGCTGGCGAAAAAAGTCACGGAATGCTTTGATTCCGTGGAAATGTTTCGCATGCTGGGTTCCGGAACGGAAGCATGCATGGCCGCTGTCAGGGTTGCCAGGCTGGCGACGAAGAGTAAGAATATTATTAAAATGGGCGGCGCCTACCACGGTTGGAGCGATCAGCTGGCATATGGTATCCGAATCCCCGGTTCCCGGTCGACACAGGCATCCGGTGTGCCAAAGCACATCTTCAGCCAGACCCAGGAATTCTTTCCGAATGATCTGGACGATCTGGAGAAAAAACTGAAGAATAACAAACTCCGCGGGGGAACGGCTGCGGTATTCATCGAGCCGATGGGCCCGGAAAGCGGTACCCGGCCGCTGGATTTCGATTTCAACAAAGGGGTTGAGCTGCTGTGCAGGAAGTACGGCGCGCTGCTCATCTTTGATGAAGTCGTGACCGGATTCCGGATCGGCATGTCGGGTGCACAGGGCTATTTCGGAGTCTCCCCGGACCTGACCATATTCGGGAAGGTCATAGCCGGCGGTTATCCCAGTGCCGGCGGACTGGGAGGAAAAAAAGAAGTCATGAAATACCTTTCCGCCGGAATCGGCGGTGAGGCCAAGCATAAAAAGGCGCTGGTAGGCGGCACTATGGCTGCCAATCCTCTGAGCTGTGTCGCCGGTTATTTTACGCTCTGTGAAATTGAACAGACCGACGCCTGCTGTAAGGCCGGCCGATTTGCCGACAAGCTGATAGCAGGGCTGCAGGCTTTGATCGAAACGTACCAACTCCCCTTTGTTGCTTTCAACCAAGGCTCCATCTGCCATCTGGAGACTGCAGGAGCCTTGCATTTTGCGATCGACTGGTCAAGGCCGTGGCAGATCCCCGGTATTTTGAAGCAGACTTCCTTGAGAAAACAGGAAATGGAACACATCGGGGCTGCATATATGGCGGAAGGCCTTATAACACTGGCCGGCAGCCGGCTTTACACCAGTGCCGCCTATACTGACGAAATGCTGCCGGATATTCTGTCCCGATTTGAGAACGTATTTCGGAATGCCGTGGAGAAGGGATCAAAATGAAAGATACCGGTGTGGCACCCTATCGCTGGGTTGTTCTATTTTCCATCGTACCAATCATCATCTCCACAGAAATGATGTGGCTGTCCCTCGCTCCGATCTCCAGCATGGCCGAACGGTTCTACGGTGTGAATGGTATTTGGATAACAGTCTTCACTATGAGCTATATGATTATGTTTATCCTTTTCTCCATGCCCGCCTCATGGATGATCGATCATTACGGCTATCGGAGCTCTCTGATATTCGGAGCGCTGTTAACTGCAGTGTTTGGGCTTACGCGGGCTTTTTTCGCAGACAATTTCACCATTGTCATCACCTCACAGTTTCTCATTGCAATGGGGCAGCCTTTCCTGCTCAATATTTCCACAAAGGTTCCGGCCAACTGGTTCCCGATCGCAGAACGCGCGACGGCGGCAGGTATATTAACCATGGCTCAGTATATCGGCTTTGCTCTGCCTATGATCCTTGCTCCCGCAATGGCTGAAGCAAAGGGTCTGCCCGCTGTTTTCAGGACTTTTGCGATGATCGCAGCTGTTTCCGCCGTTATCTCCATCCTGTTCACGAGGGAAAAGCCGTCAGTCCCCCCGCCCGGACCGGAATCCGAGAAGGATGATTTCAGCCTGGCGTCGATCCGGAGGCTGCTGCAAAACAGGGCCTATCTGTTGGCCTTACTGATCTGTTTTATCTCCATGGGGATCTTCAATACGCT
>JAVBVR010000018.1:0-14222 GCA_036677845.1 Anaerovoracaceae bacterium | reverse complement strand
TCAATAACCAAAGGCCGGCCGCCGCATTAAATTACAAAACCCCAATCCAGTATAGAACTGAATTAGGGTTTGAATAGTTTTTTTGAACTGTCTACTTTTGATTGACAGATTCATTTTTAACACAAAAATGGTTTTTTTATCTTTCCAGTATTGTAAAATCATTGAACTCAGTTAATTGAGCATTTACTATTTTTTGTAGTCCAGTTTTGTGCCGCTGGGAATTTCATGAGTCTGGGCATATTGCATCAGCTTCTGCCCCTGAATATTGGCCTTGAGCGATCCTTTGATCTCCAGCTGTTCCCTGCGGATCAGATTGGCTGTATCCTGATCGAGCGCCAGAATCAGGTGGATCATCCGGTCCAATTCCTGTTTCATCTCCTGAGAAAGAGAAGCCTTAACTCCGGAATCGATGGAGTCTTCCAAATCCTTCAGATTCATAATTGCGGCTTCCTTTCTGGCCATGACGTCCGGCACCGATTCCCAGCTTTCAATGCTGCTGATCAATTCCTCGCTGAGAGCCAGGCACTGTTCCAAGAGTGATTTTTTTTGACGGAAATATTCATTTGATGATTTAATGTTCATGTTAAAAGACCTTCCTGTCGATGAAACAATCTATCTTTTTGTCCTGGCCAGCTTCTCGGCCTGCCGGAATGTAACCTTCAGATCATCCACAAGGGACAGGAGTTCCTTCATCAACGCGGTATCTTTATCTGCAGCCGCCTTTCCGAGCTTTTCATGAAGGAAAAGGTACATATCCCTCAGCTCAATGGAAATGGCATATTTCATATCCAGGGAGAAATCCAGCGTCTTGATAATTTTCTGTGCCTTGGCGATGCAATTATATGATTTGTATGTATTTCCGTTATTGGAAAAGAAAATCCCCATACTGATCTGCTTTGAAGCTTCTTCAAAGAGTTTGACTACAATCTCTCCTTTGGTGAGGGTTTCCAGAGTTTGAGCTTTATATTGCTGAAATAGGTTTGCATGCTGCATCATATTACACCTCTTTTGTGTTCTGCTTAGGAGCTGGTAAAGCTGGACAATATCGAGCTTTGTGCGTTCAGATTGTTGATAATGGATTCCATATAGCTGAATTTGCTCCAATACTTTGATTCTTCTGCTTCCAGTCTTAACTTCAGCATTTTTATATTCTTATTGGTACGTTTCATCATATCGAAGATGCTGTTTTCGGTTTTGGACATCGTGTTGTCCATCCCGGCAGCCTCCACGAGAGTTCCTCTTGAGCCTTTGGGGCCGGAGGTTCTTGTTGCGTCGGTAATAATGGTATTCAGCGTGTTTCCCAGGCCTTTTGCAGAAGCGAACAATTCACGGATCTCGGTACCCTTTGTTTCCAACGCGGTCTGGAGCTTGGTCTCATCGATCTTCAGCTTTCCGTTCTCCGTATACCCTGCTGATGAGATCCCCATGGAGAAAAGGGAGAAACCGTTGACTGAAAGACCTGCCATGGAAGTCTGAAGCTTGGAGGAGATGTTTCTGAGTAAGGCGTCCCCTCTTAATATGCCGGATTTGGCTTTCTTCTCCCAGGCTTCGATTTCCGACTCGGACATCTCCTCCTTCTGCTTATCGGTAAGCGGAGGGTAGTCCTTGTTTATCTCTTCTTTCACCAGTCCGTTGATAAGTTCGATCAGTGAATTGTAATCTTCCACAAACTTTTTAACGGAATCCTTCAGGGATGTGGCGTCCTCGGTCATTGTAATTGTCACGGCTTCGCTTGTTTCTTCATTGAGTGTTACTTTTACACCGTCGATATCAAAGGTATTAGAACTTCTTGTTATGGTCTGGCCGTTTACGGAAAGGATCGCATTTTGTCCCGCCGTAACCTGGGCGCCTGCCGTTTCGGTCAGACCCAGAGCCGTCATAAGATTTCCGCTGATTTCCGAGATCACCACATTATCACCTGAGCCGCTTTCATTGGCGGTCATTGTGAACTTATCGGTGATGGCAGAGTAGGATATGGTTACTCCGGCTGCACTGGAATTGATTTTCTGCATCATCGTGGTCAGGGTATCGCTACTTGAAAAATTAAAGGTCACGCCATTGATTCTGAAAACCTGATTGCCGCTTGTCAAAGGTGTTTCAAGTGTCAGGTTGCGAAGCTCCGTATTGGATGCTATCCTGTTTGACTGACCGCTTGCAAAACCCATGTCGGTCAGAGTGGTGCTGTCGGTGCCTACGGAATTCAGGGTAATCCTTGAGCCTGTCGCCGAGAAGGTCAGGAGGTCATTTGCATCCACGTTAACCGATATGACTCTGTCAGACGGGCCTGCTGCACCGAAGGATTTATCGACCAGTGCCTGCAGTTCCGTTTCAAATGTGGAGGCATCGGCCTTCACCGCAGAGACAAAACTGCTGTCAAAGGTTATGGTTTTGACTTTCCCATCCAGTGTAATGCTGATGGATTCTCCCGCTTCCAGACCGGAAATAAAATCAGCGACCGTATTACTGCTGGTAAGCGCTTTCGATGCCGGTGATGCGGCTTTCACCGTCTGATTGGTTGCCAGCTTTGTGATGGAATTAATGGTAATCCTTCCTCCCGACGCGCTTCCGGTGGCTGTGGCCGTTACGGCGCTCGATGAGGAAGCGGCCTTGAACGTATTGAACATGGATGTGCTTCTGAAATTTGTTGATGAAAGAACATCCAGATAGCTGCTCTGAAATGCTTTTAGTGCTGTAGTGACAGAACGGTATGCAGTCTGCTTCCATTCCAGTTTCTGAAGATATTGCTGCTGCTTTGTGATCTTTTCCCTGCTGGCAGAAGTCAGACTTTCGACAATTTCGTCAATGTCCATTCCTGATACCAAACCGCCGATCCCCGTCTTCGCGGTTAATGAAGATAATGTACTGGAACTTGTTGGATTTACTGCCATTGGATTCACCCCCCTATTACTCGTGGCTTGCCGGACATGGAAAGATATGTTCGTCCGGCCCTATTTTATATATCGTCTGATCTCTGAAAAACTTTATATTTCAGAAGAAATTTAGCAATCCTTACAGTGGCAGGTTATTATATTTTCTGGTAAATCGATGGTTTGATATACTTGAACTGATGGTCACAAGCCGAAAGGGATTCGCTGTGGCCTATCATAAAATAACCTCCCGGAAGCAGAGCGTCATAGAACTTGTTGATGATTCCGTTTTTCGTCGGCATGTCAAAGTAAATCATAACGTTTCTGCAGAAGATACAGTGAAACGGTTTCTTGAAATGAAAAGGATCCAGCAGATTAAAATTTCGGAAGGCAACGCTCTTTCTCAATCTCTCCGAGACTGCGAATTTCTGTTCCTCCTCATGGGCATTGAAATACTTCTTGATCCAGCTGTGGGGAACCTCGCCCAGTTCCTCCCGTGTATAGATCCCGTTTTTTGCAATGGTCAGCACCTTGTTGGAAATATCTGATGCAAGAATGGTGTGATCCCAGCTTTCCGCATTGGCACCAAGATAATCCAGTGTGATCATGGCGAGGGTATACGGCTCCTGGCCTGAGGAACAGCCTGCACTCCATATCCTCAAATCTCTTGTTTTAACGCCTTTTTCCACCCAAGGCAGCACTTGATCCCTATAGAATTCAAAGTGTTCATTTTCCCGGAAAAAATAAGTGTGATTCGTCGTCAGTTTATTGATGAGCATGGTCATCTCATCGTTGGCCTTATCGTTTTTGGCATATTCAAAGTAGTCCATATAATTGCCAAACCCGAGGTCGGCGATATAGTTACTCAGCCGGCCTTCGATCAGAGGCCTTTTTTTTGTCAGGTTGACGCCGAAGTTTTCCTTGATGTATGAGGTGATGGCGGCAAATTCGTCATCTTTTATGTAAATCATTGTGTGGTCTCCTTAATAATCTGTCCGGGTTCGTAGATTAATACTTGTTCAAGATACCCTGTATATCGAGGATTAAACTGATACTGCCGTCTCCAAGGATGGTGCATCCCGCGATGCCGACACCTTTTGCCGCATACCGGCTCAGATAGATCGGAATCGGCTTGACTACCACCTGATGCTTACCAAGCAGTTCGTCAGCGAAGAGGCAGGCCAGATGGTCACCGGAATCAACAAGGAGCAGGATTCCGTCCGTAATCCCGGTCTGCGCTTCCGTGATGTGAAAGATTTTATGCAGACGGATAATCGGGTAGCATGCTCCGCGGATCATGATCATCTCATTCCCGTCAGGATCTGACAGGAGTTGATTCTGGGTGGCTTTGAAAGACTCCCGGATGTTGGCAATGGGGATCGCGAAAATTTCCTTTCCGACCCTGATCTCCATGCTGGCGATGATTGCCAGAGTAAGCGGTATTTTAAAGAATATATTTGTTCCGACGCCTTTTGTACTCTCAATGGTAACCGTACCGCCGATTTTTTCGATATTCTTTTTTACAACATCCATACCGACTCCCCTTCCGGAGAATTCAGTTACGGCTTCTTTCGTCGAAAATCCCGGAACAGTAAGGAGATTGAAGATTTCCTTTTCCGTATACTCGTTTTCCGGTTTAGTAAGAAGATTTTTCGTCCTGGCTTTTTCCAGAATCATTTCAGCATCCAGGCCTTTCCCGTCATCGCTGACGGAAATAATAATATCTCCGCCGATGTTCTGTGCGGAAAGGATGATGCGCCCAACGGGATCTTTTTTAGCGGCGATTCTGCCGGCCTTGTCTTCTATCGCATGATCCATGGCGTTTCTCACCAGATGCATGAGAGGATCGGCTATTCCGTCGATGATGGTTTTGTCAACCTCGGTGGATTCTCCCATTAGGACCAGATCTACATCCTTATCCAGCTTTTTGCCCATATCGCGCACAATACGGCGCATCTTCTGGAATGTGGAAGCGATGGGCACCATTCGGATGGACATTACGATATCCTGCAGCTCATCGGTCAGTTTTCTCAACTGGCGGGAGGCGCGGTTGAAATTATCCAGCTCAAGACCTGCAAGGTCCGCGCTGCCGGACACCATGGATTCGGTGATTACAATTTCACCGACAAGATCCATCAACGTGTCCAGCTTATTTAAATCAACGCTGATGAGGTTCTGCTGCTTTCCGGATTTGTTTTTTCCGGTATCGATTCCGGCATCGGAATTGTTCACCGCCAATGCCGCCGCCTTTGCGGATTCTTCTTCCGAAGCTGCCGCAGCGTTTCTTATCTGGGGTTCCGGTTTATTTGAAATCGTTGGCAGCGCATCGATAAATTCGACGGTATAGACGGATAACGTTCCCTTTGCCATCACTGAGATTTCTTCCCTTGTCAGATCACAAACCAGGCTGCAGTAAAAACCGTTCTGGGATATGATGCTGGAAGCGTCAGGATTGGTGTTCAACTCTTCCGGTATTGTCGCGATGACTTTTCCTGCGGTTTCCAGCTTGTTGACCAGCATAAAAGCCCGAATGTTTTCCATCTGGCAGTCTGCTGTAAAATTCACATGAAGATGATAGGTGTTCTGTCCCTCCGAACTCTCCTGTGCGGAGGATTCAACAGCCGGCTTGATGTCGGCGTCTTCTTTCGCGAAAGAGGCTTCGGTATTCATTTTCGCTGCGGCAGAGGCGCCGCTGCTCTTTTTCGAAGACTTCTTGCTTTTCCCCTCAGGGGTGCCGCTGTTCATCCGTTCCAGTAAATCGGATACAGCAGAAATCAAGCCCTCGTTTTCGGATGAAGGACGCTGACCCTGCCTGATCGTTTCCACTTCCTCCTTCAGGAAGTCGGAGACTTCGAGCACCAGGTCAAATAGTTCCTGGAAATAGTACTGATCGATTCCGTTGTCGCGGACGACATAAAACAGATCCTCCAATTTATGTGATACATGGGATATGGTATCGAATTCCATCATGGCGGAAGAACCTTTTATCGTATGCATGATACGAAAGATTTCGTTTACATTATCCGATGAAAGATTCTCTTCCTTCTCTGATTGAAGTAAAATATCATCCAGCTGGTCAAGAAGGGTCGTCGATTCAAACAAGTACATCTCTAACATAGAATCGTTTGCATAATCAAAGTTACTCATCGTTATTCCACCTTTTAATCTATAATTACAAAAACAATGCAGCTCTTATTAGTATTTATCGGCAGCGGGGAAATAAAGATTAGATGAATTCATACATTATTGAAAATATATTTGTCGGTTTATTGATTTTCGTGACGATTCGAGATATAATCAGATATCTCAATTAACGTCATAATTGTCAGGGAGGATAGAATATGGAATCCATCAATGATATCGCACGGAATAATATCAAGCGTTACAGAAAGCTCAGGAAGATGACCCAGAAAGGATTGGCGGAGGCCCTTGATGTAACCCATAGCTCCGTATCGGCGTGGGAAATCGGAAAAAACTCTATTGACATGGTGAGGTTAAATCAAATTTGCCAGGTTCTGAACGTAAGTCTCTCGGAAATTCTGGCCGACGGCGGAGATGCCGATCAGCTTCAGAGAGATGAAGAAAACAGAAAAATTCTGGAAACAATCAATCGTCGGGCTGAGGTAAAGCGTCTGATGCTGACCACCTTTGATTCCAGAAATGATGATATCGTAGTAGCCATTAAGCTGCTTGAAGCATTGAAAAAAAGATAAAGACAGACGTCGGAATGCAAGAAAAAAGGAGAGTTTAATGTGGTTGACATATTAAAGATCACATCGCCGGTCTCTGTAAAGAACAAAGTGCAGAACATTCCCAGCAAACTTCCTGCGGATGCTGTCTTTGACATTACCGATCCAAACCGAATTAATAAAGAACAGGTTCCCAAGACAAAAAACGTTGACGAAGAAAGCGGGAAACAATCCCTTCTGAAGAACCTCAACAAGGAAATCTTCGAACCTTTATTACATAGTACCAGGGCTCAGGCGGACGGTGTCCGGAAGCTTGTGCTCATGGCGAAACTCTTCGAAACTTCAAGCGGAATCCTGTCGGAAAGCTTTTTGGACAGAGTTTTCGTGAAACCCCAGGACATGCTGGGAGAGCTCCTGTCCAGAGAGAAAGGAGCTACTATTTTTTCGGGGGAATTTTTTGACAGCCTGCGGATGCTTGCCAAACTGGAAGGGCAGCCGAGACTGAGAGAAGCAATTGTATCCATCCTGAAACATTTCGACTGTTACGTCAATCAGGAAAATTCACTGAAATCCATTGTAAACCAGGGGCAGAACCTGACCCATAAGCTGCCGAAGGCGGAAGCCGAGGTCGTCCGGCAGCAGATGGAGACACTGGAGACCATGATCAAGCTGAACCTGATGACAAGGCAGAATCTGATAGCCGGCCAGAGAGCGGCTGCAGCGGCGGCATTATCCGCCGATCCGGACGACGGGACCAGCCCGGAAGGAACCGCGCGACAGGGAAGCACGGCGGGATCCAATCCGGCCGCGCAGAATCGGTCAGCGGCGCTGGACCTGGACAGTATCATTAAATTTGACAGGGAAAGTCAGGCAGAGATCAAGGCCTACCTTAAGAATGAAATCATACCTGAACTGGGCAGAGTCGCAAAACGCCATCAGGGCAGTGAGAAGATATACAATCAGGTCATGACCATCGTACACAACATTGTGCGGTACGACAAGGCAGATCCCAGACTTCTTGAAGAATCGACTTTTCAGCTTGGAGACGACCTAAAGCCTCTGACCAAGCTGACGGATGAAGATATTATAGAAATGAAAAAACTCGTGTTTGAACGTGCGATTCGGGAACAGGAAATGGGCGACAAGCAGGGTGCGGAAAGAAGGGCTATGGAAAGATATGGCCCGGAGTCGGAGAAGGCGGATATGGCGTCTCTGCTTTCCCGGGCCCTGGATAAATCAGGTCCGTCTAAAATGACAGCGGTGGCTCAGAATTTGCTGCTCAATCTGGTGCAAAGCGAAAGCCCTTTGGTCCCGCTGATGCATTTTACGATTCCGTTCCGCTTCATGGATGAGAGCACTTACGGCGAGTTTTTTGTGGATAAGGACTGCAAAGAGCGTAGAGGCGATGCAAAGTCAGCCAAGAATATTTTTTTCACCATACAGTCGGATAAATACGGCAACTTTGAGGTGGATCTCCTCGTCAAGGATAAAAAGATCGATCTGGACATTCGGTGTCCCGACATTCTGGTGGATGCGGTCAAGGGAACCAAATCAAAGTGGAGGGAAATCATGGAACAGCAGGGCTACCGCCTGGCCAATTACCAGGTCGACGTCTATCAGGAGAGCCAGACAATCATGCAGCGTTTCCCTAAACTGGCGGTGAGGAAGGTGGGAATCGATGTCAAAGTCTGATGACAGAAACGGGACTATGCAGAGGGAGCTGGAAAGAGAGAGGCTATCTTCTCTCAGCGTCGCCGCCTTGAAATATAACCAGGATAAGAACAGCGCACCCTGTGTCGTCGCGGCAGGAACCGGCTACATTGCCCAGAAAATCCTGCAGGTCGCCATTGAAAACGGAGTCGCCATCTATCATGACGACAGCGCTGCCACCATGCTCGCCAAGCTGGAGCTGGGGCAGGAGATTCCGCCGGAGCTTTATCAGATCGTCGTCAATATTTACATATCCCTGCTGGAACTGGCAGAAGAGGAGAAACGGTGAGCAAAAGGATCAGGATCAGCGGATGCATGATAGTCCGCAATGAAGAATCCAATATTGCGAATTGCATTCATAATCTAAAGCGCGTGGTCGATGAAGTCATCGTTGTCGATACGGGTTCAGAGGATGGTACCATACAAATCGCCAAAGACCTTGGCGCTTTTGTTTATGAGCAAAAATGGGAAAATGATTTTTCAAAAGCAAGGAATGCAGCCCTGGACCAAGCCAAAGGAGACTGGATTATATTCCTCGACGCCGACGAGTATTTCAGCGAGGATTCCCTGCCCAAGGTGCGTTCTATTATTGAGCAGACCCATTCCAAACAAAGCGTGAATGGTATCCTGTGCGGACTGGTAAATATCGACACTGACAATCAAAAGGCCATCGGATCCTATGATATACTCAGGATATTTAGAAATGGAAAAAAATACCGGTTTATCAACAGAATTCATGAGGAAATCCGATATGGCGGAAAAGCATTGCAATGTGAAAACAAAAGAGACGAACTAATGATAATCCATACAGGGTATTCCTCTTCCAAATCGGATAAAAAGATACGGAGAAATCTGGAGCTGCTGCTGAACAACAGGAACGATGAAAAGGCAGATTATTACCTTGCAATAACTTACCATCTCTTGAAGGATTATGATCATGCATTAAAGCATGCAGAATCTGCACTTTCCGATCCGGCAGTCACGCAATATGATTATCTGGCGTATAAACTGCATATGATCAGAATAATGGTCGCAGTGGATCAGGAATTTCACAATAAAGAAAAAATCCGGAAGCTGATCGGGGAGGCGAACAAAAACTTTGGAAACCATCCGGAGATCGCCAAGATAGAAGCTGCATACTTCATGAAAGAAAAGCAATATGAAAAGGCGCTGGAAAAATATCTTTTTGCCCTCGAATGCCATAAAAATGGGAAGGTATGGACGCAAAATGATTTTGAGGGAAGTCTTCCTGATGTCTACTTTTCTGTTGCGGAAATCCTGTGTCTGATGAACAGAGAGACGGACGCTTTGGACTATTATGTCAGACTGCTCAGCGTCGATAAATATAATGTGCCTGGATTCATGAATATGCTGAAACTGTTCCGCGAAGTACCTGAAGATGATGTAATCGCTTTCCTGAACAGCATCTATGACATCGGAAGAGAAGAAGACGTAAGTTTTATTGTCTCGATCATTTCTAAAACCGGAAGGCCAAAACTTATTCTATACTATACTATTATATGGAATAAAACATTTCTTCATGAAGACGATGTTCTGATCTATGCTTTTCTTTCCCAAGGAAATTATCGTCAGTCACTGGAGATTGCCATGCTGTATGCGGAAGCTGAGCCCAAGGCTTACGCTCCGCTGGTGACTGCGATTATTCTGATGGGAGGACTTTATTCGGAAGCCGATATAATAAAGGAAAAGCTCGGACCGGATTATTTTAATCTGATTTTATGCTTTGCGGAAGGCGGACACTACTCAGGTGAAAAAGACATCTATTTATCTGTGCTCTCTCTTCTTGTTAAATTTAGTGGACAACATGAGTTTATAAACTTCATTAAAATCGTCAGAGATTCAGACTCCAGCATACGCTGGGAGATTGCGGAATTCCTTATCCATGAACATCAGTATGAATGGGCAATTCGAAGTTATACTGATCTTTACAGCCTTCCATGCTGTGAGGACAGGAAAACCGATGCATTATTCAAACTGGGATATTGTTATTATAAATTGAAGCAATACAGGGAAAGCCTGGACTGGTTTGAAAGGGCGATCATAGGCGGATATTCAGAAAATGATCTGTCAGAAATTCTTCGATGGGTCAGAACCCAATCTTCTGATCCTGGAGTAAATCAAAAAGCCGAAGCTCTTTCAGCCTCCTGCCATAACGGTTCTGTTGAAAATCGTTAAAAATCAAAAAAGCAAAAGGCCGCCGTGAGGCGGCTTTTGCCGATGTGTAGATCTTATGCCTTCTGTTATATTTATTGTAATAACTGAAGTACGCTTTGTGGTTGCTGATTGGCCTGTGCAAGCATTGCCTGAGCAGCCTGTGAAAGGATGTTGTTCTTCGTGAATTCCATCATTTCTTTTGCCATATCAACGTCTCTGATTCTGGATTCTGATGCACTCAGGTTCTCGGAAGTTGTTCCAAGGTTGTTGATGGTGTGTTCCAGACGATTCTGATAAGCACCGAGCTTCGCTCTTTCGCTGGAAACCTTGTCCAGTGCGTTTTGAATCGTAGTGATGGAAGCTTCAGCAGATTCCTTAGTTCTGACATCGATTCCGTTTACTCCGAGAGCGGTAGATCTCATATCACCAACGGAAATGTACATAGTCTGGTTTTCGTTGGCGCCGATGTGCATGTTCAGTCCGCCGTTGGAATCAACTTTAATTCCAACGTCTCCTGTTAGAGCACCCGTTCCGCTCAGGTCGAATTCAAGACCCTTCGCGTCGCCGGACTGTATCGTAACATGGTTTCCGACAGAGGTGTATGAGGTAAAGCCAGTACCTGTAATAGCTGCATCCTGACCTGCTGTAACGGCCATGCCGGCAAAGGATCCGCCTAAATTATTCAGCTCTAATTTGGCTGCGCTGCCGACTGCAGTTGAAGTGAACGTGATCGCTCCGCCTGCAGTATGAGAAGCGGTAATACCGATTCCTGCATCGTTGATTGTATCCAATACATTCTGAACGGTGTCGGTATTGGTGAAAGAGAATGCGACGCCGTTAATGGAGATTGTACTGTCGGCAGCAACATTAGTTGCTGCATTGGCAAATGTACCGCCGGTACCGGAAGAAGCAGCTGATGCAACCGTGACGCTGGCAAGTGTAATGGTTGTTCCTACTTTTGTATCTGCACTGCCGCCGGTGATCGATACTCTGGCTGTGTCTGCAGTTGCGCCGATTTTAGATGCCGTTACCGAAGCGCCGCCGTTGAGCAGCTTCTTGGTGTTGAACTCGGTGGTGTTGCCGATTCTGTCAATTTCCTGCGTCAGCTGGTCGATTTCCTTCTGGATTTCAGCTCTGTCATTTGCAGTATTGGTATCGTTGGATGACTGAACTGCCAGCTCTCTCATTCTCTGGAGAATGCTCTGCGTTTCATTCAAAGCACCTTCAGCGGTCTGGATCAGGGAAATACCGTCACTGGCATTGCTGGAAGCCTGGTCGAGACCACGGATCTGGCCTCTCATTTTTTCACTGATCGCCAGGCCTGCTGCGTTGTCGCCGGCGCGGTTGATCGCAAGACCGGATGACAGCTTTTCCAATGACTTTGATGTCGACGTATTGTTGGCCGACAACTGCCTGTAAGTGTTTAATGCACTGATATTGTGATTAATTCTCATTTTCGTTTCCTCCTTGAAACATGATTTGCCGAGATCCTTCTCGGCTAGTACTATTGTTTCTGTTTTCTCCCGTACGCTAAGAAAACCATTTTTGATAAAGCAAGATTTGCTTCAATTTATATATCGACAAAAGCCGAATATACTTTAGCTATTTTTTCCCATTATTTTTTTTATTTTTTAATAAACTAGCAATTCCCTGGAATTCGGTCTGACCGATCTTTTCGCTGGAGGCTTTATTGGCTTCAATGGTGTCCGCAAGCTCCTCCCGGATGATCCGGATATCCTTCGGCGCGTCGATGCCGATGGTGACCTTGTCGCTTCCCTGGGACAGTACAGTGATTTTGATTTGATCCGAGATCAATATGGATTCTCCGGGCTTTCTGCTGATTACTAACATCAGGCGCCTGCCTTTCCATCCTGCTTGAAAGGCAGAAATCGGACGGTATAATCCGGATTCTGCAAAATGACCTGTCTTGCCTTTCTCGTCTTCGGATTCAGTACAACGGGACTCTTGATGTTGACGGACATTTCCGCAACAGTGGAAGGAACGCTGGCGATGACCAGGAAGATCAATTCTTCAATATCGTCCACCCGGCAGATTTCCATATCTTCTTTTGTCAGGGCCGGCCGGTAGTCGGGATGAAGATCCCAAGGCTCGAAAACCAGGAAACAGGGAACGATGCAGTCAATGGCCTGAAGATACAGGAAGGAGATATCATCAAAGGCTTTTTCAAAAATTGCGAATCGCCTGACGTCTTCAAAGCCGTACAGTCCCTCCTCGAATTCATAGATCGCATCCTCTTCGACTTTGACGACGCCGAAGTCTCTTGTATTGATTTCCATGGCTTACAGGCCTCCTTATGGTTTATGCTCTAACATCAAGGTTCGGTTTGCCGTCAAAGACCTGATTGTTTTCTTCCGGCGCAATGTAGTTTGGATCGGCGCTTCTTGGAATATATAAAGGTCCGCCGACGTATTTAATGATTACCTTTGGCATTTCGACCACTTTAAGCTCGAGATCCGGCGGCAGGAAATCTGTATCAACGCTATCACTACCTGAAAGTCGGCTCATATCGAAATTGATCCTCATACTTTGAAAGCCGTATCCGGAAGCTTTTGGCGACACTTTTGGTATGAAATCTATGATGTTGTCAATCTCCCTGCCGACCCGCTCAAAATGGAATTGTTTCTCTGTGCTGTTTCCCACCCTCACGTTCATGCTGAGGTTTCCGTCGGTGGAATACCGGGCGGTAGCGGTGTAGGAGAGATTCTGCCAGTCAACGGAAGCGTTCGGCTTAAAAGAATCCATCTGGATGGGAATCGGATTGCTTTGAATCGTCATCCGGTCATCCTGCCGGGATATGTGAAGACTTGCCGACTGGGATGATGTATGGGTCGTCTTTTTTTCTACATATTCGATTGAAATCGGTACAGTTTCGATTTTGATAAGCGGCTTCATAAAATCACCTCCTCCGCCTTCCGTGTTATTATCTCATAAAGTCAAAAATTGATGGCTGAATGATCCTGGTTCCCATCTGCAGCGCAGCGTTGTAGGCAACCTCCTGGGTCTTATATTCAATAATAGTTTTTGCAGGATCAGCCCCTTCAACCTTGACCTGCCGTTCCTGGAGATCCAGGGTACGGGTATCGTAGCGGCTAGTCATAAAATCGAGATAGGAGGATTTGGATCCTAACTCAGTAAGGTTGTAAATCACTTCCATGGAAGCTTTATTGAGCGCTCCGTACAGACTGTCGATGTTTTCATAGGAATAGAGACTGTTTTCCAGCTGACCTGCGATTGATCCGATGAGATCATACAGATTGTTGGAGACCGTCATTCCGCCAACCGTTGAAGTACCGCTGCCGACGATATTAATTCCGGGAATGGAATACCGGAAGACGGAACCCGGATCAACGATGGTTTTCGAAGGATCTGCGGGATCGGGTACAATGCTGACGCCCAGGCCGATATCCACGTACATGGAATCCCCGGACAGTCTTTTCTGATCCGCAGGAATAATGGTTTCAAGCAGTACACCGTTATAAACCAGTTTGCCGTCGCCGTTCAGCGTAAAAGGAGCGGTATCCGTGTTGGTCCCGCCAAAATAATACACATCCGAAGCGTTGGAGTTGAGGGTTTGCAGAAGAGAATCCTGAATTGCCCGCAATTCCGTAGCGATCACCTTTCTTTCGTCCGCGCTTGCCGTCCCGGTATTGGCCTGCAGGATCTTGTCCTTTGCGGTCTGGACCAATTCCTGGATATGATTCAATGCCGATTCGGAATTGGCGAGAGAAGATTTGGCGTGCTGGATGTTCGCCTGATATCC
>JAVBVR010000017.1:0-18008 GCA_036677845.1 Anaerovoracaceae bacterium | reverse complement strand
CGGTTGCGGGCTTTGTCGGGGCGCTGCCGTCGTAGGTCGGAGTCGTTCCGTAGGCCACTTCGGTATCCTTTTCAAGCTCGGTTCCGTCGTAGTTATTCCACGTTACCGTGTACTTATGGGCTACTGTCTGAACCTTGGGATCTCCGATTGATCCTTTAGGAATTGTACTGATGCCGCCATCTACATTAATATACGTTACAGTGACATCTGTGTTCGTATTGTACGTTCCACCCATATTCAAGCATTGTCTATTCAGCCTCAACTTAAAGTAGAGAGAGTCACCTACTTCGGTGGTACTTCCAATCGTCCACGTAATCACTCCAGTGGTACCATTATAGGTCGCGTTCGCAGGAGTAACCGTATTACCGTACTGATCAACAAATCCCCACCACTCAAATTCATCGAGATTTACGATGTCGACCATTTCGGTATTTCTGCCTGCTGCCGTAGTTTGAATCGCTCCGGCAATTGCATTTAGGACATTGGTTAAATCCGTATGCATCGAGGAAATCGATACGTTCTGGTATAAGGGAGTTCCGTTTTCAATACTGGAAAGAGCCTTTAGCGCAGTAGCATTCGAAGTACCTAAACCAATCCCAACGGTATAAATCGTGGCAGTATAACCAGCGCCTTTTAATGTATTGGCCTGATTGATGCCATTCCAGTTTGGATCATTCGCACTATTCCCAGATGAACCAGGGGCTCCGTCAGACATCATAACCACGTACAGAGGTTTGTTAGTATTACTTCTCCCGTTTGCATAGGTTATAGCCTTTTGCAGGGCGTCTGTATAACTGGTTCCGCCATTTGCCGACATGCTGTTGATCTTGCTTTCTATCGTGCTTAGGCTCGATGTGAAGTCGCTGCAGTTAGAGCTGCTCAAATGATTGCTGTACCCTGAAGAAGAGAAACCTATCACCGCAAGCTTGTTTTGATCATCTTGCAGCACACTGGCAGCAAAGGCTTTAGATGCATCTTTCGCTAATTGTATTCTAGTCGTAGTCTTTTGTATCTGACGAATACAAGTCCAACTATTCGAACCGTCTGATTGCAGGTCACTCAGATGCCTAGTGGGTTCACTGCTATTGGAGGATCCGTAGTTCCTTTCGCAAATATCGCATTCCCAGTGATCCCCCCAGAAGCTCTCCTCCCAATATAGGTGACCGCCACAAGGTTCGGAATAGGTTATTGTGCCGCTCTGTCCGCCCATGCTGCCCGAATTATCCACCACAAGGATTACATCTGCACCGAGTGAGGTGATTTTGTCTTTTCCCTGGACGTCCAGTTTGATGATGGTATCTCCCGTTGTTTGGTCAAAAGAAACTTTTTCTTTTGATGCCTTAACTTCTCCCTGAGCTAATTCAGAGCCTCCGGCATACGCAATTAATGGCGTCGATGTAAACAGCAGCATCAGAACCAAAGCCCAAGATATAAATCTCTTCGTTTTCATCTTAACCTCCAAAACTAATAAACATTTAAACTTCCGGCTTAGTTCATTTACTGTGCAACATCGTTAGAGTCATGTTCTTCTGTCTCGATCACGCCATGATCATCTTTTTCTACCACTGCCGCATCGTCCTCTATTGTTACGTTCACATCCGCGTCCGATTTAACAACATATTCCAATACAACAGCGTTCTCTGTTTGATCAAGACTAATGATTCTTTCCTGCGTTATGCACTCTGCCCAGTCTACAGGGGCCAGATAGGCCGTCAGATCGAGTTGTTGACCTACAAGTAGATCTTGAATGATCTTTACCTCTTCACAATACTCACCGCCGACAATCAATCGATGTGTTATTGTCAACGTTGCCTCTTCTGCTTCCACGATCGCCGGTTCGGTAACAGCTTCTTCTACTATAGCAGCCGGGTCAACCATCATGGGTTCTTCACCTGGGGCCGGCGGGTCTGCCACTATGGGTTCTTCATCCGAGACAGCCGTTCCGGATCCTGCAATTGGAGTTTCAGATGTTGCAGTTTCTCCTGGCTGTACACACGCTTCCTGGTCTCCCTCCGACACCGGTTCTTGAAGTTCAATCGCTGGTATCGTTACCCCGTCCGGTGATATCATCCCTTCCGGCACTGAAGCATCTGGAGTCTGCTGTTCAGGCACAGTAGCTTGGGGATCGGTTGACTCAAAGATTTGAACCTCTCCTCCGTTAATGGCAGGTATTGTTTGGACTGCGGGCGTATTCGGTGTTATTGACTCGCCCACAGTATCCGCTGCGAATGCACTTCCCGTCATTGCCGCTGCTATCAGTAGAGAGAGTATAACAGCGTTAACTTTTCTCTTGCGCAATTTCATCTCTTCTTACTGAAATAAATGTCCCTTACACATGATGATTTTGGTTTCCCTCTCACATTAATAAAAGCCATCATTTTCATTTCTCCTTTCTTTAGTAATATTAAAGTAGGAATGAAATATGTGGCGGCCGGACTGCCTTGACAGCTTAAATAGCTGTTTTAGGCTCCTGGCTTTGCGTCCCTTTCTTTCAAAAGGTTTGCCTTTTCAATATTTTCCTTATTTATAGAAACCATACTGCCATGACTCCTATGTCAGGATGGTTGCTACCAAACTCTTATGTTTTAATAAGGATCGAACATTCTATGATATATAATTATCCTCTTTATCAGTCACAAAACAGTCATAAAAATACAATTTCTTACAAAATGATCTGCAGAAAAATTCCCGAAATCTAATAATTAATATCGCTTGAAGGGCTTAATACTAAGCCCTTCAAGTTTAAATCACTATTTATCAGATGGATTTACTCTATCTTTTTCTGCTTCTCAATTTCAGAGCTGCTCCGCCGCCTGCCAGAAGTGCACCAAGACCGTACAGCAACAGAGAAGGTATTCCGCCAGTCTTTGGAAGCGGTCCTGCGGGGGCTTCTTCATTAAGAATAGTCATCTCCCCATTGTCGATTGCTTCCGGCGTTACCGGAGCTGCGGGCACCGGCTCTTCCACAATTGCCGTAGATGTCCTGCTGCTGCCTCTCCTTCCCGGTTCGGGTGACGGGTCTTCGTTCGATCCCTGTTCGTACCAGACTATAACATCATGTTCGCCGGGGCTCGGATCATCATGATTGATTATTACATAACCTTCACCGTCAAGTGTTGCATTATCAGCAGCAACCGGTGTATAGCCGGTATAACCCGAGTTCAACGCCGGCATGGCGATTCGAATAGAACTTAATGTTGTAGTATTTTCAACTGGAGCAGCAACTTCGATGCCGCTTCCACTGACCAGATATCGAACTCTGTACCAGCCAACCGCTGGATCATTATTTACCGGTTCATACAGGACTGTCGCTTCGTATGAAGTAACATCAGGAATCAAATTAAAGGTTACATTCGCTGTATCTCCATGCGTGTTCGAATAAAAGCGATAATTACTGTTATTCTTTATTATGTCAGGCTCGGAGATGGTTACCGGTAATACTGCTGCGGCTCCTGTAACGGTGTGTAGAATCTCATTGGATTCAATTACTTTGTAATATACCTTATATTCATAATCCGGATCCTCCGGTGGATCTTGGTTCTGCACTACTTTGATATCCCCGTCAATATGCCACCCGTCATTTTCCCATTTAAAATCGTACCAGTCAATGTACCAGGTCTCGCCTTGGCCGGTTGGAAGATATGACGAGTATTGGCTGATCATTTTGGCTTCAATTGCTGCCATCAATGCATTGTAGTCAGCCTGGCTGCTTAATTGGACTGCTTTATTTTCTACAGCATTTGCGTCGGCTCCGGATGCAAATTCATTCACAAGGCTGCGGCCTTTGTCCGGTTTTGACCCTTCAGGGACTGTGATCGTCAAAGCTCCAAGGCTTACCGTATAATTTGCAGTCGGCCGGGAACCCTCTGACGTCGGCCTGCTCAGGCCTTTTTTCAAAACATAGAATTTAACTGTTTCTGTCAATGGCCCGTTCTGTTCAATCGTTACAGTGGCGCTGCCCGTCGCCTGGATGACATTAGTTGCAAGCCAATCACTCAACCAAGGTAATGTAGTGATATGGTCATTGATCCACTGAAGCAGATTTAATATCCAGTTCTGTAAATTGGTAGGAACCTGCTTAAACCCGGTTGCAGTTGCATTATTTACGAAGGAACCGTCAGGAGTGCCATCTGGAATCGTATATGTTTTTTTATACTCTTTTATTTCATTTCGATCGATGTTTCCTATATTTTCGTACCAATCTGTTCCAAAGATCGGATCCGTTAGAATTACACTATAGACCTTGTTCTTTCCCGTATTGCTGACAATAAAGGTGTATTCAACAGTGTCTCCTGGCTTTGCAGTTGTCGGAGAAACAGTCTTTGCCAAAGAAATTCTATGCTCAGGTATAATCGTTACATCTGCGGTATCAGTAGCAGAAGCTACCTCTTCGCCCCCCAGATATTTATTCTTTCCGGTAACGGTCGCTGTGTTTGTTAATGTGCTGTCTACAGGAGTCCTCACCGGAATACGATAGTACGATTCAAATTGGGTACTTTTACCTGGATCCAAAGAAATGGCATACAACAAAGGATTGCCAACCATGGCATCTGCTACACTAATATGATAAAGAGTCTTCGTTCCAGTGTTAGTCACCTTAAACTTATAAGTGACCCAGTCTCCTGGAGATGCTGTCTCCGTAGATACCGTTTTTTCCAATGTTAA
This sequence comes from Anaerovoracaceae bacterium, assembly GCA_036677845.1. Lineage (GTDB taxonomy): Bacteria > Bacillota > Clostridia > Peptostreptococcales > Anaerovoracaceae > Anoxybacterium. Next base: position 13,343 of record JAVBVR010000017.1, on the reverse strand, counting down.
CCCATATGGATCAACAATGCTCACGTCCGCAGTAGCAGTTGCAGTTACTTCTAACCGTTTTTCTCCTTTTCCTCCATTATCTCCGGTAACCGTCGCTTCGTTAGTTAGAATTGAATTCAGCGGGGTACTGCTTGGTATTCTGTACTTATAGTCAGCACTTGTCTTAGTTGCACCTTTATTTAAGTCACCAATATTTATCTTCCAGCTCGAACCGAGCATAGGATCTTTTATAGTAACGTTTTTCAGTTGCTTTGTTCCTGTGTTTTTCACTCTAAACGTATAGGTCACTTCATCTCCAGGAGATGCAGTCTCTGGAGATACCTTTTTTTCCAATGTTATCCCGTATGGGGCAACAATTGTCACATCTGCAGAAGCAGTTGCGGTTACTGCTAACCGTTTTTCTCCTTTTTCTCCGTTATCTCCTGTAACCGTGGCTTCGTTAGTAAGAATAGTGTCCAGTGGGGTACTGCTTGGTATTTTGTATTTCTTGCTAAAGGTCTTTGTTTTCTCCCACCAATTAGCAGACAGAGCCCCAAAGCTATGCTCCAATCCGAGCATGTTATCCATCAACTTAACGTTTTTCAGTTGCTTTGTTCCTGCATTGGTTACCTTAAAAGTATAAGTTACCTCATCTCCAGGAGACGCCGTTGCTGGAGATACTGTCTTTTCCAGTAAGATAGCATACTCCGGACTGGAAAGAGTTGTCATCATAAGACTCATGCCACCCGGTACGGACCCATCACCAAGCCCCTCATCACTTTTTCCGTCATTTATGCCTTCACCATCCGTTTTTCGATCACCGGAATCTCCGCCGCCAAGCTCCTTATCATCCTCTCCTTTAGAATCGTCATCTCCGCCCTGGGAGTTATCTTCTCCTTTGGAATCGTCATCTCCGCCCTGGGAGTTATCCTCTCCTTTGGAATCGTCATCTCCGCCCTGGGAGTCATCTCCTTCACCATTCGCTCCGCTCACAACAATTTGAGAACTGCTTCCATCTTCGGAAGCGTCGGCAAATACCGTCATCGGTACTGCATAGGTTGCTACTAGTGTCATGACCAATATGGCAACCATCAATATTTTTGGTCTCTTTTTTCCACTAAAAAAAGCCATCATTTTTCATTTCTCCTCTCACACTTGGTTTTAAATGAAATATGTGGCAACCGGACTACCCTGGCAAATTTCATTGCTTTAGGCTCCTGGCTTTGCGTCCCTGCCTTTCGGCAGGTTTGCCTTTTCAGTATTCCTCTTTTTCACACTTAACATCTATAATGAACCACTTGCATTATTTTGTATGCAATTGTGGCTGTTGCCCCGTTTCTGTTTTTATTATCCATCCTGCCAGTCACATAACAGTCATAAAAATACATTTTTTTGAAATTAAACTATACGATACGAATTCCTGGTGATTCTTTAATAAAAAAAGGACACCAGGGCGATTTATAATCTTGCATATTCTTATATATTTTTATATGTTTATTTACAATAATAAACATATATTGCCAAAACGTACCTGAAGGGCCTGATTCCCAGACCCTTCAAGTGCAATTATTCTTTTTTCAAGGTTATGTCTTTTATTTACTTATTTGTTTCTGTTTCTCAGTTTAATGGCCGTTCCGCCCCCTGCCAGCAGTGCACCCAAGCCATACAGAAGTACGGAAGGAATACCGCCGGTCTTCGGCAATGGACCTGCAGGAATAGGCTCTTCGAGTATGGGAGCTTCCTGCACAACCGGACCTGCCGGGATCGGTTCTTCAACTATTGTAGTCGAAGTTGTCGTACGCGTACGTGGGCCCGGACCAGGGCTGGTACTGTAAGTTACCGTCGCATCGTCTTCATCCGTAACAATTTGCGGTTCGTAAACCTCTCGTATATTTACTTCAAAATAGTCGTCGGATATATCCGGACCATACCAGCCGGATACTACCGCTACATTTTTAAATATATCCCCATCCCATGTGCCGTAGCCATCTGTGCCAAGCAGGGAGAGGTCAAAATCAATGGCGGCCGTCGTCGTTTCACCTTTTGCCAGATCACCTACTTCGTAATAGTATCCTATGGCGGAATCGGTAATCACAACATTGTACAGGTCAAATGCACCATCATTGGTGACGGTAAAGGTATAGGTTACTGTAGCTGTCCTGGAGCTTACCGTAGACGGAGAGACTTCCTTAACGAAATCAATATCCGGGTCCTCCGGGTTAGTCTGTTCTTTATATTCCACTGACGCGGCAGCGCTATCCGTTTCTACCGGTTCACCGTTGTAGATCCCGGCAGCAGTCGCGAAGTTGATAAACAAAGACTCGTTCCATGCGTCTCCCGAAATATTGTAGGGTCCGTAAGTGAATGGGTAATCCTCCCCAACATCCAGATCAATCAATCCGCTGGTCCAGCCGAGCAGCGGGTCATAAACCTGGACATCTTCAAGGGCTACATTACCCGTATTTATTACCTTGAATTGATATTCTACATCTACAACTTTGCTGCCTACTTCCAGCTCTCTAACAAAGTCATCCTCCTCTGTAGACCCGGCAAGCCTAACTCTTTTCTCTATTTCGAGTTTTGGATCAGCCTTAAAAGTCTCATTAAAGATGACCTTTGCATCGTCCGTATCGGAGGAAATATTATATATGCTGTTGTAAATTGCTCCGGCGGTAGCGATGTTTACAAATTCATTATCGTCCCAGTCCCCTATACTAATGTTATAAGCGTGTGTGAAATCATGACTGCCTCCTGCCGGGATATTGATCGTGCTGCTTGTCCAGTCCAGTGTCTGGTCATGTACGAAGGCATTCAAAGCAACATTTCCCTTATTCGTCACCTTGAACAGGTATTCCACTGCCGATTCAGCTTGGGTAACTGTCAGACTATTTGTATACCCGATGGCGGAACCGCTGAGTCTGACCTTCTTATCAATAGAGAGCTCAGGCTTTGGATAATCGACTTTGTTGATCCAGATATTGATACTGCCTGCTCCGCCTGCACCCTGTGCGGAATACTCAACCGGTTCTGTTTCTTTACCACCCCGTTCTCCAAAATCGTCAGAAAACTTATAGGTTTGGGTAAATTCTCCAAAGTCTCCTGTAAATGTAGCTACCATTTTAAGCAAACCTTCGACAACGTCCTCCTTATAATCTGCAGAGGTCCAGTTGTTTCCTTTGGCGTCGGTAAGCTCTAAATACTGGTAAAGCGGTGCGCCGGTGTCGTATACCAGTGTTATCGCCGATATTGATATGTCTCCGGCTACCTTTTTAACATGCACCTGAGTCTGTGCTTCCCCTGCAAACGTCGTGAGCGGCACTGCAAATAAGATGACTAAAGCGATTGCCAGAATTTTTGCCAGTAGTTTTTTTCTTGCCATCATTTTCATTTCTTCATCTCCTTTTCATAGATACTTTCATGAAATCCATGGCGACCGGACAACCATAACAGGAAAAATACCATGAGTGTCAATCAGCAGTAGCTGATTCTAAACATATTGCATCTTTCGTATTTTAGGCTCCTGGCTTTGCGTCCCAGTCTTTCGAAAGGTTTGCCTTTATCACGTTTCCTTATTGAGGTATATATTGAAAGAAATGAAATTTACTCATGCCCTCACTTCAATCGTGAATTTCATCCTTGCTGACCATGTTTAGGGGTAAAAAAAAGCCACATCATTTCACTTTGGAATGAAATATGTGGCAGCCGGACCGCCGTGACACAGGTTGTGTGTTTTAGGCTCCTGGCTTTGCGTCGCCCCTTTTCAAGGGTTTTGCCCTTTCAATATTGCATTGAATCTTTTCCTTTAAATCAATTACTGCGAATACTGAAGCTGACAAAAGTTTCTATTGCTGTTTCGTATTTACCCAGTCCACAATCAGTTCTATTAGAATCCGCCGCCTCCTTGTCTTTGATTATTGACACAGTTTGTTAAAATAACACAATTTTTAATATTCATACACTTTATTAAAATCCTGGGCATTCTTTATCATAGATACCTTCGGATTTCTTGTTATGACCTGAAGGTCGTAGGTCGTATCAATGACGATCCACTCTCCCTTGCTCTCATCGTACACTTCGTTCCACGCATGATAGCCGGAAGCGTTTTTCGGAGCGTAGCCCTTGATCAGCTTTGCCGGCTTCCCCTGGCTTCTGAGCATTGCCGCGTAGAGAGATGAAAAGTCATAGCATATCCCTTTTTTCTCTTCCAATGTCAGGTCAATCACCGGAAGATACCCGCTGGCCAGCTTAGAAAGCTTGGCGTAATCATAGGAGTTGTTCTTGACCATATAGTCCCACAGCACTTTCGCTTTCTTCTCAAGGTCATCTACCCCCTTTGTCAAATCCACCGCTTTTGCTACGGCTTTGGAATCAACAGTCCAATCGATATTCTGAATCGATGTTAAAAATACGGAGTTGGGGTTCGAAAGCTTGACGTCAAAGCTTTTTGAGGTAATCAGCTTATAGGAGTTCCCGGATGTATTGACATAAAGGCTGACTTTATAAGTACCATCACCCAGCTGAAGGGGATACGTTTCCTTCTTGCCTGAGCTGTTTAAATCATATGTATACTTCTTGTCCCCCTTTTGTATGATTACCTTCGTCTTTCCGCCGCCGTCATAAGTGATGTGGATCACTCCCTTGGAAGTGTCATCTGTATTGAAATAGCCGGCAGCAAATACACCGGAGGTGCCTGCGGCAATCCATAAAGTCAAGGCGATTAAGCAAAGCAATATTTTTTTTCTCATAAAAGCCGCCTCCTTACTTCCAAGTGCTTAAAAAAACCTCTGTTTCATCAGGTTCATCGGAAGCAACCGCCTCCATCATGAGTTTCAGCATTTCCAATTCGCTTCGGAACTTTTGTGTCTTGCCACCCTCAGCCCACGTGATGGTGCCCTGCCAGGTGGCATTCTGCTGAAATTGTATTTGTATGGTGAACGTGGCCTTACAGTCGTTCCTTCTGACCTGATCGCTCATTTCTAGTTCCTCCTTGTACGGAATGATACCCAACTGTTTGGTTCGGAAAACATATTTTCCAGGCTAATTTTATTATGAAGCCAGTCAGTCACAATTCAGTCATAAAAGAAAAAATGCAATTCTCTTTCAATTCATTTATTGATAAAGGCTTCCGCGATCAATCCGATCAATTCCAGCTCGCTGCGGAACCTTTTTGTTTTCTTTTGAGAAAGCCATTCCAGCGTCCCCTGCCAAGTGGAATTCTGGCGGAACTGAACGTGAAGCAGAAAGGCTGCCTGTTTCTCCTGCATCTCCTCCGCCGAAACCTCCCTGAGTCCGTAAAGCGGATGCTTTCCTTTTCTGGCAGAATCTTCATGAAAACTTCTTTTTTCATGAGTTGCCTGGGGAAAATGAACATAATCAAAAAAATCATCCAGACGACTCAGCATTTGTCTGATTCCCTGAAAATCAATGGCGATTCCGTAAAAATCATTGTACAAAACTCCGGCAATATCATGATTCTCTGTTCTTTCAATGATGATCCGGAATCTGGAGATATTGCTCGATATGTTTTTCTTCTCAAACTGTAACATGCTGCTCCTCCAATTCGACAGGATCAAGGGATTGCAGCTGACCTGAAACCTCAATATAATCGCTGATGCCGCTTTCATTGATCTTCTTCACCAGTCTGTTTAAAACCATATTGCTGTTTTCATATGTAAGGTTGGAAAGCATGAGTAGAAACTGGGTTCTTCCATATCTGGTAACGATATCATCTTTCCGAAGAGAAGAGACGATAGCGTTTTTTATTCTCTCAAAGGTCTCTTCAAAATGATTCTTTGAAAGCTCTTTGTTATTCTTCCCGGCTACGGTAAGAAGGGCGATAAAAACAGACTTGCCCGATCTCAGAGCCGCCCTTGCCTCCAACTGATAAATCATCTTGAATTCTTCATAATTACAGTAGACGGCCCCCCGGATATCGGCCGCTTCTTTGAGGCTGTCCTTGATCTGCAGGATATCCTGCCCGGCATCCGGTTTCTTGTCTGTCACCTCATGATAGAGCTTTGTAATCAGCTCAGATGGCCGGACTCCCAGCTCGTCATAAAACAATTTGGTGACATGGTTATAATGATCAATGGCTTTTTCATGGTTTTTTAATCCGATAAAGGATCTGATCAGAATAGCATGGTTTGTCTCGACAAAAGGATCTATTGCAATCGCTCTGCGGCAGACCTCTTCGACTGTTTTGAAGTCCTTTCTTTCCAGCAGGATTTCACAGCATGCCGCAACGGATTCCATAAAGATCCTCTGGTAATACACAGTAAGCGGAACAATCCACTCTTTAAAGGAGGATTGCGGCATGAAATTTCCTTTATATATATCTATGATTTTTTTATAGAGAGCCAGCTTCTCATCCTCATTCAAATCGTTTTGACGAGCAGCCTTATAAGCTGTTTCCATCTCGTCTGCGTCAATCAGGCAGGGGATATCTCTGTTCCAGACATATGCACCGTGCTTGTACACAATATAGTCATCCGCACTAAGACCAAGAGACTGCTTCAGCGTGGTTCTTAGCCTGTATGCCAGGTTCTTTAACGCATTGGCTGGATCCTCGACTTCATCATCGCTCCACAAAATCTGAATCAAACGATCCACAGAAATTTCTTTGTGACGATTGACCATAATGTACTCCAAAAGATTCCAGATCTGCTTTCCCCTTACCTTGTCTCCGGAAAGCAGTTTATCTTCATTGCGGAGTGAGAAATCACCAAGCATCTGAATTTCCAATATTCCATTCACTTTTGTTACGGAATTGTCCATAAACTGCCTCTCATTGTTATATGATTACACGATTGTATAACATCAATGGTATGACTTGTTTCTATATTAAATGGATTGTAACCCATCTGCGGTTCATAGGTGGTAATATTATCTACTATTTTTTGGGGAAAATCAATGGATTTTTTCAAAAGTTCCAAACAAATCAGAAAAAATTGGTTTTTTGTTATTGTATTTCAGGATTTTAGGGTAGAAATCCTGTAAAGCTTTGTGAAATCGATTCGCTGTGTGTCGTTATGATCCGACAGGATCAAATAAAATCTTGTTTATTTCTGCTCAATTCCTTATAATGCTAGTAGAATCAGTTTTAAAACGAAGCAGGAGCATATATTATGGTGAAGAAGCTTTCAACCTGGCTCATTGCCGCCGGGATCATACTAATACTGATACCCGTTGCAGGATCACTTTACACAAGCTATCAGCAGGATAAGATGTATAAAGAATATTTGAACAGCCAGGAGATTACAAGCTCAATCCGAGATCTGGATTCCGCATTTACAGAAAGCGCCGCAATGACGCCTGCCTCCGAAGCTGCAGTCACAACCAAGCCGGCAGCAGACACCTATCGTCCTGCGGTACTCGGGCGCATAAAAATACCAAGTGCTTCCATAGACCTTCTTTTAGTCGAGGGTACGACCTCCAAGGACCTCAACTGGGGGGCGGGGCATCTGACTGCAACACCAATGCCCGGCCAAATTGGAAATTGCGCGATTGCAGGACACAGAAACTACACCTTCGGTTCCTATTTCAGCAGATTAGGAGAAGTCCAGATCGGGGACCTGATTACAATCGAATATAATAAAAACGAATACACCTATGAAGCCTATGATATTCTCACCGTGCTTCCCGATGACACTTCCGTACTGAGGCAGACTGAAGATGCATCCATACTGACGCTGATAACTTGTACGCCAAAGGGATCCAATACGCATAGGCTGATCATTCACGGCAAACTTATCTCTTAAGAAACAGAATGGAGGTAATAATGAAACAGCTTTCCTTTCGGGATCTTTCCATCTTCTGCGAACAGATCTCCATGATGATCCGATCCGGTATCATGCTGCATTCGGGTATGCAAATGATTGCGGACGATACTTCCAACGTTCAGAAAAAAGAGGTCTATCAGGAGGTTGCAAGCCGGTTAGCGGAAGGCAGCATGCTTGACGCCGCATTGAAGGGATCTTCCGCATTTCCCGAATACATGGTCCATCTTGTGGAAATTGGCACAAGATCCGGCAAGCTGGATACTGTAATGGATGCCTTGTCAACGTATTACTACAGACAGCAGGCCATGAGGGAAAATATCAAAAGCGCTATCGTCTACCCTCTTGTGCTGATTTCCATGATGCTTCTCGTTCTGATATTTCTTGCAGCAAAAGTCCTGCCGGTCTTTGAGCAGGTATTCAAAAGCCTTGGAACTCAGATTTCACCATGGACTGCTTACATCATGAAAATTGGAACGTTGTTCAATCAATATTCCATCATTCTTGTCATACTTTTATTTATCCTTTTAGTCGTCGGCCTCAGCGCGATCCGGACCGAAGCGGGCAGGGGCGCTCTCACGGCGATTCTGACCGGCAGAAAGATTTCGGAGAAGTTTTCCGTTGCGACATTTGCCTCTTCTATGGCACTCATGCTTTCCAGCGGCCTCGACCTGGATCTTGCATTCCGGCTTTCGGGCCGGGCCGTTAGCGATCCTGCCGTTAAAGGTAAAATTGAAAAAGCAAAAGAGCTTATGAACCGGGAATCGGTTTCATTTGCAGAAGCCTTGGAGAAAGTAAACCTGCTGACCAATACCATGACCGGCCTGCTGTCAATGGGTTTCAAGGCCGGCTCCATCGATACGGCCATGGAGTACATAGCAAATATTTACGAGGAGGAATATCAGGCGGCTTTAATGAAAAAGGTTTCCCTGATTGAGCCTGTTTCCATTGTGATAATTTCGGTGCTCATCGGATCCATCCTGGTTTCGGTGATGTTTCCGCTCCTGAGTGTTCTGTCAACCATAGGTTAGGTGATGCATGATGAACCGGACTGAAAAACCAACATATACCGGAGGCGGCCATTTCTGGAAGGGCTTGATCATACCCGTCCTTATATTTATATGTCTGCTGATCTTCTTTTCCGCGGGAATAGGAAATGTTTCCTCTGCATCAAAGACGGAAAGCCGTGAGATTCTGAAGGACGCCGCCCTGAGAGCGGTAGTTCAGTGCTACGCGATTGAAGGCATGTACCCTCCCGATATCAAGTATCTGGAGGAACACTACGGCCTTTTGTATGATCATGACCGTTTTATCGTACACTATGAAGTCTTTGCGGCGAATATCCTTCCCGATATTACCGTAATCGACTTTTCCATGTGACGGAGGGATTGACCATGGATCACAGAACCGGAATGAAAGTGAGCCGCACATCTCTTGATTTTATCTTTATTCTCGGCCTCCTATGTGTATTTGCTTTTGGCGCATTGATTGCCGTCATTCTCGGCTCAAATACCTATCAGAACATCAAAGAGAATATGGACTCGAATTATGAGCTGCGCACGCCTATTTCGTACATAAGCACCAAAGTCAGACAGTATGATTCTGTCGACTCAATCCAGATTATACAAAAAGAAGGCACCGACGTACTTGTTCTTGAAACCGTAGACAACGGAGAGGTCTGCCAGACATGGATCTACGAACATAATGGCTCTCTATGTGAGGTCTATCTTGAAAAGGGAACTTCTTTTCAGCTTGATGACGGGCTTGCCATAATTCCGAGCAGCGGGCTTGCCTTCGAACTGGAGGGAAATTTGCTTGAGATCAGGGCCACAGATCGTCGGGGAAAAGCCCTGTCATTATCTCTGTCCTTCCGCACAAAACAGGGAGGTGATTCCTGATGGAATTCCGAGGAATGTCGAGATCCCAGCTTTTTCTGATTGAGTTGATCATAGCCGTGCTCTTTTTTTCTTTTGCCGGTGCGGTTACCGTTCAGGTCTTCAGCAAGGCATCAGAGCTGGCTCAAAAGGCTGAAGCGTTGAACGGCGCGGTCATTGCGGCTCAAACGGCGGCGGAAACCCAAAGGACCGTTCCATTCCGAGATATTGATCCTGATGGAGATACGGTTTATTTCGACGACAGCTGGACTATTACTGAACCTTCCAAGGCAGTCTACACGATGACGACCAATGTGGTTCTGGAAAAGCGGGAGGCGGGAGCAATGGCTGTTTATCATTTTGAAGTGAAGTCAGCAGATGAGATCATCTGGCAGCTTCAAACGAAGAAGTATTATACCGGGGAATCGGTCGATGTAGCTTACCCCGGCGAGGTGAACTGATATGGAGAAAAAACTGAAAATGGGTGTCGGAATCGGCGGGCCTTCCATTATCATGATCTTTGTCATCCTGTGTCTTGCGACTCTGGGCGCGCTGTCGCTTATGACGGCGAATGCCGAGTGGAAGCTGACAAATAAAGCTGCACAGGCGGTTTCCGATTATCATACCGCCGATTGCGAAGCAGAAGAGCTTCTTGCATCTTTTGATGCCACTTATAGAGAGGGAGTTCCCTTGGACAGGAATACTTTTAAGATTCGTGTTTCTGACCGGCAGGATCTGGTCATGGTCCTGGAGACGAACGGCGTTCAATATTCCGTTTTAAGCCGCAAGCTCGTTCCAAGATCACAATGGGACTATGACAAATACAAAATCGACTTCGACGACAGGGTCGCGGAATAGAGAAAGAGGGTGCAATTTTGGATCTGAAAAAATATCTGGAAGACGCCGTAAAAAACCATGCGGCGGATATCTTCATCGTTGCGGGCAAGGCCATATCCTATACATCAAACGGAAAAATCATCACGGTTGGAGAGAAGCTTCTGCCTCCGGACACAGAAACGATGATCCATCAGATCTATGGTTTTGCGGGCAGGGATATCGATATTCTAAAAAAGGATCATGACGACGACTTTTCATTCTCTCTGGCAAACATCGGCAGGTTCCGCGTCAATGCGTTTATGCAAAGAGGCTCTTTGGCGGCTGTTCTTAAGGTGGTTCTTTTCAGTCTTCCCGATCCTGAATCGCTGAGAATACCCAAGCAGGTCATCAACCTTTTTGAAAAGACCAAGGGCTTTATTCTGGTGACCGGACCGACCGGAAGCGGCAAGTCAACTACGCTGGCATGCCTGATCGATAGAATCAACAAGACAAGGGAAGCCCACATCATTACCCTCGAGGATCCCCTGGAGTTTCTGCACAAGCATGATAAAAGCATCGTGAGCCAACGGGAAATCTATATGGACACTCCCAGTTACGAAAGAGGCCTCCGGGCTGCACTCAGGGAGGCTCCCAACGTTATATTGCTCGGTGAAATGCGTGACCTGGAGACGATTTCCATCGCCATGTCGGCGGCAGAGACCGGCCAGCTGGTATTCTCCACGCTGCATACCCTCGGAGCAGCCAATACGGTAGACCGGATCGTGGACGTTTTTCCCGCCAATCAGCAAAGACAGGTCCGGATCCAGCTTTCCATGGTACTCCAGGCAGTCGTGTCCCAGCAGCTGATCCCTTCAACCCAGGGAACTCTGGTCCCCGCCTTTGAGGTGATGCTCTGCAATAATGCAATCAGAACCATGATACGGGAATCCAAGGCCTATCAAATCGATTCAACCATATACTCCTCTGCCGATTCGGGTATGATCAGTATGGATGCCAGTATCCTGAAACTATACGAAGAAGGATTGATCACCGCCGAAAATGCCCTGGCACACAGCCTCAATCCCGATGCGATGAAAAAGAAATTGGGCTTCTAACGATAGAAAAGCCGATCGTATCGCTAATCTTGCACTTCAAATATCGTACCTTTAATATCTCTGCATGCAGTTTCTTCCTGCTCTTTTTGCAATATATAAGGCTTTGTCCGCCTTTTCAATGAGCAGCTGAGGTTCCAGAGGGAAATCTTTCTTTGTACTGGTATAAATGCCGAGAGAAACGGTTACCAGCTTGATATCCTTCCTAATCTCATGCAGCAGATTCAAGTCCTCTACCTTTTTCCGAAGGCTTTCACAGAATTGATCGCCCTGTTCCTCGCTAAGATTCGATATAAAAATGATAAATTCATCCCCGCCGTACCGGCCCGGGCAGACATCATCAAACTTCCCGGATTCGATTCGTATGGTATCGCCGATTGCTTTGATAACCTCGTCCCCTTTTGTATGTCCGTAATAATCGTTATACGCTTTAAACTCGTCAACATCGATCATTACAACAGTAATGGAATCCTCCGCTCTTCTAAGCTTCTTCACTTGACGCCTGATATAATCATCATAATAGGCTCTCGTATAGAGACCCGTCATTTTATCCAGAAAAGCGACCTTTCTCATTTCTTCTTTATAACGCAAATGGAAGAAAACATAAATCACTGACATGATTATCGTCGGGATCAATACAAGCAGAAGGAGCGCGAGAATGAGTTTCGCCCTGAATTTATAAAAATCTGAAGAGTAGACGTCGACACCCAGAAGTCCGATGTAACTTCCCTCTTCAGTATAAACCGGAACCATCGCCGAAATCTGGCTTCCCCATTCATCATTGTTGATAAAATAACCGCTTTTTTGTTGATCGTAGAGTATGGCAGTATTTTCTTCTATATGGGTATAACGATTCTTATCCTTATAATACTCTTCATCCAGATCAACAAGTTTCTGCTCCTCCTCATTTACGATGACATCCATCAGCCAAACCCAGTCCAGCGGCGTACCGACCGGCATATCATAAAATTCCGCATCCAGATTGTCTACAAAGTATTTCACTTGATCCGCATCCAGTTTTCTGACGACATAGGCATACTTGACGTTTTCAGCCAGACCGTTCTCCTTGAAAAGGCGGCTTAATTCCTGATTGTTTTCATTTGACAACAAGTCCTGGAAAGAGATATTTTCCATTTTATGCAGTTGCTCATCCGTTACTTTAATCGAGTTGGCGGCTATTACCGCTAAATTCAATGTAGTCTCTCCCATTGTTTCAAAATGTTGATTGGCAACCCATCTTGTGGCTGAAAAAATCGAAGCAGTACCGGCTATGATATATAATATGACAGCAAGCAGCAAATAATTATGTAAAGCCCTTTTCATCAAATTTTTCTCCATATTCTCAGAGAGCCTCCCGGTGCTTCGGATGAAAGTCTGGTAATTCGACGCACATGTCAGGAATGATTTGTTAGCCTATTTATTTATTTTCGAAAAAATGCGGCTTTTAAATAGGGTAGTATTTAAGAGGATGAAAAAGACCCGCATACCTGCGGGTCTTTGCAATGCCGTTTCCGGTTATTCTATAATTTTGGTTACAACGCCGGATCCTACTGTTCTTCCGCCTTCTCTGATGGCGAATCTCAGTCCTTCTTCGATGGCGATCGGTGTGATCAGCTCGATGGTCATCTGGATATCGTCTCCGGGCATACACATTTCTACGCCTTCCGGAAGAGAAAGGTTTCCGGTTACGTCTGTCGTTCTGAAGTAGAACTGCGGTCTGTATCCGTTAAAGAACGGGGTATGTCTTCCGCCTTCTTCCTTCTTCAGTACGTATACCTGGGATGCAA
>JAVBVR010000016.1:0-8070 GCA_036677845.1 Anaerovoracaceae bacterium | reverse complement strand
TCAAAATTAAAATTTGACGGTTATTTAAAAGTATATAATAATATAAATGAAGAAGATGAGGAAAAAATGCTCCCCCAGATCCGGGAAGGAGACCGGCCGAACCAGGTTGATCTTCTCAGTGAGCAGAATTTTACCCAGCCGCCTTCTCGTTACAGCGAAGCGACTCTTGTCAAGGAACTTGAGGATAAGGATATCGGCAGGCCGAGTACCTATGCGCCGATCATTGCAACCCTTATTGAGCGGAAATATATTACGCGGGAAAAGAAGATGCTCAAGCCGACGGAACTGGGCTTCATCGTAACGGATCTTATGGAGACTTACTTCAAGGAAATTGTCGATGTAGGTTTTACTGCAGACATGGAAGAAAAGCTGGACGATATCGAGGTTAAAAATACGGAATGGCGGGCTATCGTAGGAGATTTCTATAGAATTCTGGAACAGGAACTGAAGGTCGCAGACGAAGCCATAGAAAAAGTTACCATCGAGGACGAACTGACTGATGAACTCTGCGAGGTCTGCGGAAAGCAGATGGCTATCAAGCATGGAAGGTTTGGTGAATTTTTAGCATGCTCGGGCTATCCGGAATGCAAGAATACCAAACCCATCGTCAGCAAGATTGATGTAAAATGCCCGGACTGCGGAAAGGATATCATCGCAAGGAAGAGCAAAAAAGGCCGTGTCTTCTACGGATGCAGCGGCTATCCGGAATGTAACAAGCTCTATTGGAACAAACCAGTAGATAAAAAGTGTCCGAAGTGCTCGGCGCTTCTGATGGATAAAAAGACAAAGACGTCAAACTTTCTGTGTTCGAATCCAGAATGTCGGTATAAAGAATAACGTTGATATTATTTTCCATAATACGACAAATGTCTACGAATCTTTGATTCGTGACTTGATTTTTCAGCATGAATTCTGCTGTACGCCGCTGAAGCGTCGGGCAGAATGGTAAGGGAGGTAACAGAATGGGAGAATTTCATGCTACAACGATTGTAGCTGTCAGACGGAATGAAAATGACATCTGTATCGGGGGAGATGGACAGGTCACAATGGGACAGAATTCCATCATGAAACAGACCGCAAAAAAGGTTCGTAAGATATATAAGAATACTGTGGTGACCGGCTTTGCAGGATCAGTGTCCGACGCGTTTACACTGACGGAAAAATTTGAGAAGAAGCTTGAGGAGCATTCCGGAAACCTGAAGCGTGCGGCAGTGGCTCTGGCTCAGACCTGGAGATCGGACAAGGTGATGCGGAATCTCGAGGCACTGATGGTGGCTGCGGACAAGGAGAGTCTGCTTGTCATTTCGGGCAACGGAGAAGTCATCGAGCCCGATGAAAGCTTCATTGCCATCGGTTCCGGCGGAAATTACGCCTATGCGGCAGCACATGCGCTTTATAAGCATACGGACATGAATGCCGAGGAAATCGTTAGAGAAGCTCTGAATATTGCAGCTTCTATATGTGTATATACAAACAGCAATATCTCCGTAGAAAAGCTGTAGATTGGATAAAAGGAAGTTAGAAAAAGTTGAGATGATGAAGGAGGGCATTGAAAATGACCACACTGTATCAAATGACCCCGAAAGAGATAGTAGAGGAACTTGATAAGTATATAATAGGGCAAAACAGCGCAAAGAAGTCAGTAGCAGTTGCTCTGAGAAATAGATATCGCCGCAGTTTACTTCCGGAAGAAATGAGGGAAGAAATAACTCCCAAGAATATTTTAATGATTGGTTCTACCGGAGTTGGCAAGACTGAAATCGCAAGAAGACTTGCAAAACTGGCCGACGCTCCATTTGTGAAGGTCGAAGCTTCGAAATACAGCCAAGTTGGATATGTGGGAAAAGATGTCGAGTCGATGGTTCGTGATTTAGTTGAAGCATCCATCAGAATGAATAAGCAAAAAAGGCTTCAGGAGAAGTATTCGGTTGCGGATATCATCGTAGAAGAAAAAATCATTGAAGCTATTATTCCCGGAAAAAAGAAGCCTTCACAGGGTTCGACCGGAGTAAGAGGCCCCTTCGATTTTATTCTTGGCGGAGGATTCCAGGTTAACCAACAGAAGCCGGAACAAAAAGAAGAACATGCCACAGAGCAGTCTGACATTGAGCTTGCTAGGGAACAGGTAAGGCAGCAATTGAAAGAAGGATTGCTCGAGGATCAATATATTGAAATCGAGGTTAATGATAATCCACCGGCAAATAATCTTGACTTACAAGAAGGAATGAGTATTAGTCTAGGCAGCATTTTTGGAGATATGATGCCTCAGAAAAAGAAAAAGAAAAAGATGAGGGTCAAAGACGCCAGAAAAATTCTTCGTGATCAGGAAGCTCAGAACCTGATCGACATGGAACAGGTAACGTCTGAAGCATTAGAAAACGCTGAGCAAAATGGAATCATCTTCATAGACGAGATCGATAAAATAGCTTCCAATGAGAGTTACCGTATCGGAGGGGATGTTTCCAAAGAAGGCGTTCAGAGAGATATTTTACCAATCGTGGAAGGAAGTGTTGTCAATACGAAGTACGGCCCTGTTAAAACAGACCACATGTTATTCATTGGTGCCGGCGCATTCCATATTTCCAAGCCGACTGATTTGATTCCTGAGCTGCAGGGCAGATTCCCTGTCAGAGTTGAGCTTGAAAATCTTACAAAAGAAGATTTTATTAAGATTTTGACTGTTCCGGAGAATGCGCTGCTCAAGCAGCATAAAATGTTGCTTGAAACGGAAGGAATCAAAGTAACAATCACAGACGATGCTGTTGAAGAGATTGCGACCCTGGCACATTTGATGAATGAGCAGGCAGAAAATATTGGAGCCAGAAGACTTCATACTGTCATGGAGAAGCTGGTTGAGGAAATATCCTACAATCTTCCTGATGAAACGAAGAGCGAGATTGTTATCAACTCCGAATATGTCAAAGAGAAGTTCGCTGATAAATTGCAGCAGGATGATATTGACAGGTTTATTCTTTAGAAAAACAAAAGGCAATCTTTAAATAAAGGTTGTCTTTTTCCATTTATGGACAACAGTATATAAAAAAAATCCTCAATTCTAGCCGGTAATGCAGCAAAAACCATGGTTCCGATAGAAGTCCGACCATAGAGCTATGGTATAATTGTGCGAAAATATGAAACTTTTTTGAACATTTGAAAAAATATCTTTTACATTGGACATATTTCATATATAATCTACTAATGGAATGAAGAATCAATCATACTAATAATGAATAAATAAATATGGAGGAACAATATGGAAAAGGATATACTTACCAAGGTAAGAAAACTGAATTGGGTATTGCAGGAAAGTGCATCCGGCATGTTCTCTTTTAATGATCTCTGCGGGATTCTCAGTGATCTGATGGATGCAAATGTATATATTGCAAACAGAAGAGGAAAGGTAATCGGAGTTCATTATAAAATCAAATCGGACAGCTCAACGATAACGGATCCGGAAACGGGCAGCGAAAAATTCCCCAACGAATACAATGAAGCCCTGCTGAAGGTGGTGGAGACCGAAGCGAACCTGAAAGCGGAAGAGGCGCTGGAAATATTCAAATATGACTATGACACCTATGACAAGCTGCATACCATTATTCCCATTCTCGGAGGGGGACAGCGGCTGGGAACTCTGATTCTTACCAGATATAAACCGGAGTTTACTGATGAGGATCTGGTGCTGGGAGAATACGGAGCAACGGTTGTCGGTCTGGAAATTCAACGACGCAAGACGCTGGAAATCGAAGAGGATGCCAGAAAGAGAGCAGTGGTACAGATGGCCATCGGCACATTGTCCTATTCGGAAATCGAAGCGGTACAGCAGATCTTTACCGAGCTGAAGGGTACGGAGGGTCTTCTGGTTGCCAGCAAAATTGCCGACAGGTCAGGTATAACACGATCCGTTATTGTGAACGCGCTGAGAAAGCTGGAAAGCGCAGGCGTGATCGAATCCCGTTCTCTTGGAATGAAAGGTACCCATATCAAAATTCTTAACGGTAAATTCCTGGAAGAGCTGGAGAAGCTGGAAGTATAAATTATTTATCTGCAAAGTGTAACAAATCAGCCCCCTGTAACATATTCTGGATTACATGGGGGTTTTTTTATGAGAAGAAGGCCGAAAAGAGTCACGGGGAACAATGGGAAATGGTTTCTATGCCTGGTCCTTTTAATGGTGCTGGCTCTTTATAGTGTCGTTTTCACGGAGAAAATAATCAAACCCAACGTGGCGGCCATTGCTGAAGTAAAGGTAAAAGCCATGATTACCAAGATCGTAAACGACGCCGTTCACCAGCAGTTTAAATCCGATGCGGAGGCATTCGAATTACTGACGATAAAAACCGATCAGGAGGGCAATATAACCTATGTGGAATCCAATACGACCGCAATGAACAATCTGGCCACCAAACTGGCCCAGTCGGTTCAGAACCAATACAAATGGGACGACGCAGTCATGCTGAAAGTTCCTGTGGGAAGTATCGTGGGCAGTCAGATATTGTCCCAGATCGGGCCGGCTGTCAATCTGAAGGTGCTGCCCATCGGCATGTCCCGTGTAAATTTTAAAACGGAATTTGAGAGCATGGGAATCAACCAGACCAAATACAAGGTTTTTCTGGAGATGGACAGTCAGGCAAGAGTACTGGCGCCTTTTTCGATCAACAATATTGAGGTGCAGAATACCATTCTCGTTGCGGAGGCAATCATCGTAGGTGAGGTGCCGGAATCCTATGTCCATGTGCCGTGGGAAAGTATGATGGATGCGACGAACTTCTTCCAACATTAGGCAGATTTATGCTATACTATCTACATACATTTATAAGTGAGGTGTCAGTTTGAGATTTACGGATGACAATGTGATCATAAAAGATGAAGAATATCGCGCGATCCTGGCGGGGGTGCAGCTTGAAGAGGATATCTCCTATTCCATGGAGGAGCTTTGGGCCTTGGCCGAGGCCGCCGGCGTGGATGTGGCGGGAGAGATGATCCAAAACAAGGAACGGCCGAATACGGCAACATATATCGGCAAAGGAAAGGTGGACGAGCTCGCGGAGATGTGCTCCAATATGGGGGCAGATACAGTGATTTTCAATGATGAGCTCTCCGGCATGCAGATCAGGAACCTCGAGGAAAGAATTGGTGTCAGGGTGATTGACAGGACCATTCTGATCCTTGATATTTTCGCATCCCGTGCCGTCTCCAGAGAGGGAAAGCTGCAGGTTGAGCTCGCCCAGCTGCAATATAGACTGCCCAGACTGACCGGGTTCGGGAAATCCCTGTCAAGGCTGGGAGCGGGGATCGGTACCAGAGGTCCGGGAGAAAAGAAGCTGGAGACAGACCGCCGTCATATTTCCAAAAGGATGGATGAAATAAAAAAAGAGCTGGCCGAGGTAAAGAGCAACCGCAGCACGCAAAGGGCAAAACGCCAGAAATCGGGCATTCCGGTGGTGGCTCTGGTCGGATATACCAATTCCGGAAAATCTGCGTTGATGAACAGGCTTCTTCAGATGACCGAAAAAGAGGATAAAAGCGTATTGGAAAAGGATATGCTTTTTGCTACCCTGGATACAGCCCAAAGGAATGTAAAGCTGGATACCAATCAGGAATTTATACTGATCGATACCGTCGGCTTTGTAAGCAAGCTGCCTCATTCACTGATAAAAGCTTTTAAAGCGACGCTGGAGGAGGTGGCCTATGCGGATTTGCTCCTTCATGTAGTGGATGCTTCCTATCCGGATCACGACTTTCATATCAATGTAACCAATTCGGTCTTAAAGGAAATCGGAGCGGGGGATAAGGATAAGCTGATGGTTTATAATAAGATTGACATTACGGAAGAGATGAGCCTGCCGCTTAATGGAGAAGAAATCCTTTATATTTCCGCCACCAGGGGAGACAATATGGAAAGGCTGGTTCAGCGGATCAAAGAAAAACTCTTCTCTGACCGGGTTCGCGTTTCCATGCTGGTTCCTTATGACAGAGGAGATATCTCCTCCTACCTGTGCGAAAAATGCAGAGTAATCCGGATGGATTACGAGGAGAACGGAACTGCCTTTGAGGTGGAATTGTCCAAAATAGAATACGGGAGGCTGGAACAGTTTGTGGTCCGATAGACGCTTTGTCGCGTGCTAAGGGGGAGGTTTATCTTGTGATAAAATATAAAACCGTGATGAAAGAGGCGGAAACGGAACAGACCATTGACAGATCCCGGTTTATAGGCCACGTAAGGCCGGTGGAGACCAGAGAGGAGGCAGAAGCGTTCCTGTGGGAGATCCGGTCCAAGCATAAGACGGCGACACACAATGTCCCGGCCTTTGTGATTGGGGATCGGTTCCAGCTCCAGTGGGCCAGTGACGACGGCGAGCCGCAGGGAACATCGGGAGCGCCCATCGTGCAGATGCTGGTCAGAGAGGGGATCACGAACGTCGCAATCGTCATAACAAGATATTTCGGCGGGATCAAACTGGGGACCGGCGGTTTGGTCAGAGCATATTCGGGAACTGCCAAGCTCGTGCTGGAAGAGGCGGGGATCTGTGCCGTAAAAGAGCGCAATGAGATCAAGGTACAGCTGGACTATACTTTTCTGGGGAAACTGCAAAATCTTGCGTCAAACGGCGAATTTGAGGTCGATAACACGATCTTTGAGGACAGGGTAACCGTCACCTTAGTGATGGAACCGGAAGATACGGAAGAAATCAAAACGATGCTATCAAATTTGACCGGAGGCAGCGGGAATGTTCTTTCCGAGTGTAAAATACTTGCAAAGGTTAGAATTTGAAGTAGTCAGGAAATTTCATTAGAAAAAACGGATTTTCCCGTTGACATTGAAATTTTCATATGCTAAGATAGAAAACGGCTCACAAAACAGGAGCATTACAAGCGTTCCAAGGTAGCTCAATGGTGGAGCACTCGGCTGTTAACCGATAGGTTGTGGGTTCGAGCCCCACCCTTGGAGCCAGTTTTTAAAAAATGTCGAAAATGAAAAATTAGGGTTGACACATACGAACAAGCAAGGTATACTAAATAAATGTGTCAAGTAGTTAGAAACACTTGCCCGGGGCGCATAGCTCAGCTGGGAGAGCACCTGCCTTACAAGCAGGGGGTCATAGGTTCGAGCCCTATTGCGCCCACCATATTCCAAGCAGGAGATCACTCTAAGCTGAGGTTTAGCGGGGTAAAAATGGCCTGGTAGTTCAGTTGGTTAGAATGCCAGCCTGTCACGCTGGAGGTCGTCGGTTCGAGCCCGATCCAGGTCGCCAATTTCATTATAGCAAAACTTTGCTGGTGTGGCTCAACGGTAGAGCAGCTGATTTGTAATCAGCAGGTTGGGGGTTCGATTCCCTCCACCAGCTCCAGTTTATAAAAACAAGGGGAATCGAACCCGAAAGGGCTCGAGCGAAGTGAGAAAATCCGGTGGATTTTCGAACCTTGAAAACTTAATACTTGGAGGGATTCCCGAGTGGCTAAAGGGGGCGGACTGTAAATCCGTTAGCGGAGCTTTCGGTGGTTCGAATCCACCTCCCTCCACCAATTTTATGCGGAAGTGGCTCAGGGGTAGAGCATCGCCTTGCCAAGGCGAGGGTCGCGAGTTCGAATCTCGTCTTCCGCTCCAATTTTCCGACCCGCCTAGTTTTAAAACTAATTGACGGTGAAGGTATGCACTGAAATCAAAAATATATGATTTACAGATTTCGCCTGCTGTGCGGATGTAGTTCAATGGTAGAACTTCAGCCTTCCAAGCTGATAGCGTGAGTTCGATTCTCATCATCCGCTCCATTTTATACGGGCTCATAGCTCAGCTGGATAGAGCAACGGCCTTCTAAGCCGTGTGTCCGGGGTTCGAATCCCTGTGGGCTCGCCATTTTTTTTGAGAATGGGGTATAGCCAAGCCGGTAAGGCAACGGACTTTGACTCCGTCATTCGTAGGTTCGAGTCCTGCTACCCCAGCCAACAGGACCCATTAGCTCAGTCGGTAGAGCACTTGACTTTTAATCAAGGTGTCCCGCGTTCGAATCGCGGATGGGTCACCATTATAATAACATAGAGTAGTGAATGGATGTAGTAGAACCTAACGAT
>JAVBVR010000015.1:0-47636 GCA_036677845.1 Anaerovoracaceae bacterium | reverse complement strand
AGGACGTCGCCGGTTTTGCAAAAAAGCACATTGCTAAGGCAGTGTGCTTTTTTAGTGGAAAACGGGACAGCATGCGAGCGAAGCGAGTCGGAGTGAGGTACGTAGTACCGAACGTTGCCGGTTTTATGAAAAAAGATATACCAAAAGGTATATCTTTTTTCATTGCAATCAGTAACGATCTAATATCCCAATCATCGCTGCCCGCCAATTGGCGAGGCAGGTGCCTGGTTATCTCGTAATTACTTGATGAACACCAATGACAGCCAGGGGATATATGTAATAATCGTTAAACCGACCAAAGCCATTATGAAGAAAGGCCATATATGCTTGAACATGCTCTCTAATTTTATCCTCGCCACAGCAGCCCCCACAAACAAATTGCATCCGTATGGCGGTGTGCACAAGCCTACGGCTAAGTTTACAGCCATGATTACTCCAAAATGGACAGGGTTGATATCCAATGCTTTAACTGTCGGCATCAACATCGGCGCCATAACTATGATTGCAGGAACGGTGTCTAAGAAAAGACCTATAAACAGCAATACGATATTTACAAAGATCAACACCACCAATGGATTAGAGGACACATTAGTAAGGAAGGCCGTTATCATTTGAGGTACTTTTTCATAGGTCATAAATGTTGAAAATACTGTGGAATAGCCCAGCAGGAAGGAAGTTATTCCGTTCAGCACTGCAGTATCCAAGAATACATCCGCCATCTCTTTCATATTCATGTCCTTGTACACGAAAAGGCTAATTACGATAGAATAAACAACAGAGATGCAGGCCGCTTCCGTAGGAGTAAACACTCCGGAATATATCCCCCCAAGGATAATTACCGGTGACAGCAGTGCCCAGAAGCCTTCTTTAAAGCTTCTCCATACTTCACCAGCCCTAAACCGCATAGCTTCGCCAATGGGAACAACCACATCCGATTCCGTATGTTTCTTTGACATTAGATCTGTCCCGTTTATTGTGCAAACAACTATATTGGTCACCAGAAACAGCAGGCCCAATAAAATCCCGGGAAGTATTCCTGCAAGAAACAGCTGCGATATAGATACGCCCGTGGTTGCTCCATATAACACAAAAGACAGGCTCGGAGGAATGATCGGACCTACTATGCCGCCAAAGCATACAACAGTCGCCGCATATGACGGATCATAACCTCTTTTTTTCATTTCTGGAATCATCATGCCGCCGATCGCCGAGGTTGTAGCCATGCCGGAACCGGAAAGTGCTCCAAAAAACATGCATGAAATCAGAGTGACGCTGGCAATTGCGCCATTCACAAAAACGATCAGGGTTGATGCAAAATTCACAATCTTTCTGGCTATTCCGCCTGTGGACATAATCAAACCGGCAAGCATAAAAAAGGGTATCGCCATTACGGTGAAGGAAAAGATTCCGCTGTATGCATATTGGGCATTGATAGCCATGTTTAAGTCAGAAAAGAAATACATGGCCAGCATTGTCGCGCCGCCGATTGCAAACCCAACAGGCAAGCCCATCAGGATAAGTATAAATAGTGCTACAAATAGAGCTGTAATAGCCATTACGAATACCTCCCCTCAATGAGAGAGTCATAGTTCTTTAGAGACTTCAGTGATTCCAGGAAGTATGTAAATGCCCGCATTACAAATAGACCGCAACCCAGTACCAGCGACAAATATCCCCACGAAGTACTTATCTTGATCCCGGCATAAGGTACATTCCATTGTATTCCCATCAAAATCATTCCATAATAAAAGGTGATGCCACAAATTACAATTAATATCAGTTCGTTAGCCGCATCAACTACAAGCCTGATTTTCCCCGGGAATTTATCTAGAAGGATGCTGATCTTAATATGTTCTTTTCTTCGGTGCCCAATGCTGATTCCCAGCCAGGACAGCCAGACGAACAAGAACTTCCCTAGCTCTTCAGACCATGAGGATGAATTATTGAAAACAAATCTCATAATCACCTGGAAGAAAATAGATCCAACCATAGCCATAAACATTGCTACTAAAACTACGTCTTCAATTTTATTCAATACCGTTAAGAATTTTTTCATGCTCTTGTCATTACTCTGCATGAGAAAGTAACTTTCTCCTCCCTTTTATAATACTGACAATGGTGAAATATTTCTACGAAATCATCATAGCAACCGAAGCTGTCGCACCTATGCCGGTCATGCTTTACGAATATATGAGGCAATTTCTTGCCTCATATATTCTAATGGAAACACCGATTTTATGGCTGAGTGCTAAGCCATCTGTCGACCATTTCGTCTCCCACCAAGCTCCTCTGATAGTCATACACCGGCTTTACAGATTCCTGGAACGCCCTTATCTCATCGGCTGTAAGCTGATATACTTCAGCTCCTTCGCTTCTGAACCTGTCAAGATATTCCTGCTCCTTGGCAAATTCTTCTGCTCTTTGATTCTTTGCCATTTCTCTTACGCCGGCCTCTAATACTTCCCTGTCAGCCGGATCCAAAGATTCGATCCAATCTCTTGAACAAATGATCGGGAAGGGAGAGCTGCAATGGTTAGTCAGGGTAACGTATGGTGCTATTTCATGGAGATTGAAGTCATTGAATACACCCAGAGAATGGTCTAATGCATTGATTTGTCCTTGTGACAAGGATGTTACCACCTCGCCCCAAGCCATTGGTGTGGGGTTTGCTCCCATGGCTTTCCAAATCTCGATATTCAAGTCATTTTGTGCGATTCTGATTTTCTGGCCTTTTAAATCGTCGCTGCTCTTATAGATTTTATCTCTGCTGATTACTTGCCTCATGCCGTTGTAATACATGTCGATGCAGTAATAACCTGACTCTTTAAGGGTTTCGTTGAAAAGCTCAAGTCCTCCTTTTTCGAAGGTTCCTTTCTCCCAAGCTTCAAAAGACGGATAAAGATAAGGCAGATCGATGCATGTGGAATCGGGTCCCGATGCGGCAGTCAGTACGGATGAAAGGTCAAACATCATGGTCACTGTTCCGATTTTAATACCGGATACCAAGTCGGGGGTGTCACCTAACTGGCCGTCAGAATAAACCTCAATTACAAAACGTCCGGGTGCTTTTTCTTCGAGGTATTCACCCAAGGCTACACTCCATAAATGTGTCGATCTTTGTGATGAGTCCGTATGACCGATTTTGATTACAATGGGTCCTTCGGCATCGACGTCTCCGCCTCTCTCGCCGCAGCCAATGAATAAGCTCATAATCATGATTAGGGTCAAAAAAATGCATAGTAATTTTGTTTTTTTCATTACAATCGTCCTTTCTTTTTAATTGAGATATCGTTGACACAATATTTTGCAAGTCCCATGCCATTCATTGGATTGAATCGTTCTCTCCGTTCTAATCAGCCGATTGCGGCCTAAATCAATACGGGACAAAAAGTAAAAGCGTGAAGATTGTTTCACGCTTTTGCATTTCGGGGATGAACAATAATTCATCATTTTAGGTTTATCTTATACTGATTAATTTTGTTCCAAAGCTGTCTGGTGCTTATTTTTAAAACCTTGGCGGTTTTTGCGACATTCCAATTGTTGCTTTCCAGTGCGTTGCTGATGAAATTTTTCTCGAATTCATCCCGCGATTTTTTTAGAGATTTTTCGGTGTTTATGATTTCAGGTTTGCTGGCTATGCAGTCAATCGGCATCAACATATCGCTGATCGTAACAACGCCGTCGGAGCATAGTGTTATCATTCGCTCTATTACATTTTTAAGTTCACGCACATTGCCGGGAAAATCATAGCTTAACAGGAAGTCCATAACTTCATCTTGGATTTTTATGATCTTTTTCTTTTGCTCGGACTCGATCTTTCTTACAAAAAACTCCACCAAGCCTGGAATGTCCTCCCTTCTTTCCCTTAAAGGCGGGATCTCCAAGGTCAAGGTGTTTATTCTATATAAAAGATCCTCTCGGAATGTTCCTTCTTCCAATGCTTTTGTCAAATCCTTATTGGTTGCGGAAATAAACCTCACATCCAAATCTATGGACTTGTTGCTGCCGAGTCGTTCTATTTTTTTGCTCTCGATTGCCCGGAGCAGCTTTCCCTGGGTCTTTATTGGCAGGTCGCCTATTTCGTCCAAAAACAGCGTCCCAAAGTTAGCCTGCTCAAACTTTCCGATCCTCATCTCCGTAGCGCCCGTAAATGACCCTTTTTCGTGTCCAAACAGCTCAGAATCTATGACACCTTCGGGGAAGACCTGGCAATTAACCGGCACAAAGGGCTCCGATCTTCTCTTGCTGAGCCTATGGATGTAATTTGCAATCACTTCTTTTCCGACTCCGGATTCTCCTAACAGCAATATGCCGATTCCCGTTTCAGCTGCTCTTCGGCACATTTCCAACAGCTTTAAATATCTTTCGTTCTTCGATTCGATAAACAGCTCGATTTCATTCTGTGCATTTAATAAAACATTGCTCTTTCTTTCTAATCTATGTATTTTTGCCAACCGACCCACTTTCATCTCAAGTTCATTCATATTGCTGCTTTTGACAAAGTAATCCTTTGCACCATACTTTATGGCATTGACGGCGCTTTCAATGCTGCCGTATGCGGTAATTACAATGATATCGATTTTTTCATTCTTTTCCCTGATCTTTTGGATCAGTTCAGCCCCATCCATTGCGGGCATTTTTAAATCCGTCAGCACGAGATCGACTACATGATTGTCAAGATATTCTAAAGCTTCTATTCCGTTTGAGCAGCTTGCAACTCCGTATCCCAAATCTGACAGTATCAGCGTAAGTACCTTTTGATATTCAACCTCATCGTCGACGATAAGTATCTTGTAGCCTTTTTTCTCCACCATCTGATCACCTCAATATCGGCAAAGTAACATCAAACACAGTGCCGCTTCCTTTTGTGCTTTCTACTGTAATTGTTCCATTGTTGTTTTCAATCTCCGTGTTGACAATATATAAGCCTAAGCCCGTTCCCGTTTCCTTAGTAGAATAAAATGGATCAAATATATTGTCAATTACTTCTTTGTCGATCCCGCATCCATTATCCCTGATTCTTAAATGAAGCTTATTCTCATGAATGCTTGCTTCGACTGATATTTCTTTCCCGTCTTTTGGATCTTCCGACAGTGCGTCCAGGGCATTCTCTATCAGGTTCTGAACCACCATGCGCAGAACTCCCTCATTGATAGAGATCGCTTCGTCAGGGATGCCGGTAAGAGCGTGGGAAATCTCAATAGCATCTCTTGCCTTATTTTTCGCTATTTCGATGATCTCCTCAATGATTTCTCTGATATTTACAGACTTCACTTCATCATTTGAAAGCTTAGAAAACCTCAGGAGATTTTCAATCAGTTTATTTATGCTGTCCACAGAATTGTCAATGACATTCACGGAATGCTGGCAGATCTCATTTAATTCATACTTTCTCATAACGAAATTGTAACTTTTTATTAAACCCAAAGGGTTTCTGATCTCATGGGCAAGTCCGGCCGAAAGCCGTCCCACAGCGATCATCTTGGACTCCTGCCGTGCTTTTCTTTCGCTTAGATACTTCTCTGTATAATCCTCAATGATCAACATTTTTTTGTTATTATTAATAATAATCTGACTGGTCAAATAATAAAATCCGCCGATATTAATTATTCTGTTTATATTAGACATGTCCACAAAAGGCCGTAACTGGGCAATGTCGATATATGGCTTTCCCATCAAATCGCTCCGAGCAACACCGGCCATTTTCTCAAGAGCATCGTTGCACTCTATAATGATTGCGCCATTTTCAATAACCATAATGCCGTTTTTCATTGCATCGATAATAAGTCTTAGTTCTTCCTTATTTTCTAAAAGCTCTCTGGTCTTTGCATTTACTCTTTTCGTGATTATGTAATTCCAACCGGTCAGAGCACCGATTATTAAAATAATTCCGCCTATGATTTTGTTCGTTAACTCTATTACCCTTAGGTCAAAAGTATCACTTTTGAAATCCCCAAGCCATTTATACTGCGTTTGTGCAATGAGGTTTTTCTTTTTCAGGGAAACGATGCCTTTGTTGAGTATGCTTAATAAATCTTCGCTTCCTTTAGGAACGGCAAGGGACATCTCCTTCTCGGCTAGTACCGTATCAAGGAATCTGTAGCTGTAGCTTTTGCTCGTCACATTTAGATAATGGGCCGCCTTCATGTCATCCCCTATAAATCCGGAAACACGGTTATTCCTGATCAGAGCAATGCATTGATACATATTTTCAACTTCTATTATATCGACATTTAATTCCTCATTGAAGAGACTGTCAATTCTGCCATCCTCATTGTCACCGAATAAGGTAACGAAGGTTCTGCCATTTAAATCTCTGAGGTAGTTGATATCGCTTCCCGCGGGTACGAGGATTTTAGTCTTAACAACGAACAAGGGTATTGAAAGGTCGGCTGCTTTCGCATTATCCGGTGTGTTTTCAAGAATTGTGAAATCTATTTCATTGCTTTCCAGGGCTTCTATTATAGACGATTTTGATCGGATTTTCATATTCACATTGCTTTTGGTTTCAATTGCCAGCTGTGAAATATAATCCGTTACGATCCCGGCATTGTAGTTGTTGAATTCATTGGTAAATGCTAATGGGGGTTCTTCGTAGATTCCAAAGTTAAGAGGCTTTTCTTTAATGAAAGCTTCTTCAGCCGCAGTAAATTTAGAATTATATTTAGCGTAATGTAATAAACTGATATTGTATTTTAACTGAATATCTATTGTTAAAGCGATATACAACCCAACAATGATAGCAATAATCAATATTGCAATTTTCTTTTTTTTCATATTCTTACCCATATGCTGCGTTGACGTCAACTTAAAATCTTCAACCTTTGCCGGCCATTGTTCCAATATTGGATTTCGGCTGACTTCTATATTATATTATTTATCCGTCAAGCTTTCAACCGGAAGCACTCTTCGCACATCTTCCTTGAAGGGTTTTCTTGACGGATTACCCTCAACTCTCCAGATCTGTTTTCTTTTAAGATCGTAGACCACAGACCATACCGTATCGGCATTTTTCTTTCTGTCGTATTGACACATAAAACCGTACTTTCCTGCCAATATATCTTTGGCAAGCATAACAGATAATGCAGCATGATGATCGGTTAATGCGTTCTGTGCTGTATGATAACGTTCATCAGCACGCCAGTCGTCAATCTCCGTATTTCGGTATTGCAGCATTTCGGACGAGAGAAAGCAGTTCGTTGCCACAACAAAGTTTTTGCCAGGGTCAGGCTTGATCACGACAAGTTTTTCCGCATTGCACTCGACGACAGCGATATCACCGTTCCTGTCTGCAAGAGTAATCGTCTGTGATGAGGCGATGGGGAGACAATACAGTGCGTTGATTGCCTCGCCGGTTGTTTTGCATTTTTCAAGAATATACCGGATCAGCATCCCGGCATTGAACCCGGGCTTGCTTACCTTTGGGTATACGAAGCACAGCCCGGCCGCAAGACCCTGATCGTTGATCCCATCCTCCATTTCAACATAGGCAGTCGTATTTCCGTTGAATGCGTAAGCTCCGTCAAGTGTATAGAGGCAGTTCATATAGAGTTTTTCGATGCTTACGAGGAAGTCGCTGTTGCGGGCGAAGATGATTTCGTTGGCATTGCTGAATGCAAAGCAGGAGCATCGGTTATCAAAGCGCATGCAGTACATTGAGAACAAAATGGTTTCAAGTGTGCGGGCCGGCAGCTGCTGACCATCTGCGATACCCTGAATTTCGTCCAGAAGCTCAGGATAATATTTCCGGTATTCCTCCCTGCATCGCTGTGCGAATTCACGCATCTCGTCATTTGGGGTAAAGGTCGGGCAGTGCTCGAGCGTTTTACCGTGATCAAGCAGAAGCTTCCCCCATTTGTAACCTGCTTCGTAATGCGTACCCTTCAATCTTACATGATACATAAATTAAATTTCCTTCCATATTTAGTAAGCCGCGCAGCCTTATGTCATATGGTAATGGAATAAAAAATTAATGTCAAGCACAAGAAAAAATAGTTTTAACGGCAGTTTAGAGTGATTGCTGGGTAAAGAAACAGATTTATGGTATAATGAATTGTTGCCGGATGGGAAAATCAACAAACGTAGCTATAAGATAAGATATTGCATTCAATGATTCAGAAAGGAGATCTGGTTGACTAAGATACAACAAGGAAGCGACATGAATAAAAAAGGAGTTATATTTGACTTGAATGGTACATTGTTATGGGATACACAACTCCATAACATCGCCTGGGACAATTTTCTGAAACGGTATAAATTATCTTTGTCCGATGAAGAAAAGAACCGGCGGATCCACGGTAGAGTGAACAGCGATGTATTGATGGAATTATTTGATCATAAACTCTCAGCAGATGAAGTAGAGCGTTACTCCATTGAGAAAGAGCTTGAATATCAGAAGATTTGTTTGGAACTGGATGATTTTTCACTGGCTGCAGGTGCGGTACAACTGTTTGAAAAATTGGAGTCGCAAGGAATCCCGTTTGTTATCGCAACAGGTTCCGTGATTTTCAATGTAGAGTTTTATATAAAGACATTAAAATTAGATCAATGGTTCCGGAAAGAACATATCATTTACAATGACGGAACTCTGAAAGGCAAGCCATTTCCGGACCTATTTCTGAAAGCACTGGATGTGCTCGGAATAAAAGGCAGCAATGCGGTCATATTTGAGGATTCCATTGCAGGGCTGGAAGCAGCTGAAGCGGCGAATGCCGGTAAAATCATCATCGTCGATTCCGGTGCAAACAATTATTCGGCATACAGGGGAAAGTACCCGATTATTGATGATTTTAATGAAGTCGATATGAATTGGCTTAAGATATAAAAGGAGCAGCAGCATGACTAAAAAAGGCGTTATTTTTGATTTCAACGGGACCTTATTATGGGATACGCATTTGCAGAACATGGCTTGGGATTATTTCTTCAGTCTGCATGATATACAGCTGACTGATGAGGAGAAGCACCAGCGAATCCAGGGGAAACAAAACAAGGACATATTAATGGATTTATTTGATAACAGCCTCACTGAGGATGAAGTATATCGCTATACCCTTGAGAAAGAGTATGAATACCAGAGATTGTGTCTGGAACTGGACGATTATTCTTTGGCCGAGGGTACGGTTGAATTGTTTGAAAAACTGAGGGAGCGAAGTGTTCCCTTCGTGATCGCGACTTCCTCCGGGATAGAAAATGTGGAGTTTTACATCAGAACATTGAACCTTAACAGATGGTTTAAAAATGAGTATATTATTTATGATGACGGCTTGGTGAAGGGAAAGCCCTTTCCAGACCTCTTCCTGAAAGCCTTAAATGCGATGGGAGTTGAGGGTAATGAGGCTGTCATTTTCGAGGATTCAATTGCTGGAGTAAAAGCTGCTGAAGCGGCAGGAGCGGGCAGAATCGTCATTGTAAATTCCAATAACGGCGACTATGCGGAATATGTCGGCAAGTATCCGATTATAAAGAGCTTTCATGAAGTAGACATGGAATGGTTTTCAAAATAGAATAATTAAGTATTATTGCCCGCCAAATATGGTCTTTGGCGGGCAAAGCTTTCTCGTAACTGAGGAATTTAATATCGCTCAGTTGACTGCTTGTCACTTACCCTTGCGGTACCATTACCCGCTTTGATAAGTAATATAATAGCCAAGGCCGCAAATGGGATCATTCCCGCCAGACCGGTAATTGATGGGCCGAGCAGCGAATTGTATCCGCCTTTTGCTAAAAAAATCGGGAACCCGGCGCCAGCGTTTACTAACGAATGAATCATCGCGGCAGGAATTACACTTTCAAAGCTGATTGCCGCATAGCCTTCAATCACACCAAGCACAACGCAGAATGCGATCATGGTCAATATCCCGAGCCATGGATAGCCTGAATAGTTCGTTCCGTAGTTATGCCCCATAGCAATAATCGGCGCATGCCACACGCCCCATATTACTCCAGTAATAATCAATGCAGCTCTGTCTGAAACTATGTTGCGCAGTTTTGGAAGCAGATACCCCCTCCAGCCAAGTTCTTCCCCCAGCGTCGGAATAATATTGATGACCGGACCGATGATAACTACCTGAAATACCAGGATTAGTAAAAGCAAGTTCATGGTTAGTCCTGTATTATTTTTTGAAGATGCTAACCCATTGAGGATCTCAAACTCCGGATCAAATATCCCCGGGAAAATCATAAAGTAAACAGCTGCGCTCATAAACAGTAAGGCTGAGGGGCCGAAGAAAACAAGCAGGTATTTCTTGATATTGCCTTTAAAGTGCGGGCGTAGATACATATTGCCAAAGCCTTCTTTTGTTATAAGCCTGGTCAGTATGCTGCACGATGCCGGGACAAACATAGCCGCAGCTGCTATTATTATGCTCACAGGACTTCCATACGTTATTCCGAGAATTGGTATCAGCATAAAAACGATCCATGCAATCACATAGGTCAGGGCAACGAATAAAGTAATTCTTGTTTTAACCAATTTATTTATCTGTTCCATCTTATTCACCTTTTTAAATTAATAGTTGTTTTGTAGTTTTTCTGCAATTCTTTGAAAACGCTTGTCATTCGACAGTGCTGAGAAAGCAGGATTTTGAATGATTACCTCGGCCATGCTTTTTCTGATGGTTTTTTCATCTCTTGGAAGATCGGTCCCGAGATCAAGCTTTTCAAGCCAGCTGTCGATATAATCAAAATACGAGTCACCATGCAGTTTTAGCGGGTAGATGTTTCCCGTTACGATCTCTGTATACTGCTCCAGCATATCAAGCGACTTTTCTTGATTATTCTGAACAAGGTACGCTTGGGCGGCGGAAATATACAGACCGACCAGGACACCCGGGTGCAGATTCTTCATATTAAAAGCTTTTGCCACATCAAATGCCCGTCGGAGTGCCTCGTCGAATTTGGACTGATCATCAGCGCACAGCATAAGGTAGGCAGGGAAAAAATTGAACAGAACGACTAAATTATGATAAATACCAACCTGCAGGACTGCTTTCGCATCCTTTACGCACCCAGTCATCTGGTAAGCGGAAGCCATAAGAGACTCGGGCGGCAGCGGTGCCTCAACCGAACCATCCAGCAGCTCCAGTGTGGTTTGCGGATTGCCGGTTACGAGGTTGCACAAGGCCTCCATGTATAAAGCCTTTTTTGTCAGTGTCACCTCTTCGCTTTCTGATTTTACCCTGATAAACAGCGCTTTGGCTTCCTCGATTAAAGCAGATACTTTTTCTTGGTCGTTCTTTACCAGCTCAACATGATTGACCATCAAAATCCCCATTTGCACGAGTAAAGGAAAACATGAATAGTATTTTTTTATGATCCCATGACAGTCTTCCATTACAGAATCGAACGGCTTTGCCGTAAAATCCGAAGACAGCTTCCGGTAAAGCTTTTGGATATCCTCTTTTGTCATTTGCGGCTGATAATCAATCAGTTCGTCTATACTGATGTTGAAGTATGATGCCAGCATCGGCAAAAACGTTACGTCAGGATAGCTTTGACCTGTCTCCCACTTTGAGACGGATGCCTTGGAAACCCCTATATAATTTGCCAGCTCGCCTTGGGTAATCCCTTTTTCCTTACGTTTATTCACAAGTATTTTTGCAATATTGATTTCTTTCATTTTTAATCACCTCTGTTTATTATATTAGTGAAAACGATTGGAATAATCAATGGATTTATAGTTAATTTGGGTTTACAAAATCAACTTGCACGATACCTCGTAAAAACGACGTTATTCAGACTATGGATTAAGATCCATTGGAATAGGCTGGCTTAGAAAGATTAGCTTGGAGTTGCAATAAGCGGTAAATACCTGGTAGACCAGAATGGCACGATTGCATAATTAATACTCGCCTGCCAGGGTATCGTTTCGGCGGGCGAGTGTTGTGTTTAAAGTTGATAAAGTACTGTCGTACCTTATTAATCAAGAGTCGTATACCCATTCATACTGTGGATATGCATAAACGCCATACCGGTATCGCCCTGATAACTATGATAATGATCGCCATTTCGGTAGATTGCAGGGCCGGTTCGAATCTGATAATAATGAGAATGCCCGCTGTCTGTTGTGGTATTACCCTCCATCAGATGGGTGTGTCCCATCGTGTCAGGTTCTCTGCCGGTTCTTCCGGAATACCGGTGATCGTGTCTATTGTTTATTGAAGTCATACCGTTGTAATTATGGGTGTGAAAACCGTTTGGCATACGATTCACCTCTATCTATTCTATGAATAGAAAAAAGAAGTGTTACGATGATAGAATTATTTCTGTTGAATTCTGAAAAAATAAGTCGTAGACTAGTGGTAGTTGAATATTATTGGGCATTGCTAGAACAGGATTTTTAATATGCGAGGTTTTATGAGCAGCAGATATGTTTACTGGAAAGAAAAATTACACGACATCATATTCGAATCAACGTCACGGCAGGGCAAGACTTTTGATGTCGTTTTAATTGTAGCAATTATTTGCAGCAGCTTGCTTCTCATGGCTGAGAGCGTTGATGAACTGCAAGCGGAATACGGAACCTTGATGGCATATGGCGAACTCTTTTTCTTTATCTGTTTCTCCGTTGAATATGTGCTTCGAGTGATTAGTTCCAGACGAAGACTTAGATATGTCACAAGCTTCTTTGGAATTATTGATTTAATAGCTGTTCTGCCGGTCTTGATCGGATTTTTCTTTCCGGCAGCAAATTATCTCATCTCCGTTAGAATTTTTCGTTTGCTCAGGCTGTTCCGTATCTTAAAAATGTTTCGGTATGTCGGAGAAGCGACGCTGCTTCTTCGATCCTTGAAAGCCAGCTGGCCCAAAATCACAGTATTTTTAATTGCCGTCTTTGCGATAGTGTTGATTGCCGGAACGGTGATGTACGTTGTGGAAGGTCCTGAAAACGGGTATTCAAGTATTCCCGAATCCATGTATTGGGCAATCGTCACGATTTCGACTGTGGGCTATGGAGATATTTCACCCCAGACGGGAATCGGAAAGTTTCTGTCCGGCATCCTGATGATCCTGGCGTATGGCATTCTTGCGGTTCCGACAGGAATTATCTCTTATGAACTGGCTCAGAATACAAAATTGCAGGTGAACAGGAAATGCTCAAACTGCGCATCGGAACATGATAACACGGATGTTTTTTGCAGAAAATGCGGTAACAAATTGAAAGAATAATAGAATTTCATCATAAGCCCGTTTTTTACTACTTATATTCATATTTGCTTCGGATATATTAAAATAAGAAGGAGAAATAAAAATATGAAAACAGTAGTGCCAATACGGAACAAGCAGGCAGTGAAAGAATTCATCCGTTTCACAAATCAGGTTTACGCTGAAACGGAGGGAAACTACGGCTCAATAGCGACAAATACCGGCGGAATGATGCAATTTATGAAACTGCTCGGATATGAAGGAGATATCGACGAGCTGATCAAGGATATGATTACCCAGCATCAGAAG
The DNA here is from genome assembly GCA_036677845.1 of Anaerovoracaceae bacterium. GTDB lineage: Bacteria > Bacillota > Clostridia > Peptostreptococcales > Anaerovoracaceae > Anoxybacterium. Next base: position 34,184 of record JAVBVR010000015.1, on the reverse strand, counting down.
TCGCCTCTCTACGAGAGAAACGGTAAAATGAGAACGATAGGCTATTACTCGACCCCTGCCTTTGCGGCAATATATAAGCTGCAGAGCGAAGTGATCATGGTTCCCATTCCCGCACCCGAACCCATCTTTGTTGATAAATCTCCTTTTCATTAAAGCCCGTCCTGAATTCAGGACGGGTATTTATCACCGGCCTGACATATGATTTTTTAAGTTTGGATCTGCTCTGCGATAAAAGAGTATTGAGTTGATTACAATATCGTTGTATGATTTGCATAGGTTGAATCACCAGATGAAATGGAGGAAGCTTATGTTCCGGAAAATGAGACTTGAAGCAAATATGATGACGAATAAAGAAGCAGTTGAAATGCTTAATGAGGCAAAAAACGGAGTTCTTGCGGTTAGCGGCGATGAAGGGTATCCTTATGCTGTACCGGTCAGCTTTGCATATCACAATGGAAAAATTTATTTCCACAGCACTTCTGATACCAGTCATAAAATTGAATCCATTAAAAAAGACCCCAGGATTTCTTTCTGTGTTGTAACCCAGGATAACATCATTCCGGAGGCGTTTAACACCCTCTATCGCAGTGTAATCCTTTTCGGAAAAGCCAGGGTACTCACCGATGCAAAAGAAATTGAGCAGGGAATTATGACCATCGTAAAAAAATACGCGGGGGCACATATGGAGGCAGGAAGGAATTACATGAATGCCGAGGCCGGAAACTTTTGTGTTGTGGAAATTGAGGTTGAGCACATGACCGGCAAGTTTGGCAGCTAAAAGAGGAGAAGAGACAACATGGAAACGGAAATCAAACCGGGCCGGTATAGACATTTTAAAGGAAAGGAATACCGGGTTCTGTATCACGGCAGACATTCAGAAACACTGGAGCCGATGGTGGTCTACCAGGCGCTTTATGGTGAGTGTGGCATATGGGTTCGCCCGGCTTCCATGTGGAATGAAACAGTTGAACATAACGGAAAGCTAGTGCCCAGATTTGAATTCTGCGGGAAAGCGGAAGAGTAAATGAAAGTCGGTGTATTGTCGGATACTCACATTCCGAAACGGGCCGGGGGATTGCCGAAAGAAGTAATACAAGCCTTTCGGAACGTGGATCATATCATTCATGCAGGGGACATCGCATGCCCGGAGGTGCTGGAGGAATTGGCGCATTTGGCTCCGGTAACCGCTGTCGGTGGAAATGTAGATCCCGAATCGCTTCAGAAAGCACTTGGAAGCAAGAAAATCATCAACCTTAACGGATTCAGAATTGGAGTTGCACACGGTCATGGAACCGCCGGCAGGACGCTGGACAGGGTTTTGAAGTGTTTTGAACAGGATCAGGTTGACTGCATGATCTTCGGACACAGCCATATTCCGTTCTGTGAGTACAGGAACAATATTCTGTTGTTCAATCCCGGCTCGCCGACCGATAAAAGAAGAAATCAATTGTTTTCATTTGGAATTCTGGAATTGAGTCATGAGATACAAGCAAAACATGTTTTTTTTGAAAGCCGAGAAGTTAAAAAATTGAATGAATAAATATTTTTTCATTAACTAAAATTGGCACCATCAAAGATGAAAGAATTGGCCCTTTAAATCAATACAATTTCTGTTTACAATGTTTCCATAATAACACTAAATTTAGGAGGATTGTAAATGGATAAGAAATATGTGATTATCATTCAATGTGAGATTGCAAGAAAACGTTGCAGCGGCTTTGCGTGTACAAACGGCTTTTATAACAGAGATGCTGTTTTTAAAAATTATGCTGAGCACGTAAGGTACATTTCGATTACCTGCGGCGGATGCTGCGGAGCCGGGCTTGCGTCCAGGCTGGAGCACTTCTCCAATAAATTGCTAAAAAAGACCGATGTAAAAAAAGATGAAGTGGCTGTTCATTTGTCGTCCTGTATGGTAACTGATAATTATCATCATGACCGATGCCCCCATGCCGACTATATTAAGGCTCTTGTCGAGAAAAAAGGTTTCAAAAACATAGTGGAAGGCACTTATATAAGCAGGGCTTCGGAAAAGAAAAGAGATAACGGAGAATACAAACGCTATGCTGATTATCAATAAAGAATCGAAAGTAACGTTGTATGAGCAAATATATAATCAGCTCCGGGAGCAGATTCTCAAAGGAGTCATCCCTGAAAATAGCATGCTGCCATCCATCCGGAATTTGGCAGGCATGCTACAGGTGAGTAGAAATACGGTTGAAAGTGCGTATCAGCAGCTTTACTCGGAAGGGTATGTTTCAAGCAAGGGGGGAAGTGGTTTTAAAGTTGAACGAATCGAGCCCAATCTCTTGGGAGAAACTGCCACGGAACCCAGGGTGGTGAATCATCCATTCCAGGAAATAAATGAACAGGGCGTCATGAATACAGAACGGATTTTTTTCCAATATGGCCGACTCAGATTCACTGATTTTCCTGTCCGTACGATTCGGAGACTGATGAACCAAATTCTATTATCATCCGAAATTGAAGGGATTTCTGCATACAGAAACAGGAAGGGTGAAATCGAACTTAGAACGGAGATTACTAAGTATCTTTACGAAGCAAGAGGTGTAAGATGTAACCCTGAGCAAATCATTCTTGGTTCCGGCATGCCCTACTGCATTGGTCTATTGAGCCAGTTACTGATGAGATATACGAATGAGATTGCCATGGAGGAGCCTTGCTATGATGCAGTAAGATCCGCATTCATTAATCACCGGTTTAAAATATCTCCGGTGCCGGTTGAAAAAGACGGCATCGATATAACCGCTCTAGATCGCTCAACGGCTGGAGCTGTTTATGTAACGCCTTCCCATCAATTCCCGACAGGCAGTGTACTTCCTGTAAATAAGAGGCTGAACTTAATCCATTGGGCTGATGAAAGAGAAGCTTACATCATTGAGGATGATTATGACAGTGAATTAAGATATAGCAGCAGGCCCATTCCGTCCCTGCAGTCTTTGGACAGGAAAGGCCGCGTCATATACATCAATAGCTTTTCAAAATCTTTTGCACCCGGTCTGAGGATCAGCTTTATCGTTCTTCCGGAAACTCTTCTGGAAGTATATCATCTCTTTTTTAGTAAATACAACTGCCCTGTGCCATGGCTTGAACAGAAAATTATGCATGAATTTATGAAACAAGGCCATTGGAGCAGGCATCTTCGAAAAATAAGTGTCTCCAATAAAAAACGGCATGACGTTTTAATCAATGAGATAACTGCAGTGATGGAAGATGATCAGGTTTTGATACATGGGAGAAATGCCGGTCTTCATATTATTCTGGAAGTCAATAACGGACTAACAGAGAAGGAGCTGATTGAGAAGGCAGACGCAGAGGGAGTAACGGTATATCCTGTATCCAGTCATTACGCAGACTGTCGCAACTTTAAAAATAATCAGGTTTTAATTGGATTCAGCAGCTTATCTGAAGTGGAAATCGTTACGGGTATTCATCTTCTCAAGCGCGCATGGTTTTAACTTCTATGCTTTACAGGGCTGGCCTCCCCCCGGTTTTGGGTCCGAATAAGCCGGGAGTAAACTGTAATAAAGCGTTAATTTGTTAATCAAGCCTATTATGATATAATCTTCTTACTGTAAAAAGCAGCCATAGGGGGTAAGAGATTATGGGCAATAAGGGAATTTTCTCAGTCAGAGTCAAGAGCCGTATTTCGGTCGTAGTCGTTTCACTATTAATAGCAGGTAGTTTAGGCCTTTCATCAAGTTACGCAGAGGATGCGAGAGGCAGCAGGGCAGGGAATTCATTCAAGGTGGTCGGATACTATTCGGGATCCTTGTTCGACGAGCCAGTGGAGAAATTGCAGACGGAAAAACTGACTCATATCATTTATGCATTTCTGATTCCGCAGGAGGACGGCAGTCTTGTTCCACTTGAAAAACCGCACCAGCTCAGGGAGGTGGTTGATCAGGCGCATCGCGACGGGGCGAGAGTTCTGATTGCCCTTGGGGGATGGTCACATCAGGGGAAGCCCCTGGTCACAGTGTTCGAAAAAGTGGCCGCTTCCCTCGAAAAGCGGGATATGCTGGTCAAGAACGTATGCGCCGTTGTAAATGAATATGATCTTGACGGGGTGGAACTGGATTGGGAGCATCCAAACCAGGGTTCAATCGGGAACTATGAAAAACTGGTTGTTGATTTAAAAACTGCTCTCGCTGTGAACGGGAAAGAGCTGACCGCAGCATTGAACGGTGCCTGGTCCACAACGGCCGGTCCAGAGGTTTCCAAGCTGATAACGGATGATTGTCTGGAAAGCTTCAGCTTTATCAACGTAATGGCATATGATATGAACAATGCGGAGCACAGCCCTCTGTGGTTTGCCGATACATCGATAAATTACTGGCTGAACAGAGGCGTGCCGGCGGGGAAAATTATTCTGGGAATGCCTCTTTATGCCAGACCAAGCTGGAAGCAGTACCGTCATCTGGCAGCCGAAAACCCGGAATACGCCTATATGGATCATGTTGCTTCCTCACCGTTGGAATCCTATTACAACGGACTGAATACGCTGCGGGAAAAAACTTATATAGCCATGAAAAAAGCCGGAGGAGTAATGCTGTTTGATGTCAATGAGGATACAGAAGACGAGACAAGCGTCGTATCGATGATCCACGAGCTGCAAAACAGGACAAATGTCTATTCTAAAGAAGAAATGAAACAGTATATCTCTGTCATTCTGAATAATCGGGAACTGACCTTCCTAAAAGAAGAAGGTTACGGCGTTCCGTTCATCGACCCCAATAACAGAACCATGATTCCGTTTCGGAAGCCGGTTGAGGCGATCGGGGCATCCGTGAGCTTTGACGACAACCGGAAAGAAGTTATGGCAGTCAAAGGTGATATCACTGTAAAGCTGACCATCGGGGAGAGCAAGATATCCGTAAACGGCCAGACAGTTACCATGGATACGCAGGCGGTGATAAAGGATGGGAGGACATATATTCCGCTTCGCGCGGTTTTCGCTGCATTCGGGTATGAGGTGGCTTGGCACGCCAGCAGCAGTACAGTTTACGTGAATCAATGAAGGTTTGTCCAAACTCTAATACCTTGCATTTGTAGGATAGAAAAAATGGAAATGTTTACCATAAACGCTAATAATCAAAGACAGGCCACAATGAATATGCTGGACGAGCTCGGGATCCGCTACGATCTGGTCGAACATCCGGCGGCTTTTACGGTTGATGATATGGAAGCTCTTGACATCGACAATAAAGATAAAATCCCGAAAAATCTTTTTCTAAGGGATGATAAAAAGAGACGCTGTATCCTTCTTGTTCTTGACAAGAAAAAACAGATTAACTTGAAAGAGCTAAGCAGGAAGATCAGCAGCCGACCTCTGAGCTTTGCATCAGAGGAAATGCTGCACAACTGCCTGGGATTGAGCAAGGGGTCGGTCACACCCCTTGGAATCTTGAATGATGACTCCCGGAGAGTAGAAGTCATGATTGATTCGAGCCTTATTTCATATAGCCAAATCGGTGTTCATCCCAATGACAATACGGCGACCGTATTTCTTTCTTTAATAGACTTGGAACGTGTCATATCCCAACATGGAAACCAATACGAATATATCGATATCAAAGAAGACTAATAAAGCTGATCATTGATCTATTCCGAACCGCCGGATTCAGCCGTATATCAGATGGCTGTAATATTTCAGGTATAAACTTTTTTCATTCCCATAAGATAAAGTATCTGATCTAAGGTGGTGAAATCATGAAAAAACTGAAGGCGCTGGTTATAAGCATTCTGATTCCTGTGGGTGTCGGAGCCGCGGCCTCATTCCTTACCAGGAACAGCATGGATGTATACGAGAAGCTGAATCAGCCTCCTCTCTCGCCGCCAAGCTGGATTTTTCCGGTCGTTTGGACGATACTCTATGTCCTGATGGGTATTTCCGCCTATCTGATCTACCGCTCGGATTCTCCCACAAAGAAATCTGCGCTGAGAATCTATGCCGCTCAACTGCTTGTAAACTTTCTCTGGACGATTATATTTTTCAATCTGGAGATGTACCTGCTTTCATTTATATGGCTTCTGCTGCTTCTTGTATTGATCATTCTTATGATTGTCAGTTTTTCCAGAATCAATAAAACAGCAGCCTGCCTCCAGATTCCCTATCTGTTATGGGTTACCTTTGCCGGGTATCTGAATCTGGGGATCTATCTTCTGAACCGATAGTCCAAAACATCACAAAACAAAATAAATTATATAGGATATTGCACCTCTGCGATGGTATAATTATATCATACATTTTATTGAAAATATTCAGAGCGAGGTGGTTTTATGCCTAAAACCATAAATGCCCGCAGTCTTTCTGTTGTCGGATTCTCATTTCTCTTTGCCTATATTCTGTCCTTTCAGTTTGAGGGACAGGTATTGTATAGCATGCTGGACCTGCGTAGAACAGAGGCTTCCGGTTACATATTAGCTGTAATTATCGCGCATTTTGCGGGTCTTTTACCTGTTGCCTTTTTTCAAATTTCAGGTGGCCGATAAAAACTTGATGCTTGGGGGTATGGCCTTAAGCTTCATCGTAGAGGACTACACGAAACTTCTTGAAAAAGAGATGGGTGAATATGAAAAGCATGTAAAAATCCAGTCCTTTTTTAAATACTTTTTGTTCATAGCCATTATTGGGTTGGTTGCATTCTCCATTATATATGTTCGAAGAAGAAGGAAATAACCGAAGGGATTAAAATCCGAGGTAATAAACCACACTTCCATCCTGAGTGCACTAACACAAGTTGAAAATGCAGCAATCCCTAAGCTTATCAGAAACGCAGGGATTGCTGCATTTCCGTATTTTAGGTATTAAGAATTAAATACAGCTGTCGATAACACTTATGGTATTGTGTTTTTTTATATTCTTGTAAAATGGGTGCAGGCGGAAGTCCCTGCCTGCTGGGGGAGAAAACATGAATTACGTGATGGAGAAGTGTAAGAAAAAGTCGATCAGCAAACAAATACTTTTGATTCTGATTGCAATGATTCTGGTGATTACTGTCCTGATCGGTTCGGTTAGCATTATCGAACACCGGAAAGAGGTCATTGCACTCAAGTCAGAGCAGTCAACCGTGGTCGGGAATATGGCAGCAGCACAAACAGACGGGGAAAAGCTGAAAGTGCTGGTGAATTCCAACATCGAAACCGCATATTTCGATGAGATGAAAAAGATCCTGTCTGATATCAAGACGGCTACGGGAGTCAAATATCTGTATGCGGTAATTCCGCTGCCGGAAGAACGACAGATCCGGTATGTCGTGGAAGGACAGACGCCCAATGACAATCCGGATGACATCTACGAATTCAATACAATTGTTGATTATGAGAACTTTTTCGAAAATTCTGAGGAGAGCAGCGCATTTGAGGCCGCGTTTGAAAGCGGGGAGAGTTACGACAACGGGATGTATCAGGATCCGGAATTCGGCTATCTGATGACAATGTTTGTGCCGGTTCTTGACTCAAAGGGGAAAACGGCAGCGATGATCGGAGTGGACCTGAGTGCCGATGATATCATCTACCAGGCAAACCAGCTGATGTATCTTCTGTTTGCAATAGCGGGGATCGGCATATTGGCCATGTTCCTCATATCACGGCTATTGATTCAGAAAATGATAATCAAGCCTTTGAAACAAATCGTACAGGCCTCTGATTCCCTTGCCGACGGAGATGTAAATGTGAATGTTAACGGTGAATCTGATGATGAAATCGGGCACCTGGCACAGTCGTTCCAAAAAATGATCGAAAACATCCGAGAACAGGCCAATGCGGCGGAAAAAATCGCCGCAGGTGACTTGTCGGTCGAAATCACTCCGAAATCGGACAAGGATATTCTTTCCGCGAGTCTCTTGAGCGTGGTTCGCGAGATAGGAAAATTGGCGTCTGAAACAGGTTCTCTGACCAATGCCGCATTGGCGGGAGACCTTTCTGTACGCGGCGACGCAGGCGCTTTTAACGGCGGATATAAAGATATTATCGATGGCGTTAATGCTGTTATGGATGCAATCATCGAACCGCTTCAGATTTCCGCCGGCTATATGGAACGAATCAGCAGGGGAGATATTCCGCCTCTGATCACAGAAGACTACTACGGAGATTTTAATACTATTAAGAACAATATTAATACCTGTATCGAAGCGGTCAACCTCCTGGTGGAGGATATCAATTCCCTGTCTATGACTGCAATCGAGGGGCAGCTGTCCCAAAGAGCTGATTCCGGAAGGCATAGCGGCAATTTTTCAAAGGTCATTCAGGGAGTCAATGCTACGATGGACTCAATTATCGAGCCGCTCGAAATGACCGCTTCTTACCTTGATAAGATCGGCAGAGGAGAGATCCCGGAAAAGATCTCAGAGTCTTACAGCGGTGATTTTGAGAAAATCAGAGGGAGCATCAACTCCTGCATTGAAGGTCTCGGGGCACTGAGAGAAGGACGTGAAGTTCTGATTATGATGAGCCGCAACGATTATTCTGCTAAGGTCAACGGCAGTTATCAGGGTATTTACAGCGATATCGCCGGTGCAATCAATAACGTACTAGTGCAGATGAACGAAGTGATTGGGATTATAAACCGTGTTGCGAAAGGTGATCTGAATGATCTCGAATCACTCAGAGAAACCGGAAAATTAAGTGACAATGACGTGCTGATTCCCTCTCAGGTCCTGATGATCGAAACGATTCAGGATCTGATCGACGAGACGAGAGTTCTTTCGGAAAACGCGGTAAGCGGAAGTCTGTCAGCCAGAGGAAATGCGGAGAAGTTTAACGGGGAATACGGAAAGGTAATCCGGGGAATCAATGACACCCTTGACGCCGTTATCGCCCCGATCCGGGAAGCATCTGACGTTCTTCAGAAGGTGGCAAAAGGCAATTTACATACGAAAATGGAAGGGGACTACAGCGGCGATCATGCTGTAATAAAAAATGCACTGAACGAAACCATCGAGAATCTGATGAGCTATATCCTTGAAATATCGCAAGTGCTTGCAGATATGGGCAACGGAAATCTTGACCAGATTATAACCGCAGAATACAAGGGTGATTTTATGGAGATTAAAAATTCCCTGAACAGCATCAGCCTCTCCCTTTCGGATGCGCTTGGGGAAATAAATCTGGTTGCTGATGAGGTTGCTTCCGGGGCCCGGCAGGTTTCCGATGCGAGCCAGGCTTTATCACAGGGCTCCACACAGCAGGCCGGTACTTTGCAGGAACTTAACGCATCTGTAGCGGAAATCGCAAACCAGACGAAACAGAATGCTGTCAGCGCGGGTCAGGCCAATGAGCTTTCCGGCATTGCAAAGGGCAACGGTGTAAAAGGAAATGACCAAATGAGGAGCATGCTGACCTCCATGTCAGAGATCAATGAATCTTCAGCAAACATCTCTAAAATCATCAAAGTTATCGACGATATCGCTTTCCAGACTAATATTCTGGCTTTGAACGCTGCTGTTGAAGCAGCAAGGGCAGGTCAGCACGGCAAGGGCTTTGCTGTTGTGGCGGAAGAGGTGAGAAACCTGGCTGCACGCAGTGCGGAAGCTGCAAAGGAAACAACCGTTCTGATCGAAGGTTCCATTAGCAAGGTGGAAATAGGAACAAAGCTTGCTAACGCCACCGCCGAGGCACTGAATGAGATCGCTGACGGGATTGAGAAATCCGCAAATCTGGTTTCAAGCATCGCACTTGCCTCAAACGAACAGGCTGCCGGTATTGAAATGATCAATGCGGGAATTGAACAGGTTTCCCAGGTAGTCCAGAACAATTCCGCCACAGCTGAAGAGAGCGCAGCCGCAAGCGAGCAGCTTTCCGGCCAGGCTGAAATCCTGAAACAAATGGTTGGAAGGTTTCAGCTAAGAAAGCGCGAAACTTACCGGCTCGAGGGCGGGCAGGGCATCTTAGCTCAACCGGAAGCTATTTCGGATTAGGACTGTTTCGATATGGATAATTCTTTGTAAAGTCATGGTTAATTTAATTTGATTTATTTGGATAACTTATATATAATATATCGTATAATAAAATCAGCACAATAAGGCAAGGCTCATTGCGATATGCAGATAATGAATAAAAAGTTATAATAAGAGGAGTTGTATATGAGATCGAAAAGAATCAGCGATATTGAGGATTATATCTATGAAAACAAAACAGTCACACTGGATCAGCTTTGCAGGGTGTTCGACGTTTCCAAAAACACGATCCGCCGCGACCTGAAGGAGATTATCGCGGCAGGCAGTTTCAAGAAGATCTACGGCGGTATCACCGTTAAGGATAATAAGGATCTGCCCCCGTTCAGCGAAAGAAATATCAGCAATCTTGATGTAAAGAAAAAAATTGCAGCCAAAGCAGCCGAGCTGGTTGAAGACAGCGATGTGATCTTTATTGATTCAGGGACAACCACCATACACATGATAGAACACATTAAAGACAGGAAAAATCTGACCATTATCACAAATAACCTGGAGGTCATGATAAGGGTAATTCCCTATGAGAATATAAAACTGATTTCCCTTTCCGGAGAACTGGATCGGAATACCTTGTCCTTTACCGGAGATACGGCATCGGCAGTGCTGAAAAGCTACAATATTTCCAAAGCCTTTATGGCTTCAGCGGGAGTATCGGTTGACGGCGGAGTGACCAACTCGTCCACAAAGGAATACGACATCAAATCAACAGCGGTAAAAAGGAGCAATTGGGTATACCTTTTGACCAGTGTAGATAAATTCAACGTGGTCGCCATCATGACCTATTGCACGCTGGATAAGCTTACCGGTATTATAACCGATGATAATCCGCCCCCGGAAATCGTGGATTATCTGGATGAGCATGAAATCGATCTGTTTATCGCCAAATGACGATAGGCGGCATGAAGCAATAAATGCTGCAGTTGGATAATAACAGGCATTTGAATCGAAAATTGATCAGAGTGGTTAAAAGCAAAGAGAGATTGAATTCCCAGAACTCAATCTCTCTTTGCTTAACTATTTTATTTTCCAACAACAAGGCAAGAGACAATTTAAAGGAGGACAAATCCTGTTAATATAATCTTGCCTTATTGAGGCTCGCTTCCTTGTTCTTGTAAGCCGAAATCACGCTTTCCTTTCCGGATGTGCTGGCTATTCCCACATGCCACCAGGACTTAAAGCCTTCTGTCATGGTTTTAGGGAGTACTTTAATATCGATCAGCGTGGAAACCGTCTGCTTTCGGGAATCCTCCAGCGCAGTCTTCAATTCGGACATGGTGGTGGCTCGATAGGTTTTTACGCCGTAGCCTTCTGCCGATTTCGCATAATCGATAGGCATGAGGCCGCCGGTCAGACCGCCGTCCTGTACACGATAACGGAATTCCGTCGCCAAGTTGCCGATCCCGTTGCTCATCTGGAGATTGTTGATGCATCCGAAGCCGCAGTTGTCAAAGAGCAGAACGTTGATCTTTTTACCTTCCTGCAGGGAAGTAACCAACTCGGTATGGAGCATCAGATAGCTTCCGTCGCCAGTCATGGCGTAAACCTCCCGCTCCGGAGCTGCCATCTTTGCCCCCAGGGCTGCTGCTACTTCATAGCCCATGCAGGAATAACCGTATTCCATGTGATAGGAATCCTTAGTTTCTGTAGTCCACATTCTTTGCAGGTCCCCCGGGAGACTGCCCGATGCTCCGACAATTATAGAATTACCTGGAATCAGCTTTCTGATCAGGCAGATCGCTGCGGTCTGTGTAATAACCCCGCCTGTCAGCCGGACAAATTCCTCAATACTGCCCGGCTCTCCGGCCTCAACAATGGGCTTGAATTTTTCACCATAAGCATATTTCGCGAAAATCTCCATCTGGTGGTTCCAGGCTGCCTTCAGCTCTTTGATTTCATTCTGGTAAACGGAACGATAACCCTTTTCCTTGAGAGCAGATGTCAGGGCTGCCAGACCGGCTCTTGCATCGCCTACTGCCATTACGCTGTCAGCCTTGTAAGCATGGAATCTCGAGATGTTCAGCGATACAAATTTCACATCGGGATTCTGGAAAAGAGATTTTGAACCGGTGGTAAAGTCGGACAACCGTGTTCCTACCGCCAGCACAAGATCTGCTTTTTCCGCGATGGAGTTAGCGGCCAGATTTCCGGTCACGCCCATTCCGCCGAGGCAGTAAGGGGAGCTGGACCTGCAGGCACTTTTCCCGGCCTGAGTTTCCCCGAACGGAATATGGAACGCTTCGCAGAACTCCTCGAGAGCTTTGCCGGCTTCCGAATAGCGGACTCCGCCGCCGCAAATAACCATGGGATATTTGCTTTTTAATATGGTGTTAATCACTTCGTCCAGTTCTTCCTGTACCGGAGCGGGCCTTGTGATCTTATGAACTCTTTTTTCGAAGAAATAATCAGGATAATCGTAGCTTTCTCCCTGCACATCCTGCGAAATCGCAATACAGACAGCGCCGGTTTCCGCGGGGTCTGTAAGAACCCGCATGGCGTTGATCATTGTGGTCATCAGCTGCTCCGCTCTCGTGACCCTGTCCCAGTATTTGCAAACTGCCTTGAAAGCGTCGTTGGTCGTAATGGAAAGGCTGAAGGGCTGTTCGATCTGCTGGAGCACCGGATCGGGCTGTCTTGTCGCAAATACGTCGCCGGGAAGAAGCAAAAGCGGGATATTGTTCACTGTGGCCGTTGCTGCTGCAGTTACCATGTTTGCCGCCCCGGGTCCGATAGAGGACGCACAGGCGATAATCCTTCTTCTGTTGTTCTGTTTTGCATAGCCGGCTGCAACGTGGGCCATGCCCTGTTCGTTCCGGCCTTGATGCACCTTGAGGCCGCCTGGGTTTTCATCCAGTGCCTGCCCTAGACCAACAACAATACCGTGGCCGAATATCGTAAAAACACCTTCCACAAATTTCGTTTCCACGCCATCCATACTTACATACTGATTGTCAAGAAACTTTACCAAAGCCTGCGCCATGGTCATTCTCTGTCTTTTCATGGGGAATACCTCTCAACCAATTCTATTCTGTTTTTGCAACCATATTGCCTGCGTTTCAGCCAGGCGTTCCGTCAGATCATATTCTTCCCTTGAACCCAGAATTATATCAGCTTGTCTGTTGTGATCGAGTAATAAATTGAGAAAACCTACGTTTATCGAGTCATATGTAAATTTTTGTTATATTATAGTTAACTTTGGTTATTTTATGAGTATATTTTAGCATAAATGCTGATGTGGTTCAATAGAGAATTTGAGAAAGAAAAGAATCTCCGAAATTAAAAAAAACCCGTCGTCCGCGAAAGGTTTTTATGTTATACTAAAACGTAATGCGATGGGATTCATGGAGGGTGCGGAAATGATGGTCCTGAAGATCATTTTTGTCGTGATGCTTTGCGTGCCTTTGCTGTATATTTCAGGCATTTTGGTCGGAAAGCTCATGGACGAATATATGAAAACGATGAGGAAAAAGAAGTAGGAGACGAGTGAATGGACAGAGGCCTGTTTATCACCTTTGAAGGGCCGGACGGTTCCGGAAAAACCACGCAGATTGAACGTCTGAAAACCTTTATACTGGACAAGGGATATGACGCCATCTTGACCCGGGAGCCGGGCGGCACTGCAATCAGCGAAAAGATTAGAGAAATCGTATTAGATAAAAGCAACATGGAAATGGACTATATGACGGAGGCGCTTCTTTATGCTGCAGCAAGAGCCCAGCATGTCGCCCAGGTGATCAAACCGGCTCTGGAAGCAGGCAGAACGGTAATCTGCGATCGGTTTATGGATTCCAGTATCGTTTACCAGGGCTACGGGAGAAGGCTCGGGGACTGTGTAAGAATTATCAATGAATACGCGGTGAGGGGCTGTTTTCCGGATATTACCTTTCTGCTCAAGGTTGATCCGGAAATAGGCAAGAGAAGAATCAAGGCTGATGAGCAGGACAGACTTGAGCTGGAAAAGCTGGAGTACCATAAAGAAGTTTTTATGGCCTATGAAGAACTGGAAAAACAATATCCCGAACGTATCATCGGAATCGATGCCGGAAGGAGCATTGATGAAATCAGCAGGGAAATACAGGAGCATATCGGCAGACTGCTGGGCTGAGGCAATGTGACGCACAGAAAATGATTCGTCGGGTTGGAGATAAGGGTAAAGAATGTCGTTAAAGGATATTGAGAGGAATCGAAAAGTTGCGGAGAGGATGTCCCGGGCGATTCAGAACCGGAGCATTTCACATGCTTATCTTCTGGAGGGAGATCGTTCCACAGACAAGCTTGGCATGGCGGAGAATTTTGTAAAAGCGATTCTGTGCAGAGAAGGCGGCGGAGACAGCTGTGATCACTGCATCTCCTGCAGCAAGATTGACCATGGTAACCATGAAGATGTTATTTATCTCTCGGCGGAGGGAAGCAGCATCAGAGACGAGGCCGTTGAGGAGCTTCAGAGCAGACTGAAGAAAAAACCCTATGTGGGAGACAGAAACATCGTAATCCTTCAGAATGCGGATACAATGACTCTACGGGCGCAGAACAGACTGCTGAAAACGCTGGAAGAGCCGGCTCAAGGAACAGTATTGATCCTGCTGTCGGAGAACATGGAAAATCTTGTACAGACCATACTTTCACGCTGCGTTATTTTTAAATTGAATCCTTTTGAATCATCAGAATACAAAAATGGGATGGATGGGGCAATACTAATAGCAGACATGCTGCTTGAAGGAAAGCCTTTTTATGAACTGTCCGGTCGGCTGGCGGAATATACCGCAAACCGGGATGCGGCCCTGGGATTTCTGGATGCATTGGAAGGCTGGTATCGGGACCTAGCTATTTGTGCGTACGATCCACGGAATCAAATTATCTTTCATGCTGACAGAATTGATGAACTCCGAAAGCGAAGCAGGCTTTACCAGAGAAGCACTTTGGAGAAGGCTGTCGCTGCGGCGGAAGAGGCAAGAATTGATTTGAACAGAAATCTGAATATCAGTTATACATTGAAAAATATGATTTTGAAAATACTTGCGTAAAATACGCAAAAGGAGGATATGGATGGTTAAAGTAGCCGGTGTCCGGTTTAAAAAAGCCGGAAAGATATATTACTTTGATCCTGACGAATTGCAGGTCGAGAAGGGGACCAACGTGATTGTTGAAACCGCAAGAGGCATGGAGTTCGGTACGGTGACCTCAGGAATCAAAGAGGTTCCGGAAAGTGAAATTGTACCGCCTTTGAAGAAAATTGTTAGAATTGCAGATGAAAACGATGCTGTTCAGCACAAAGAGAATGTGAGGAAGAAGCAAAGAGCCATGGAGCTCTGTCAGGAAAAGGTCAACAAGCATAACCTGCAGATGAAGCTCATCGATGTGGAGTATACCTTTGACAACAGTAAAATCATCTTCTATTTCACCGCAGACGGAAGAGTTGACTTCAGGGAACTGGTCAAGGATCTCGCCGGGGTTTTTAAGATGAGGATCGAACTGCGTCAGATCGGCGTCAGGGACGAGGCAAAAATGGTCGGCGGAATCGGGACCTGCGGCAAAGGACTATGCTGCCACACCTGGCTTCCGGAATTTGAACCTGTTTCCATCAAGATGGCGAAGGTTCAGAATCTTTCCCTTAATCCAACCAAGATTTCAGGAATCTGCGGAAGGCTCATGTGCTGCCTGAAGTATGAAAATGATATTTATTATGAGCTGAGAAAAGGCATGCCGGAAGCAGGCGAACGCATCAAGACACAAGATGGAATCGGGATCGTTCAGGAATCCAATATCCTGGAGAACAAGATCAAGGTTCGCCTGGTGCTGGAGGAGAAGACACAGGACAAGCCGGAAAAGCTCAGCACGGATTTTTACATCTATAAAAAACAGCAAATAACCAGAATCGATGCGAAAGAAAGCAAGGATGTTCTGGACGATATCGACGAGGCGCTGCTGAACGAGATCAAGGATCTGCTGAAGGAGTAATATTAACAGTATCATGTCAGAAATGGTCGTAATTTTTATGTTTTCAACTATTTCAATCGCAGACTTTGGGACGGAAAACAAACATGGTCCGTGTAACGGTGTTTTCCTGAACGATTGCATCGTTTACCAAAGTCTTTGCTCTCTGGGAATGTCATCAGAGGATTTGTAATCCGCGCGGACATAGATGGGGCTCCCTTTGCCTTTGCATTTATTGTAAGAACGGATGCAGGAAAGATTGAATGAGTGCATCTTACGGAGTAATTATTTATGTATGAATGGGTACATGACGGGGAAAGAATAGATGAAATCGGATTTGGAAACCTCAGGCTGATACAAAAGCCTGAGGATTTTTGCTATGGAATTGACGCGGTGCTTCTGGCAACCTTTGCCGAGGTTAAGAAGGGCGCAAGGGTTATTGATCTGGGAACAGGTACGGGTATTATTCCCCTGATTCTGAGTCACAGGACTGAGGCTTCGGAAATTGTCGGCGTAGAGGTTCAGGAGGCTGCCTGGGAACGCGGGATGAGGAATCTTCATATCAACGGGTTATGCGATCGGATCCGGCTGATTCAAAGCAATGTGAAACATCTGGTACAGGAAAAAACGGTGGCAAAACACAGCTTCGATGCTGTGCTGACCAACCCCCCTTATATCAAGAGCGACGGGGGTCTGAAAAACAGGGAGGATGCCAGAACCATCGCAAGACACGAGACAATGGCGGTACTTTCCGACTTTATCGCTGAGGCAAGCCTGCTCCTGAAGGACAGAGGGGATTTTTATATGGTCCACCGCCCGAATCGTCTGGCGGACATCTGCGTTCTTTGCCGCCGCCACAGACTGGAACCGAAAGAGCTCAGGTTAGTCAGCCCGAATAGGGATAGCGCTCCCAATATCCTTTTGATTCACTGCGTCAGGCATGGGCGGCCGGAGTTGAAATTCCTCGACCCGCTCTATGTATATAAAGAGGACGGCAGCTACACTGACGAGATCATGCGGCTGTATGAGAGAATCTGATCTGTATGTCCGGCGCGGGTATTCTATCAGAAACCGCCCCCTTACCTCTGCGAGCGGGGGGCTGAAAAAAAACCTGCTGTTATCAGCAGGTTTTGACCTCTTATGCTAAACCGATGAGCGTGTGCGTTGTTTATAACTTCTGTAATTCATCGATACAGTCTGCACATACATTTTTGTCGTGAATTCTTTTCACATTTTTTGCATTGCCGCAGAAAATACATGCAGGTTCATACTTCTTTAAAAGAATATAGTCACCGTCAACATAGATTTCGATCGGATCTTTTATCTCAATATCCAAAGTCCGTCTAAGTTCAATCGGAAGTACAATTCTGCCTAACTCGTCAACCTTTCTTACGATACCTGTAGCTTTCATTATCACTCTCCCCTTTCTGGAAAAGATTTACTTCTTTAACGAATAATCCAAATTTGCCGTACCTAATATTAACATTTCGCTTAAATTTAGTCAACGCTATTTTTGAGTTTTCTGAAACAGGTTCTTTAATGATCCAATTGCATTGACCAGGGATGTAATAGCCGCCACTACGCTCTGATTGCCCTTGATAATATCGGAGATGCTGCCGACTGAGGTTGACAGATCACCGATTATTTTGTTTACTTCCTTTGCATTATCAGCTGCTATTCCGGAAATCACCTGTGTATCTTCGAGGATTTTGTTCATATTTTTCACGGCAGGAATCAAGTTTTTTACAAAGACAATGCAGTAGAACAAGAGGACAAGCAGGGCAAGTCCAATCAAAACCAAGCCGGCATCGCCAAGTGTTATGGTGGTGTCCATTCAATCATCCCTCCTCGGATATATTATTACCCACCAAATGGAAATATTCAACATCTTTTTTTTATTTTTGAATATGAATAATTTAGACTGACTGAATAACCAGAAAATGGTTTGTTCTTTTGTGAGCGGTCAAACGCTTGAAATTCCACGCCTGAGGGAGGAGATGATTCGGTTATGATGAATTATATTTGGGCAGGCATGGTTGTTCTGGGAGTCGTGTTTGCCGTTATAAACGGAAGGCTCAACGAATTCAGCGAAGGTCTGATGAAAAGCTGCACCGACGGAGTGTATTTCATCATCGGACTCGCCGGTATCATGGGAGTGTGGTCCGGTATCATGAATATAGCCAAGGAGGCGGGACTCATAGATTTGGTCGCAAACACTACGAGGCCTCTCATTCGGTTCCTGTTTCCCATGGGACTCAAAAGAGATACCATTGCCATGATATTGATGAGTTTTACGGCCAATCTATTCGGGGCAGGCAACAGTGCGACAGTATTCTCAATCAAGGCAATGGTCATGCTGGATGAGGAAAACAACCACAGAGAATCGGCAAGCAATGCCATGTGCATGTTTCTTGCCGTCAATATGTCGATGATACAGCTGGTCCCTATTGCTGTGGTGAAAATCAGAAGCGAAGCGGGTTCTGTCAATTCGGGCAGCATTATTATTCCGGCAATTCTTGCGGGGCTGCTGTCCATGGTGGCATCGATAATGGTCTGCAAGCTTTATGAAAGGAAACAGATATGAACGCCTCGGTTTTGAATTACATCTCGCTTTTCTTTATTCCCGGGATCATAACCTTGGTTATTTTTTTTGGGATCTGTAAAAGAGCACCGGTCTATGACCTTTTTATTGAAGGAACAAGAGACGGATTAAAAACCGCTATGGAACTCATGCCGTTTATTATTGCAATATTCATCGGAATCGAAGCTCTGGTGAGTTCCGGAGCCATGCAGTTTCTTGAAAGCTTGCTGGGTCCTGTTTTCCGGTTTTTTGGGGTTCCGAAGGAACTCATTTCGCTGGTTTTGTTCAGGCCTGTTTCCGGCAGCGGGTCTCTCGTTCTGGTGGAAAAAATTGTAAACCAGTACGGGCCGGATAGTTTTATCGGAAGGTCCGCCTCCGTCATGATGGGAAGCTGTGAGACTGTTTTTTATGTTTTGGCCGTATACTTCGGCGCCACATCTGTTAAAAATATAAGGCATTCTTTTTCAGCAGGAATGGTCGGATATCTTGTCGGAATTTTCGCTTCTCTTATCGTCTGTATGTATATTTGATACCGGTGCAGGGGATAATTGAAAGAAGAGAGAAGGAAGTCTTGAGAGAATATGTTTTTTGTCCCCCTTTAGCATAAAACAAAGACTTCTTTCTTTTTCATTCGCAGCAGGAACAGTGGGAAACATTACCGGGGATGGAATCGTAGATACTGTATATCTAATTTGATTTTTTAATTGAAAAGTTTCCGAATAGTCGTTATACTATTTAAATAAAGACTTCCCCAATGAATCGCCTGAATTTTGCTTAAAAAAGGCATCGGCAGATTCTGCCGGTTGATTTACACGGGAAATCTGACAGAGTATTTGAAATGACAACTGACAAAAAATTGAAATATATCTTGGAGGAAAGAAGTGGCAAAATTTTTAGTGGAAAAGAGCGGACCTTTAAGCGGAGAAGTCGAAATCAGCGGTTCCAAAAATGCAGTATTGCCGATTATGGCTGCCGCGATATTGACAGAGGAAAGCTGCCAGATTCTGGATGCCCCCGTTCTGAGAGATGTCGACGTGATGTGCAAGCTTCTGGGAAGCATCGGTTCGGAAGTAAAGGCAAACTATGAAGAAAACATAATCGAAATAGAAACAAAGATCATTGTTGCAAAAGAAGCCCCATATGAACTGGTAAAGAAGATGAGAGCATCCATACTGGTGATGGGGCCGCTTCTTGCCCGCACGGGCAGGGCAAGAATTGCTCTGCCAGGTGGCTGTGCCATCGGTGCAAGGCCGATCAATTTGCATCTAAAAGGATTTCAAGCTTTGGGGGCCGAAATTGAAGAAGGGCATGGTTACGTAGAGGCAAAAGCGGACAGGCTCGTGGGAGCCAATGTTTATCTTGACTTTCCAAGCGTGGGCGCAACGGAGAATATCATGATGGCAGCTGTTCTTGCCGAGGGTACGACGGTCATCGAAAATGTGGCGGAAGAACCGGAAATCGTTGATCTGGCAAATTTTCTGAATAAGATGGGAGCAAAAATCAAGGGAGCCGGAACCGATACCATTAAAATTGAAGGCGTAGAAAAACTGCATGGTACAAAGCACGCAGTGATACCCGACAGAATCGAAACGGGGACTTTTATGGTAGCAGCAGCAATCACACGGGGCAATATCCTGATCAGGAATGTGGTTCCCGACCATGTGAAACCTGTCATTGCAAAACTGAAAGAATGCGGTGCAATCATAGAAGACGGAGATGAAGGAATGAGGGTGCGCGGAGATGTGAACCCGTTGATTTCGACGGATATTAAAACTCTGCCCTATCCGGGATTTCCGACGGATATGCAATCCCAGTTCATGGCGTTTCTGACCACAGTAACAGGTCCCAGCGTAGTGATAGAAACGGTATTTGAAAACCGCTACATGCATATCGGAGAATTGAACCGGATGGGTGCAAATATTAAGATCGAAGGAAGAAGCGCAATTATCCAGGGAGATCGGTTGCTCCAGGGGGCGCAGGTGATTTCAACAGATCTGAGAGCCGGAGCGGCCCTTGTGCTGGCCGGACTCATGGCAGAAGGGACAACGGAAATTTCCGAGGTCTATCACATAGAAAGAGGATATTCAGATTTCATCGAGAAATTCAGGGCCTTGGGTGCAATGATTAAAAGAATAGAAGATTAATTGCAGGATTAAGCATAGAAATGGGCTTCCGTATGGAAAGCCCATTTACTATGCTCCGGACTTTAAGAATCCGATGCGTTACATTTTACTTAAAAGCTGCTGCGGTCACCGCCTGGACAGCCCGATCTGCCTCCGGGACCCATAAACTGTGGGCCATTGCCATCCACAAGTTCGTCTGCCTGGTCCTGGGTTATCGTTCCTTCGGCGACCAGATCATCAAGCTTGCTTCCCATAATGTTCTTCATCGCTTCATATAAAGCGGCTCTCTGATCCTCGGTAAGGAGCACAGGGGGACGGTTTTCCCGTCGAATGTTTTCCTGTTGTCGGTTTTCTTGCATTGCAGCGTATCTTGCCTCTTTCGCTGCGGTTTTTTGCTCGTCCGTAAGATTCAGACCTTTCATCATTATCTTTTCTTTCAGCATAGCTTTTGTTTTCGACAGTTTGTCCGCCTCGTCCTGTGTAATGACCCCATTGTCAACCAGCTCTGCAATAGCCTCTGACATGCTGTCGAGGCGGGTCTGATGCACGGCTTTCCTTTGTTCATCAGTCAGGGTTGCCATGCAGGATGGCATTCTTTCTAGCTCCCTGGAGCTGTCCTGATCAGTTGAATCGGTTGCTGCAAAAGCTATGATTCCTGAAGATAAAACGACAGCTGCCGCAGTAATGCCGGCCAGGATGGTTTTTTTCTGATTCATTTTCCTTCAATCCCTCCCTATAATATAGTAAAGCGCGGGTGCTTTCCAAGGATACTTTACTACTTGATTGTGAAGGGTGAATCGGTTCTGTGTGATAACTTGGTGAAGTTTTCTGATCCGGGTGATTCCCGTACTTCGCTCCGGCCTTGCGCACCAGCCTCAGTATACCTCGATACCCGTATAGTAATGTTTGAGAATAGCTGCATAATCATAACCTGCCTGGGCCATTCCGTTGGCGCCCCACTGGCTCATGCCAACGCCGTGGCCGTAGCCGTCGGTGGTGAACAGAACGGTGTTGCCCTGAACCGATACAGTGAAATTAGCGGAACGCAAGCCGAAAATATCCCGGATTTCTCTTCCTTTCAATGTGAGATTTCCAACCTGCATGGCTGCAACTCTCCCGCCGGCACTTCGCTCCAGGACTTTCAGCGAGGAGCTGTTTACAATGCCGGGGTCCTTCTTCGGATAGGATTGCTTAATTTTCTGGCAGAACTCCGAAAGAGCGATTTCAACCTGCTCGTCCTGGTGAGGTGCGGCTGCTTCATAGGGGCTGTCGACACTCTTGAGATAAGGCAGTGCTGAAACGAAGACATCCTCGGAATTCTCGGTTTTACCACCACTGGAAGAGTGGAACAGCGGCTGCTCAACGAGTGCATCCTGATAATACATTAACTGACCCCGGGTGCTTTCGACCGCCTCCTGAATTTTAGGCCAGCCCGTTGCCATCCATTCGGCAGACTTGATCTTTTCAAGCTCTTCGGGACTCCGATACACCTGACAATGGGTATCGTCGCAGACGGGAGCCGAGGGATGGTCAGGATTCCCGCCCTCTCCCGAACGGTTGATCTTGGAAAGGGAATATGTACGGGCGGCGACTGCCTGCGCCTTCAAAGCTTCCAGCTCAAAACTGGCAGGCATCTCACCGGCAACTACCCCCTTGACATAATCTTCAAAAGCAATTGTTTCTGTTTTTCCGCTGGAATGGCGGTAAACCTTTATGTATTCCGGAATCGGCACAGATCCCTTTTTCGTCGGCAGCTCCGTTTGGTCTTCAAACTGGAATATGCTGACCAGGGTCAACGGCAGCAGTACCAAACAAAAAACTACCACCGAGCAGACGATGGCAATTGGCTTTAGCAGATCTCCCTTATCCTTCATTCCCAATCCTCCTATACGGGGTATCCTGTTTACAGGCTGCAAATTCAGCAATGCCTGTCTTCTTCCAGTATATGAGGATCATTTTCAATTCATGAAGGTCGAAACGATTTTCCAAATAAAAAAAACACCAAAACAAAACAGCCTGGTGTTTTCTAATTGAAAAAAATATTTAAATTATTCCGCTACCGCCTCAGCCACATCGTCAACTTTCTCTTCCAGAACTTTTTCGTACTCGGCGAAAATGGCATCCTTGATCTTGTTTCGTGTTTCTGATACCAATGGGTGAGCAATATCCCTGAAATCACCTTCTCCCATCTTTCTGCTCGGCATTGCTATGAACAGACCGTTCTGTCCTTCAATGATTTTAATATCATGTACGACAAATTCATCATCGAACGTAACGGAGACAACGGCTTTCATTTTGCCTTCATCGTTAACTTTACGAACTCTTACATCAGTTATTCTCATACTGAAAAACCACCCTTTCCTGCCCAAACATACTTCTGATATACAAAAAAAGTATATTGTATGCCCACATTATACAGTGGCTAGCAAAATTTTACAAGTTTTTTTTATAAAAAATCAGACTATTCGGAAAAACCTCGATCCTTTTTTCACTCTCATCCACAGAGCCAAGATAGATCAGAGGAAAAAAGTCCTGAATTTTCTTTTTTTCAGGCTCAGTAGCAGCAATAACGACTCCGGTACCCACGACCTCCATATCGAATTCCGCCAGCGTTTCGGATATTCCTTTTACACTGCCACCGGCCCGCATGAAGTCATCGATTATGATTGCCCTGGAACCCGGTGTTACGGCTCTTTTTGAAATGGACATTTTCTGAATCCGTTCCGCAGATCCGGAAAAGTAATTGATGCTGACGGTGGATCCTTCGGAAATTTTGCTTTCCCGGCGTATTACTACGAGAGGCAGGTTCAGCATATGCGCCGTCATTAATGCAACGGGTATTCCCTTGGTTTCGATGGTAACGACATAATCGGCGCCAAGACTGTTAAATCTGCGGGCGAAGATCTCCCCGGATCTCTTTACGATATTGGAATCAAACATCAAGTCGGAGGTATAAAGAAAACCGTTTCCAAGGATTCTGCTCTTGTCCTGCAGTTTTTCACAAATCTCATTCAGTACCTTTTCGGCCTCTTGATCTGAGATATAAGGTATGAGCCTGACTCCTCCCCCGGCGCCTGCAGTGGTTTCGATCCGACCCAGGTCAATACTTTCGAGTATCTGCCTGGCTGCCTGAATATCCTCACTGACGCTTGATTTTGCGGCACCGAACAGATCGCAGAAGTACCCCAGCGAATACAGTCTGTTCGGATTATCCGACAGAATTTTAATAATTGCTCCTACTCGTTCCGTTCTTTTCATCAGTAGCATCCTCTCAGTAACACGAATATAATAAAACATTAAGTTGATTTTATTCGTTTTTTATTATTTTGTCAAATTGCCGGCATTTTTTTCAGTATTTATGGTATAATCGTGTGTATGCCATGCAACAATTGTATAAGACGATAGGATAAGTGCCTTTCAAGGGCGCTAATTTCAATATTTGGAGGATTTTAATGCTTAATCTTAAGAACTTCAAGCACGTTCACTGTATTGGTATCGGCGGAATCGGGCTGAGTGCAATCGCCGAGATCTTTCTTACCCGGGGATACAAGGTTTCCGGTTCGGATATGAAGGAAAGCGATATAACGGATAACCTGATCTCACAGGGAGCAGTCATATACCTGGGTCATCGGGCAAAAAATATAGGAGATGCGGATCTTGTAATCTATTCTTCCGCAGTTTCACAGGATAATCCTGAAATTGTCGCAGCATCAGAAGCCGGCATTCCGACTGCCTCCAGAGCGGAAGTCCTAGGTGCGCTGATGAGAGAATATGAAAACAGCATCGCTATTGCGGGGACTCACGGGAAAACTACGACCACTTCCATGGTTTCCCTTATTCTTGAGAACTGCGGAAACGATCCGACAATTCTTGTCGGCGGAAATCTTCAGGAAATCAACGGCAATGTCAAGGTAGGGTCAAGCGGCTATTTCGTGACAGAAGCCTGTGAGTATATGGACAGTTTTTTGAGTCTCTGTCCCAAAATCGAGATCATTCTGAACATCGATTCAGATCATCTTGATTACTTCAAGGATATCGAACATATCGCCAGTTCATTTGACAAGTTTGCAAAGCTGGTTCCCGAAAACGGCACCGTGATCGCGTATGATGCAAATCCCTTTGTTAACAGCATTATTGACGAGTTGAAGAGCAAGGTCGTTACGTTCGGCTTCAGTGAACGCTGTGACTATTATGCATCAGATATTGAATTCAACTCATCCGGTATGCCGTCCTTTCAGGTTCACCATAAGGGACAGGTGCTCTGTACCATGCAGCTTTCCATACCGGGAGAACATAATATTGCCAATGCCCTGGCTGCCTTTGCGTGCTGCTGCGGCCTCGGCGTCCCCCTGGATTCTATCGTATCTACGCTGGAATCCTACACAGGTACCCAAAGACGATTCGATGTTGTCGGCATTACTCAGAATGGAATCACCATTGTGGATGATTATGCGCACCACCCCACGGAGATCAAGGCGACTCTGAAAGCTGCGCAAAACGTGCCTCACAATGACTTGTGGTGCCTTTTTCAACCGCACACTTATACGAGAACCCTGGCACTGTTTGACGAGTTTGCAGAATCCTTCGACGAGGCGGACAAAATCGTCATGGCGGAAATCTATGCCGCCCGGGAAAAGAACATATATAAAATCAGCTCCAGAGAGCTTGTAAATGAAATAAAACGGGTACATTCGGAAAAGGATATTTATTACTTCAGCAATTTTGATGAAATTGCCAGCTTTGTCATAAATAATGCCCGGAGTGGTGATCTTGTGATTACAATGGGAGCCGGTGATATTTATAAAGTAGCGGAAATGATATTGGAGAAAGATAGGCTGTTATAGGCCTTTTTCTTTTTACCGCCATATTGTTTGTACCACCATGCATGGATTGCAAGCCGATAAAATTTCTGAATTTTTTGTGATTGATTTTTTCACTTTTTCTGTCAGGTTATAAATGGTATAATAATTCATTGATAACTCAAATCCAGGAGGATAAGAATGAAAGCGCTATTGGAATATGAAGAACAGGAACAGAAGCGATATGAAATTAACCGGAGGCATCTGTCAAACGGCGTCAAATTCATAGATTTAAAAGCAGCCTATATCGATGAGGCCGTTGTTATCGGAACGGGCACAATCATTTATCCCGGAGTGATTCTTGAGGCGAACACCGTCATCGGAGAGAATTGCATCATCGGGCACAACACCAGGATCGTCGGCTCGCAGATCGGAACCGGAACGGAGATCCAGAGTTCAGTTATATTGGAAAGCAAGGTGGGCAATAATACCAAGATAGGGCCTTTTGCCTATCTGAGACCAAACAGTATGCTCGGAGACCATGTAAAAGTCGGAGATTTTGTGGAAGTAAAGAATTCATCCATGGGAAACGGATCAAAAGCGTCCCATCTTTCCTATATCGGGGATTCCGATGTGGGAGAAGACGTCAACATCGGCTGCGGCGTTATCTTCGTCAATTACGACGGAAAGAATAAGCATCGTTCCATCGTGAAGGACGGAGCCTTTGTTGGCTGCAACTCAAATCTCATTTCACCGGTTGTCGTGGAAGAAGGTGCCTATATCGCAGCCGGCACCACCGTAACCCGCAATGTTACGAAAGGAGCGCTGTGTGTGGGAAGAGCAAAGGAAAGGAATGTTGAAGGCTGGGTTGCAAGAAGAGGATTATTGGACAAAGCCAAAGGGAAATAGGATACAGGTAATACAAACCTAGAAAGAGGTGTAGCAATGAAGAACGGGGTCTTCACAGATTTTAAAATTTTCGCAGGAAATTCCAATCATGAATTGGCGGAGGAAATCGCTTCCATCATGGGGAAACCTCTCGGCAAGTCAACGGTCAGCAAATTCAGTGACGGAGAAATTTCAGTCAGTTTATGGGAAACGGTAAGAGGCATTGACACCTACATAGTGCAGTCAACCTGTGACCCCGTAAATGATAGCCTAATGGAGCTTCTGATCATGATTGACGCGATGAAGAGGGCTTCGGCAGGCAGAATCAACGCAGTAATTCCCTATTACGGGTATGCCAGACAGGATCGAAAAGCAAAGGCAAGAGACCCGATCACAGCAAAGCTCGTTGCCGATATTATTACCAGTGCCGGTGCAGACAGGGTTGTAACCATGGATTTGCATGCTCCTCAGATTCAGGGATATTTCAATATTCCGGTGGATCACCTTCTGGGCATGCCGATTCTCGTAAAATACTTCAGAGAAATGAGACTGGATGATCTGGTCATCGTATCTCCCGATCATGGAAGTGTAACGCGGGCAAGAAATATGGCTCATCCTCTGGATGCCCCTATCGCTATCGTTGATAAGAGAAGACCAAAGGCAAATGTTTCGGAAATAATGAACATCATCGGTGATATCGAGGAGAAAACTGTCATCCTGGTGGACGACATGATCGATACTGCCGGAACTATAACCAATGCGGCCAATGCGATGAAGGATATGGGAGCAAAAGAGGTCTATGCCTGTGCGACGCACCCCGTTTTGTCCGGGCCGGCCATTGAAAGGATTCAGGATTCCGCCATAAAGGAACTGGTTCTGCTTAATACCATTCCTCTCCCCGAATCCAAGAAAATTGATAAAATCAAGCTTCTGTCTGTAGCACCCTTGTTCGCCGAGGCCATGATCAGAATCTTTACCAACGATTCCATCAGCAGGCTGTTCGACTAGCAGTAGAAATCAACAACGTGGTTTTTTTGCATAAAATTGCCAACAGCTAAGAGGAGTTGCTATGTTTATAATTGTAGGCTTGGGAAATCCCGGCAGGAAGTATGAAAATACCAAGCACAATATCGGTTTCATCACCTTGGATTTTCTGGCTGAAAAGAACGGTATCAAAATTAATAAAATCAAGCATAAAGCGCTGGTCGGGGAGGGAATGGTCTCCGGCCAAAAAGTTTTGCTTGTAAAGCCGCAGACCTATATGAACCTGAGTGGAAACAGCGTCAGAGAGGTTATGGAGTATTACAAAGCAGATCAGGAAAAACTGATTGTGATCTACGATGACGTGGATATCCCTATGGGCAGGCTGCGGATCAGGAAAAAAGGAAGCGCAGGCACCCACAACGGGATGAAGTCTATCATATATGACCTGCAGGACGATGGTTTTCCGCGTGTACGAATCGGAATCGGAAAGGAACGAAAATTACCTCTTGCAGGGTATGTACTGGGAGGATTCGCAAGGGAAGAACGGCAACTGATGGAGGCTGCCGTGGAACGGGCGGCCCTGGCTGTGGAATGTATCCTCGATAAAGGAATAGATATTGCAATGAGTGAATACAATGTAAAACCATCTGCTGAAGGGGTAGCAAAGGAAGATGAGTGACAAGGTCAGAGGCGGTAAGTTTAATGAAATCAGGACTCTGGCGAAAAGCGCCAAGGGATTGATCAATATATCAGGAATTTCAGAAGGACGGGCTATGCCTGTAGCATCGCTGATTATCAGGGAACAGGAAGGACAGTGTCTGATCATCACCTCTTCCCATGCAAAGGCGAAAAGAATGGCTGAGGACCTGTCTTTTTTTGTTGACCGGAAAATCCTTGTCATTCCCGATGAGGAACAGCTGTTTTTAAAATATGAAGCCAAAAGTCACGGGAGTCTGGAAGAAAGGCTGACTGCACTCAAGGCCTTACTTTCGGGGGAACGCTGTGTTGTCATAGCTCCTGTTCTTGGTGCGGTAAAGAAACTGGCTCCCCGCAGAATATTTGAGGAAAACAAGGTCCGTTTTGCCCTGGGTGATGAAACAGATCTGGAACAGATCAAAAAAAATCTCACCTTTATGGGCTATGAACGGGCGCCCTATATCGAATCAAAAGGTCAATACAGCATCCGGGGCGGGATTATAGACGTCTTCCCCGCGGATTCCGAATACCCTTACCGTATCGAGCTCTTTGACACTGAAGTGGATTCCATTCGTACCTTCGATTCGCTGACGCAGCGTTCCGTGGAGAATCTGAAAACTGCTGAGATCTATCCGGCAGAGCAGATGGTCCAGGAAGAGAACCTGTTCCGGCATGCGGCGGAAAAGCTCGAAAAAGCCTATGACACCTATGCAAAAAAACAGACGGAGCCGCAACGTCAGCAGCTGCTGGATAGAAAGAATCGGCTTCTGGAGTTCATCGATAATACGATGAACATTCAATTGCTGGAGAATTATATTCATTATTTTTATGATGATACGGAGTATCTTTGGGACTATATGAAGCCGGGCGGCGTTGTCATGCTGGAGGATCCGGACCGGGTTCGGGAGGTTCTCGAATCCCGGGAAAAGGAGGATCGAGAGGATTTTAAGACCATGCTGGAGCGGGGTGAAGCCGTTCCGGGAGATTTCAAGGCGTTTCCGTGCAGGGCGGATTTAGACAGCCTCTATAAGCAGCCTGTTGTCTTTTTTTTCACTCCGTTTCAGAAACAGCTGAAAGGAGTTGACCGACTCACCGCAAATATTCCTGTTTCTTCGAAGCAGGCCCCGGTTTTCAACGGCAGGATGGATTTTCTGGAAACAGAGCTGAAGGGTTATCTGAAGCAGAGCTATGATATCACTATCGTCTGTGCGACGGATGAAAGAATTGAAAACCTGAAGAATTTTACCGAACGTTTTGACATTTCGCATCAGGTCAAGCTGGCTAAGGGCAGTCTGACTTCCGGCATGGAATATCCGGAGGAAAAGCTGGTCTACCTTTGGGACGGAGATATCTTTACAACCCAGAAGCAAAGGAAGCCAAAGACGGCAGAAAAGCGCGGCAAACCGATCAAAACCTTTACCGATATCCGGAAGGGCGACTACGTCGTTCATGAGAATCATGGGATCGGCAGGTTTATCGGAGTGGAGCAGCTGACGGTTCAAAAAGTAAAAAAGGATTATTTAAAGATAAAATACGCCGGCGAGGATATGCTGTATGTTCCTGTGGAACAGATGGATATGATCCAGAAGTATATCGGTGCAGACGGTTCAGCTCCCAGGGTCAACAAGCTGTCAGGCGGAGAATGGAAGAAAGTAAAGGCAAAAGCAAAAGCAGCCATCGTTAATATGGCGAAGGAGCTTCTTGAAATATCGGCAGAACGGCAGGCCAGGGGCGGGTACGCCTTTGCGGCCGACAGTGTCTGGCAGCGGGAATTTGAAGACCTTTTTCCCTATGAAGAGACGGCGGATCAGTTGCGGTGCATCAAGGAGATCAAGGCAGACATGGAAAAGTCTGTTTCCATGGAGCGCCTGCTCTGCGGCGATGTGGGATATGGGAAGACCGAGGTGGCCGCACGGGCAATCTTCAAGTGTATTTCCGACAGCAAGCAGGCGGCTGTTCTGGTTCCGACCACCATTCTGGCAAATCAGCATTACTATACCTTTAAAGACCGGTTCGAAAGGTTTCCTTTCAAAGTGGAAATGCTGAGCAGGTTTCGCAGCGAAAAGCAGCAGGAAGCAATTATTGAAGGGTTGAAAAAGGGCAGTGTCGACGTTGTCATCGGCACCCACCGGCTGCTGTCCAAAGATATTGACTTCAAGGATCTTGGGCTTCTGGTCATCGACGAAGAACAGCGTTTCGGTGTACAGCACAAGGAATCGATCAAACGGCTCCGAAAAAATGTTGACGTGCTGACCCTTTCAGCAACTCCGATTCCGAGAACTCTGCACATGTCCCTGATCGGGATAAAGGATATGAGTCTTATTGAGGAGCCCCCGGAAGAGCGTTATCCGGTGCAGACCTATGTGCTTGAACAGGATGATGAATTGATGAGGGATGCGATTCAGAGAGAATTGGACAGGGATGGCCAGGTCTATGTGGTTTATAACCGGGTCAGGGGAATCTACAAGGTTGCATCTCAGATATCCGAACTGGTACCGGAGGCCGCCGTTGCCGTTGGCCATGGCCAGATGAACGAGAAACAGCTGGAGGACGTAATGATCGACTTTGTGAATCATGAATCCAATGTTCTTGTTGCCACCACCATCATAGAATCGGGCATCGATATTCCAAATGTCAACACCATCATTATTCTGGATGCAGACCGCTTCGGCCTTTCCCAACTGTATCAGCTGAGAGGAAGGGTGGGCCGCTCCACCAGAATGGCCTATGCCTACCTGATGTATCAGAAGGACAAGGTTCTGACCGAGGTGGCGGAAAAGAGATTGCGTGCAATCAAGGAATTCACAGAATTCGGAGCCGGTTTTCACATTGCCATGAGAGACCTGGAAATAAGGGGCGCAGGCAATCTGCTTGGGACGGAACAGCACGGCCATATGATGAATATCGGATACGAACTGTACTGCAAACTGGTGGATGATGCAGTAAGAGCCCTCGGCGGGGAAATTGTGAATCCAGACCGGGAGGAAACCTCCATTGAGCTTGACGTTCCGGCATATATACCGGAAACCTATATTTCCGATGAACTGCTGAAACTTCAGATGTATAAGAAAATTGCCTCAATCCGGGATACCGAAGATGAGGCGGAAGTGCTTGATGAACTCATCGATCGTTTCGGAGAGCTCCCCCTCGAGGTGGAAAACCTTGTCAAAGTATCCTACATCCGTGCTATGGCTGAAAAAGCCGGAATTGTCCGGATTCATGAGGAGCAGAAAAAAATTGTTTTCGATTTTCATGAACGGAATCAGCTGACGCCGGAACGAATCGCGGGGATGTCTGCGGAATTCGGCATGGGAATTCTGATCCATGCGGGAGTAAAGCCGTTTGTTAAAATGATTCAATCCGGGAAAAATAAACTTCATCAGGTAATCATATTTCTGAATCATTTTGTGGTATACTGATTAAAATACAACAGAAAGAGGAGAGTAACGAATGAAAAGAATTTTAGCGGTTTTGCTGCTGATGGTAATGACCATAAGTTTATCTGCCTGCGGCGGAGAGGGAAAAGGCGGCTCCGACCTGGTAAAGGTGGGAGATACAATTATCAGTGAAAATGAACTGGAGCAATTTATGGAGTTTGAGGCATTCACACAGGGATATGATCTGTCGCAAATTCCAGCGGAACAGCTGCAATTGGCAAAAGCCCAGATGCTTGACTATATGGTTTCAATAGAATGTATCAGACAGTACTATGCAGGAAAAGAGGATGAGATATTGCCTGATACATTTGAAACCGACCTGAAAAACTTTTTGGATGAGTCCAAAAATAATGAATATATCAGCAATTTCCTCAAGGAGAAGAAAATATCCGACGAAACGCTTGCAAAAATGTTTAACGACCAATATTTCATGAGCAGTTATTATGAAGAGGTAAAAGCCGGGATGGAGAATCTGGACCAGGATGCCAGGGCACATTATGACGCTAATATCGAAAATTTCAAAGTGGATGAGGTGACAGCAAGTCACATCCTGGTGGATAAGGAGTCCGCCGCAAGGGAGATACTGGCAAAGCTTGAGGCGGGGGAAAAGTTTGAGGATCTGGCCAAAGAATACGGTACCGACGGAACAAAGGACACCGGCGGAAGTCTGGGAACATTCGGGAGAGGCGCAATGGTCAAGGAATTCGAAGATGCGGCCTTTGCTCTTACGCCAGGTGAGATCAGCGACGTGGTAAGGACTGATTTCGGCTACCACATCATCATGGTAACCGATAAAAATCAGGGTACAAGAACATATGAAGAATCCCGGGAATCCATCGTCGCCAATCTTGTCAGCCAGGAGGTAAAGAAAAAGATCTACGATCTGAAAGACAACACGGAAATCGAATACTTAACGGACGAATACACCGCTCTGGCCGGCGCTTAAAATCCGCAAGAGCAGTTCATAAATATGTTCAGCAACAGTGCCTGTCCGGGATGCATGAAAGCGACATCCCGGACAGGCACTGAAAATATTTATGTAATATTTTCTTAATAAAACAGAGACAACCAAAAACCGGAGAATTAACTCCGGCTGGTAATTCTAGCTTTCCATTTGTCTTGCAAGGAAGGTGGCGCCGATTTCAGCTGCTTTCAGTTCTGTTTCTCCCAAAGGATCATCCTTTGACAGAATAACGATGGAGCCGATGGCATCCCCCTGAGATACGATGGGAACCAGGATTTGCGATTCAAATTCAGACGTATTGTCATCAGCAGTAATCGCGCACAGCGCACCTTTTTCGAGAACCACCCTAGGAGCTTTATCCTGAATCACTTTTTCCAGATCCTTTCCAATCCTTTTCTCAATAAAGTCCTTTTTCGGTCCGCCGGATACTGCGATAATGTGGTCGGTGTCGGATATCAATACCATATCTCCTAAAACAGTATTTGCACAATCGGCATACTCACCGGCAAACTGGCTCAATTCACTGATCGGCGAATATTTCTTCAGTATGACCTCTCCTTCTCTGTCAGTGAATATTTCAAGCGGATCGCCTTCACGAATCCTCATTGTCCGTCTGATTTCCTTTGGAATAACTACGCGCCCAAGATCGTCAATCCTTCTCACGATTCCAGTTGCTTTCATTTGATTTCCTCACTTTCTTAATCAAATTTGCCTTTTTTTCCTATGGAAATAGTATCTGTATTAGGTAAGTATTTATTCAGACAATGTCAAACATTTTTTCTTGTAGGTTTGTCAAACATTTTTCTGCTGTTGTTTTTGCGCTGTTTTATGTTATAATGGACGCGACCATTGAGATCGGGCGTTGCTGATATAAAAAGGAGGAATCGGTAATGTTATTTAAAAACATTTCTATATTGGATGAGAATTTTGAACATAAGACGAATATGTATGTTGGAATAAAAGGCGAAAGTATTGACTATATTGGTACAATAGAGCCGAAAGAGGACTATGGCAATGAGTATGACGGCAAAGGCAAGCTGCTGATGATCGGATTTTACAACTCCCATGCGCATACACCCATGACCCTGATGAGAGGCTACGGTGAGAACATGTCGCTCCAGGACTGGCTCACGAAGAGAATCTTTCCCTTTGAAGAGAAACTGAACGGCGGCGATGTCTATGCCGGCATGCTTCTTGGGATCGCGGAGTCACTGCGTTTCGGTATTATATCGACAACAGATATGTATTATTTCTGTGAAGATATGGCGCGTGCTGTTCTGGAATCCGGAGTCAAAAACAACCTGGGCAGAGGGGTCGTCAATTTCTCTGAAGAGGGTAATATCGATGACCTTCCGGGGATCCGGGAGACAAAGAAGCTGTTTGAAGTTTACCACAATGCCGGAAACGGCAGACTTAAGGTGGACGTAAGCCTGCACGGTGAGTACACCTCAAATCTCATAACGGCAAGCCGGCTTGCCGACTATATGAAATCGGCAGGCGCCAATATGCATGTGCACGTTTCAGAAACAGAGTTCGAACATGAAGCGTGCAAGAAGAGGCATGGCATGACGCCGGTTCAGTATCTGAGCAAAGCAGGCATATTTGATACAAAGGCAACCGCAGCACATTGTGTATGGCTGGAGGGAGATGATTTTGACATTCTGGCAGAAAAAGGTGTGACTGTGGCTAGCTGCCCCATCAGTAACATGAAGCTGGCCAGCGGAGTATGCAACGTACCCCATCTTTTAAGAAAAGGGGTTAACGTGGCCATCGGGACTGACAGCGTAGCAAGCAACAACAGTTT
>JAVBVR010000014.1:0-27714 GCA_036677845.1 Anaerovoracaceae bacterium | reverse complement strand
GACATTCAGATTGACGGCGAAGAGCGAACTGCAATAAAGCTTATTATTGAACCGAGATAGGTTATGTACGGAAAACTACCAGGAGACTGTGCCGCACGCACAGTCTTTTTTATGTGGTACAGGAAGGCTGGCTGGATTCCGGTTATTGATTTTAGCGGAAAACAGGTATATAATTTATTGTCAATATAATGCAGGTCTTCAAGTCCGCCAATTACTGCTGCCGTGTTTCCGGCTTCCGGAGGACTTGGGAATAAAAACCGAAGAAAAAGGAGAAGTGAAAATGAGTACGGATCAATACGAAAACCCGCTGATAAAAAGATATGCAAGCAAGGAAATGGCTCACGTTTTTTCTTCGGATGTTAAGTTCACAACATGGAGAGCATTGTGGATCGCGCTGGCTGAAGCGGAAAAAGAGCTTGGACTGCCGATCACGAGCGACCAAATCGATGAAATGAAGCGGTTCAAGGATCAGATAAACTATGAGGATGCGGAAAAAAGAGAAAGAGAAACCCGTCACGATGTCATGTCCCACGTTTATGCATATGGACTCCAGTGCCCCAAGGCAAAACCAATCATTCATCTCGGCGCCACAAGTGCCTATGTGGGCGACAATACGGATATCATCGTGATGAAGCAGGCACTGAACATTGTCAGGGAGAAGCTCGTCAGCCTGATGGGTCGGCTGAGCAAATTTGCATTGGAGTATCAATCGCTGCCCTGCCTGGGCTTCACACATTTTCAGGCTGCACAGCTCACAACGGTTGGAAAGAGAGCATCCCTTTGGCTGCAGGATTTTTATTTTGATTTCCTGGAATGCGAAAGATTGATCGAAAGCCTTCCCCTGCTCGGTGTAAAGGGAACGACAGGAACCCAGGCCAGCTTTGTGGAACTCTTTGACGGAGATATGGAAAAGGTGAAAAAGCTGGATCAAATGGTTGTGGAGCGGCTTGGCTTCCAGAAGGCCGTTGCAGTGTCGGGGCAAACCTATACGAGGAAAATTGATTTTATGGTTTTGTCCATGCTGAGCGGCATCGGCCAGAGTGTCCATAAGATGACCAATGATATCCGCCTGTTACAGCATCTGAAAGAAGTGGAGGAACCATTTGAAAGCAAGCAGATCGGTTCGTCTGCCATGGCCTATAAGAGGAATCCCATGAGGAGCGAGCGTGCTGCTTCTCTGGCACGGTTTGTCATAAATTGCCTCGGAAATACGGCTGATACCGCAAGCACCCAGTGGTTTGAAAGAACCCTGGACGATTCCGCAAACAGAAGAATCGTCCTGCCGCAGGCCTTCATGGCAGCAGACGGAATTCTCGATATCTGCAGGAATATAACAACAGGACTTGTGGTCCACGAAAAGGTGATCACACAGCATATCATGAATGAAATCCCATTTATGGCAACAGAAAACATTTTGATGGAAGCCGTAAAAAAGGGTGGTGACAGACAGGAACTCCATGAAAAGATAAGGGAGTACTCCATGGAAGCGGGGAGCAGAGTGAAGAACGAGGGGCTGGATAACGATCTGCTGGAGAGAATTGCAGCCGACGAGACGTTCGGTCTTACTTTGAAGGATATTAAAGATCTGCTGAAGCCGGAGGATTATATCGGCCGGTCTGCAGACCAGACACGGGATTTCATAGATGAATACATCATGCCGGTTATCCGAAAATACAGCGACAATATCGGCGGAGAGGTGGAATTGAAGGTATAACAATGAGCGCAATAGGAGATTTAATACAAGACAGCAGAAAAATCGTAATAAAAATCGGAAGCAACGTATTATCCAATGACAACGGGGAGGTAAACAAAGAGACTCTGCAGAATATCGTTGAGCAGGTGATCGGCTTGATCAGACTGGGCAAGCATGTGATCCTCGTATCCTCCGGCGCAGGTATCTGCGGGGTTGCGGCCATCAATAAATGGAGCAGAAGAGGGGATATTAACTACAAGCAGGCGCTGTGCGCCATCGGCCAGGTGGAGCTGATGAATGCCTACAAGGAGGTTTTTGCGCAGCACGGCATCCATGTGGGGCAGATGCTCCTCACAAGAGAAGACTTCGGAGACCATATTCGGACATTAAACATCCGGAATACGCTTTTTACTCTTGTTGACGAGGGCGTGGTCCCCATCATCAATGAGAATGACAGCGTCAGCGTGGAGGAAATTAAAATCGGAGACAACGATACGCTGGGAGCGTTGACTGCAAACCTGTGGAATGCGGATCTGCTCATCGTGATGAGCGATATCGACGGCGTCTTTGATAAGAATCCAAAGGACGATCATAACGCAGAACTCATCGAAGAGGTGTATGACATCGACGGACTCCTCATGGAAATTGACTCAAGAGGAACGAGCAGCTTTGGTACCGGAGGAATCGTAACGAAGATTCAGGCAGCCCGCAGAGTGAACGAATACGGAATCCCGATGCTGCTGGTCAACGGCAGGCGAAAGGACATCCTGGCCAACGCACTTTCCGGAATGGAAAAAGGAACGATTTTCTACAGCACCAGGAGGTAATAAAATGAGAATTGGATTCTTCGGAACCGGCAACATGGGAACGGCTATTATCAAAGGTTATCTGGCAGCTCACGGAAACGGACGTGTCAATATCTTTGCTTACGATCAGGCAGCAGATAAATTGAAGGCTCTTTCCGACGATCTCGGAATCACGGCATGCAGCGATCCGAGCCAGTTGATGGAGTGCAGTGATGTTGTCATTCTGGCAGTAAAGCCGAATAACTTCGAGACGGTTATCCCTGAAATCAGAGCCTGTTACAGGCCCGGTCAGGTTCTCGTTTCCATTGCGGCCGGAATCAGCATGGGCTACATCGAGAAGCTAATGGAAAAAAACAGCGTTAAGATCATCCGTGTCATGCCGAATACGCCGGCCATGGTAAATGAGGGCATGAGTGCTCTTTGCAGGAACTGCCATGTAACGGATGCTGAATTTGAGCCGGTACTGGAACTGTTCCGTTCCGTCGGAAAAGCGGAGGTAGTCGACGAAAATCTGATCGATACAGTAATCGGCGTAAGCGGCAGCAGTCCTGCTTATACTTATATGTATATTGAGGCATTGATTGATGCGGCGTCGGCCAACGGGATGAGTCGGGAGCAGGCTAAAATCTTCGCAGCTCAGGCTGTAATCGGAGCTGCCCGGATGGTTCTGGAAACAGGAATCGATCCGGTGACGCTGCGGGAAAATGTATGCTCTCCAGGGGGGACGACTATTGAAGCCGTGAAAGCACTTGCGAATAACGGGTTTCGTGATGATGTTGCGGAAGCGTTTCAGGCAGCTGTGAATAAATCCAAATTGATGACGAAATAAACTAATGCAGCAAGGAATTAGAATTTCATGTTTCGAGTAAGAAGCATTTACAGCAGGAAAAGGTGGAGTTCATGATAGTGGAAGAGAATACGATATCCAGTGAACGGATATATGAAGGCAGGATTCTGAATCTGAGAAAGGATAAGGTTCATGTCAAAGACGGCAAAACCTCCTATCGGGAAATCGTAGAGCATAACGGCGGTGTCGCCCTGGCAGCGGTTACGCGGGACGGGAAAATGGTTATGGTGCGCCAGTATCGAAAGGCGGCGGAAAAGGCTGTTCTAGAGGTGCCGGCGGGGAAAATAGAAAGGGAGGAGGACCATCGAATCACGGCGGAACGGGAGCTGAAGGAGGAAACGGGCTATTCTGCCGGAAGAATCGAATATATTACTTCATTTTACTCCTCCATCGGATATTCTACCGAAGTAATTTATCTTTATTATGCGACGGATCTCACTCCCGGGGATACGGATTTTGATGATAATGAATCAATTGAAATATTGGAATACGATCTTAAGGCGCTGAAGGGCATGGTGTTCAGCGGAGAAATTGAGGACGCGAAGACCATTGCGGCTATACTATTAGTTGAGTCAATAATGGAGAAAGAAAAGACTCGATAAAACAGCCTGCCAAAATAATAACCGCAAGTACTGCGTTGACGAACAGATAAGAGCCTGAGCTTTCTGCCAAGCTCTTTTTAATTCCGAACCTTCGGTTTGATATGGTGTGAAACGCCATGTTCAGGCCTGTAACACCTGCGATGACGAAGGCGGGTATGATAATCAGATTCTGGGGGATCATAGAGGTGAAAACAATAGCAACTCCTTTAAACGACATGGAGTCGATGAGCAGAGCTGCGGAAAAGCCAAGCGCCATTCCCTTATAGATCAGTGCCGCCAGAACAACGGGAAATCCGATAGCGGTAATGCCGGCCAAAACCATGATAAATAGCAGGCCAAGGTTGTTTCCCGCTGATTTCATGAAGATATCGGAAAAAGCAAGATCGCTTGTACTGTTCAAAAGAAAGTATTTATCAAGATAAGAAATCACACCCTCTTTTTCTGCACTGGTCATCATGAGCTCTGTGAAAATGCCTGCTGATATACCAAGAAGGAAAAAAAATGTTGCGGCAGCAAGACTGACCCCGCTGGCCGTTACCAGTTCGGAAGCTCTGATCATATTACGTTTCATAGGAACCCTCCTTTGTACTTCCATACAACGTATGAAGGGTCAAAGAATTTTAGTACATGTTTTTCGCTGAGCCAATTGGAGCTATTGAGAAATTGCTGAAACATAAGAATTATTATTGTAAACAAATTGGGCTTCATATATAATGATCCTATCACACCGGACTCTTCAACACCGCTGTGATAAAAAAACAACATTAGTATGGAGAATCCTATGAATCGTTATCTGGATGATTTTATCAACTATCTTGCAGCCGAGAAAAAGATGGCAAAAAATTCCCTGGAAGCTTACAAGAGGGATGTGCGGGAATTTGCTGAGATGATCCGGGACAAGCAGGATCTGGCGTTAAATGAGGCAAGTAATACGGAGATTGTAGCCTATCTTTTAAAGCTGAAAAATGAAGGGAAATCCGCCGCAACAGTCAACCGAAAAATTGCTTCCATCAGAGCCTTCTATAATTACCTGACGGCACAGAAAACCATATCGGAGAACCCGACTATGAATATCAAATCTCCGAAGATCGAGCGAAAGGGTATTGAATATCTGACCATCGAAGAAATTGAAAACCTGCTCGGAAAGCCTGACCGCTCACTGAAAGGTCTGAGAGACCGGGCCATTCTAGAACTCCTTTATGCGACCGGAATCCGGGTAAGCGAGATCATAGAAATGAATCTCGAGGATGTGAATCTGAGAATGGGTTTTGTGACCTGCACCGGCGAACACGGAAAAGCAAGAATCATCCCCATGGGCAGACCGTCCAGAGCCGCCGTGGAAGAGTACATATATGAAATCAGGTCAAAGCTTCTCAGGGAGAATAACAGCGGGGAGAAAGCCCTGTTTGTAAACTATACGGGGAATCGTCTCACAAGACAGGGGCTCTGGAAGCTGCTGAAGGAATACGCCAAACTGGCCGGTATTGAAAACAAACTGACACCGCAGACGTTGAGAAATTCCTTCGCAGTGCATATGGTTCAAAACGGAGCAGACCTGAAATCCCTGCAGGAACTGATGGGACACGAGGATATCAGCGCAACCCAGATTTATCTGTCTGTGACAAAGAACAGAATCAAGGAAGTATATGATAAATCCCATCCAAGAGCATAAAATTCAGCTTAAAATTCCTATTCAAACGCTAAAAATTAGCTTGATTTCATAATATAGCTATGTTATTATTTTATGGTGTATTACGGGCGGTCCTCTGGATATCAGCTCGCCCAGTTCACGGAGTGAATTACGGGCGAAGTTATGCACCGAAATTCTTTTGGATTTCGGCTGCCAGTGCACTGGAAGGTGCACGTTTGGATACCAAGAACGTCTATGAGGAAAGGAGGAAATAACGATGGATTTGATGAAAGTAATTGCACAGGATTATGTGAAAGATAATATTCCAAAATTCAATGTCGGAGATACCGTTAAGGTACACATAAAAATCAAGGAAGGCAATCGCGAGAGAATTCAGGTCTTTGAAGGATTCGTGCTGAAGAGACAGAACGGCGGACTCGGAGAAACCTTCACAGTCAGAAGAATTGCTTCCGGCGTTGGTGTTGAAAAGACTTTCCCGCTTCATTCTCCCAGAATTGACAAGATTGAAGTCGTAAGAACCGGTGATGTAAGAAGAGCGAAGCTCAACTACATGCGTCAAAGAACCGGAAAAGCTGCTAAGATTAAGAGCAAAGATAATAAATAAAACGATGGAAGGGAGCCTGAAGGGTTCCCTTTTCTATAGTTAGGTGAACATACCGGAAACATTCAATATTTAATTTACCGGGCCGCGGGTTTCCGAAAGAACACCCGCGGCAGGCACAATAACAAATAAGGAAACAGACATGGAGCATATCAACTGGTACCCCGGCCATATGAAGAAAACACGGGAACTTATACAGGAGAACCTCAGGATGGTGGACATCGTCATTGAGGTGGTTGACGCGCGCATTCCCATATCCAGCAGAAATCCCATTATTGACGAGCTGGTCAGAAACAAGCGCAGAATCATGATCCTCAATAAGAGCGACCTGTCCGACAGCCGTGCAAACGAAGCCTGGGTGGAGTTTTTTCAGAAACAAGGCTATGATGTGCTTGCAATGAACTGCATGACAGGTTACGGTGTGCCACAGCTACTGAAACTTCTGACTGCAATCCGGGAGGAGAAGAACGAAGGCAAGATCAGGAAAAAGCCGCTTCGTATGATGATCGTCGGAGTCCCCAACGTGGGAAAGTCCTCGCTGATCAATCGGCTTACAGGGAAAAAGAGCACAAGGACGGGGAACAAGCCCGGTGTTACAAGAGGAAAGCAGTGGCTTAATCTGGATAACGATATGCAGCTTTTGGATACCCCGGGAATCCTATGGCCGAAATTCGAGGATCCGAAAGCAGGCCTCGATCTTGCATTCTGCGGCTCCATCAAGGACGAGGTTCTGGATGTGGCCAGCCTGGCTCTGGAATTGATCAAGGTGCTTCAGACCGACTATCCCGAGCTACTGAAAGAAAGATATAAGCTGGAGGCTTTGGGTGAAACGGCGTTGGAGACCATGGAAAAGATAGCAGAAAAGAGGGGCTTCATTCAATCGGGAAAACGCATTGACTACGAGAGGACCGGAAGAACCGTTCTGGATGAATTCCGCAGCGGAACCATCGGCAGAATCACCTTGGAAAAATGGTCGGGAGGACGAAATGAACAAGGAAGAGCGGGAACAGAAGGCGAAACTGAGACTTGAAGAGATGAAACGGCTAGAGAAAGAATTGTATGCGGGCGGAATCCGCCATATCGCCGGTGTTGACGAAGTGGGACGGGGGCCGCTGGCCGGGCCGGTGGTTGCGGCTGCAGTCATTCTGCCGGAGAATTTTGACGTTCCGGGGGTGGATGATTCGAAAAAGCTTTCCGGGAAGAAACGGGAAGAATTGTTCGATCTGATAACGCGGCATGCTGTTTCTTATAGCATCGGCATTATAGATAACTGCATAATCGACAGGATAAACATACTGGAAGCCACGAAACTTGCTATGAGACAGGCGGTTGAAAGGCTGGAGCCCAGACCGGATTACATATTGATCGATGCGCTGACGATAAAGGGTATCTCCATACCACAAAGGGGGATCATCAAAGGAGACAGTCTCAGTGTGTCTATTGCCGCTGCATCCATCGTGGCCAAGGTTACGCGGGACCGGATGATGGAAGAATTTCATCTGCAATACCCTCATTACGGCTTTGATCATAATAAAGGGTACGGAACGAAGGCCCATTACGATGGAATCCACGGCTACGGCTTGTGTGAATTGCACAGAAGGAGCTTCCTCAAAGGCTTGACAAATTATGGTGATGTGGGTATAATGAACGGGTGAAAAAGCGCCAGGAAGGCGCTTCCGGTATTAGAAAATGCCGATTATCCGAATCTTGTCATGATTCTTAATACAGTGCCATGAAGGTGCGTGATGAATGAGAACATTCATGCCCCATGGTATTTTTTATGTTATGAGAGAGGGAGTGTTAACCATGCATATGGCAGACGCATTGATCACACCTGCGGTAGGCGGAGTCATGATGGCCGCAAGCGCAGGAGCGATCGGATATTCGGTTAAAAAAGTGAAAGAAGAACTGGATGATAAGAAAGTCCCGTTGATGGGAGTTATGGGGGCCTTTGTTTTCGCAGGGCAGATGATAAACTTTACCATACCGGCGACAGGTTCCAGCGGACATATCGGAGGCGGCATCCTGCTTGCCGCTCTTTTGGGACCCTATGCTGCATTTTTAGTGCTGTCAGCGGTTATCATAATACAAGCGCTTTTTTTTGCAGACGGAGGCCTGCTTGCCCTTGGCTGCAATATTTTCAATATGGGCTTTTTTGCCTGTTTCATTGCATATCCTCTGATATACAAGTTGATCGTTAAGAAGGCGCTTACGCCGAAGAGAATCACCTTGGGCGCTATTGCGGCTGTCGTGGCCGGTCTTCAGCTCGGCGCTTTTTCCGTGGTGCTGCAGACGCTGGTTTCAGGTATAACGGAACTGCCCTTTGCTTCCTTCGTGCTGCTGATGCAGCCGATCCATCTGGCTATCGGTGTTGTGGAAGGAATTGCCACGGCTGCAGTGATAAACTTCGTTTACCAATCCAATCCAACCCTGCTCGACGGTTCTGGAAGATCAGATAACAGGGTGAAATGGAGCAGGAAAAAGGTTATCTCGGTATTACTGATTGTTGCGGTGGTGATCGGCGGAATTTTCTCACTCTTTGCATCGGGATACCCCGATGGTTTGGAGTGGTCCATGGAGGGCGTAGCAGGGACAGCAGAACTGGAAGCTGCAGGAGCGGCATACGGCGTTGCTTCGAAAATACAGGAGATTACGTCATTCTTGCCCGATTATGGTTTTATGAACAGTACGGATTCCAACGCTGCTGCGGGAACTTCCGTTTCCGGAATCATCGGAGGCGGGATCACGATGGGACTTGCTTGTTTGGTTGGATATCTGATTTCCCGCTCCAGAAAGAGAGTGAAATGTAACGAATGTCAAAACTGACCGATTCTCTTAACAGAATACAGTCGATGGCGGAGTTGGCGGAGGGAAAAACCACAGTTCACCGGATTCATCCAATGGCAAAAATGATTACAACCATTGTTTTTCTGGTGGTTGTAATCTCTTTTGATAAATATAATATCAGTGGACTGATGCCCTTTTTTGTTTACCCTGTGCTGCTGATGGCTCTGGGAGATATCCCATATCAGCCAGTGCTTTCAAGGCTGCTGATCGCACTGCCTTTTTCATTTTTTGCCGGTTTGTCGAATCCCTTCTTTAACCGGGAAACAGCACTGTTGTTATTGGGGATTCCTGTTTCATGGGGGCTATTGTCCTTTTTTTCGATTCTGATGAAAACCGTATTGACCGTAATGGCGGTGCTGATCCTTATGGCTGCCACGCCCATGGACAAGCTGGCACATGAGTTGATCCGGATCAGAGTGCCCAGGATATTTGTAATTCAGCTGATGCTGACCTACCGATATCTTGGACTGCTGACTGGTGAGGCAAACAGCATGATGACTGCGTACCACCTCCGTTCAAGCCGTCAGAACGGAGTCCGGCTCGCCCACGCGGGAACATTCCTGGGGCAGCTTCTGCTACGAAGCTTTGAACGGGCGGAAAAAGTATATATGGCAATGAAATGCAGAGGGTACACCGGAGATTATTATTTTGCACGATCAGAAAAAATGCGGCAAAGCGATTATCTCTATTGCATATTGTTATGCACCGGGTTTTTTCTGATGCGTTGGATTAACGTCAGCATGATAATCGGAGACATTTTTGGTTAGGCTAGATCTTGATAAGAGGCAGTCAAGCGTCCTTTTCTGAGAATGCAATGGAATGCGGGAGGAGAAAAAGTGATTCGGATCAGGAACCTATGCTATACATACCCTGACGGAAATCAGGCCCTGAAAAATGTGAGCATCGAAATAAAAGGTGGCGGCACCGCAGCAGTCGTGGGTGCCAACGGCGCCGGAAAATCCACGCTGCTTTCTCTGATGGCAGGCATTTTTGATATTAAGGAAGGAGAAATTCAAATCGGCGGAGTTCCGGTTAAAAAGAGCCGACTGGAGGAGATCAGGAAAGAAGTCGGTTATGTTTTTCAAAATCCCGATGATCAGCTATTCATGGCGAGAGTTTATGATGATATCGCGTTCGGGCCCAGAAATTTCGGCTTCAGCAGTGATGAGATCAGGGAAATGGCCGAAAGTGCTATTGATATGATGGGAATCGGTCATTTAAGAGACCGGGCGCCTCACAAGCTGTCAGGCGGAGAAAAGAGGAATGTTGCCATCGCGGCGGTGCTTGCCATGAAACCCCGGGTGCTTCTGTTCGACGAGCCGAGCTCCTACCTTGATCCGAAAAGCAGGCGCAATTTTATTCGTGCCATGGCGGAACTCCGTCATACAAAGGTCATCGCAACCCACGATCTGGATCTGGTACTGGATCTCTGTGATAGGGTCGTCATCCTGAGAAAGGGAGAAGTTTTTGCCGACGGAGAGCCGTACAGTCTTTTCTCCGATCGGGATCTGATGGAGGAATCGGGTCTTGAGATCCCTCTGAGCCTTCAAAACAGGGCATAGCTACAGATATATTTTGACATTTCATCTATTTTCATATAAACTAAAACTCAGTTCAGCAGGTCCGTCTGCTGGGCGCAAAGTTGTGTTATTCA
Organism: Anaerovoracaceae bacterium; assembly: GCA_036677845.1. Lineage (GTDB taxonomy): Bacteria > Bacillota > Clostridia > Peptostreptococcales > Anaerovoracaceae > Anoxybacterium. The sequence goes on along the minus strand of JAVBVR010000014.1, from coordinate 17,013 downwards.
GGGGTCTGGCGGCTTATGTTTTCTTTCATGACCGGGAGAAAAGAGCTGTTGGGCCCTCGGTTAAAAATTTCAGATAACACGCCGGACGGAGAAAAATATGGATCAATCATACGTACAAAGCATATTAAATCAGGTGGCCGAAGGAAAGCTGAATCCTGACGAGGCAATGAAACAACTGAAAGAGCTGCCTTTCCAGGATCTTGGCTTTGCAAAACTGGACCAACACAGAAACATTCGTACCGGATATCCGGAAACCGTCTACTGTGAAGGAAAAACGCCGGAGCAGGCAGCAGCGATCTTTGGCAGCATGAGGGAGAAAAACTCCAATATTCTTGGGACCAGGGCATCGCGGGAGATTTACGAGAAAGTCAGAGAAGCTGTTCCGGAAGCTGTATACTATCCGAATGCAAGAATGATTGCAATTAAAAGGAATGAAGAACTGCTGACAGAAAAAGTCATTGCCGTTGTTACTGCAGGGACTTCAGATATCCCTGTAGCTGAGGAAGCTGCGATCACAGCCGAGACCATGGGAAATCAGGTGGACCGGATTTATGACGTCGGAGTAGCCGGCATTCATCGTTTGTTTGACAAACTGGACAGGATCCGCTCAGCCAACGTGGTTATCGTGGTTGCGGGGATGGAAGGAGCCCTCGCCAGCGTAGTGGGAGGACTTGTGGACAAGCCGGTCATTGCAGTGCCTGCCAGCATCGGCTACGGAGCCAGCTTTGGCGGGATAGCGGCATTGCTGACCATGCTTAACAGCTGCGCCGCCGGAGTTGCGGTTGTTAATATCGATAACGGTTTCGGCGCCGGGTACCTGGCGTCCAATATCAATCAGTTATAGATTGTATGGAGAGTATCTTCAGTTATAGATTATACGGAGTGTATCAATGGAAAGAATTCTGTACTTTGACTGCTTCGCCGGAATCAGCGGAGATATGAGTATCGGGGCTCTCGTCGATCTTGGCCTCGATCCCTCTGCTGTGGTGAGTGAAATACGAAAGCTTGGCGTCAAAGGTTATGATATCGAAATGAAAAAAATCAGCCGGTATTCCATCTGCGGAACCGATGTGACAGTAACACTCAACGGGGATGCCGACTGTGTTCATGGACATATTGAAGAAGGTGGGCTCGGGCACAGTCATGAACATGGTAAACAGGACGAACACGGCCACAGCCACCGCCATAACGAAAAAGAAAGAAGCCTTGCGGATATCGTCCATATTATCAATTCAAGTGGTATCAGTGAAAAAGCGAAAGCATTATCTGTTTCAGTTTTTACAGAAATCGCAAAGGCCGAAGCTGCTGTACACGGAAAGCATATCGAAGAGGTTCACTTCCACGAGGTAGGGGCCATCGATTCCATTGTGGATATTGTGGGAACGGCGGTCTGTCTCGATATGCTCAAGGTGGACAGGATTCTCTGCTCTCCGGTGCATGAGGGGCAGGGCTTTATCCGCTGCAGGCATGGAATTCTCCCGGTACCGGTACCGGCGGTAATCAAGATGCTGGGCGGCAGCGGGATTTCCATTGTCACGGAGGATATCCAGGCGGAACTGGTAACGCCTACCGGTTTCGGTATTCTGAAAACTGTGTCGGAAGGCTGCGGGAAGATGCCGGAAATGCTGGTGGAAAGAGTCGGTTACGGGTTCGGCAAAACTGAAACAGGAAGGTTGAATGCGCTTCGCGTTATTTTGGGAACTTCGCAGGATTTGGCAAGGGAATCGATTGGAGGCCCGGAAAGGGGATCGGAGCAGAGTCAGGACAGAGAAAAGAGCCGCGACAGAGTAACTCTGCTGGAGACCAATGTTGACAATACCACCGGAGAAATGCTGGGATACACCATGGATCGGCTCATGAGTTCGGGGGCTTTGGATGTCTATTTTACTCCCATCCAGATGAAGAAAAACCGCCCGGCTGTGACGCTTTCGGTGCTGTGCCGGCCGGAGGACACGGAAAGGCTTTCCGATATTATATTCATGGAAACCTCCACAATAGGGATTCGGATGCAGGAGCTGGAAAGGATCACCTTAAAAAGAGAGACCAGAATTGTGTCCACAGAATTGGGAGAGGTGCGGGTCAAGCAGGTTGCCGTTTGCGGGCTTATGAGAGTCCAGCCGGAATATGAAGACTGCAAAAGAATTGCCGAGGAAAACAATCTTTCATTGAATGAAGTCTATGAAATAGTAAAGAGGTGTCATAATGGAAAAGAATTTAGCAAAAACGTATAATCCAAAGGATTTTGAAGATAGAATCTATGAGAAATGGGAAAAAAGCGGAGCCTTTCAAGCAAAGAGAGACCCCGGCAAAAAACCATTTACAATCGTCATGCCGCCTCCCAACATTACGGGACAGCTTCATATGGGCCATGCGCTGGATCAGACGCTTCAGGATGTGCTGACACGCTGGAAGAGAATGCAGGGCTTCAGTGCGCTCTGGCTGCCGGGAACGGATCACGCCAGCATCGCTACGGAGGTCAAGGTTGCTGACAAAATCAGGAATGAAGAGGGATTAACCAAGGAGGAAATTGGCAGAGAGGAATTTCTGAAACGGGCCTGGGAATGGAAGCGGCTTTATGGCAGCAAGATCACCGAACAGGTGAGAAAGCTGGGAAATTCCTGTGACTGGGACAGAGAACGCTTTACCATGGATGACGGCTGCAACAGAGCGGTTATCGAGACCTTTATCAAGCTCTACGAAAAGGGTTTGATCTATCGGGGAAACCGCCTGATCAACTGGTGTCCGAGCTGCGGCACTTCCTTGTCCGACGCTGAGGTTGAGCATGAAGACAAAACAGGAAAATATTATTATTTCAGATATCCCGGTGCAGACGGCAGTGAGGGAATCACTGTCGCTACCTCAAGACCGGAAACCATGTTCGGAGACGTTGCGATCGCAGTTCATCCGGATGACGACCGATATAAAGAACTAGTAGGTAAAAAAGTGATTCTTCCCCTGGTAGGAAAAGAGATTCCTGTCATCGCCGACTCCTATCCGGACCCGGAAAAGGGGACCGGCGCCGTCAAGATCACACCGGCCCACGACCCCAACGACTTTGAAGTGGGTGAACGCCATAACCTTGACAGCCCGTCCTGCATCAACGCCGACGCAACGATGAACAAGCTTTCGGGGAAATATGAAGGCATGGACCGTTTCGAATGCAGAAAAGCGTGGGTCAGAGACCTGGAGGAAGCCGGATATCTGGTAAAAGTAGAGGAGAAGATCATACCCATCGGCGGCTGCTATCGCTGCGATACGGTTATCGAACCGATGCTTTCCGATCAGTGGTTTGTCAAGATGCACGAGCTGGCTCAGCCGGCAATCGAGGCAGCCAAAACAAAGGACTTGATCCATGTGCCGGAAAGGTTCGAAAAAATTTACCTGCACTGGCTTGAAAATATCAGAGACTGGTGTATCTCCAGACAGCTTTGGTGGGGACATCGGATACCGGCCTATTATTGTCAGGACTGCGGAGAAATGATCGTTTCCGCAACACCGCCGGAACAATGCGGCAAATGCAGGAGCACCAGATTTAAACAGGACGAAGACGTTCTTGACACCTGGTTCAGTTCCGCGTTATGGCCGTTCTCAACACTGGGTTGGCCGGAAGAAACGGAAGATCTGAAATACTTTTTTCCCACGGATGTGCTGGTTACGGGGTATGATATCATCTTCTTCTGGGTTGTCAGAATGGTATTTTCCAGCCTGGAAATGATGGGAGAGGTTCCGTTTAAATATGTTTATGTTCATGGACTTGTAAGGGATGCGGAAGGCCGCAAGATGAGCAAATCCCTGGGCAACGGCGTTGATCCTCTGGAGGTCATCGATCAGTTCGGAGCCGACGCGCTTCGCTTTATGCTGATGACCGGAATCACAGCCGGAAACGACATGAGGTTCAAGACTGACAAGCTGGAATCCAGCAGAAATTTTGCAAATAAGCTCTGGAATGCGTCCCGCTTTGTAATAATGAATCTGCAGGATGAAAACGGTGAGTTCAAATCCATGGCTGATGATTCGCAGGGTGCCGGAAATCTGGCTCTGCAGGATGAGGACAAGTGGATTCTTTCAAAAGTCAATGAAGCAGTCCGGGAAGCCACCTCAAATATGGAGAAGTTTGAGCTTTCTCTTGCAGCCCAGAAGACTTACGAACTCATTTGGAATGAGTACTGCGACTGGTACATCGAACTGGTAAAGGGCAGACTATACGGTAACGACGAAGAGGATAAGAAGGTCGCACGGTATGTGCTGGTGCGTGCTCTGAAGGATATGCTGAAGCTGCTTCATCCCTTTATGCCGTTTATTACGGAAGAAATCTGGGGCTTCCTGCCAAATAGCGAAACCATGGAAGAGAGCCCGGAAGGCTTCCTGATCAGGGGAAGCTGGCCGGTTTACGACAGCGCTATTACTTTTGAGACGGAAGTGAAGAAGCTTGAACTTGCTATGGAAGCCATCCGGAGCATCCGGAACATCCGTGCTGAAGCAGAGGCCGCCCCGTCGAAGAAGCTGAGCGCAGTCATTCTGTCCTCGGGAAAGGATCTGGAAAATATCAAGGCCGGAGAACGCTATATCAAGAGCCTTGCCAACATAACCGAAATTAATTTTATTACAGATAAATCGCTTGTTCCCGAGGAAGTCATGTCCGCAGTAATCGGAAATGTCGAAATCTATATTCCTCTGGATGATCTGCTGGATTACAAGGCCGAGTTTGAACGTCTCCAGAAGGAGAAAACACGTCTTTCCGGCGAAGTGGAACGTGTCAGAGGCAAGCTGGCCAACGAAGGCTTTGTCAGCAAGGCGCCGGAAAAAGTCATCAGCGATGAACGGGAAAAGCTGGCAAAATATGAGGACATGCTGGTTAAGATTACGGAACGTCTGACGCTGGTCGAGAAGAAGCTTCCGGTGAAATAGATGTGAGGCTTCGGACGGAAGCTTCGGAAATGAATAGAAAAGACAAAAGGACAGGCAGAAGGATAAAGACATATGACATATGAAGAGACCCTTGACAGAATTCACAGCTTTCAGAAATATGGAAGCAGGCTTGGCCTGGAACGGATGACCAGGCTGATGCAGCTGCTTGGAAATCCTCAGGAAACCATGAAGGTGATTCATGTTGGAGGAACCAACGGCAAAGGTTCGGCCTGCAGATTTCTCTATTCTGTACTGCAGGAAAACGGATATAAAGCCGGGCTTTATACCTCCCCTTTTCTGGAACGGTTTACGGAAAGAATGGAATGCGATGGATCTGAAATATCGCAGGGAGATTTAATCCATTATACGGAGAGGGTCCTGGGCAAGGTGGGGATCATGCTGTCCGAAGGAATGGAATCACCTACGGAGTTTGAGCTGATCACCGCCATCGCTTTTCTTTATTTTTCCGAACAGAATATCGATTTTCTGGTTCTGGAGGTAGGACTCGGAGGCACGGGAGATTCCACCAACATGGTGAGCCGCCCCGTGGCTTCTGTTATTACTTCCATCTCCTACGATCATATGGAGTATTTAGGAGACACACTGGAGAAAATTGCCTTGGAAAAGGCCGGCATTATCAAGGCCGGCGTCCCGGTGATAATCAACGTGGAGGATGAGAGCGCCTCTGCGGCGATCAAGCGGGTCGCTGCGGAGAAAGGCAGCAAAGTATACGAGATACGAAAGCAAGGATATCAGTTGGTCGAAAAGTCAATTGACGGGTATGCCTTTGACGCGGTCGTCCAGGGAGCCGAATACCGCAAGCTTAATATATCCATGATCGGTATCCATCAGATCGGCAACGCTGTCTGTGCGCTGACGGTGCTTGAGGTTTTAAGGAAGGACAATCTTATCAGACTGGACAAAGAGAAGCTTTATTCCGGTTTTCGGAAGGCAAAACAGGCCGGTCGTTTTGAAATCCTTAAGAAGGATCCCTTTGTGATTATAGACGGCGCTCACAATGAAGCCGGCGCCGATGCGCTGCGGACCGTACTTGAAGATCACTTTCCGGGCAGCAGAATCCTGATGATCGTAGGGATGCTTGCAGACAAGAAAATCGACAAGCTTCTGGACAAATTTGAGAAGATTGCCTGTGAATTTATTGCGACGGAACCGGATAACCCGAGGAGGCTTCCGGCTGAGGATTTATGCAGCCATATTAGCAAGAGGGGTAAAAAATGCACTGCAATAGCCGATCCGAAAGATGTTTGCCGTTACACAAATGAGGTATCATCAGATTATGATGCCATCGTATATGCCGGCTCGTTGTATCTGATCGGAAGAGTAAGGGGGATAATATTGGACTATGAGAAGGAATAAAGTACTATTGTTTTACAATCCCAATGCGGGGAACGGATTGTTTAAAAGCAACCTGGATCTGATTATCGAAAAATTCCAGAGAAAAAGAATGCAGGTCATTCCTGTGAGAGCGGACAGGAAGGGAATCCTGAACGAAGTCATGCGGGAGATCAATCCCAAGGAATTTCGAAAGGTAGTCGCCGCAGGCGGAGACGGCACGATAAACATCATGGTCAACACCATGATGCAGTATGATATCGACCTTCCCATTGCCATTTTCCCGTCAGGGACGGCCAACGACTTTGCCTATTATTTCGATCTCCCTCATGATATCGACAGGATGGTTAAAATTGCTCTGGAGGAGAATTATACCTATACCGATATCGGCAGGGTCAATGACAAATACTTCGTCAACGTTGCTGCAATGGGCTTCCTTGTGGATGTCAGCCAGAAAACCCACCCTGATGTAAAAAACACCATTGGGATCATTTCTTATTATTTAAAGGGTGTTTCCGAAATTCCGAACCTGAGGCCGATCCCTGTAAAGATTACCAGCAAAGAGTACACATCGATAGATCAAATCTATTTCATGCTTGTCATGAACGGACGCTCGGCAGGCGGATTTAAGAGAATCGCTCCGTTGGCGGAGGTCAACGACGGTCTGCTGGATGTTATGCTCTTTAAAGAAATGCCGATTCTTGAACTGGCACCGCTGCTGATCAATGTGATGACCGGGCAGCATTATGAAAACAAGCATGTGGTTTATTTTCGAACCAGAAAGCTCTATTTGGAGTCGGAGCAAATCGTGGGCACGGATGTCGACGGGGAAAAAGGCGGGGACTTTCCTCTGGAGATTGAGGTATTGCCCCGAAAATTCAGGATTAATACGGCAATAAATGATATGGAAGGTGCCAAGTGGTGAGAAATATTATCATAACCGCAGGAGGAACTTCAGAAAAAATTGATGAAGTCAGAGTAATTTCCAACTTTTCTTCGGGCAGGCTCGGCCTTGCTGTGGCAAAGGCTTTTCTAGACAATGAAAGCGCCGGCGTGGAGAAAATCTATTATCTGTGCGACAGAAATACAAATGTACCCTCTGATGAAAGAGTGGAAGTGGTTCGCGTGACGGGCGCACAGGGACTGCTGGAAGCTCTTGAAAACCTGCTGAATACCAAAAAAATTGACGCGGTTATTCATGCCATGGCGGTCAGTGATTTTACAGTAAAACAAGTAACCACCCTTGATGCGATCCGGGCGGGGAGGGAAAATGATCCCGGTTACAGTGTAGCTGATGGCAAGATCAGCTCTGAGCTCGATGACCTGGTTATCGTATTGGAAAAAACGCCGAAAGTGATCGGAGAGATCAAGAAACTTCAGGAGGAAACCATATTAATCGGGTTCAAGCTGCTCACCGGTGTGGCGAAGGAAACACTCATCGAGACAGGCTATCAGCTCTTGAAGAAAAACCGGTGCAGCATGGTGCTGGCAAATGACCTGACAGAGATAACCGGAGAGAATCATGTGGGATATTTGATCTCACGGAGCGGTGATTATGAGAGATTGACAACAAAGCAACAGATTGCAGAGGCAATCGTCAGAAATACGGTACAACTGCTTGCAGAGAAGGAGGGTTTGATATGACAAAAAATATCCTGCTGTGTGTTACAGGAAGTATTGCGGCTTATAAGGCTGCCGAGCTGGCAAACCGGTTTGTAAAAGACGGGTATAACGTGGACGTGATCATGACAGACAGTGCGCTGGAATTCATCACGCCGCTTACTTTTCAATCACTGACGAAAAACCGGGTTTATACGTCCATGTTTGAAGAATACGAACCCAGCGAAGTGAAACATATTTCTCTGGCAAAAAAAGCGGATCTGTGTCTTATCGCGCCGGCGACTGCAAATATCATCGGAAAAATTGCCGCCGGTATCGCAGATGATTTGGCTACAACGGTGATTATGGCACTGGAGCATGCGCCTGTCTACATCTGCCCCGCCATGAATACGAACATGTATGCAAATCCTGTCGTTCAAAAGAATATAAGGAATCTGGAAGGAATGGGCTATCGTTTCATAGAGCCGAAGGAAAGCCGGCTGGCCTGCGGTGACCTGGGAAAGGGCGCTCTGGCCGATGTGGAAACCATCGTGCAGACAGTGGAAAAGCATCTGCATCGGATTTCGGAAACAGACCTGTATGATTAATCGGAAGACATCCTAAACACTGAAAAGAATAAACACACTGGCACTGGAAAACATAGGAAGTATTATGAGAACATTGCAAGAAAAATATAAGATCTTAAAACAATATATTGAAAGCCTGGAAAGTATTGCTGTTGCATTTTCCGGCGGAGTGGATTCCTCCTTTCTCCTGAAGGCGGCGCATGACGTTCTGGGAGACCGCGTGATAGCGGTTACCGCGCGCTCCTGCAGCTTTCCGGAAAGAGAACTGAACGAAGCCGTCGCATATGCAAAAGAAAATGGTATAAAGCATGAGATCATCGATTCGGAAGAGCTGGACATCGAAGGGTTCCGTGATAATCCGATAAATCGCTGTTATTTATGCAAGCGCGAGCTGTTTTCCAAGATAAAAGAAGTCGCACAAAAGAACAGTCTTAGGGAAGTTGCGGAAGGTTCCAATATGGATGATCTGGGGGATTATCGTCCGGGACTCACCGCCATTGAGGAATTAGGCGTCAAAAGCCCTCTGCGCTTTGCGGAGCTCACGAAGAATGAGATCAGACAGCTATCAAAAGAGCTGGGGCTGCCCACTTGGGAAAAACAGTCCTTTGCTTGCCTCTCATCCAGATTTCCGTACGGGCAGAGTATCACGCCGGAAAAGCTGGAGATGGTGGATGAGGCGGAGCAGCTGCTCCTGGATCTTGGCTTTCGGCAGGTAAGGGTCCGTCATCATGACACCCTGGCCAGGATCGAAATCTCAGAAGACCAGATGGAAAAGATCATGGAAAAAGGAATCCGCCAACGAATTTGCACCCGGTTGAAGGAGATCGGATTTATCTACGTTTCTCTTGACCTGGCCGGGTATCGAACCGGGAGCATGAACGAAACGCTGAAATAAATAAAGGCCTGTGTCAGTCGACACAGGCCTTTTGTGGTATGGAGTCTATTGATCAGCTGAACAGGGAGAGTAATATTCCGGCAGCTACGGCTGAACCGATAACTCCGGCTACATTCGGTCCCATTGCGTGCATTAACAGGTAGTTTGTCGGATTTGCCTTCTGACCCACAACCTGGGATACGCGGGCTGCCATCGGTACGGCGGATACTCCGGCGGAACCGATGAGAGGATTGATCTTTCCTCCGGTGAGGAAGCAGAGCAGCTTGCCGAGAAGGATGCCGCCGATCGTACTGAAGATGAACGCAATCAATCCCAGTGCGATGATTTTAAGGGTTTCCGGTCTCAGGAAGGCATCTGCTCTTGCAGTTGCTCCGACTGTAACTCCGAGGAAGATAGTGACAATATTAATCAACGCATTCTGTGCAGTGCTGGAAAGTCTTTCCGCAACGCCGGACTCCTTGAAGAGATTGCCCAGCATCAGCATTCCGATCAGTGGTGCGACGGCAGGCAGCAGCAGGACGCACACGATAGTTACCACGATAGGGAAACATACTTTTTCCAGCTTGGATACCTGCCTCAGCTGCTCCATCTTAATTTCACGTTCCTTTTTTGTGGTAAGGAAGTTCATAATCGGCGGTTGGATCATCGGAATGAGGGCCATGTAGGAGTAGGCTGCAATGGCGATGGCCGGCAGCAGTTCCGGGGCCAGTTTCGATGTCAAAAAGATAGCTGTGGGGCCGTCTGCGCCGCCGATGATTCCGATGGACGCCGCTTCGCCGGGTGTAAACCCAACAGCGATTGCGATAATAAATGCTGCGGCAACTCCAAACTGGGCGGCAGCTCCCAGCAGCAGGCTGATCGGTCTGGCAATCAGCGGGCCGAAATCCGTCATTGCACCGATTCCAAGGAATATGAGCGAGGGATATACACCCTTTTTAACGCCCAGGTATAGGTAGTAAAGCAATCCGCCGGATGCATCAGGCGTAGCAGGAGCCTCCATCAGGCCCGTAAACGGCAGATTGGCCAGTAACATACCAAACGCAATTGGAAGCAAGAGAAGAGGCTCGAATTTTTTCACAATTGCCAGATAAAACAGGATACATGAAACCACAATCATGATCAGGTACTGACCGTTCAGGGCCATGAATCCCGAGGTTTCCCATAACTGTGTGATAGCTTCTCTGAACATAGAATTTCCTCCTTAATTGTAAATAAAACAGTTTGTCATTCTGATCGTTTGCCTAAAACTTCAACCTTCTTGAGTATGAAAGTCTGAACTTTTATCAGCACCAACAGACTGGTCAGCACCACAAAAACCACAAGCATGCAGAATAAGGCTGTTAAAAAGCTGTCAAAAATACTCATTATGTTACCTCCTTTTTGTAATGTTCTAACTTCTGATATTTTATTATTTCAGATTTACTGATGTTGAGTTTGCGTCAGTGATTCTTTTAAGAGTTTGCCCAAAAGTCAGGACAAAAATCACTTTCATGAAAAAAGGGCAGGTACTTCAAAGGAAGTTCTCCACCCTTAAGCACGAAACTTGAAGGCAGATACCTGCCCATTCGAAAAATCGTTCAATCGTATTCGATTATATGATATTCTGCAAAATAAGTCAAGAAATCGGAGCATGTATACAACATTCATTGAAGGTGCATGCAACAGTAATCTGAACGTGCATGCAACAATCTTAGGACAGAAGGGTGATCGCCTAATCGGCTACCTGTTTCCCTGCGTGATCGATACGATAATTTTCTTTCATGATGAGCTGTCCGATGGGAATAATCGTATATCCGTCTGATTTGAGTTTATCCAGAATCGCCGGCAAATAATCCTCCACATGCTCGGCATTGTTGTGAAACAGGACGATAGAACCAGGTTTTACGTTTCTTGTCACTCGGTCCACAATCTGTTCCGCTGTGATATTCTTCCAGTCAAGACTGTCAACGTCCCATTGAATCACGTAATATCCGTTTGCCTCGCAGGTTTCAATGAGATTATTGCTGTATGCTCCGAAAGGCGGTCGGAATACGAAGGGCTTCTCCCCTGTGATTTGTTCAATGGCGTCCTCTGCGCCTTTCAGCTCCTTTATCATATCCTCAATGGAAAGCTTAGCCATATTGGGGTGAGTGGAAGAATGATTCCCGATCTCATGGCCCCTTTTATGGATTTCCAATACGTCTTCCGGAAATTTTTCGGCCCAGAACTCAACCATAAAGAAGGTGGTTTTAACTTCATACTGATCCAGGATATCCAGAATCGGCTTGGTGTGTGTATTCCCCCAGGCACAGTCGAAGCTGATGGCGATTTTCTTCTCTTTTGTATCCACCGAATAAATGGGAAGCTTTCTCCCTTCACCGAATACGGGGTCAGACAGCAACCCCCTGAACCCGCCTAGACTTATCGCCAGGATCAGGATTGTCAGAGAGAAAAATACAGCTGCCTTTATGGCGATACTGCTTTTCATGGGCTGAACCATTTCTCATTCCTCCTCTCTGTCACGATTTTCATACTGCTACAGTTTATTCTGGCTGCCGGTATTCAATTCATCTTTTTCAATAAACCCTCCATCCGGCATGTTCCGATAAATTCTCCGCCCGGCAACCTTTGACAGAGAGTATTTTTCGGAGTATGATGGTATCATTATGAATCATGCGGGTACCGCTGCGGTCACGCATAATTATGGAGGGATTCAAAGTGGCAATGAAAAGTACGAAAGATATCCAAGGGAAAGTACTGACGCGGGAGCAGGCATGGGAGCTTCTCAATGAGTATAATCAGGATCCGTTTCATCTGAAACATGCCCAGATCATGGAAGGCACCATGCGTTATTTTGCAAAGCTTCTTGGATATGGAGAAGAAGAGGAATTCTGGGGGATCGTTGGGCTATTGCATGATCTGGATTTCGGAATGTATCCGGAACAGCATTGTGTCAAACAGAAGGAAATTATGAAAGAGCGCGGAATCGATGAAAGAATCATTCGCGCAACGGCAAGCCACGGGTACGGACTGACCGACGTGGATGTCAAACCGGAGCATGAGATGGAAAAGGTGTTGTTTGCCACCGACGAGCTAACCGGTCTTATCGGAGCAGTTGCGCTGATGAGACCATCGAAAAGTGTGCAGGACCTGGAATTAAAATCTGTAAAAAAGAAATATAAAACCCTGAGTTTTGCAGCCGGCTGCTCCAGGGAAGTCATTGAAAAAGGTGTAGAAATGCTGGGATGGGAATTGGACGATCTGATTGAAAAAACGATCCTGGCGATGAGAACCTGTGAATAAATCTGTATGTTGACAAAGGAGTGAGAATGATGATTAAAGTTGTAGCGAAAAATATTGTAAAGAAGGACAAGATGGAGGAATTCCTCGACCTGGCGGAAAAGCTGGTGGAAGCAACCAACCTGTTGGATGAAGGTTGCATCCACTATGATCTTTACCAGGACATCAACAACCCGCAGCATTTGACTTTTCTTGAGGAGTGGGAGAGCATGGAGGCTCTTGAGAATCACATGGCTGCCGCGCATTTCAAGGAGATTGTACCGAAGCTTGGCGCCATCGCTGAGTATTCTGGCGATGTGGCGCTCTACGGGAAGGCCATAAAGCTATAAACCGAGGATCTTCCTGTATGCCTGGTAAAGCAGATATGGCAGAAAGATTCTCAATAATTATTTTTACGATCAACGGCATGCTTCAGCCGGGTTAAAGCCCTTTCCAAGGTGACCCGGGGGCATGCTATATTTATGCGCTGGAACCCTTCCCCCTCGGGACCGAACATGCTGCCTCCGTCCAGCCACAGCCCGGCTTCTTCCAGAATAAAATGATCCAGCTTTTCAGCCGGCATTCCCAATGCGCGGAAATCTAGCCAGACCAGATAAGTGCCTTCCGGCTCCACCAGTCTGACCTTCGGAAGCTCCCGATTCAGGAAAGAACGGATAAAAGACAGATTTGCCTCAAGATATTTCCTCAACTCTTTAAGCCACGGCTCTCCTTTTTCATATGCAGCCTGACAGGCGATGAGTCCCAGGGTGTTTAAATACAGATATCCGGAGCGATTCATCTCCTTCCGGAATGCATGGCGGAGCTCCTGACTGCTGATAAAGATGTTTGATACTTGCAGTCCTGCGAGATTGAAGGTTTTGCTCGGTGCGGTGCAGGTGACCGTAACATCAGCATATTCCGGCTTGATCCCCGCAAAAACGGTATGATGGTGTCCGGGAAATACAAAATCCGCATGGATTTCATCGGAAACAATTTTGACGTTATGGGATAGACAAATATCACCCATGGCTGTCAGCTCCTCCATGGACCATACCCGGCCTACAGGATTGTGGGGGTTGCACAAGACGAAAAGTGCAACGCGGTTGTCGATGATTTTCCTCTCAAAATCCTCCAGATCGATCCCATAACGCCCGCCCCGTAATTGCAGCGGGTTGTTGACCAGGGTACGGCTGTTGTCAACAATGGCATGCGCAAAAGGATAATAAACCGGACGTTGAATCAGTACGCTGTCTCCGGGTTTAGTCAGTGCCCTGACAGCGGTACAGAGGGCAAAGACCACACCGGGAGTTTTCACAAGCCAAGAGGCCTCCGGTTCCCATTGAAAATGAGTCTGGTACCAATTCCGTATCGTCTGAAAATAGGAAAGCTTCACTTCTGAATAACCGAAAATCCCATGCCTGCATGCCTCGATGAGCGCTTCTGTGACCTCGGGCGGAGCAGAGAAGTCCATGTCCGCAACCCATAACGGGATTGCATCATCCGGTTTTCCTGTCTCTTTCGCAAAATCATACTTTAAGGAATTCGTTCCTTTTCGTTCTGTCAAGCTGTCGAAATCATAAACCATATTTTTATTCTCCAATATTTTTATTACTTCAGTTTTTTATAATAGTAATGAAGTATCAGTTAAAAGTCAATATGACTAAATGCATATAGAAATAGTATGAAATAAAATAAAAAGGATTGACACAGATAGAATCTATACATATAATAAAAATATAAGCAAATCATAGTATAATAATATGAAAAGTATGAATAAAAAATACAAAAAGCAAGGAGCGAAAAAATCATGGCAAAAATATATCAGAATTTAACCGATCTGATCGGCAAAACACCGTTGCTGGAACTTACAAACTATGAAAATAAAAATCGACTGAAGGCAAGAGTAATCGCTAAGCTGGAATACTTCAATCCCGCAGGAAGCGTTAAGGACAGAATCGCAAAAGCCATGCTGGATGCTGCGGAAGCCGAGGGGCTTATTCAAGAAGGCTCAACCATTATTGAACCTACCAGCGGCAATACGGGGATCGGGCTTGCATCTGCGGCAGCTGCAAGGGGTTATAAGATCATTTTAACCATGCCGGAAACCATGAGCGTGGAACGAAGAAATCTGTTAAAGGCATACGGGGCGGAACTCGTTTTAACGGATGGGACCAAGGGGATGAAAGGCGCCATTGAGAAGGCAAGGGAACTGGCAGAATCCATACCGAACTCCTTTATACCGGGCCAGTTTGATAATCCTGCAAATCCTGCTGTTCACAAAGCGACTACAGGACCGGAAATCTGGGAGGATACTGAAGGTGAAATCGATATCTTTGTAGCCGGAGTCGGAACAGGCGGAACCATAACCGGAGTGGGCGAGTATTTAAAGTCAAAAAAACCGGATATTCAAGTAATCGCCGTTGAACCCGCGGCATCCCCCGTTTTATCGAACGGAAACCCTGGTCCGCACAAGATCCAGGGGATCGGGGCAGGCTTCATCCCTCAAATACTAAATACTGCCGTTTACGATGAAATCATTCAGGTGGAAAATGATACGGCGTTTGAAACAGGAAGAGAATTGTCAAAGACGGAAGGGCTTTTGGTCGGTATCTCATCGGGCGCCGCAGTGGCTGCTGCTGCGGAGGTTGCCGCAAGGCCGGAAAACGCAGGAAAAACCATCGTCGTTATATTACCGGATACGGGAGAAAGATATCTATCCACACCGCTTTTTACCGAATAATAAAGCAGTTAAATCTGAATAATAAAGCAACCAAATCCTTAAACTAAATTTATCATAAACACAATATCCACTCCGCGATCGGGGTGGATATTGTGATGCAGAAACGGAGGCAGAATAAAATGCTGAATGAATTTTCAAGAACTGAATTGTTATTGGGACCGGAGGGTATGAAGAAGCTGAGGGATTCGAGAATAGCAGTCTTCGGGATCGGAGGCGTCGGGACTTTCGCATCGGAGGCTCTGGCCAGAAGCGGTGTTGGAGCCATGGACCTTTTCGACGACGATAGGATTTGTCTGACCAATATCAACCGTCAGCTGATCGCAACCCGAAAAACCATAGGCAGAAAAAAGGTTGAGGTCATGCGCGACAGAATTCTTGAAATCAATCCAAATGCAAAGGTAGAGATTTATGAGACCTTTTACGGTGCCGAGAACGCGGATGAATACGATCTGGAGATTTATGACTACATTATTGATGCGATCGATACGGTTTCCTCCAAGCTTGTCCTGATCGAACGGGCGAAAGCGAAAAATGTACCGATCATCAGCTCCATGGGAGCCGGAAACAAGCTGGATCCGACGAAGCTGGAGGTGGCTGATCTTTCAATGACGTCCATGTGTCCCCTTGCCAGGGTGATGAGAACCGAGCTGCGGAGAAGGGGCATTACAAACCTAAAGGTGGTATATTCCAAGGAACCTCCACTGACACCGCTGGAGGAAGAGGAAAGCAGCTGTAAAAACCATTGCATCTGTCCTCCGGATACAAAAAGAAAATGTACGATAAGAAGGCAGATTCCCGGCAGCATCGCTTTCGTTCCCTCCGCAGCCGGCCTGATTCTGGCCAGTGAGGTCATCAGGGAGCTGGCACTGCCAAGAGGGGATTAGGAGCCCTGAGCCGCTGTCATTGCTAAGCAGGGATCAGCAGCCCTGAGCCGCTGCCGCCCAAAGCTCGCATGAGAGCCGTTCCCCCTTTCCTGCAGCCATGAAGGATTAAAAAAAAGTAATATCAACGATAATGATGAATAAACTGTAAAGACTGATAATCAGCAGCCAGCTTTGAGTGAACCGGCAGGAAACATGGAAGGATAAAAGGGGGAAAAGCAATGGAGGGCATGGAAGAGAAGGGGTTGGAAACAAACAACGCAGTATTGATCGGAGTTGTTTTGTCTCAGCCGGCAATTAGCCATAAGTCCTACGGGGAGACGTTTTACAGCTTTTCTTTGGGAGTTGACAGGAAAAGCGGCTATCGTGACGTAATCCAAATAATCGTTTCGGAAAGATTAATCTGGAATTTGGGGTTCGAACCGGGAGACCATGTGGAAATTTTGGGGCAGATAAGGACCTATAACGAGGAACAGGACGGCAAAAACAAACTGAATGTAGTTGTATTCGCAAGAGAGTTCAAACAATGTGAGGAAGACGACAAAACCGAACATGAAAACAGAATTAGCCTGGAGGGGTTTATCTGTAAGAGGCCAATCGGGCGGGTTTCCCCTCTCGGACGTGAGATATGCGATATCATGCTGGCCGTGAATCGTATGTATAACAAGTCTGATTACATACCCTGCATCGCATGGGGAAGAAATGCCGGCTATGCAAGCAATCTTTCCGTCGGAACAAAGATTGCGGTCACAGGCAGAATACAGAGCAGGGAATACAGAAAACGCGACCAGG
>JAVBVR010000013.1:0-3906 GCA_036677845.1 Anaerovoracaceae bacterium | reverse complement strand
ACCAGCTCCATATCGAATTCTTCTGTTTCATCCATCTCTTCTGCGATCGGCTTTATTTCATTTTCTGCAAATCGACGGAACATTTCCTGCTGAAGCAAATGTGTTTTTGTTAATTTGAAATCCATTTTTCGTTTTCCTCCTACGATTAATTAATTGTTTCAATATTCTTTTTTTGATTCTATATCAAATTTAAGACCAAACAGTGCTGAATAACTGTCACGGTTATAAATTCTTCAGATGCCTGCGATCTATAAAACCATTTTCACTCTTCTTTCGCATTTTCTTTCCAAAGCTCTTCATAAAGTCTGACGATATCTTCTTTCGAGGGAACTCTTCTTGTGTTAGCCGGGCTTCCGCTCGCGAGGGCATCGGTGGCCATCTTTGGGATCAATCTAAAATAATCCTCTTTCTTTATGCTAAAGTCCTGTATTTTTTTTACATTTAACACATGAAGCAACTCAGTTATTGCATTTACAAATGCATCGGCGCCCTCTTCAGGAGTCATCCCCGTCCTGGAAACACCGATTGCATTTGCAAGCTGGTTTAGCTGCTCAACTGCTCCGGTTTTTAAAAATTGAAGGCATATCTTGAGCAGCATTGCATTTGACTGTCCATGCGGTACATGAAACAATGCCCCAATCGGTCTGCTCATACCATGAACGATGGTTACGGAAGCATTACTAAAAGCGATTCCGGCTTCCAGGGCTGCTGTAGCCATTTCACTCCGGGCTTGGACATTTTTACCGTTTATAAAAGCTTCATTGATATTATCATATATTTTTCTTACTGCAGAAAGGGCATAGATATCACTCATTGAGAAAGCTTTTACCGATGTATACGCCTCAATTGCATGTGTCAGCGCATCAATCCCTGTCGCTACAGTGATTTCCGGGGGAACCGTCAGAGTAAAAACAGGATCTACCACAGCCAAATTTGCCATGAGCTTAGGGTCAATTAAAAGCATTTTTACTCCAGTCTCTGTGTTGGTGATAATAGAAACTTTCGTAGCTTCGGAACCTGTCCCTGCAGTCGTTGGTATAGCACAGGTCGGCGGAAGCTCTTTCTCAATTCGCTTCCCAATGTAATCAGCAATTTTACCGCCATTCGCGTAGACAGCACCAATGGCTTTCATTGCATCCAGAGGGCTTCCTCCCCCGATTCCTATTAAGAAATCACATTCTTCTTCTTTATAGATTTCAACGCCTCTATCAATCATAATATGGGTGGGCTCACTATTGATCTCAGCGTAGATGGAGTATTGTAAACCATCCTTGTCTAACTCATCGGTTAATTTTCTAACATTGCCAAACCTTACCATTGCATGATCTGTTACAATCAATGCTTTCTTTCCAAAGGTCATAATATGCTCCATGCTTTTTTGCACGGCATTCTCACCAGTAATGATGTATTGTGGTATCGAAAATAAATTGGCCATGTAATCCCTCCAAAATTGTAATATCACTATTTTTTTAAGCCCATCTGTGCATTCCGAAAGATTCTTTCATCCATCATCCTTGGCATTTTTTCCATTTTAGGAACAAAGTCCATGAGATCAAGTATGTCTTTCTGCAAATCAATCCCCGGAGCGATTTCAGTGAGATATACACCATCTTCTCTCAATTCAAAAACTGCTCGCTCTGTAATGTACATTACAAATTGTCCGTTTTTTGCAGCATATTCCCCGCTAAAGGTAATCTGTTCCACTTCGTTGATCAATTTTTTCTCTTTACCCTCTTCGAGAATCTTGATTTTTCCGTCCTCCACAGTTGCATGCAATCCACTTGCCGTGAATGTCCCGCAAAAGTATACTCGTTTTGCATTTTGCGTTATGTTGATGAATCCTCCACACCCGGCAAGCCTCGGTCCAAACTTGCTAACGTTTATATTTCCTGCCCGATCCATCTGCGCTAATCCTAAGAACGCAAAATCAATTCCGCCTCCGTCATAGAAATCAAATTGTTCATTTTGCGACAGGATACACTCCGGATTCACTGCAGCACCAAACCGGCTGCCGCCGGCAGGGATTCCTCCGATGGGTCCCGCTTCAACAGTGAGGGTCATATAATCGCCAATGCCCTCTTCATTTGCAACTGCCGAAATGTACTCAGGAACTCCAATTCCAAGATTTACTACGGTATTCTCCTTTAGCTCCATAGCCGCACGTCTTCCTATGATTTTTTTTACCGTTAATGGAATTTCGGCGATTTTGTTCACCGGAATCTTAAGTTCTCCGGTAAAAGAAGGGTTATAATCAAAACCAAAGCACTGTTGGTGCTCTTCCGGCTTTGCAAGGATAATTGCATCAACATAGATTCTTGGCACTTTTACCAGCTTAGGGTCCAAGGTGCCAGACTTAACGATTTTTTCTACTTGTACAAAAACCTTGCCTCCGCTGTTCCTGGCGGCTTGCGCCAAGGCCGTAACCTCATGGGTCCCGACTTCTCTTTCCATTGACACATTTCCCGCTTCATCTGCATAAGATCCCCGGATCAAAGCAATATCAATGGGGAAAGCCTTGTACAGCAGTTTCTCCTGTCCCATTATGGTTATCAGTTCCACCAGATCATCCTTTGTCATGCTGTTTAGCTTGCCTCCGCTTTTCCGCGGGTCCACAAAGGTGTTCAACCCAACATGGGTAATGGTTCCCGGTTTACCGGCTGCGATATCTCTGCAAAGTTGAGAAAGCGTCCCTTGCGGAAGGTTATACCCTTCTATTTCATTGCTCAGAATGCATTTCCCCAGTGCAGGTGCTGTATTATAATGTCCGGCAATCACACGCTTCGTCATTCCCTTGTGCGCAATATGGTCCGCCCCCTGACCGTCGCGATTTCCCTGTGAGCTGACATAAAAATAGGTAATTCCCTTGGGCGTTCCTGTCTTTAGAAACCGATTTTCCAAGGCAGATATCAAAGCTTCGGGTATGGCGCTTCCTACAAAACCGCTGGAAGCAACTGTTGACCCGTCAGGAATCTGACCAACAGCCTCTTCCGCCGTTAAAATCGTTATTTGCTGCATAAATACTTTCCTTACGTGATTAGATTTTTTTCTCAATGATTTTGAAAACGCAATCTATTATTTGTTTTGAAAAGAAGGTGTCCGTTTCTCTAAAAAAGCCTTCATTCCTTCTATTCGATCATCAGAATTAAAAGCACCCGCATAGGCCTCTGCTTCAAAGGCAATACCGGTCTTTAAATCCATGTTCATGCCGTTTCGAATTGCTACTTTTGCCATTTTTAAGCCAATCGGAGCCTTCGTCATTACCTTCTGCGCAAAGTTTTCTGCTTCTTCCAACAGAGTTTCCGCAGGGAATACTTTTTGTACTAGCCCGATCCTAAGTGCTTCATTGGCATCGATGATCTCACCGCTAAATATTAAATACTTGGCGTTTTTTTCACCAATGATTCGCGGCAGTCTTTGCGTGCCTCCGTAACCGGGAATAATTCCAAGGTTAACTTCGGGCTGACCGAATTTAGCTTTATCTGATGCAAAAATAATATCACAGGCCATTGCCAGTTCACATCCTCCGCCTAACGCATAGCCGTTTACAGCTGCAATAACAGGCTTTTCCAATGCTTCAAGCTTATTAAAAACACTTTGGCCCCGCATTGTCCAAGTGCGCCCTTCCTGTGCATCCAAGTCACTCATCAACCCGATATCCGCCCCAGCTACAAATGCTTTACCTGTTCCTGTTACAATCACAGCTTGTATAGAATTGTTGGCACGTACTTCCTGCAGCGCAACCTCCAGCTCATCAAACACGTCACTGTTTAATGCATTTAACGAATCCGGACGGTTGATTGTGATATATCCTATGCCCGATTTGATTTCAAAAATGATATTACTATATTCCCTCATATTGACTCTCCTCTTTATTTGTGAAATTAACTTATTATTTATCTCGCAATA
>JAVBVR010000012.1:0-12341 GCA_036677845.1 Anaerovoracaceae bacterium | reverse complement strand
CCGCCGAAAGAGACCAAGTTACAGGAAAGGCCGCGCCCATAAAATATTTCCAAACCTTCTGAATCAAAACTTCACAGCATCACAGGCCAATCAAATCTGGTGTACGGACTTCACCTATATTTCGTTAACAAACGGCACCATACGGTATAACTGCTCCATTATCGATCTGTATGATCGAAGCATTGTTGCCAGTGAAACCGGGAAATGGATCACCACAGACTTAGCAATCAGAACCCTTGATAAAGCACTGAATTCACAAAGAAGGAAACCTGAAAATCTGATTTTACATTCCGATCAGGGTAGTCAGTTTACCTCAGTGCAGTTTATCCTATATTGTCAGGAACACTGCATCCTTCAGAGCATGAGTGCTGCCGGTTGTCCTTTTGATAATGCACCGATGGAACGATATTACAACACTTTCAAAGAAGAACTGATCAATCGTTTTAATTTCCAAACGGATGAAGAGCTAAACCATGCCATTTCCGAATATGCTTATGGCTGGTACAATCAGATTCGGCCACATTCGTTTAATGATTATCGGACGCCCTTTGAGGCACGGTATCAATTGGATCAAATTAGATAGTGGTGTTACAAAATTGCTTGACCATTACACATCATCTATCTCTTCTTCTTTAATGTTTTTTAGAATACGCGATAGTGAACAGGTTTCACCATATTCTCCTCTAATCCACAAATTTATTCTACTTAATAACTCTTTACCACTAACAATAGAGATTTTATTTTCTAAGGTTGTCCAGCAAGATTCAACAATTAAGCGTGCACCCGCATTACAAGTTGACAATGATTTGCCCCTATCAAAGTTATGAATTTGATCAGATATTTGATCGGTTACATACGTTTTAAATTCATCCACTATTCCTTCAAGCTTTTCTCGAAAATCAGCATACTTATTTGAAGGAAGTTTAGTTAATCTAAAAATTGTAGAAGGCACTATAACATAATTTTCAATCTCTTTTTTCTTCCATATATGTAGGTTTAGATTACTGTCAATTGCTCGAGACATTTGAGTCTTTATTGTTTCATCAGTATAATAATCCCGATCCAATATGCAATAACATTTAATCTGATCATTTGTTTCCCCATGAAAAAGATTTGATGTGCCAAATGCCTCGTCAAGACGACTCCATCCTCCCAAACTAACTGTTGGTAATGTCTCTAATGAAAAATCACTCTCTGGATGTAATTTATCGTGAAATTTCTGCAGAATTTTAATATCCTTGCCTTCGACAAATAAACATTTTTTAGTGTTGGCAATGCGTACAAGTGCGATATTATGAATGCTACCCAAACCATCGATGATATTTTGTACACCTTTCTTACTACTTGTATAAGCCATTGTACGGTTAGATTTGCTAATTTCGACAATGAAGCGAGGATCAACATCGGATAAAATTTCCACAGAATGTGTTGCTATTATGACCTGCTCAAACTTCCTTTTTATCATTCGAAGAAGTTTTCGTTGCAAATCAGGATGCATATAAACATCAGGTTCATCTAAAATAATGGTCTTACAGTTTCTTGATCTACAAATGAACCATATTATTTGTAACCACATTTGTATACCACTACCCATTAGTCCTATTTCTGAAGTGAATTCTGAATCTTCAACCGCAAAATATATAAATTCATTTTGACTTGGTCGATATTCTAATTCCCTAATTCGTAATCCAGACCATGTGGATTCTGCCAACGAACAAAACTCTTCAAAAAAATCATCTTTGTAAAGTAATAGTTCATTTCTAAAATGACGAGATGATAAATACGTATCCTTGTCAGCAATGATTGTGTCTTTAGCTATATATTTTTCATTTTCTTTAATTAATCCAATTTGTGGTAAAATGTTGATTAATCTGAAATCACATAAACTTACTTTGGATCTAGTTGTAACGATCTCTCCTTCTTTATCAAATATACAAGCAAACGCCACTTCTGAGTTTACATAGATAACTATTCTTGATTTATCTTTGAATGTTGCTGTTAATGTAGCTGTAGTGTCAAGATAGAAATACACAATCGTTCTTAAATCTATTCTCAATTTTTCAGTATTAATTTTAAAACCCTTATAAGATACTGGCATCTCCAATGATTCAGGAGGTTTTATATAGGTAGCAGATCCCGCTCTATTGCTCGCACTTGATATCATTCTAAGAGCCTCAATTACGGTAGATTTTCCAGCGTTATTTTTACCGACGATAGTTGTGATTTCCTTAAATGAGATTGATGATTTTTTAAAGCAACGATAGTTTTCAAATTCTAATTTTTTGATCATTTTTTTATCTCCTCATCAAGGCGAAGTACAGTAATATACTTGCATTTTTACTATTCAGTTTAACTTCTATATAATAAAATCATTATGTAGAACTGCGTATTATAGACATAACCCAACCATCCTCAAGGCATATCTTTTTGGCAAAACGGGTAGTACTTCCTAAGGCATTGCCCGGCAGATCTCCCATAAATTATCATTTAATTACATTTTACGGCTGAATTCCATAATTTACAATATATTTCGTTTCAATTTAACCCAAGTAAAACTAGTGAATCATATTAAGACTGCACCTGGCGGTTGGTCCAGTTTCCTGAAAGGAATGATAAAAAACCGCTCTTCTCAAGCGGTTTTTTACTTTTGATCCCCTGCCGCAGTTATTACGACCCTGCGATGCGGAGCATCCCATTGAATACTGGCACCCAAATGCTCTGACACGAACCGCAGCGGCACAAGTGTCCTGTCGCTCTGGATGAATGGTTCTGCGTCCAGCCGGACTTCTGAGCCGTTTACAAAAGCGGCATTGCTTCCGATGGTCAGCTTTATTGTCTGATCCCCGCTTTTGGCGGTAACCGTTTTTGTTATTTCATCCCATTCGACCTGTGCTCCTAAAGATTCAAAAATTTTTCTCAGGGGAACCATGGTTCTCTGGTTTTTTATTACAGGCTCGGAATCGAAATATAATTCGACACCATCCAGATATACTGTGACAGGGCGGCTGCCTTTTACTTCGGCAAACTGATCGGGAATTTTGAAATAGCCGACTCGGGAATTTCCGCCCGTGTCAAGGTCGCTTGCGGTGACAAAGACGTAGCCTTCTTTGGTCAAGATAATATCCTCGAATATTGTTGGCAGAACCTCCGCTCCATGCTGGTTGACGAGGCCTGCAGTATAATAATACTGTTGATTTACAACCTGAAAACCATTCCAGAAGCTATCTCCCCATCTGACATTGGAGTATTTGAAGCCGGTGAGATTGTTTCCGCCCGAATCAAGAATCGCAAATTTCTGGCTGTAGTCGTGGGGAGGGACGACTCCCGGAGGAAAATCTCCGGATTTTTTGCCCAGATAAAGCTGGTCGCCGAGCGGATAAAGGAAAAATTCCTTACTGCCTGTCAGCATCTTTTGGTTTTGATCCAGATAAGCGCTGACCTCTGAGCCGTTTACATTTTTGCTCACATAAATCCGGCCATCCGATTCTTTGCGCATGTAGGAATATTCATCGCTTGCGAGCTTGCCGGAAGCAGCCAAAGGATAGTTTTTACCGTCTTTTCTTGCGATGTAAAAGCCACCTTCTTCAGAATAAATACGGTCGTCATATTCAAAGGGGAATATGGTATTCCCGCTCTTGTCGATAAGGCCCCATTTCCCGTTTAGGTTAGCAGCGGCAAGACCGTTGTGGAAGGCAGAATCCACCTGGTCGTAGACCGGTGAAATGACTTCTATGCCGGCTTTATCGATAAAGCCCCATTTTCCACCTTTGCAGACGGCGGACAGTCCTTCCCGGAAAGGATATGCCTCGTCATAGATGAAGGCGATCACTTCATTTCCGGACAAATCTAGAAAACCGTACTTTCCGTCTCTTGATGCCGACAGCCTTTCGTCACTCACGTTCCAAAGCCAGTCATTGGTATAAAGAACCTTTGATATAAGTGCTCCAGTATTATCTAAAAAGTCATATTTATTTTCTTCGATTTCCGCTGCAAAAATGCCGCTTCCAAGATAAGTGAACCTATTATATCTTCCGCTCTTATCTTCAAAAATGAGGTTGCCTTGCTTGTCGATAACTGCTTTTTTCCCGTTTGATTTGAATGTTGCGGTAGCATACCCGTCGTGAAAGGAATCAACACTGCTATAAGCGCTGACGTCGATCGTTCTGATCCCGTCAACATCACCGTAAATGAGAGAGTTGCCCCGATGAGAAGTGAAAAAGGTTCCATCTCCATCGCTGCCGGAAGAACTGTATTGTTCCGTCGCCGGCTCAATCACAAGCTCCCCTTTTCCGTTGACAAATCCCGTTTTTACAACACCAGTGGAATCATTTGACATAGTCAGGGTATAAAAGTCCGTTCCCATATTATCACGTATGTGGTAATCCTTATACGCCTTGCCGAAATCGAACCATGTGATCTTGACTCCGATATCCCCGAAGGATTTCTGCCCTTTCATCAAGGCATCGGCTCGGACCGGCAACCCGCAGATCAACATAGCGATCGCGATAATACAACATAGTTTTTTCAAGTGAAGCACCCCCGTTAGTTTTTTGTTTATACATAACCCCTAATAAGTTATTTAGACGCCTTAATTGTAAATTTGTTCCACCCTGTCGGGACACAGGTGCGGTCGAAGGGACTTGTGCATCTGCTCGAACATCTTCCGTTTGTCTCGCATCTGCCGTCCTGCGGCGTCTCGTTCAGACGCCTTGGACCGTCTCATTGCAGAAGGCATCACCGATGTCTTCTGCGGGCATTCGACGCCCTCTCGGGTTCAAGTCCCTTCTTGCCGTGCAAAGCAAATAAAAAAGTAAGGCACAGCTTTGCTGCACCTTACTTTTTTATTGGTGCGGTCGAAGGGACTTGAACCCATACCCTCGCGGACACGGCCCTCAACCGTGCGCGTCTGCCTATTCCGCCACGACCGCATATGATCGTCCTGTCTCACAAATCAACTGCTCTGTAAGACTGAACAAGATTTATTTTACTGCGTTTGAGCGGCTTTGTCAAACCCTTTTTTATGGAATCAAAAATTTGTGCCCTATCGTGTTTACCTGATTCCGGCTTTCCCTTTGAATTTTTCCACGGAGTTGATCCTGATACCCAGCAGTTCGGAAATCCGGAACTTGGCCTCGATTCCTTTGGCAGCTCCGTCCGACGGCATGGAATACCCGATATTCAAATCCTCGCGGATTTCCCGCAGGACTGAACAATCAGCAAGATCTGAAGGGTCAACGCCCAGCTTTTCGGCAACGTATTGTCTCGCCTCATTCAGTCTCATGCTTTTCGCGAGCTGCATCCGCAATACCAGATCTCCGGCGCTGCGAATCCCGCCCATGCATGCTGCGACCTCCTGTGTGGCCTCGTTTCCGAAAGGATCACCGGAGCCAATCTACAATCCGTCAATTTTGCCAATCTCCACCATGGCTTTTGCAGCCTTGGAAACCACATCGGAAGGCGGTACATAGGCCATCGGCGTTCCCCCGACTCCCATCCCCACATTCACATGAACGGGTATCCTGGCGGCTTCTGAGCAGGCTTTGATAAATGTAACTGCCCGGGCGATATTCCAAGGAAACGACTGGTTGCTGTTCGTGTTGACCACGGGTCCGAAAATATTCGCCCCGGCCTTTTCCGCCAGCTTGACCTGCTGATGCGGATAGAGTCCTGCAAGCCGGGTATCGTCATATTTCAGCCTGCCATGCATTCCCATTACGAATTCGCCGGCCATGCCAAGCTCGATTCCGAAATCGGGATGCTTCTTTTTTATGATTTCAATGGCTTTCAAGGCTGCGAGAAAATCCGCATCCCCCGAAGCCCCGCAGGTATCGAAATTCATTCCGTCTGCGCCGGCGGCTTCCATGCCGTCTGCAATATACACGAGATCCTTTACCGCATGCTCCACGGCTTCTTCCTGGGCAGCCAAGGCCTCCTTGACTTTTCCCAGAGGGAGCAGCTCCGACCAGTTGTCAACAGGGCCGTCCGGTTTCGTGTATCTGCCCAGATCAGGCATGCCTCCGTAAAGAACCGGAATGACTGCCTGTGCCTGCGCGAGTTCCATGATCTTCGCTTCGTCATGGAGGATCGGCTTAACTGTTTTAAAGCTGTAATCGATATTTCCGATGTCTACGGAATCCAGGCCGAGAACCCTTTCGTTGACCAGAACCGCCGTGGTTCTGTCCATAGGGATATGCGCCTGATAATTCAGCTTGAAGCAGCCGGAATCCGAGGTTGATACAACCTCCATTCCCCTTCTCACACCCACCACATTTCCTTCTGTGGTGATGATTTCAAACAGGTATTGCAGCTCTTCTTCCGTCAGTTCAGGAATTTTCCCCCGCGACGCAGCGTCTTTCATTCCGGCTTCCATGTCATTCCGGATTTCTTCTTCCGTCATGGTTGCTCCCGAGCCGTCTCCCATACGGGTGAAATACTTTTTATCTTCTTTCATTGTTTACCTCACCGCTTCTTCTTGCATTTCATATCCTTGTCTTTTACAATAAAGTATATAGTAACCCAATAGTCAAGGGGGAAAATAGGATGGATTATTTAACGACAGGAGAATTTGCCGCCCTTTGCGGAGTAAAAAAAGATACCATTTTCTATTATGATCAAATCGGAATTTTAAAGCCCGATTACATCGCCGACAACGGATACCGGTACTATTCACCCGACCAGGTTATGGTTTTTGAAATCATTACCACGTTAAAAGCGGTGGGAATGTCTCTAAAAGAAATACAGAAGTATAGTTCCAGGCAGAATACACAGGAGTTTCTTGACTTACTGAAGGAAAAAAAGCAGGAGCTGATCGAAACGCAAAGACGGCTGACGGATACCATCGGTTTTGTGGATCATACCATCGGCATCATTAAAACATCCCTCCAGGTCAATACCGGAGAGGTTTATCTGGAGCAGTGCGACGAAGAATACATGGTGATCACGACCACACCTTCCCTGGACGACATGAATGATACCAGCTATTGGGTACAGATCGAAGAATTAAGCGAATACTGCGATGAACACAAATTGGGCAGCGTATTTCCCATCGGAGAAATCATTCTGCGGGAGAACTTTGAACAGAATATTTTCCGGTCGGATTATTACTGCAGCAAGCCGGTCCGGAAGATGAGCGGTACGAAGATACATCGGAAGCCGGCAGGAAGATATGCCGTATTATATCACAGGGGTTCTTACAAAACCCTGGCCGACGCATATAAAAAGCTGAAGGATTACATAGAAAAGAACAATCTGAGAATCCAGGGAGATCTGTACGAACAGGACCAGTTATATCTGTTTTCAAAATCCGATCCAAACGATTATTTAATGAAGGTTTCCATCGCGGTCGAATAAGGGAGGCGGTTTATTCAACCGCCCTGTCTCTTTTTTCCGCTTCTGCTATGATGGTGTCTATTTTTTCGAGTGCCTCCGGGTCAAGGCGTTCCGGCTCATGTTCCGCAAAGATCCGTCTGGCCTCGCGGTTGGCCCGCCTCACGATGTCCAGGGCTCCCTCCTTTTCCCATACAGAAAAGGATTTCCGGTCGATCAGTTTTGCGGTTGAGATTTCTTTACGCATATGCTTTAAGGTGTGCCTCTGTCCCAGATATGTACCGGCGGGTCCTACCGCGGCAATCACTTCCAGGGCCAGCGTATCCTCGTTCACTTCGATTCCTTGTTCGGCTCTTTTAAACATACGCACAAACTCCGCATCCATCAGCAGCTGTTCATAGCTGACTGCCATCCCCATATCCATCATTCCCATTCCGTATATGAGGCTGGTTCGCGCCAGGGCCGGCATCAAACCCGTCAGGGTTTTTTCATGGCCGATCTGCGCATCCATGCATTTGCTGTCTGCCTATGTTCCTCCGACCTTTGTCGGAATCTTGTAATACTTCCCGAGCTGTGCTACCGCCGCTCCGAACATTCCATGCTCCGGAGCGCCCACAGGGGAGCTGGCATACTGCATATCCATGATCGTGGTTGAGCTGCCGTACATGACAGGGTTCCCCGGATTGACCAGCTGAGCCAGCACAACGCCGGCTAATATCTCGGCATTGGTCACTACCAGGGTGCCTGCAAGAGTCGAGGGCGTGGTGCCCCCCACAAGGCCCATTGACAGAATGCTGATGGGGATGCCTGCTTTGGCGGTTTCAATGACAACCTCCGATGCCCCCTCGTGGATCTCCAGCGGGCTGTTGGGACAGATGCAGAGGGTCAGAAAGGGCCGTTCTCTCAGTTTATCTCTGCCGCCGGCGATAGCCGCCGCCATGTCAAGAACCAGGTTCGCGTTTTTTCCGTTTTCCGCATCCAGAATCGCATGCTTTGTGGTGTTGCAAAAGACCGCCCTTGCCTCGTAAAGATCTTTTACGTGGACCGGAGCCTCCTGGGAGGCTACCGCTGTGGTAAAGGCATTGATCTCAGGGATGGCGTCCACAAACCGCGCCACATTACCCAGATCTTCAGAGTCCGATGTTTTCCGCACTCCTGTTTCCAGGTCGACGATTTCTATGCCTGTACCGAAATTGGTGTAGAAGACCTGATCACTTCCCAGTTCAAAATCATCCTTTGAGTTTCTGCCGCACATGACATAACGCTCCGGCGTTTTCCCTATGGCGTCATTCACCAGTTCCTCCGGGAACCGGATCATGCCTGTTTCCTCATCGATTGTGCATCCGGCCTTTCGATAGATTTCTTTCGCTTCTCTTCCGTTCACCCGTACTCCAACGTTTTTCATCAGGGATAGGGTGGCGGAATGAACTTTTTGAAGGTCCTGCTCACTCAGCAGCTGATAGGACGGCAGCGTACTCTCATAAGAATATTTCATAGATTCCTCCTTCCGGCATCCGCTTCCCTGCAGATCCTTTCCATGGCCTCAAACACATCCTCGGGCAGGCCATCCTCTAAAGGCCCCTCCAGAATCTCCCTCACCAGCTTGTTGGCGATGGCGATGGAGTCCGCTTTTTCCTGGATGGTGCCCCGCAGCTTGGATGAAAAGTATGGAGAAGAATAGATTTCATCTTTGTCCCGGAAATTCCTCAGAGTCGACTTGCGGGCGATAAACGCACCTCCCGGGCCTTCCTCCTTGATTTCATCCACCAGATCCGTTTCGGGGCCAATCCGGATACCACGGCAAATGCGCAGAATCCTCTGCGCGATTTCGTCTTCGGTCAGGATCATTTCGAGACTTACCGCCATTCCGTTGTCACAGGTGCCGATCCCATCGATCAAATCCGCGCCCCCCAGATAGGCTGGCATGGTTTCAAAGGTCCCTCCCCCCGTGACACAGCAGGGCAGGTTATAATATCTTGCCATAGCTGTTCCCCCCATGCTGATCAAAGGCGCCTCACCGCTTTTCACATAGGCGCCTGATCTCACGTCGGCAGCTCCGGAAGCCGCACCGTAAATCACAGGCCATCCAGGCCTGGCGGACTGAAAGATCGTGACGGCGGAAAGGACTTCCGCGTTGATCTGCACGACGGTGGAAAAGAGAGAAGCCGGCGACGTCAGGCCGATCATGGGCATCGGGTAAATGTTGACAGGAACTTCATAATCCGCAAGTTCCAGGTAGGCATCCAGCAGCCCTGCATCCTGGGTCAAGG
Organism: Anaerovoracaceae bacterium; assembly: GCA_036677845.1. GTDB lineage: Bacteria > Bacillota > Clostridia > Peptostreptococcales > Anaerovoracaceae > Anoxybacterium. The sequence goes on along the minus strand of JAVBVR010000012.1, from coordinate 2,745 downwards.
GAGAAACCGGACAATACAGCACCGACGCAATTTTTCTCCTGAGAAACGCTTCCCTTGAGCCGGCGACCAGGTCCAAAATTCTTTTCGCATATGCCGCCTCAAAGGGATCGCTCAGTTGAAACTGCACGTGCTTGGACGTCCCTTGTATAATAGCAGCCATTTCGTGGAGGCAGTGGGTTTTTTCCGGAACGTCCAAAGCCGAGCACCCGGTCCAGGCTACAGTGCCTGTCACTGCTTTTTGAAAAATTCTTCCCACATTTCTCACGTCCTGTTTCGTGCTTTCCCGACGTTCTCCCGTATAGGGATCGTATATGTTGGTGCAGATACCGGACATGGTATGGCGGCTTTCATAGGAAGGAATCCCGTAATCAAATCTGGGATTTCTTCCGGCCAGGATCATCTTTTTCGGGGCCTGCCTGACCGCTTCCATGACATAGTCTTCCGTCAGATAGACTTTCTGCGTCTCCTCCTCTACACGAGCACCGGCCTCTTTCAGCATCTCAAACGCCCTTCTGCTTTTCACCCAAACTCCCGTGTTTTGGAGTAGATCCATGGTCTTCTGATGAACCAGTCCAATTTCTTCCTGTGAAAAAATTTCAGCCTTGAATCTCATGAATTCCCTCCTTCAAGTTGCTTCAATCTACTTGCACTATACAGTATTGGGTAACCAAATAGTCAAGAGGTGAATGCAAAAAACTCTAGTCCTTTCAGCCATTAAAAAATGTCAGGGAACCATCTTTGATGGTCACCCCAACATTCAATTATAGAGCCGTTTTTATCTTCCGCTTTTTTCTTATCTTGATGCTTTTATCTTCCGCTCCTTTATTCCTCTTCGTGACCTGCTCCGTTCTGTTCCTTCGGCTCAGCCGGAGCCTCCAGCATGGAATACCAGGTATCTGCACCCTGGTAGAGATCCAAAAATGTTGGGCGGATTTCCCCTTCCAGGGTCGGGGACGCAATGGCGCCGTAGGTTCTATAAAGCAGACAGTAATAAGGCAGCTCATCATTTAGAATATTCTTCACCTGATTAAATACAGTTTGCCTGTCCTTTTGAGAAATTCCAGATTCCATCTTATCCAGAAGGACATCCAATGCCGGATTGGAATACCCTGCCAGGTTTCCGTAATTGGTGTGGAGCAGAAATCTCAGATCATAGTTTTCCTTGAACTGATACCCTCCGAGAAAGATATCAAAATTGCCGGCCGCCAGGTCCGAATTGTAGCTGTCCCAGTCTTTGCTCACAACCTGAACCTGGATCGGAAGCTGTTCAAGCCCTTCCTTTATGATTTGAGCAGCGGCAACACGGGACTGATCCTCCGAATTAACCAGAATATTGATGCTGATACCGTTTCCTGCTGCATTTTCAAGCCTTCCATCACCGTTCCTGTCAAAATATCCGGCGTCCCTCAGCAGTCCTTTTGACTTTGCAATATCGTAGAGGTGATTGGTTTTTGTACTGGAAATACCAAGGAAGTTCGGAAAGTAGATCGTATCGTTCTGAACTCCGTTTTTATAATATGCGCTTTCGATGATTTGTTCCGTATTGATTGCGCCGGCGATGGCTTTTCTTACTCTGGCGTCTTTCAACGCCGGACTTCTGAAATTAAAACCGATCAGCTCCGCCTCGTTTGACGGAAAATTTACCACATGGACCTCTTTGTTTGTAAAGATTGTGTCCCGGTCGATATCCTTGGAAAAAGTGACGGAGATATTATTGACCCTCATCAGGTTGACAGCATCTCTTTTTTCCGGAATGATCCGGAAGTTCAGACGGTTCGCCGGCGGAGTTCCTCCGTGGTAGTGCTCATTCCCTGTAAGTGTAATATGAGATAGTCCGTTATATTCGAGAACCTGATACGCTCCTGTTCCAACGGGGATAAAGTTCGCATCTGCCTTTCTCGCAGCATCAAGGTTTTTGAACTGATGCTTTGGTATGATGGGAAAGGTCAGGCTGCTCAGGGAAATATTAAGCGGGTCGTTGAAATAGATCGTGATTTGATATGGATCCTTGCTGTCCAGTTTTGTATATTTTACATTACTGAGATTGGAGGCATACAGCGTGCTGTTGGAATAGGCTGCGCTCGTGATCACATCCATGGTGAATTTCACATCCTCCGCAGTAAGCTCCTTTCCGTCCTGCCAGGATACTCCGTGCTTCAGGTGCACGGTGACGGAAGCTCCGTCCTCCGCGTATTCATAACGATCCGCCAGAATATTGGTCAGGGCGAGATGCTTGTCAAAACCGAACAAGCCTTCATAAATCAGCTTGCCCACATAATAAGCATCCTCATCCTTTGTAATAATCGGATTTAATGTTCTGACCATTTCGATGGGAATGGAGACCTCATCAGACCGCACCATATTTTTTTCCTCTTCCGCCGTACCGCCGAGGAAATTGGTCGTCTCCCCGCAGCCGGTTAAGGAGGCCGTTAGAATCATAAAAATTGCAGTGATAGCAATATATTTCTTTATCATTTCAGTTCTCCGAAATCATGAGTTTTCTTCAGCAGCTGCTCAATCTGTCGATACAGCGCTTCCTGATCCCCCGTATTGTCCAGGATCACGTCTGCGCGCCTGTTTTTTTCGTCTCTTGTCATCTGCGCGCTAATTCTTTTTAAGATTTCTCCCCTTTTCAAGCCGTCTCTTTCCATGATACGCCTGATCCGCGTCTCGTCATCCACATCGATGACCCAGATTTCACTGACGTTTTTATCCAGGCCTGTTTCAAACAGCAGCGGAGCATCA
>JAVBVR010000011.1:0-4147 GCA_036677845.1 Anaerovoracaceae bacterium | reverse complement strand
GTGCCTTTTGAGAATACGCCAAATACTTTCTGTTTGCCTGAGATTCTCCTGCAAAAGCTTCCATCAGGTTGTCGAGTGTTTTGTTTTCTTTCATCATTTATTCCTCCCTTTATTTTATTATTTATTTTACTTTGATTTGACCACTATAATAAATAAACATTCATTTGGTCGTCTTGATCCAAACAATATGCTGACGGTCGATATTCTCTCCCGCCAACATAAACCACAATCTAGCCTTTGAAAAGAGATCAATAAGTGTATTATTTCAGAGCGAGATCAAATCTATCGGCATTCATTACCTTGTTCCAGGCTGTTACGAAATCATGCATGAACTTTTCCCGTGCATCCTCACAGGCATAGACTTCAGCGATGGCACGCAGCTGCGAATTGGAACCAAATATCAGATCTATACGGGTAGCTGTCCATTTAAGCTCACCGGAAACTCTATCTCTGCCTTCATAAATTTCTTTTTCTTCGTCGGCTTTTTTCCAAACGGTGCCCATATCAAGCAGATTAACAAAAAAGTCATTGGTCAGCGCCTCGGGATCTGCGGTAAAGACTCCGTGTTGCGTTTGCCCGAAATTAGTATTCAATACACGCATGCCTCCAACTAAAACTGTCATCTCAGGTGCAGTAAGATTTAAAAGCTGAGCCCTATCTACCAGCATTTCTTCGGCAGAAACTGAAAACTTTCTTTGCTGATAATTGCGGAAGCCATCAGCTTTTGGTTCAAGCACCGCAAAAGCATGGATATCTGTCTGCTCTTCTGATGCATCGGTTCGGCCAGGATAAAACGGAACAGAGATATTGTTTCCGGCTTTCCTGGCTGCCTGTTCAATACCGGCACATCCACCCAGAACGATCAAATCAGCAAGGGATAACTTTTTCTTTCCGGATTGAACATTATTAAAATCTGATTGGATGTTTTCCAGAACTTTTAATACTTTTGCTAATTGGGCCGGTTGATTTACCTCCCAATTTTTTTGAGGTTGAAGACGGATGCGCGCCCCATTGGCTCCACCGCGCTTATCCGAGTTGCGGAATGTTGAAGCCGAAGCCCAGGCTGTACTTACCAATTGTGGGATCGTAAGACCCGATGCGGCAATTTTGTTTTTCAACTCGGCAATATCCTGTTCATTGATCAGTTCATGATCAACTTTCGGTACAGGGTCCTGCCAAATCAATTCCTCCTCAGGGACCTCCGGACCAAGATATCTGGAACGCGGCCCCATATCCCGATGAGTAAGTTTGAACCAGGCTCTGGCAAAAGCTTTTTCAAATTCGGCAGGGTTTTCCAGGTAGTGTTTTGCGATAGGATTGTATATGGGGTCCATCCTTAAGGAAAGGTCCGCCGTTGTCATCATAGGAGCGTGCCTGACAGAGGGATCATGGGCATCCTCTACGGTAGTTGCTGCCGCAGGATCTGTAGGGACCCATTGAAAAGCTCCGGCCGGACTTTTCACCAAATTCCAGTCGTACTCAAACAAGGTTTTAAAATACCCCATATCCCATTTTGTTGGATTTGGTTTCCACGCGCCTTCAATACCACTGCTGATAGTGTCTTTCCCTTTGCCTTGACCGAAGCTGCTTTTCCAGCCTAAGCCCTGCTCTTCGATCGAAGCGGCTTCAGGTTCGGGACCGACATGGGTCGCAGGCCCGGCACCATGGCATTTACCAAAGGTATGCCCTCCGGCGACCAATGCTACTGTTTCCTCATCATTCATAGCCATACGGGCAAAAGTTTCCCTTACATCAATGCCGGAGGCTACGGCATCAGGCATTCCGTTCGGACCTTCCGGATTGACATATATGAGCCCCATCTGCACTGCAGCAAGAGGGTTCTCAAGATCACGCTTCCCCGTGTAACGTTTATCACCGAGCCATTCAGACTCAGAACCCCAGTAAACATCTTCTTGCGGTTCCCAGACATCCTCACGCCCACCGGCGAAGCCAAAAGTTTTTAAACCCATTGATTCAAGAGCACAGTTGCCGGCAAGGATCATCAAGTCTGCCCACGAAATCTTTCGCCCATACTTTTTTTTGATTGGCCATAACAATCTGCGGGCTTTATCCAGGTTTACATTGTCCGGCCAGCTGTTCAAGGGTGCGAATCGCTGGGTCCCGTCGCTGGCCCCTCCGCGGCCATCACCCATTCTGTACGTTCCGGCACTGTGCCACGCCATCCTGATAAAAAGCGGGCCGTAATGTCCATAATCTGCCGGCCACCATTCCTGGGAGTCCTTCATCAATTTAAAAATATCATTTTTGACTGCTTGGAGGTCGAGTTTTTTAAACTCGACAGCATAATTGAATTCTTTACCCATCGGATCACTCAGGCAGGAATTCTGGTGTAAGATTTTCAGATTCACCTGGTTGGGCCACCAATCTTGATTAGAGGGTGCGCCACGGTGAACTGTTTTACCTGTTTCCCGCGTTTTACCTGTTACTGGGCATTTCATTTCCCCCATCACTCATCATCCTCCTCTTTGGCGTTTCCCTTTTTTAAAACACATTGCGGGCAAATCCCCTTAAAATAAACCTCTTTTTCGAAAATTTGAAAACCTTTTAAATCATTACTTGTCAGGTCATCAATATCAAGACAAAAATCATATATGTTTCCACAGTTAGTACATTTAAAATGTCCGTGCCTTGTTCCCTTCAAATCATATCGAGTCTCATGATCTTCGATCTTTACCGCCTTGATCAATCCTACATCCGTTAAAGTTCGCAGATTATTATAGACTGTCGCTTTTGAAAGTGTGGGTATTCTTCTATTTAAAGCGGTAAATATCTCTTCTGCTGTAGGATGCGTATTGTGCTTAGTTATGTATTCCAAGATCATCAGTCTCTGGTAGGAAAGGCTGATACCTCTTTTTCGTAATTCTTTTTCCAAATCTTCGAATAGTGGTTTCATTTTGCTCACCGCTTATATTTATAATTCTATTAATAAATATTAATTTTATAATCATATTAATTTTATATTGAGTACAATTTAATTATAGCTATCTTTTGTTTTCATAGCAATAAAACAATCACGATGTTTTTATTAAAGATATTTATATCCTTCTGGCACAAGCTTCAACCATTTCTGCAAATGATATTTTAATGATATATACTATATTGTTTTTAAAATATCCTTATAATATAATTGTAATATACAACTATTTTATGGAGTGACTATGTTTATTTGTGATATAAGTGTCTTTAATAAGTATGGCAAACAAAAACTCGATGAGCTGTTAAGCCCGCAAAAGCTCAACTGGCGCGAGCTTGTCGTGCTGCTTGTCATTGAAAGGATCCCCGGGATAACTCAGGCTCTTTTGAACCCTTTCTTACAGACTGATAAAGCCAATGTAACCAAGCTGCTGCAGACTATGGAGAAAAAAGGCTTAATAAAACGTGTTTCGGATGAACAGGATAAGCGTAATAAGGTATGCACACTGACGCTCGCGGGCACGAGGCTTTTACCAAATATGCACGAGATCCTCATTCATTGGGAATCAGCCTGTTTTCAGGGACTGGATGATGATGAATTGGCTTCATATCGACGGATCAATGAAAAGATAACCCGAAATCTGCTCGGAGATAATATCATAATTATGGAATATTGATACAATTGATATTTTGATCGAAAAATCTCGTTAAAAAATTGAAGAGGAGGATCATTATGGGCAAAGCGAAAAAAACTTGGATCAATTTACTTTTCCTTGTATTCACCTTGATTATCAACACATTTGGTGCCTTGGGCCTGATCAACGGTCTCTCACAAAAACAAATATCTGACATGTATTTGACCTTGATAACTCCTAGCCCCTCAACATTCAGCATTTGGAGCGTCATCTACACTTTGCTCCTCATATCCTTGATCGTCATGATCGTCAAGTCACAAAAAGATGACCCATATTACCAAAATGCTATTGATCAGATCACTTATCTTTTTCGTATATCCTGCGTGCTTAATATTGCCTGGATAATTGCTTTTTCATATGTAAAAATCGAGCTTTCTGTACTCTTTATCTTTTTATTTGTTGTTGTTCTGGCCAGAATATCCCAAAAGCTCTATCAAATCCAGCAAGGCAGGCATTGGCTCCTGCCACTCAGCTTCGGGATATACACCGGATGGTTATTCATTGCGACTGTTGTTAAT
>JAVBVR010000010.1:0-8737 GCA_036677845.1 Anaerovoracaceae bacterium | reverse complement strand
ATGTTACCGTGAAAATCGCATATGAGGTTTCCATCTTAAAACTGGAATCGTTGGCCAGTGAATAAGGAAACACCTGAAAAGGAAGCATGCCGAAACCGGTGTGCTTTTTTCAATTTGGTGCTGTGTGTTTTGATCTTCCGCTTTTTATTGCGGTGCAACACATGTATTGTAATCCTACACGCTTCGTGCCGCTTTGTAGGGTAAGAATTGCATTTGCAGGTATTATGTGTTATATTTTAAGATACATGATGTTCCAGGTGAAACATCATAGAACGATTGAATCATATGACAAAAGATGAATAAACTAAGGAGGAAGTTCCTATGAAAATTGCTGTGGATGGAATGGGCGGCGACCATGCACCGAAGGAAATTGTAAAGGGTGTAGTGGAAGCGTCCGCTTTAACAGAACACGAAATCATTCTCGTAGGAGACGAAGCCAGGATAAACGCAGAACTGGAAAATTACAAATACAGCAAAAAAAAGATATCTGTCATGCATGCAAGCGAAGTGATCAGCAGCGATGACGCTCCTGTCAAGGCGGTCAGGACCAAGCCGGATTCATCGATGGTAAAGGGAATCAACATGGTGAAAACCGGGGATGCAGACCTATTTATTTCCGCAGGAAACACAGGAGCCATCATGGCGGCAGGTCTTTTTATTTTGGGAAGAATACAGGGAATCGACAGACCCGCAATCGCTAGCACCTATCCCATTTTAGGAAAGGGAGGAGTATCCCTCCTGGTGGATTCCGGCGCAAATTCGGAATGTAAGCCGAACAATCTTCTGGAGTTTGCTGTCATGGGGAGTCTGTATATGGAAAAGGTATTGAATGTCAAGCGGCCGACTGTTGGTCTGGTCAACATCGGTACCGAGGAAACAAAAGGGACAACCGTAATCAAAGCAGCTCATGAGCTCCTTTCCAAGAGCAGCCTTCAATTTATCGGAAATGTGGAAGCAAGGGAGGTTCCGAACGGAGCATCTGATGTTATCGTGTGTGACGGCTTCGTGGGAAACATAATACTCAAGCTGACGGAAGGCCTTGCGTTGAGTATTCTGAAACTCCTCAAGCTGAAGTTTACTGCAGGTACAATTCCCAAAATGGGAGCGCTGCTTCTTTCCGGAAAACTGAAGGAACTGAAATCGGAGTTTGATTATTCGGAATACGGAGGAGCACCGATCCTGGGAGTGAAGGGAGCGCTTGTCAAAATGCATGGATCTTCAAACGCAAATGCGGTTAAAAATACCATATTAAAGGGTATCCCGTACGCCGAGACCAACGTGGTAGAGATGATTCAGAATTCAGTGCTGGAATTGGAGGAAATAATAATCAGTGAATGAACTTGATTTCCAAAATATAATTCAATATGATTTCAGCAATGTGGATTTGCTGAGAAATGCTTTGACGCACAGTTCCTTCATCAATGAAGGGAAGTCTTCTCAAACAGGAAACAACGAGAGGCTGGAATTTCTGGGAGACGCCGTACTGGATGCGGTGATCAGCGAATATCTTTATAAAAGACTGGACAATGTGGAGGAAGGGGAGCTGACCAAGCTGAGAGCTGTCATTGTCTGCGAGCGCTCTCTGGCCGTTTGCGGCGGCAGAATCTCAATCGGCAGTTTTCTTCGCCTGGGCAAGGGAGAAGAAAACAGCGGCGGCAGGAAGCGGAGCTCCATTATAGCCGATGCTTTGGAAGCAGTCATCGGGGCTATTTATCTCGATGGCGGGTGGAATGCAGTTCAGAGCTTTGTAATATGCATCTTTTCAGAACTTATAGAGGACGCCGTTTCAGGCAAGCTCCATATGGATTATAAAACAGAGGTACAGGAAAGGCTGCAGGCACAGGGAGAGACTGACATCAGCTATGTCATTGAAAGAGAGGAAGGCCCCGATCACGATAAAACATTTTATGCGAATCTGGTTTTTCAGGGCACTGTGATTGGAAGCGGGTCGGGACGCAGCAAGAAGGAAGCAGAACAGCAGGCGGCGAAACAAGCATTGGAGCGAGGTGGCACATTTGTATTTTAAAAAAATTGATATGCATGGATTTAAATCCTTTGCTGAGCCAGTAAACATTGAGTTTCACGATGGGATTACCTGTATTGTTGGACCGAACGGAAGCGGAAAAAGCAATATCTCCGACGCGATCCGCTGGGTGCTGGGAGAACAAAGCCCCAAAATGCTGCGTGGCGGCAAAATGGAAGAGGTCATTTTCGCCGGAACGGCTAACAGGAAATCAAGGGGTATGGCAGAGGTCACGCTTGTGATCGATAACAGCACCGGAATTCTTCCTATTGATTATGCGGAAGTTGCCATAACCAGAAGGATGTATCGCTCCGGAGAGAGCGAATATGCAATCAACAACAACCAGTGCAGACTGCGGGATATCCGGGAACTTATCATGGATACGGGAATCGGGGTCGACGGATATTCCCTCATCGGGCAGGGAAAGATCGCTGATATCGTAAGCAATAAGCCGGAAAGCAGAAGAGAAATCTTTGAAGAGGCTGCCGGCATCGTAAAATACAGAACAAAGAAGGCCGAATCGGAACGAAAGCTGGAGGCTACCAACGCGAATCTGGAACGTGTCAACGATATCATATCCGAAATCGAGTCCAGAATTGACGGCCTGAAGGAGGACAGCGAGAAAGCTTCCGAATACCTTGTGTTACGGGATCGATACAAGGAACTGGAAATCAATGTAACATTGAAGAATATCGAAAACATTGAGCTGAAAAACGAGTACATAAAAGATGATCTGGCAGAACTGACAAATCAGATCGAAGAACTGAAGGAAGAAAAGACTTCCATAGATGCAGAAATCACTGATAACAGAAATCGTAATGAGGAGCTTGGAGTTCTTGGAAATGAAACAAGGGACAGGCTTCTTCTCAGTGTGGAAAAAATTAATTCCCTGGTCAATCAAAATCAACTGAACAGGGAGAAATTATCTGCGATAGAAAAGGACAATGAGAGACTGAAAGAAGAGATCTTTGCGATTGAGTCCAAGCTGGAAAAGGAGACAGAAAACGCCGGAGCGCAGTATGCGAGTAAGCGGAAGATCGATGAAGAGCTCTCTGTTCTGGAGGCAGACCTGGCGGACAAGATAAAAAAATACACAGAGATCACAGCGGCGATCAGTGCGGATGCCGAGGAAATCGACGGGCAGAAAAACAAAATCTACGAGCTGCACAGCGCCATCAGCAACAAGAACAGTGAAATCAACAGTCTGCTGAGTTTGCAGGGTACACTGGAAAAGAGGAAAGAGCAGATTCTGTCCGAAATGGAAACTTCCGATGCCAGCGGACGCGAACTGACGGCACTGTATCAGGACGCATTGAAAGAGCTTGCATCGCAGAAAGACCGTTTTGCCGCCATGGAGGCGGAAAGCCAAACCCTAAAGCAGAAATATAACGAAGATGTGTATGAAGAGAAAAAACTCTCCAGAGAGCTGGAAGAATTGAGAATTTCCCTCGGCCAGATTTCCACAAGAAAAAAGATGATTGAGGAAATGGAAAGCTCCTATGAAGGGTATAATAATGCCGTTAAGTTTATCATGAAATCCAATCTTCCCGGGATCCACGGTGTTGTCGCCGATCTCATCGAGGTACCGCGGGGATTTGAAACTGCCATTGAAACAGCTCTTGGCGCAGCCTTGCAGAATATTGTATGTGAAGACGACAGGAGCGCTCAGAATGCCATCGGCCTTCTCAAGGAGAACAAAGCAGGCAGGCTGACTTTTCTACCGATTCAGAGCATGCGGGAGTCAAATCTGAAGTATGATCAAGGTCTGAAAAATGCCGAAGGGTTTAAGGGTTTCGGTGTACAGTGCATCAAGTTTGACTCAAGATACCAAAAGGTGATGGAGTATCTTCTGGGAAGGGTCATTGTTGTGGATAACCTCGGCCATGCGGTGAGGCTTTCAAAGAATGCTTCCGGCAGCGGGCTGCGATTTGTCACACTGGAAGGTGAAGTAATCAATTCCGGCGGAGCAATTACAGGCGGCGCTTTTCGGCACAATACCGCCAATCTCCTTGAGAGAAAAGCGGAAGCAAAACAGCTCGGGGAAAAACTGGTTTCCATGGAGCGGTCCAAAACCGAAGGAGACAGAAAGCTGGAGGAGCTGAGGGGCAAGATTCAAAGTGCCCAGGAGTTGATTCAAAAATCGGACAGAGACCATCGAGAAATGGAGCTGGAGCTTCTGACAAGGGACAATGCTATCGCGACCATGGCCCGGCAGCTTTCAGACCTTCAGCAGAGCGGGGAAAAATACCAAAAAGAATTGGACAACATCAAAGCGGAAACGAGGTCCTCGGATCAAATGATCGAAGATCTCAAAGCTGTGGTGCAGAACTCCGCCGGGGAGATTGCTGAAATCGAGCGCAAAACCGACTCCGGCATGGTGAAATATGAGAAACGAAAGCTTCAGCTGGAAGAAGTAAATGAAGAGATCACGAAGGCCAGAGTTGCCGTGGGAACAGCGGAGAGTCAGAAAAATCACGTTGATCAGCTTTTAGCGAGAATCGATGAGTATCAAAAGGAACTTGCCGCTGAAAAACAAGGAAAGGAACTGGCAATCCAGTCTCTGGAAGAGGAGAAACAAAACCTGATGCAGGGTGACAGCAGCCTTGAGGAAGAGATAGAAGCAAGAGAAGAGGAAAAGGAATCGATTGAACGATATTTGGAGGAGATTCAGGAAGAAAAAAATACGGTCTCCAAATACCTGAATGAGATCACTCAGAAAAAAGAAGAGATGGACGCCATTCTCAACGGATATCAGACTCAGAAATATGAGCTGGAGATTAAGCAGGCCAAATATGAAACCCAGCTGGATTCCTACAAGGACAAGCTCTGGGAAGAATTTGAAATTTCTTATCTGCATGCTATTGAGTTCAAAAAAAAGGAATTTAATCTGGCGGCTGCGGTAAAAGAGAGCAGAGAGATCAAAAATAGAATCAAGGAACTGGGCGAAGTAAATGTCGGCGCTATCAAGGAATATGAATCTGTTCGGGAAAGATATGAATTTCTGACCACACAGCGAAATGACATCCTCAGCGCCATGAGCTCCCTGAAACAGATTATTGACGATATGGATAAAACCATTAAGCAAAGCTTCAAAGAGAGTTTCGATCAGATCGTCCTTAATTTTGAAAGCGCGTTTACCGAGTTATTCGGCGGAGGAGCCGCGGAATTAAGGCTGGAGGATGAGAATAATCCGCTGGAATGCGGAATCGAAATTGTTGCACAGCCGCCGGGGAAAAAACTGCAGAACATCAACCTGATGTCCGGCGGTGAGAAGACGATGACCGCAATCGCATTGATGTTTGCCGTCCTGAAGGCAAAGCCGACCCCCTTCTGTATTCTGGACGAGGTGGAAGCAGCGCTGGACGACGCCAATATTGACCGCTTTGCGAGATATCTGACAAACTTCAGTGATATCCAGTTTGCGCTGGTGACCCACCAAAAGGCAACCATGGAATACGCTGATGTACTTTACGGTGTGACAATGCCGGAACAGGGAATCTCCAAGGTGATTTCCCTGAAGCTGGGGGATGCATTCGAGTTGTAATTTTACTTGATTAGATAAATAAAAGAAAGGAAGATTGTATGGCTTTTGGAGTGAAAAAATCCTTTTTCGGAAGGTTGCAGGAGAGGATTGAAGACGTCATCTTCATGAGACCTGAGATAGATGAAGATATGCTGGATGAACTGGAGGAGGTTCTGATTACATCGGATATCGGCATGGATACAACCATGAAAATCATAGGCAGGCTGAGAGACGATATCAAAAAGAGGAATCTCCGGGATCCCGAAGGCGTTAAGTCACAGATCAAAACCATTGTGAAGGAGCTGATCGACAAGGGCGAAGCACACAAACTGAGCAGTGAGACGCCGTTGATCGTTCTGATGATCGGTGTCAACGGAGGAGGCAAGACAACCTCTATCGCCAAGATCGCCAGCCGATGCCGAAAAGATGGGAAAACGGTTCTTCTCGCAGCTGCAGACACCTTCCGGGCTGCGGCCGGAGAACAGCTAGAGGTTTGGGGAAACCGAATCGGGGTAAGTGTTATTCGTCATCAGGAAGGCGCGGATCCCTCCGCCGTCATTTATGACGCGATCCATTCCGCGAAATCCAGGAAAACCGATGTGCTGATCTGCGACACGGCAGGACGTCTGCAGACGAAAAAAAACCTGATGGCCGAACTGGAAAAGATGAATAAAGTCATAGAGAGGGAATACCCTGAAGCATACAGGGAAACACTTTTAGTATTGGATGCAGCAACGGGAAAAAATGCGATTTCCCAGGCTAAAGAATTCGGCGAAATCGCCAACATCACAGGCATTGTGCTGACGAAGCTGGACGGAACGGCAAAGGGAGGAATCGTAATCACGATATCGGACGAATTCCAGATGCCCGTCAAGTTTATCGGTGTCGGTGAAGGATTGGACGATCTGAAGGAATTTGACCCGGCCGAGTTTGCCGAAGCAATTTTCGAATAGGAGATATAGAAATGTCAATGCCCTTAGTAGCTGTCGTTGGAAGACCCAACGTCGGCAAGTCAACTTTTTTCAACAAGGTGGTGGGGAGAAGAGTCTCCATCGTAGAGGATACACCGGGAGTTACCCGGGACAGGATTTATGCGGAAGCCGAATGGAGCGGGAAATCCTTCGCTTTGATTGATACCGGAGGGATTGAACCCGATTCTACCGACGTTATTCTTTCACAGATGCGGACGCAGGCGGAGATCGCCATGGATACGGCGGATGTGATTCTGTTTATGGTGGACGGAAAAGACGGGCTGACCTCATCTGACAGAGAGGTGGCCGGCATGCTGATGAAAACCGGAAAAGAAGTAGTCCTTGTGGTAAACAAGGTCGACACGCCGAAACTGCCGGAAGATTTTTATGATTTCTATGAACTGGGCCTGGGAGAACCTATTCCCATTTCTGCCGCAAATATGTACAATCTGGGTGACGTTCTGGATCTGATTGTTGAAAAGCTTCCACAAGCCGGAGAAGCAGAAGAAGACGACACGACAAAGATCGCAGTGATCGGAAAGCCCAACGTCGGAAAATCATCACTGATCAATGCCCTTCTGGGAGAGGAAAGAGTCATTGTCAGCGATATCGCAGGAACCACAAGGGATTCTATCGATACGCCGTTTACCAGAGGTGAGGAGGAATATGTCCTCATTGACACAGCAGGAATCAGGAGAAAAAGCAAGGTAACCGGAGATATAGAAAAATATAGTGTGATCAGAGCCATTGCCGCCATTGAGCGTTGCGATGTGGCGCTGCTCATGATTGATGCCGCAGAGGGAGTGACGGACCAGGATAAAAAGATCGCGGGGATTGCCCATGAGGCCGGAAAAGGAATCGTTGTCGTGGTGAATAAATGGGATCTGATTGAAAAAGAGACCAACACCATGAATGAATACAGAAAGAAGCTAGCCGAAGAGCTTACTTTCATGTCCTATGCGCCCTCTGTGTTTATTTCAGTTAAAACGAAACAAAGGTTGGGCAACGTCATCGACATGGTCAAGTTTGTATCGGAAAAGCGTGCGTTAAGGGTACCTACTGGTCAGCTGAACAGTCTGATTTCTGATGCAACTATGATGAATCAGCCTCCATCCGACAAGGGGAAGCGGCTCAAGATTTATTATGCGACACAGGTGGGAGTGAAGCCTCCTTTATTCTCTTTCAAGATCAACGACAGAGAGCTGATGCATTTTTCCTATGCAAGATACTTGGAGAACAAAATCAGAGAAGGCTTTGGATTTGAAGGAACATCGATCAAGTTTGTATTCAGGGAAAAGGGAGAAGAAAACTATGAGTAATTTGTTTCCGATCGCTGTGATCGTCATATCTTACTTTTTAGGCAATATATCGCCTGCCATCCTAATAGGCAGATCGATGGGGATCGATATCAGAAAAGAAGGCAGCGGGAATGCCGGAACGACCAATGTACTCCGCGTTCTTGGCAAGAAAGCAGCTGCGGCTACGCTGGCAATTGATATTTTAAAGGGTGTTGCCGCGGTTTTGCTCGGGAAGTACATAGGAGGGCAGGAGATTGCGATGGCCTGCGGACTGGCCGCCTTTCTGGGCCATATCTGGCCTGTGGTCTTTCAATTCCGGGGCGGAAAGGGAATTGCAACCGCTTTCGGTGTTGTACTCACCGTTGAGCCCCTGCTGGGCTTGATTGAAGCTGCGGTCGCTCTAGGCTTTCTCTTGATTTCGAGACGTGTATCGGTGGGATCTATAGCCGCTGGAATCTGTCTTCCGTTTGCAGCATATTATTTCGGTCAGGAATATCTGATATGGGCATCGGTCATGGCCGCCATAGTTCTGTATAAACATCGGAAAAACATTGTACGTCTGCTAAAAGGCGAGGAACCGAAGGTCAGCTTCAAAAGGCAGGAGGGAAAGAAATGAGTGAAAAAATTGCCGTAATCGGTGCGGGGAGCTGGGGAACTGCTCTTTCCGTAAGCCTGAGCGGCAGCGGACATACTGTAAAAATCTGGGACGTGAATCAGGAACACCTGAAAGAGCTCTCAGAAAATCGGGAAAATAAAAGATATCTGCCGGGAGTAATGCTACCCGAAACCATACAGATTTCTCACTCGGTAGAGGAAGCTGTTGAGGGGGCCGATATTGTCCTGTTTTCCGCACCGGCACAGCATTTCAGAAACGCGCTTGAGGGAGCATTGCCTTATTTGAAGCCGGAAATGGTACTGGTCA
>JAVBVR010000009.1:0-36148 GCA_036677845.1 Anaerovoracaceae bacterium | reverse complement strand
AGCCGTAAAACCTTTGCTTCACCATACCCTCCTGGTAGATGTGCACCAGTATGCTGAGGTAAAGCGAAGCGAAGAAGTCCGGTGCACCGCAGTCAAAAACGGAAGTAAAGCCTCTCTCGCAGTATATGCCGAAACCTTTCGGCATATTCTCAGGAAGAACATTCAGGTCGACAGGTTCAAGGACACCCAGAAGGTAGGGGAGTGTAATTGCCTGAACTTCATCTTCTTCCGCGGCTGCCTTCACCAGATCTGTTGCCAGAGAGTTTACAAAGCAGTGAAAGCCGCTTTTTCCAAGAGCGATAACAGGCTTGTCCGTGCAGCAGCTGTCAAGAAGCTCTTTAGCCTGTTCCGCCTCGACGCCTTTCATGATTTCTTCATTGTAGCCGTATGCAAAAATTACGTCTGCATCGGGGTTTGCCGATGCATATTCGGAAATTTGCGCAAGTGTTGTTTCCATGTCTCCTTCGGTCAGGAACAGACAGGACTGTTGAAAGGCCTGCATAACAGGATGGCCGCAGGTATCGATGTATCCCGGAAGCATAACACCGCCCTCCAGATCTACGATCTCTGTATTCTTGCCCTCAAATTCAGCCAGATCATCGTGATCCGTAACGGCGGCAATCAGACCATCTTTGCAGGCTACGGCCTGCGCCCATGGCAGATCGGGATCCTGGGTGTAGATTCTGCCCCCCATAAATATAATGTCAGCGTACTCATTCTTCTTAAAAAATCCAAAGGCCATAACGTCCCTCCGTTTGTATTAGGATATCTTATTTTATCACGAAACGGTCAAACTTAAAATAAACGAAACTGAGAAAGTTAAAATTAAAATATTTGTTGTAATTCAAAACGATTAGGATTATAATAAGTTGACTGTTTTATAAAAGTATTTTACAAAACTAATTGCAAAAATATAACACCGGAGTGTACATAAATAAAATGAAAAGAATCACCTCAACTACAACAGATATCAAGCTGATCAACCGGAATAAAGTGTACCGGTACATTTATGAAAACGACAAGGTTTCCAAGCAGGATCTTGTCCGGGCGCTGGGACTCAGCCTCCCCACCGTCAGTCAGAATCTCACAGAGCTGTTTGAGATGGGCCTTCTTCGCTATTCGGGTAAATTTGAATCGAGCGGAGGCAGGAAGGCAAAGAAGATTTCTGTCATACCCGACGCGAGAATGGTGATCGGAGTCGAAATCAAAATGGACCACATCAATATTCTGGCCATTGACATAAAGGGAAACACGATGCCGAGCGACCGGCTTGACTATGATTTTGAGGCAAGTGACAGCTATGGAAAGTTTCTTGCGGCAGAAATCGAAAATTACATTGAAAAAAAAGAAATAAAGCCCGAAAGCATTCTGGGAGTCGGCATATCCATTCCCGGCGTACTGAGCGAAGATAAAAAGAATCTCATCAATGCGCCGACACTGAAAGCCAGACATGTTTCCATCGATGCCCTGACAAAATATATTTCACGAAAAACCTTTATTGAAAATGACGCCAATGCCGGAGGCTTTGCAGAGCTTCACAGCAGAAAAGATCTGGAGACATTGGCATTTCTCAGCGTTTCTGAGGGCGTCGGCGGCTCCTTTGCGTATAATGGCATCCTGTACGGGGGGATGAATAACCGGGGCGCCGAATTTGGTCATATGACGGTGGTAAACTGCGGAAAGCAATGCGCCTGCGGAAAGATGGGATGCCTGGAGGCTTATATTTCCACCTCTGTTTTGGCATGCGGAAAGAATCGCCGGGTGGACACCTTCTTTGAGAAGCTCAAAAAAGGAGACGGTAAATGCCGGGAGGTATGGGAAGAATATATCAGCTTCTTATGTCTGGGGATCAATAATATCCGGACGATTTTGGACTGTGAGATCATATTGGGTGGCACCCTGGCAAGATATGCCGGAGAGTATTTTGACCAGATTAAGTCCAGGCTGGCTGAAATCAATTCCTTCGACAGCAATGCGGACTACCTGCATCTGGGCAATTATACGACCAATGCCAGTGCGATCGGAACGGCGCTTCATTTTGTGGATGAATTTATCAGAACAGTATAGGGGCAGATCAGATTAAAAAACGGCCGGAGAATTTGTTCTCCGGCTTTTCATTTGGTAATCCGGATTTACCAAGCCCGATACAGGTATCCTAATATCTGCCGAATTTCAACCAGTATGAAAGGCAGAGGCGGATTCGGCAGAGAAAAAAGAGGTTAAAAAAGTGAAGATGAAATTAAAAAAACCATGTTGACAACTATTTTTGCGGATGATATCATAAAGCCAACTTTTAGAAAATAGTTTTCCAAAAGTTATTTAATAAACTGGTCAAAAAGAAAAGGAGAGAAAAGATGAAAAAACTGATTGCCTTATTAATGGTTCTTGCCCTGGTGCTGTCCATGGTTGCCTGCGGCGGTACCGATACGGCCGGCGGCGGTGAAGAAGAAGAAACAGTTATGATCGGTGTAAGCATGCCGACTCAGAGCTTGCAGCGCTGGAACCAGGACGGTTCGAACATGAAGGCTATGCTGGAAGCAGCCGGATATCAGGTTGATCTTCAGTATGGCGGGGACAACGATATCCCGACTCAGGTAGCCCAGATCGAAAACATGATCACGCAAGGCTGTAAAGTTCTTGTAATCGCAGCAATTGACGGATCCTCTCTGACAGAAGTTCTGAAACAGGCAAAAGAGCAGGGAATTCCTGTAATTGCTTATGACAGACTCATCATGAACAGCGACGCTGTTTCCTACTATGCAACATTCGACAACTTCCAGGTTGGCGTAATGCAGGGCCAGTACATAGAAACCGCGCTGGATCTTAAGAATCAGAAGGGCCCGTTCAACATTGAACTCTTCACAGGAGATCCTGCGGACAACAATGCAACATTCTTCTTCGGAGGCGCTATGAGCGTGCTGCAGCCTTACATTGACAGCGGCGTACTGGTTGTACCTTCCGGACAGACCACTCAGGCTCAGGTTTCCACTCAGGACTGGAAGACAGAAAATGCTCAGACTCGTATGGAAAACCTCATTACTTCCAACGGTTACAGCCCGAAAGGAAAGAAGCTTGACGCAGTATGCTGCTCCAACGACTCTACTGCATTGGGCGCAGTAAACGCTTTGGTTTCTGTTGGTTACACTGCAGCCGATATGCCGATTATCACCGGTCAGGACTGCGACAAGGCGAACACAAAGAACATGATCGCCGGCCTCCAGAGCATGTCCGTATTCAAGGATACCCGTACTCTTGCCGATAAGGTTGTCGGAATGGTAGATTCCATTGTAAAAGGCAGCGAGCCTGACATCAACGACACCGAAACCTACGACAATGGCGTCGGAATCGTTCCTTCCTATCTGTGTGCACCGGTTGTTTGCACAGTTGACAACTATAAAGAATTACTGATTGACAGCGGATATTACAAAGAGTCAGATATTCAGTAACGCTAACTTGACCAAAAGGCTTTGGCGGGCGGCGAACAACCGCCTGCCAATTTCATATTGAAAATAGTTATGGGAGGATTTTTCGTGGCGAATATTTTGCTGGAAATGAAGAATATCACCAAGACCTTTCCCGGAGTCAAAGCGCTGGACAATGTAAACCTGACGGTTGAGGAAGGTGAAATTCATGCATTGGTCGGAGAAAACGGGGCGGGAAAGTCAACCCTCATGAATGTGCTAAGCGGAATCTATCCATATGGAAGCTATGACGGAGAGATTTTTTACAACGGAGAGATTTGCAAATTTAAAGGGATTAAAGACAGTGAACGGGTAGGTATCGTTATCATTCATCAGGAACTGGCGCTGGTACCCTACCTTACGATTGCAGAAAATATGTTCCTCGGCAACGAAAACGGAAAAAAGTTTGCCATTGACTGGGATAAGACCTACGCAAGGGCGGACGAACTGCTGAAAACCGTGGGACTGCAGGAAAGCAGTCATACCCTGATCAAGGATATCGGTGTTGGCAAACAGCAGATGGTTGAAATCGCAAAGGCTCTCGGCAAGAATGTAAAGCTTCTCATTCTCGATGAGCCCACCGCATCGCTGAATGAAAACGACAGCAGACACTTGCTTGACCTGCTGCTCGAATTTAAAAAGAATGGTCTTACCTCAATCATGATTTCCCACAAGCTCAACGAGATTGCTTATGTGGCGGATAAAATTACCATCCTTCGAGACGGCTCCACTATCGAAACCCTGGTCAAGGGGGTCGACAATATCGACGAGAGCCGCATCGTAAAAGGAATGGTAGGCCGTGAGATCACGGACCGATATCCCAAAAGGGAGTCTCACGTCGGAGAAGTTACCATGGAAATCAGCAACTGGTCGGTATACCATCCGATTTACGCAGAACGGAAGGTCTGTGATGACGTAAGTTTTAATGTCAGAAAAGGTGAAGTTGTTGGAATCAGCGGCCTTATGGGTTCCGGCAGAACGGAACTGGCTATGAGCATATTCGGAAAAAGCTATGGATCAAATATTTCCGGGACGCTGAAAATCAACGGAAAAGAGGTAAAACTCAACAGCGTAAGGCAGGCGATCGACGCAAAACTGGCTTACGTTACAGAGGATCGAAAAGGAGACGGACTGGTTCTTTCCAATTCGATCTACGTGAATAATTCGATGGCTAAGATGAGTAAAGTCAGCAGCCATAACGTAATAGACAAAGACAAGGAAATTCTTGTAGCTGAAGAGTATAAATCAAAACTCAATACAAAATGCCCGAATGTAATGCAGAACGTTGAAAATCTTTCCGGAGGAAACCAGCAGAAGGTGCTTTTAAGCAAGTGGATGTTTGCAGATCCGGATATTATGATACTTGACGAGCCCACAAGAGGAATTGATGTGGGTGCAAAATATGAAATTTATCTTATTATTAACCGGCTGGTTGCGGAAGGGAAATCCGTTGTGCTCATCAGTTCCGAGCTGACAGAGATCCTGGGAATGAGCGACCGTATCTTTGTGATGTATGAAGGCCGCATGATTGCTGAATTTCCACGAAAAGAGGCGAGCCAGGAAGTGATCATGTCATGCATCATGCGTGAAAATAACAAAATGGAGAATGAAAATGCAAAGAGTTAAGAGCTTCCTCAAGGAGAACACCATGCTGATTGCATTAATCGTGGTAATAATCCTGTTTCAGGTTTTGATTATTGCGGCCGGAAAGGGTTCTCTCTTAAAACCCCAAAATGTATCAAACATTATTGCCCAGAACAGCTATGTCGTGATTCTCGCCACGGGAATGCTGCTTTGCATTCTGACCGGAGGCAACATTGACCTTTCCGTTGGCGCGGTAGTAGCTCTCACCGGGGCTGTAGCAGGAACCCTGATCATTGAAATGCACATGAATGTGTATCTGGCTATTGTTATATGTCTTCTGGTCGGGACAGGAATCGGTGCGATTCAGGCATACTGCATCGCTTACGTTGGTATTCCGCCGTTCATTGTCACTTTAGGAGGCATGCTGCTCTGGCGGGGCGTTGCGCAGGTTATACTCAACGGAATGACGCTGGCGCCGTACCCGGATACATATCTGAAATATTTCACCAGCTTTCTACCCAAGACGGACAGCAACACGTTTCTGCTTGCAATCACACTGGTGGTTGCTGCGGTTCTTTGTGCCGGATTCATTATTCTGCAGATTACGGGAAGAGCAAGTAAAATTAAAAAAGGCTATACCGTTGAAAGCCTGAAACTTCTCTTGGCGAAACTCGTCGTCATCAGTGCAGTAATCATGTATTTCGCATATCTGCTCGGCAACTACAAAGGGTATCCGGTTGTGCTGATTCTCATCGCGGTTGTTGTGCTGGTATATTCATATTTCACGAACAACACAGTTCCCGGAAGATATCTTTATGCCATGGGCGGAAACGCGAAAGCAACCAGACTGTCCGGTGTAAATGTAAAGAAGATGATGTTCTTCGCTTATACCAATATGGGTTTTCTCTGTGCAGTCGCAGCGCTGGTTTGTATCGCAAGGTTTAATTCTTCTGCGCCGAGCCTCGGCGACGGGTATGAGCTGGACGCAATCGGAGCCTGCTTTATCGGCGGAGCATCTGCCTACGGCGGTACCGGAACGGTAGGAGGATCCGTAATAGGTGCTATTTTCATGGGCGTAATGAACAACGGCATGTCCATTCTGGGGGTTGACGCAAACTGGCAGAAGGCAGTAAAGGGATTCGTCGTTGTTGCCGCAGTAGCCCTTGACGTTATTACCAAACGGAAGGTAAAGGCATAGGGGACAAAAAGCTGAACGTCGGACGAATTGTTAAGAAAGGAAAGACCATGACGGAATATTTTGATATTAAAAAAGTAAGATATGAAGGACCGGACAGCAAAAACGATTTTGCTTTCAAGTTCTATGATCCCGATCGGATTGTACTCGGAAAATCGATGAGAGAGCACCTGCCCTTTGCAATGGCATGGTGGCACAATCTGTGCAACGCAGGCAAGGATATCTTCGGAGACGAAACTGCGGATAAAACCTTCGGTGCAGAAAAGAAAACAATGGACCATGCCAGAGCCAAGGTCGATGCGGGCTTTGAAATGATGACGAAGCTGGGAATCGAATATTTCTGCTTCCATGATGTGGACCTGGTACCGGAGGCGGATGATATTAAGGAGACCAATCGAAGGCTGGATGAGATATCGGATTATATCTTCGAAAAAATGAAGGGAACAGAGATCAAGTGCCTGTGGGGAACCGCCAATCTGTTCAACAATCCGAGATATTTGAACGGGGCAGGCAGCTCCAATTCTGCCGATGTATACTGCTTTGCAGCGGCCCAGATTAAAAAAGCACTGGAGCTGACCGTCAAATTAGGCGGCAAGGGGTATGTGTTCTGGGGCGGCCGCGAAGGCTATGAAACTTTGCTGAACACCGACATGAAATTCGAACTCGACAATATTGCAAATCTGATGAGAATGGCCGTGGAATACGGCAGGAAAATCGGATTCGAAGGGGATTTTTACATAGAACCAAAACCAAAAGAACCCATGAAGCATCAGTATGATTTTGATGCGGCCACAGCCATCGGTTTTCTGAAGCAGTACGGCCTGGACAAAGATTTCAAACTGAATATCGAAGCAAATCATGCAACGCTCGCCGGACACACCTTCCAGCATGACCTTCGCGTGGCGGCAATGAACGGAATGCTCGGCTCCATCGACGCCAACCAGGGAGACACCCTTCTGGGCTGGGATACGGATCAGTTTCCGTCAAACGTGTATGAAACAACCATGTGCATGTATGAAGTTCTGAAAGCTGGCGGAATCAGCGGCGGATTAAATTTTGACGCAAAAGACAGGCGCCCGAGCTACACCGATGAAGACATGTTCTACGGGTTTATTCTTGGAATGGACGCGTTTGCGCTGGGTCTTCTCAACGCGGCAAAGATCATCGAAGACGGCAGGGTTGACAGCTTCATAAAAGAAAGGTACAGCAGCTTTAAAAGCGGAATCGGCGCTGATATCATCAACGGAAAAGCTACGCTGGAAGGTCTCGCTGCATATGCCGAAAAGCTTGGCGAGCCGGATCTGCCGGGAAGCGGACGCCAGGAAAAGCTGGAATCCATCTTGAATGCACTGATGTTTAAGTAAAGGTAAAAGAGATGCAATATATCGGAATTGATTTAGGAACCTCCTCTGTCAAATTACTCCTCATGCAAAATGACGGGACTATTTTATCCTCCGTATCAAAAGAGTATCCCGTCAGCTACCCGAAACCAGGCTGGTCGGAGCAGAATCCTGAGGATTGGCTCCGCCAGACTCTTGCGGGTCTTTCGGAACTGCTGGAAACGGAGCAGGCCGATAAAAGCCGGATACGAGGAATCGGCGTCGGCGGGCAGATGCACGGACTGGTAGCACTGGATCAGGATGATAATGTCATCCGGCCTGCCATTCTGTGGAACGACGGCAGAACAGAGGAAGAAACCGAGTATCTGAATAAGCAAATCGGAGCGAAAAAACTGTCCGAGTATACGGGAAATATTGCCTTTGCAGGCTTTACCGCGCCGAAAATTCTGTGGATGAAGAAGCACGAGCCTGAAAAGTTTGCGGCTGTCAGGAGGATTATGCTCCCAAAGGATTATCTGGTTTACATGCTTACCGGAGCCTTTACCACCGACGTTTCGGATGCGTCCGGAATGCTGCTGCTTGATGTAAGAAGCCGGAAATGGTCGGAAGAGATGCTCGAAATCTGCGATATCCGAAAGGAAATGCTTCCGGATGTCCGTGAAAGCTATGAGATTTCAGGACATGTAAAACCCGGGATCATGGAATCTTTGGGGTTGACGGGAAGTGTTGCAGTCGTCGCAGGAGCAGGAGACAATGCGGCGGCGGCCATCGGGACCGGCACGGTTGAAAACGGAAGCTGCAATATTTCCATTGGAACTTCGGGAACAGTATTTGTTGCATGTGACACGTTTACCATCGGTGAGAACAACGCAATTCATGCGTTCGGCCATGCAAACGGCAGGTATCATCTGATGGGATGCATGCTCAGTGCGGCTTCCTGCCTGAAATGGTGGCTGGAAGATATTTTAAATACCGATAACTATCGGGGAGAGCAGCAGAATATCAGCGGAAACGGTGATAATCCAGTGTATTTTCTCCCCTATCTGATGGGAGAACGTTCTCCCCATAACGATCCTAATGTTCGCGGGGCTTTTCTCGGCCTAAGTCTTGACACGACAAGAGCCCAGATGGCGGAGGCTGTTTTCGAAGGAGTATCTTTTGCTCTGAAGGATTCCCTCGAAATCGCCAGATCGCTGGGGATTGATATTAAAAAGACAAAGCTTTGCGGAGGCGGAGCAAAAAGCCCTGTCTGGCAGCAGATTCTGGCAAACGTTCTGGATCTGGAAGTTGAGCTTCTGGAGACGGAAGAGGGCCCGTCCCTTGGCGGAGCAATCCTGGCAGCGGTGGCCTGCGGTGAATATGCGTCCGTTGAAGCCGCGGCAAAAGCCATCGTAAAAGTCAGAAAAACCGTCGTGCCGAGGGAAGAGCAGGTAAAAGCCTACCAAAATAAATACAGGGTATACCGCGATTTGTACCCTGCAATCAAAGGCGTATTATAGCACATCTGTTGTTTTTCGCCTCACTATAACTAGCAAAATCTTTTTCATTTATTTTCTAACTCTTGATGACGGCCCTCCGATAAAGCCTGGAGGGTCGTTACTCGCATTTTGGGGAAATTCTGCCTGTCGGCAGGTTCTCGATACAATAAAGCAGCAAAGGTATGTAACTTCCTCTGCTGCTTTTCAATCCGGTGAGATCTCTCCTGCCGGTTTGTTTTATGGTCTCATATGTCTCGGCTTATCGAACTCCGGGTTGAAGGCGTAGAAATTCTTCGAATTCAGGTTATCTGCCACAATGCGGAGTGCTTCGCCGAAGCGCTGGAAATGAACAACCTCCCTTTCGCGGAGGAATTTTATGGGATCGCGCACATCGGGATCGTCTACGAGACGAAGGATATTGTCGTAGGTAGTTCTTGCTTTTTGCTCTGCTGCCATATCCTCAACAAGGTCGGTAATAGCATCCCCTTTTGACTGGAAGTACTTAGCTGTAAATGGAACGCCTGCCGCTGCCTGAGGATAAATACCTGCAGTATGGTCAACAAAGTAGGTGTCAAAACCTGCTTCTTTAATCTGCTCGATGGTCATATCTCTGGTCAGCTGATGTACAATCGCACTGACCATCTCCAGATGGGCCAGTTCCTCGGTGCCGATATCGTTCAATACGCCGATACACTCCTTGTAGGGCATAGAGTACCGTTGATTCAGGTAGCGCATAGAAGCAGCCAGTTCGCCGTCCGGTCCTCCTACTTGTGTAATGACGATCTTTGCGATTGCAGGATTTGGAGTCTTTATTTTTACAGGATACTGTAACTTCTTTTCATAGGTCCACATTTTCTATGCCCCCGTTTCCCATGGCCATGGTTTTTCGATCCAGGTCCATTTATTCTTTGATTCTACTGTGTCCATAGTAAGTGGACCGTAGCATGCCGCATATTCAGCAACGGCTTTTTCTTTCATTTTTCTGTGGTGATGAAAATAGTTTAAAGCAGTCTCATCGCAGGGATGGGTGTCTAGATACAGAGCGGCGTCATACATGACAAATTCCAGGATCTGTATCTTTCTAAGCAGTTCCGTTCTTCCGTCCATTAACACCCGCCTCCTCCCGCCAGGAACGGTTTATCCAGTTCCGGAAATATGGTACCCCTGTCATGCGCCAACGCCGGCTCATAAGTCTCGCACCAGCGCTGCCAGGGCACATAGGCCATAGCAAGGGGACAAATATCAACAGATTCGCATACCGATCTGCATTCGCGATGCTTCCATTCACGCTCGCGGCGATAATCGGAAAAGCGGTCAAGTCCGTAGATCGGCATCCCCACATAAGGCTCTTCATCATTTCTTATATTTCTTACTTGAGATTCTATTTTATTCAAGGTGAATGATCTCCTTTCATAGGTTTCTTCCCTACTATTCTATGATGCCGGGAAAATTGGGTGCAGAAGTTGCAAAAATAATATATAGTAAATTTATGAAACAATTTCCAGAAAATCTCGTCTATATTACCAGGAGACAGATAAAGGAAAGAAGGGGTTGCACTTTGAAAGAAAAACGAATTGAAGATTACAACAGAAAAGGATTTGAAGTAAAGTCGGTCCTGTTTCAGACCGTTCGCGTATACAGAGGTGGCGTCCGCCAATTCGCAGGCCTGTCGGCCATAGCGTTAATAACTCCCATTCTTATGGCGGGAACTCGGCTGTTAGTCAATCTATCTGTCCTGGCGGCTGTTCTTCTTTTTTTCTTATCCCTAGGGTCGATCTATTTTACCATAAGGGCGGATGTTGGAATCTTTATACTGTCAAGAAGCCTGTATCTGGGGCAAAGCATGACACTAAAAGAATCGTTTCAAAGTTCGAAGGGGTTTTGCGGTACGTACTTCATTATAGGTTTTCTTTTTGCATTGATCATAGCGGTGCCTGCCTTCGGTATCATACTTGCCTGGGAGTGTGCACAAAATCCCGTACTGAAATTTGGAGTGGTTTTAGTATTTGCGATTCTTTTTATCTATTTATTCACAAAATATTACCTGGCAATGCCCACAGCCCTCTTTTCCGAACGTGAAGGAGGTGAATTTGCTTACAGCAGCCGACTTGTCAGAGGAAACTTTCTTCAAGTTTTTGTTATAATCCTCCTGACATATGGGATAGTTATTATGGTTCTTCAATTATCGAGCCGGATGATTGAGTCAAGGGAATTGGAGGTTTGGCTTTCAATTCTTATATGTACGGTGGAGCTGGCAGTGCAGATCCTTTTAGCTCCGGTGAGCATCATTGCCTCTGTCCTTATGTATTTCACCTTGAGCGGCGACGGCAAGAGAAGTGAATTGCCGGAAGAAGGTGCTGAAACCTCAGAGGGGACCCCTCTGGACGATACGATTTAAAAGCGCCTGCAAAAGCAGGCGCATAAACTCGAGGTGTTTATATTTTATTTAGTTTTGAAAAGATCTAATGTGGCTAAAGGATTAGCAAACATACACTATATACTATGATCGCTATGGGGGAAGTGTGATATGACGCAGATAAAAATTATATGTTTTTAGAATTACATTTTAATATGTTCATAAGCTCTTGTCTTATGATATAGTATCTAAGGCGGTCATTATCAAAGATTAAAAGGGAGGGCATATGAAGAGAGTCATTTTCGGAACGGGCCTTATCATAGCTGGCTGTGTCGGCATTGCGATCGGCAATCTGGAGGAAACAATTTACTATACAAGCGAAATCGGCAATGCCGTGCAGGAATTCAAGCAGGGTGCGGCATATTACATGTTCTGGGCATATGTGCTGCTTGGGATTGCGGCAGTCATATCGGGCATGAGAAAGAAGGATCAGTAACAGGAGGGAGCTACATATGAAAAGCATTAAACCGGGAAGAGGCCCATCCATGATGGGAGCGTTCGGTTCGGCGGCGGTAACAGTCTTCGGTATCTTTTGGACGATCATGGCCATGTCTATGGGAGCGCCGGTCTTCTTCGCATTGTTCGGCGTTGTTTTTGTTTTAATGGGGATCGCCCAGACAGTCTACAATTTAAAAAACGCAACAGGAAAAGAGCGCTTTTCGGCATTTGATATAACCGACAGTACTGAGGAACCCGACCCCCTGAACGAATACTTTGCAGGGAAAATGACCGGTGTGGACAGCGCTTGCCAAGACGATGACGACCGTTTGAACGATATCGGTACGCTATACAGGGAGACCTCCTTTTGTCCTTATTGCGGATCGGAAGCAGAGGCAGACTTTCAATTCTGCGCAAAATGCGGTAAAAAATTGCCGTGAGATACCCGCCCTTTAATCACCGCGATGAAACCCTATGTTTAGAAAACACTCCTTCGACCCATACTAATACGGAATTATGGGAAAAGGAGGCGAAATCATGCCGGAACAGAATAATACGGAACAGCAAAGTTCCTTGGAAAATATCAACGATATTGACGGCGAAAAAAGACCTGTTTTCTTAACATCCCAGGCAGCGTACCAGCTGGCTGAGTTTACGAAAACCGTCCCCCAATTTGAATCCATTACGCCGCGGTGGCTGTTAAGACTGCTGGAATGGAAGCCTTTGGAGAATGGTATTTTTCGTTTGAACAGGGTAAAGGAAGACCATAAATCACCGCTTGACATCCTGAACCAGGAGGTGGGTTACCGGTTTATTCCCGAAGGACACGTCGATTATGAAACAAATCCGAGGGAATTCGTCTTAAACCCCATCTCTACTATTGTAAAAATCAGTTCTCAGGTTTCGGATATCTACAGAAAGCCCTATGACCAGAGCGAGGAGCAGCTGCGGCTCAGTGCAGAATGCCTGAGGGAGCGTCAGGACTACGAGCTCGTCAACAGCCCCGATTACGGCCTGCTTACCAACGCAGACTGTTCCCGAAGGATTCGGACCCGAAACGGTTATCCGACTCCGGATGATCTGGACGAGCTAATCGCGACGATATGGAAAGAGCCTACCTTTTTTCTTGCACACCCGCGGGCCATTGCCGCTTTCGGGCGGGAATGCACCAGACGCGGAGTACCCCCGGCGACGGTGTCCTTGCACGGGAGCTCCTTTATCGCTTGGCGGGGCATTCCCCTCATACCAAGCAATAAGCTTCTGATCGACGGGAAACTGGATCCCAAAGGAGATAACGGAAAGACGAATATTCTGCTCATCAGAACCGGCGAGGAAAAACAGGGCGCAATCGGATTGTATCAGGCAGGTCTTGCAGGAGAGCAGTCTGAAGGGTTGTCGGTGCGGTTCATGGGAATTGACAACCAGGGCGTCGGTTCTTACCTTCTGCTGCTATACAGCTCTGCCTGCATTCTGTCAAGAGATGCGGTTGGTGTGCTGGAGGATGTGGAGATCGGAAACTACTATGATTATAAATAGCGACTGGAACATCACTGCAGACAACTGGTCTCTTCGCCGGACCCCATGGGGTATGAATGCAAGAAAAATGGTTTATCCCGGTTTTCCGGTTGAATCCGTAAGGAAGGATTTCCCCATCCTGTCTGAAAGGGTCAATGGAAAACCGCTGATCTGGCTGGATAATGCGGCCACTACTCAAAAACCGCTCTGTGTGACAGACCGTCTGAATCAA
Source organism: Anaerovoracaceae bacterium (assembly GCA_036677845.1). Lineage (GTDB taxonomy): Bacteria > Bacillota > Clostridia > Peptostreptococcales > Anaerovoracaceae > Anoxybacterium. The sequence continues at coordinate 22,489 of JAVBVR010000009.1, read as the reverse complement.
TTCTATCTTCATGAAAACTCAAATGTCCACCGGGGCGCTCACACCTTGGCGGCTAGAGCGACGGATGCTTTTGAAAAGGCAAGAGATACCGTAGGCCGTTTTCTTCATGCGGCCTCTTCCAATGAAATCATCTTTGTGAGAGGAACAACGGAGGCAATCAATCTGGTCGCACGAACATACGGAAAGGCTCATGTCAAAGAACACGATGAAATTCTCGTCACTCAGCTGGAACATCATTCAAATATCGTCCCCTGGCAGATGCTCTGCGAGGAAAGGGGGGCCGTCCTTCGGGTGATCCCGGTAGATGATACCGGGCAAATTAATCTGGCAGATTATAAGAAACTGTTGAATATTAAAACAAAACTGGTGTGCATGGCCCACGTCTCCAACGCATTAGGGACGGTAGTTCCGGTCCGTGATATGGTCGTGCTCGCTCATGAGGCAGGGGCAAAAGTAATGGTGGACGGAGCTCAGGCGGTTTCTCACCTGCCGGTGGATGTCACGGAATTGGGTTGCGACTTCTACGCATTTTCGGGACATAAGATCTTTGGCCCAACCGGAATCGGGGTACTTTATGGGAAAGAGAATATCCTCAGAGAACTTCCGCCCTATCAGGGAGGGGGCAATATGATATCCGATGTGACTTTCGAGCAAACCCAGTATCAGGATCCTCCCGCCCGATTTGAAGCGGGAACGGGGAACATCGCCGACGCAGCAGGGTTGGCAGCGGCGCTGGAGTATGTTGAAAAGATTGGATTGGACAGGATCCGTGCCTATGAACATGGCCTGACGGAGTATGCCATGGAATTGATGCGGTCTGTGCCCGGCTTGTCTCTGGTGGGTACCGCAGAACAGAAAACCGCCATACTCTCGTTTATTATGAAGAACCGCTCAAATGAAGAGGTTGGCAATGCTCTCAACGAAGAGGGGATTGCCGTCCGGACGGGTCACCACTGCGCACAGCCTGCATTGAGAAGATTCGGGCTGGAGTCGACGGTTCGGCCTTCTCTGGCTTTTTATAACACAAGAGACGAGATTCATGAATTGGTGGGGATTTTAAAGCGGATTCAGACCGGTTCGTCAAATTTAATACAGGCAGGTACCGTCAAATCTAATTGGGACAGGTTCCGTCAAATATAACAGTTCCGCCAAATTTAACTTGCATAATCATATTTTTATGGTATACTAGAAAAGCATTGAATTTTGCATCAGACAAAATGATTGCTCTCTGCTCTTTTTAAAAAAGAGCCATTTAGTCCACAGGGAGGTGAAAAGAAATGAATAATTATGAGGTTATGTTCATCATTGAAGCGGCGCTGGAAGAAGACAAGAAGGAAGCTGCACTTGAAATGGTGAAGGAAGTCATTTCGGCCGACGGTGAGGTTGGAAAGGTCAACGTTTGGGGAAACAGAAAACTTGCATACCCGATCAATAAGAAGAACGAGGGATATTATGCAGTGATCGAGTTTACCGGCAGTGCTGATCTTCCGAAGGAACTTGACAGAAGGCTTAAGATTTCCGATTCAATCATCAGACATATCATTATCAACAAGGACGAGAAATAGCAGCACAGGAAAGGGTGGTAGTTAACTATGAATAACGTAGTATTAATCGGAAGATTAACCAAAGACCCTGAATTGAGATATATCCCGGAGAGCCAGAATGCGGTGGCTACGTTCACACTGGCCGTTGACCGGCCTTTTGCAAAAGATAAGCAGGCCGACTTTATCCGCATTACCGTATTTGGAAAGCAGGCTGAAAATTGCGAGCGTTACCTGACTAAGGGAAGGATGGCCGCAATCCAGGGGAGACTGCAGACAGGCAGTTATAAGAATAAAGAGGGCGCTACGGTATATACCACAGACGTCGTTGCTGACCGAGTTGAATTTTTAGAGTGGGGCGATAAACAAGGCGACAGGTCGGGATCCGGATTTGGATTTGACAGGCAGGATGCCAAGGGCGCTCCTGAGATTCCGGAAGGGTTCCAGGCCCTCGAGGATGATGATGATATACCATTTTAATAGGAGGTAAAAGACCATGATGGACAAAAGACGTGGTGGCATGAGAAGAAAAAAAGTATGCCAGTTCTGTGCAGACAAGACAGAAACCATCGATTATAAAGATGTTGACAAGCTCAGAAAATATGTAACGGACAGAGGAAAGATTCTTCCTAAGAGAATCACAGGCACATGTGCTATTCACCAGAGAGAAGTTACAAAGGCGATTAAAAGAGCGAGAATCGTTGCCTTACTGCCTTACACAGCTGACTAAGTGCAACCGCACGTATGAAAAGGGAAGAAGCGAGCAATCGCTTCTTTTTAACATTCTGCCCGGCGCTTTAGCGACGCTAGGCAGAATTTAGGCTAAAAAATCACGAAGCAGCGATTCGTAGATTTTTATCGTCAGGACATTCTGCCCGGCGCTTAGCCCTTTTGCCGCGGCTTCAGCCGCAGTGGCAAAATGAATCATCAGAAGACAGGCCGCCTTTGTACAGACAGCGGCAGCTATGAAGGGAGATGCGAATGTACACGCTGTTAATACTACTGATTATGATCTTTATTCCTATTCCAGTCATGATGAAAAACATGCTTGCCGGAAGGAATGCATACAGAGGGATTCTGGAAGGGTCAATGAGCGCGTTGACAGGAGTGGCCCTCATATTTTTATTGTTCTGGTCAATGACCGGCGTTACGTTTTTTGAGGTTCTCAATTCCGCGCTCAGCCAGATCAGTGCTGAGGACATGAACCTGAGCAGCTATTACATGATGGGGATGAAGAATTTGGAACCGGATGCCATGCAGATTGCGCTGGACAGGATCAGAGAGATGACGAAGCTTGCTTTTCCGGGTGCGATCATTGTATTCTGTCTCGTTATCGCCTATTTAAACTATGCGGTGATATCCTGGATTGTTCATAAATCGGGAAGGAAGATTTCGGTTCTGCCGCCGTTTCGCTCCTTTTCGCTGCCGAAAAATATTATAATCGGTTCCCTGATCGTTTATCTTTTATCTTATATTACCGTAAATATGGGAATAATAGACAAAGAGCTGATCATGTTCAATCTGCAGCTGCTGTTTACCTTTCTTTTTACAATACAGGGCCTGGCGGTTTTGTTTTATTTCGGGAATTTGAAGCAAATACCTAAAATTCTGACTTTTGTGATCGCCGGAATCTTTCTATTTTCCGGGCTCGGACAGACATTGATGTTTCTTTTGGGGCTGACAGACCTGGTGCTTGATATCAGAAAACGGTTTTCTCAGGCAGGCGTTTGACTATAAATGGTGAATAGAGGAATCGCAGATTTTAACTGCAAAATGTTGATGAGTTATGATATAATGATTCCGATCAGTAACTTTTAAAATGATATATAGGAGTTAAAATGGGCGAGAGATCATTCAGAGACCGCATTTCAACTTATTTTAATATAGGCATCGGCAAGAAAACCGAATCGATGAGAGCTTATACGGAGCACATTTTTCAAATTGTCGACAAAACCATGAGTTATTCCGTTTCGAATCACCCGCTGCCCCTGTGCATGATAGATTCGGAAGGGAAGTTTCTCTGGTTCAATAAGAAATTTGCTGAAATTTACAAGGATGCTGATGTGGCCAATGCGGGGATTTACCGTGTAACCGGACTGAAGGCATCCGAATTCTTTACGGAAGATCCCGAAAAGCCGGTCATGGTTACTCACAACGGAAGAACCTACAAGGTCGTTTCGTCCTATCTTGACGAGGATAGAAACAACAGTGCAGTTCTTTATTGGCTCGACATGACGAGCTTTGAGGTGGTTAAAAGCCTGTATAAAGAAGAAAAAAGCTGTTTTGCTTACGTTATCGTGGACAATTATGACGAACTCATCGCCTGCTCTCCCGATGACAGGAAGTCCATCGTTGCGGCGGAAATCGAAAGAACGATTCGACAGTGGGCGGCGAAGATGCAGGCGTCCATTACCAGATTCCGCAACAGCCAGTATTTTATTGTATTTGAGCAGAAATACTTTGATAAACTCGAGGCAAGCAAGTTCTCCATTCTCGATGAAGTGAGAGAGATCGAAACGGATGCGGACTTTCCCGTATCCCTCAGCATCGGGATCGGAGTGGGAGGAAAAACGCCTCAGCAGGGTGACGAATATGCCGCCGCCGCGTTGGATCTCGCCTTGGGCCGCGGAGGCGATCAGGCTGTCGTAAAAAAGGTTAGTAAGATCGAGTACTACGGCGGCAGGCTTCAGACCGTGGAAAAGAGGAACAAGGGAAAATCCAGAATTATGGCCCATGCGCTGAGACAGCTCATCGATCAGTCCAGCCAGGTCATTATCATGGGTCATAAAAAGCCCGATATGGACTCCTTCGGTGCGGCACTGGGCATCAGCAGGATTGCAAGAAACCGGAGCAAGCAGGTTTCCGTCATCATTAATTCCTTCAATGAATCTTTGACAGAAATGTATAATATGGCAGAGGAGTCCAATAACTATCAGTTTGTTAACAACGAAAAGGCACTTGAACTGGCGGACAAGGATACGCTCCTGGTGGTTGTGGACACTCACCGGCCCAGCCTTGTGGAGTGCCCCGAGCTGCTGACCAGAACAGATAAGCTGGTGGTCATCGATCATCACAGAAAAACGGAAGAGTTTATCGATAATGCGACGCTGACCTATATGGAGGCTTATGCATCCTCCACATCCGAGTTGATTACGGAGATCATGCAATACAGCGGCGGTGAGAAAAAAGACATCGATAAGTTTGAAGCGGAAGCTCTGCTGGCGGGAATCACGGTGGACACCAACCGATTTTCCATCAGAACCGGAGTCAGAACCTTCGAAGCCGCATCCTGGCTGCGCAGAATGGGAGCGGATACCGCCAGCGTAAGACAGTTTTTCCAGACGGACATCAACTCCCTGAAGCAAAGGTCGAAAATCGTATCAAGCGCCACCATGCCCGTTCCCGGCATTGCTATTGCAAAGTGCGAGGGGAGGCATACCGATGTGCAGGTTATCAACTCCAGAGCAGCAGACGAAATGCTTAACATCAAGGGTGTAAAAGCAAGTTTTGTGGTCGGGGTAAATGAAGAAGGCCTTACCGTCATCAGTGCCCGTTCCCTGGGCGACGTCAATGTGCAGACCATCATGGAAAAGCTGGGAGGCGGAGGCAACCTGACAAAGGCGGGAGCTCAGATTGAGATTCCCGTTGACGAAACCCTGGAGCTCATCGTAGAGCTGATCAGGGAACTGGAAAGCTAGTAGCAGGAGGTAAATTAGAATGATCGTGATATTGATAAAGGATGTAAAAGGCGTGGGGAAGGCAGGAGACGTGGTTAAAGTAAGCGACGGCTATGCCAGAAATCTTTTGCTGCCGAAGGGTCTTGCCACAGAGGCGACAGAAGGAAATGTCAGAAATCTGGAAAAACAGAAAGCCATCCAGGAGGCAAACAGGCAGAAGGAGCTTTCGGAAGCCAGGGAACTGGCGGAGCGGATAGGCCAGCTCAGAGTTACCATCGCAACTAAATCGGGCGAAGGAGGCAGGCTGTTCGGCTCCATTACGTCGAAGGATGTTGCCGACGCTTTGTCTGAGCAGCATAAAATCACCATTGATAAAAGGAAATTTGTGCTGGAGAATCCGATTAAACATACGGGAGACTTTGAACTGGATATCAAGATTTATTCCGAAGTTACCGCAAAACTAAAGGTAACGGTTACCGCGTAGCTGCCCGGATCAAGGATCAGGCAATATATGCAGTTTCTGTAAACCACTGTTTCAAATACCGGAGAGGGTATATTTATGGGCCAATATGAGAGGATACCGCCGCATAACGACGACGCGGAGAAGTCTGTTCTGGGTTCTGTTCTGCTGGACAAGGACGCCCTTTATGAAGTGCTGGAGATACTCCGGCCAGAGGATTTCTACAATGAAATGCACAAGGAAATCTATTCCGCGGTGATCGAACTATACAGAAAAAGCCAGCCTGCAGACATTCTTACCGTTTCGGAGGAGCTGAAAAAGCGAAAGTCTCTCGAAATGGTCGGGGGACGGGCATACATAGCGATGCTGTCAACGGCGGTGCCGTCCACTTCCAATGCGGGAGAATATGCGAAAATCATCGCAGAAAAAGCGATGCTGAGAAGGCTGATCGGCACGGCATCGGATATCATTGAAAAAGGGTACCAGGAGAGGATGAGTTCCTCTGAGGTTTTAGATTTCGCAGAAAGAGGGATCTTCGAAATTGCCCAGGCAAGGCAGACGAAGGACTTCGCCCTTATTAAAGACGTACTGTGGGAAAACATCGCGAAAATTGATGAGATGTCCAAGCTGGAAGGAAATATCACCGGCCTTACGACAGGATTCCTTGACCTGGACGCCAAGACTTCCGGGCTTCAGAAGTCTGACCTGATCATGCTGGCGGCAAGGCCTGCTATGGGAAAGACCGCATTCGCACTGAACATTGCCCAACAAGCGGCGATTAAAGGCAAGGCAAAGGTATTGATTTTCAGTCTGGAAATGTCCCGGGACCAGCTGGGTCAGCGAATGCTCAGTATGGAATCCCGGATTGAAATGCAGAAGCTGAAAACAGGCAATCTGGAGCGAAAGGATTGGGACCAGATTCATATCGCGTTGGATACCCTTTCGAGAACCAGTATTTACATAGATGACACGCCGGGAATCACGGCCATGGAAATTAAAAATAAATGCAGACGATTGAAGGCGGAAAAGGGACTGGACCTCATCGTCATCGACTATCTTCAGCTCATGGCCTTCGAGGGGAGATCGGAGAGCAGACAGCAGGAAATTACGGCGCTGTCTCGTTTTCTGAAACTGCTCGCAAGAGAGATGGACTGTCCCGTCATCGTATTATCCCAGCTGTCCCGTGCGCCGGAACAGAGAACGGATCACAGGCCGATTTTATCCGACCTGCGTGAATCCGGATCCATCGAACAGGATGCGGATATCGTAATGTTTTTGTATCGAGATGAATATTATAACCCTGAGACAACGGATAAGCCGAATATCTGCGAAGTCATGATCGCAAAGCAGCGAAGCGGCCCCACGGGTACCGTTGAACTGACCTGGCTTGGGAAATACACCAGGTTTGTCGACAAGAGCCGTTTAAGCGATAAATAATAAGGCGGAGGTAATATTATGAAGGTTACGGAAAACATGTTTCTCAACGATATTCTTGAGATGGATCCTGATCCGACGGAAATCCTTCTTCGGCACGGCTTGAACTGCCTGGGGTGCCCGGGTGCAAGAACCGAGAACCTGAGGGAAGCAGCGGATGGACACGGGATTGACCTGAAAAAGCTGATTGATGATTTGAATGAATTTTTAAAGGATAAATAGAAAAGGAGCGGTAATATGCCAGGATTAGCAATTGTCGGTTCTCAGTGGGGAGACGAAGGAAAAGGAAAAATAATTGATTATTTAGCAGCCAGAGCGGACATGGTCGTGAGAGGCCAGGGCGGCAACAACGCCGGTCATACCGTGGTTATCGGAGATAAAAAGTACGCACTCCACCTCATTCCCTCGGGGGTTCTAAATGAGGGCGCGGTGAACGTTATCGGCAACGGCGTCGTTTTTGACCCCGAAGGCTTCTTCAAGGAAATTGAAGAGCTGGAACGGGACGGTATCGACACGTCCCAAATTTTTGTAAGCGACAGAGCTCATATCGTATTTCCCTATCATAAAATTCTGGACGAGCTTTACGAAGCAGCCAGAGGGAAGGACGACATCGGAACCACGAAAAAGGGGATTGGTCCGTGCTATATGGATAAGATCGAACGCAGCGGGATTCGAACCTGCGATATGCTGGACGAACAGATATTCCGGGAAAAGCTGGCTGCCCAGATTGACAGGAAAAACGATATTATAGTGAAGCTTTTCAACGGGACGCCTGTAAATAAAGAAGGACTGATAGAAACGTTCGTGAAATATGCGAATCGCTTAAAGCCATACATCAGAGATACGGGCGTCATGGTATATGAAAGCCTGACGGAAGGGAAAAAGGTTTTGTTTGAAGGAGCTCAGGGTTCTCTTCTGGATGTAGACCTGGGCACCTATCCCTATGTAACCAGCTCCCATCCGACTTCCGGCGGTTTCACTACCGGTTCCGGCATCGGAGCAGGGACCATTCAGGAGGTTCTCGGTATCACAAAGGCATACACCACGAGAGTAGGAAAAGGCCCCTTTGTCACGGAAGAGGATAACGAAACCGGAAACCGGATCCGCGAGCTTGGACGTGAGTACGGAGTAACCACGGGCAGGCCGAGACGCTGCGGCTGGTTTGACGCAGTGGTGGTGAAGTATTCCGCCAGAATCAACGGAATGACCGGACTTTCTCTGATGCTTCTGGACGTATTGGGAGAATTTGAAACCATCAAACTCTGTTATCAGTATGACTGCAACGGAGAAAAGATGAACCATCTCCCTGCCAGACTGGAGATTCTGGAACAGTGCAAACCGGTCTACCGGGAACTGAAAGGCTGGAAGTGCGATCTCTCGAGCTGTAAAACCTACGAGGAACTTCCGGAAGCAGCAAAGGCCTACATTACGGCGATCGAGGAGGCAACGGGCGTTCCCGTTAAAATCGTATCCGTCGGTCCCAGGCGAGACCAGACCATTATCAGAGAACAAATCTTTTAAAATATTTATTCGCGCCGCGCCGGGTGTGTTTTCATGAAGAAACCGCATAACATGTTACCGTCTTTATGCGATGCATTGAAAGACGGCGGTTTCCGGGAGAACACCCCTGACAGGCGCGAAGCTATTTGTAAGAAGGTATGAAATATGAACTTTAGAAGAGAGATCATCAAGGATTTTTATCTGCGAGATACCAACGTCGAAAATATATTTATCAATGAATATCTCACGCAGGCTTCCGGCGACTATGTCAAGGTTTATTTGTTCGCCTTGATGTACGCCGATTTTGACATGCGCATGACCAACGAGACCATTGCAAAACATCTTGGAATGGAGGACGAGGATGTCCTGAAGGCATGGACTTATTGGGAAAAGATGGGGGTTGTCAGAAAGCACTATGAAAAACCCGGTGATAAATTCCGTTATCAGGTGGAATTCCTCAATCTGAAAGAACTGGCATATGGAAAAAAGCAGAAAAGCCAGAAACCCGAGCCGGTGATTCCAGACCGCCTGAAGGAGCTTATGAGCGATGATTCCATCAAAAATATGTACAGTGAGATCGAACGGATTACAGGGAGACTCTTTGAGGGCAGGGAGCCTGCCGAAATCATGTCCTGGATCACCGATTACAATGCAAACCCCGAAATGATCGTCTACGCATACTCCTATTGTGTTAAGAAGAAAAACCACAGCAATCACAAGTATGTAGCGGCTGTCGTAAAGGAATGGGCTAACCAGGGACTGAAAACCGCAGAGCAGATCGAGGACTATCTGGAGGAGACGGATAACCGCCATTACCTTTATAAGCGTATTTTGCGTGCATTGGGATTTCTTCGCAATGCAACGGAAGAGGAAAAACGGATCATAGATACCTGGTTCGACCAGATGGGCTTTTCCATCGAGAAAGTACTGGAAGCCTGTAAAAAGACTACAGGAATATCCAATCCGAACATCAATTACATAAACAGCGTATTAAAGGCATGGAGCAGCGGAAACGGAGAGAGAACCGGGACCTCCGACGAAGGAACACCCGGCGCAGGAAGAACCGGTTCCATTGCAAGTGTCATGAAATATTATGAGGATTTGAGAGCGGCCAATGAAGCAAAAGCAGAGGAAAGACGGGCTGAGGTATACCGCCGCATACCCCGTATAAAGGAAATTGAAGAGGAGACGAGAGAGGTCGGACTACAGATTTCCAAGGTTATGCTTTCGGGCGACGGAGACGTTAAAAAGCGAATAAAGGCTATGAAAGACAAGGTAGACGCACTCAATGAAGAGAAGGCTTATTTAATGACCGAGAACAACTTCAGAATCGACCATATGGATATTGTGTATGACTGCCCCCACTGCAGGGATACCGGTATACAAGATACAGGGGATCGTTGCATTTGCTTCGCCGAGAAGCTCAGCAGCCTGCAAAAAACGGATTGAAAAAAAACGGGACAAAGTGTATAATAATACCATCAAACGTGTAAGGCTAAACAGCATCGGACCAAAAAAGATTTCACTGATTTTGACGGCATATGATAAGTACCCCACCGCAAGGTGGCCGGGAGGAAGCATATGAAGGAAACCAGAAGACCAGGTACAGAAATAGTAAGCGACTTATGGAAAAACCTTACGGCTGGATTTTTTAATATAGTAAATAAAGATAAAAGCATATCAAATCAAAAGAAAAACGTATCCAGGGATATGGGGGAACCCCATACCCCTATTTCACGTCTGGACTTAACCGGAATGAACCGGGAACAGGCGAAGGAATTCATCAATAAAATCATTGATGAAAAACTTGAGAGGATCTCTCATATCGAGCTGTCCGACCTGGAAATTGACTACAAGGAGAAGGAGCGGCAGCGGGCCAGAGCGGCAGAACGGATTAATGAGAGAAGAAACCGGAGAAAGAGGAAGAACAATGCTCCGGCCGAAACGATTGTTGCAGAGCACGGAGTTTATGCAGATTTTAAGCAGACCAGTATTTTTGATGAGATAGAGCCGGAGGTTTTCCCTGTTGAGGAGAATCAATCCGCAACGATTGAAGGGCAGCTGTCTATTCTTGACGCTCTCGCTGCAGCAGAAGAAAGCGAAGAACTTTCTGCGAACGTTGAATTTGCAAAGGCCGCAGAGCTTGGAGATCCGGACCGGGATTCCGGTTTTGACCTTTCCAGATTGTGGCGGCATGATCCGATCCAGGAGGAAGTGACGCCGGAGGATGCCGAATACGCCGCTCCCTGCGAGGAGATTCAAATCAGTACTGCCATGGACGAAGCGCTCGATAAAGTATTCGCATTCTTTGAAAGGAATAAGGCAGCCGTACGCCGGATTTTCCAGACAGCATCTCGCAGAACCGGCGATTTTCTGAGGGGCAGAATCATTCCGACGGCAGCGAAGACTGCGGCGAGGGCAGGCAGAATAATGTTGCCCTTATTCCAAACAGCGGAAACAAGGCTGCAGCTGAAAGCAAAAAGAGCAGCCGTGATGTTGAAGCTGGCAGAGGCTGAAAAAAAGGGTTCAGTTAAAGGGATACTCTTTATCGAATACATAGACAGAAGGAACGAAGCATTTCTTCGCCGCATGACAGTTCTAAAGGACAGGACGCACCGATTTATCAACCGGATTCGGGACTTTGCCGAATATCATAAGAAAAAGCTGCTGCTCGGATTCGGTATCAGTGTAGCCGCGGCGGCGGCGGTCACGATCGTAATCGGAAACATGACAGCCTATGAATATATCTATAACGGCAAAGTACTCGGCGTCGTCAAGAATCAGGTGGATGTCTATAAAACCATCGACATCATCGGAGACAAGCTGAGTGCCCAATACGACGCTGATATCACCATCGATAAGGATAAGGACATTCGATTCAACAAAATTGTTGCATTGAACCAGGATATCGATGACAGGGAAGATGTTCTGAACCGGCTGACCTATATGAGAGACATGAAAGCCAACGGCCATGGAATCTATGTTGACGGTGAGCTGGTTGCGACCCTGGAAAGCGAAAAAACTGCAAACGCTATTCTGGAACAGATCAAAACGGTATACCTGCGGCAGGATACCGGCATCGAATATACAAAGGTGGATTTTGCTGAAGAGGTAGTCATCAAGGATGTGGATACCAAGCTCGGCGACATAGAGCCGACGGATAAAGTGCTGGAGTATATGATGACGGGAGCGGTGGAGAAGAAGATCCACGTGGTACAGTCCGGCGAAACCTTTTCTGGAATCGCCAAGCAGTACGGCCTGAAGCAAGACGAACTGAAGGTTTCCAATCCGGACGTAATCCCTGAGAAGCTGTCCATCGGGCAGGAGATTTGCCTCAATCAGATCGTACCGCTGGTAACGGTTCAAACCACGGAAATAGCGCAGTATATCGAAGCGATTCCCTATGAGATACAATACGAAAATACAGCAAGCCTGTTTAAAAAAGAACAAACCGTAAAGTCAAAGGGAATGAACGGTGAAAAGGACGTCGTGGCTGAGATCGTGCGGAATAACGGGATCGAGGTAAGCAGAAAGGAGATCAGTGCCACTGTCTTATCGGAGCCTGTGGCGCAGATCGTACTGGTAGGAACCAAGGAACCGCCTCCGCTGATCGGAACGGGAACCTTTATCTATCCGGTCAGAGGAACCCTGACTTCCCGATACGGCACAAGGTGGGGCAGACTCCATTCGGGAATTGACCTTGCGGCGCCCACCGGAACCCATATTAAAGCAGCCGACGGCGGTAAGGTTACCTTTGCAGGATACAACGGCGCACTCGGATATATGGTCGCAATCGATCACGGCGGCGGAAGAGAAACCTGGTACGGGCATTGCAGCAAGCTTTTGGTGAAAAAAGGGGACAGGGTTTTTCAGGGCCAGCATATCGCCAATGTCGGAAACACAGGAAGAAGTACCGGCCCCCACCTTCATTTTGAAGTTCACATCAATGGAAAAACCAAAAACCCATTGAATTATTTATAAAATTGTCCGGTATCATTCGCCGGTATCTTTTAGAAGTTTAAGAACATCCTATAATTCAAGAGACCGCGGCCCTGCGCATAGCGGTCTTCCTTTTTCAAAGGCATCGTATCCCGTACCAGAATTTGCTTTATCTGTGACGGTGTCAGATCAGGACGCATGGCATAGAGGCAGGCCGCAACACCGCTTACGACCGGAGCCGCCATGGAAGTCCCCGATTGAACTGCATAGCCCTTCGGATTTTTACCGTCGCAGGAACATATGTCGACGCCGGGAGCGATCAGATCCGGTTTGGAATCTCCGGAAAGTGTCGGGCCCCGGCTGGAAAATTTAGCCACCTTGATTTCACCGCTCTCGGAAAGATTTGTCAGGTCGGCGGCGCCTACGGTGATGACCAGGGGACTGGTTCCGGGGGAATTGATTGTGCATTTTCCCGGCCCGTTGTTTCCGGCGGCCGTAATGACACTGTATCCATGCCGGACAGCCGCATTTGCCCCCTTGATAAGAGGATCGTCGTCATAGGGCGGTTCCACCTTGATCCCGAGAGACAGGTTGATTACGCGGATGTTGTATCGTTTCCCGTTATTGATGATCCATTGCAGAGCGGCAAGGATATCAGACTCGGTTCCGTTTCCTGTTTCATCCAGAGCTTTGATCGCTATAATATTAGCGCAGGGCGCCGTGCCTATATACTTGCTTGAAGTATAGCCGTTTCCCGCTATGATGCCGGTCACATGGGTACCGTGGCCGTCGTCATCATAAGGCCGTTCCCTGTTTGCCAGAAGATCCTGGAAGGCGACGATTCTGTTAAGGGGTTTCACCAGATCATAATGGGGGGCTACGCCGGTATCGATGACCGCAACCCCTACCCCTTTGCCGCGCTCAGTGCTGCAATACGGACGATCCACACCATAATCGATATTTCCGCAATTTTTCCGCACCGGTCTTGATCTCGTATAAAGCGGTGTCTTTGAGACGATGGCATCTTCGCTTATGGCTCCGATCATCTGATAGGCAGACAGCTGCTTTAATTTCTCCTTTGGAATTTCAACTGAAACTGCATTGATGAAGGGGAGTTCGTATTTAATCTGCCCGTAATTTTCAATAATACAGTCTCTTATCTCATTGATTGTACGCTTTGAATATATAATAACCGGGGTCATTTCCCCATTATTTGAATTCATAGTAATCACATCCCTTACTAGCTCGCCAAATTTACAAAGTAAATTACAGGCGAACTTATGCAAAGAAATCACAAATCCTGATTTGTAGATTTCTGCTGCTTCCTCATAATATGAGGAAGGGCTTGGAAAAAGTGAGAGGACTGCCTCGCAGGAATGTGGGATATAATGGTTTTTTGACGACAATGTTTTTTTTTGATATAATAATTCATCGGCTTGGAAACGGAACCGTATTGCTTGTCGCGGGTTAAGGAGGAGATATTCTTATGGACTCAAGAAAAGTCTTGATTATTGAAGATGAAAAATCGATTTCAGATATTATAAAATTCAATCTGATAAAGGAGGGCTTTGAAGTAGAAACTGCTTATGACGGTCAGGATGGGCTGAATAAAGCCCTGTCCGTAAAACCGGATCTGATCCTGCTGGATGTTATGCTTCCTGTCATGGACGGCTTCCAGGTCTGTAAAAAGGTCAGGGGATCCAGCACCGTACCGATCCTCATGCTGACGGCTAAGGAAGAGGAAGTGGACAAGGTGCTCGGGCTGGAGCTCGGCGCTGATGACTATATCACAAAGCCTTTCGGGATGCGGGAACTCATTGCAAGAATCAAGGCAAACATCAGAAGAACCGACCTGATGGCGAATCTACAGGATGTACCGTCCAATATTCAGGATTTTGGGAGTCTGGCCATCGATCTGAACCGCTACGAAGTGAGAAAAAACGGAAAAGCATTGGAGCTGACCCTTCGCGAGTTCGAGCTTCTCAAGTATCTGGCGGAGAGGGAGAATAAAGTGTTTTCCAGAGAACAGCTCCTTGAAGAGGTCTGGGGCTACGAATATTACGGAGATATCCGTACGGTGGACGTTACGGTGCGAAGGCTGAGAGAAAAGCTCGAAGATGACTCCAGCGATCCAAAGTATATCATGACAAAAAGAGGGATAGGCTATTATTTCAGGAGGCCGTAACGGAATATGATCGGGAAAAAGAGATGGTCCAGCATAAGATGGAAGATTGTATTTATCTACTTTCTTCTTGTCTTCATAGCAACAACAATTATCGGGGTTTTTATCATGAGCCAGTTGGAGGCTTATTATATCGATTCCATTCGCAGCAACATTTCGAAGACCGTAGAAGGAACTCTGCTTTCGTCTTTCGATGGATATGAAGATTTAAAGAGCCATCAGGAGGAGATCCAGTCCAATATCGTGAACTGGTCCAAGGGCGTACAGCAGGAGATCTTTGTCGTGGACGATGATTTTACGATCATTGCTTCCAATAATGAGAACCTGGTCCTAAGAAGCGCTGTTGACCTTCTGGACCAGAGCGTAATCCTGAAAGGACTGAACGGGGAGTCAATCGCGGAATCCGACGGCATCATCAAAAAGCAGAACAAGGAAATTCCGGTCAAAAATATGGTCTTCCCTATCGAAAACAAAGGGCATATCAAAGGCGTTCTCTACATGAGAGAGGATATGTCCAGCGTTTACGACACCATCGACGAGTCCAAGCTCATTTTTGTCCAGGCAATGATGATCGCGCTCTTCATCACGGTTGTACTTGGATTTTTTATTGCCAGAAGCATCACCATTCCCATTAACGATGTAACGGAAAAGGCCGAAAAAATGGCGCAGGGTGATTTCAGCCAGGAGGTCAGCGTAAAATCCGACGATGAAATCGGACGGCTGGCGGAAATGTTCAACATCCTGAGGCAGCAGCTCAATCTGACGCTGTCGGAAATATCAAATGAGAAAAGTAAACTGGAAACCATATTGAAGTACATGGCCGACGGATTGATTGCAGTTGATCTGACCGGGCATATCATCCATGCCAATCCGGCTGCGATGACCATGCTGAACATCACCGCCGACGATATGGAAAACAAGCATTATAACGATATCATCAAGGATTATAACGCAAACCTTGTTTTCGATAAGCTGAGGGAGAACTGCAAAGACGGGGGAGTGGCGGACTTTTTCTTTTTCGGCGGTTCCACATTTGCGGTAAGATATGACCGCTTCAAGGATGAAAACGGCAAGGATGTCGGCATCATCATGATCCTGCAGGATATCACAGAGCAGCAGAAGCTTGAGAGCATGCAGATGGATTTCGTGGCAAACGTCTCCCACGAACTAAAAACGCCGCTGACAACGATCAAGAGCTATACCGAGACGCTGTTGACCGGGCATGTGGATGACCCGGAAACAGAGACCCAGTTCCTGGGCATTATCGATACGGAAACGGACCGGATGAACCGGCTTGTCAAGGATTTACTGCAGCTGTCCAGGCTCGATTACAAGCAGGAAAAATGGAACAAAAAAGAAAGCAACCTGATCAGCCTTCTGAAGTCAGTGGTTACAAAGGTGGAGCTCACGGCGAAAAATAAAAACCAGCATCTGAACTGCATTTTTGATGACAACCAGAAGATCCTGTCTGTCATTGACCGGGATGGTGTTGAGCAGGTATTGATGAACGTATTGAGCAACGCGATAAAATATACCCAGGAAGGCGGCAGAATCGACATCGATGCGCTTCAGGACGGCAAACACGCGCAACTGGTTATTGCGGACAACGGAATCGGCATTCCGGAAACGGAACTGTCCCGCGTATTTGAACGGTTTTTCCGAGTTGACAGAGCGCGGTCCCGAGCCATGGGCGGCACCGGACTAGGGCTTGCGATTTCCAAGCAGATCGTCGAGGAGCATAACGGCAGCATCGAAATTGAGAGCAAAGACGGAAGGGGAACAAAGGTTACCATTACGCTTCCTTTGTCCCATGCAAGGGGAAAGAAGAATATCGAGTGAATAAACAGGCACCTCTGCTAATATATTAAAAAGGGGTGTTTTTTTATGGATTCGCATATTGTTAATATCGACAATCGGGAAAGGGTTTCTGTAACGGATGTTGCGGACATTGAAAGCTTTAATGAGGAAATCATTCTGATCACACTGAAAAACGGAGGGTTGGTTATCAGAGGAGAAGATCTTCATATTCAGAAGCTGGATCTGGAAGAAGGAAAGGTTCTGATCTCCGGCTCTATCGGTTCCGCTGTTTATACAGAGAAAAAAGACAGACAGGAAAAGGGCTTCTTTAAAAAAATCCTGAAATGAACATTGCTGATACAGAAATGAATGCGGTCAATCCTCTGATCATCGACCAATCTTTTGAGTTCGTAATCATGCTTTTTGCCGGAATGACCGTCATGTTGTTCTATGACATCTTCCGCAGGGTTAAGAATAAACTGAAACCAGGCAGAAAGATTGCATTCATCCAGGATATTCTCTTCTGGCTCTTTGCCGCTCTCCTTACCTCATCCTTTCTCTACTACTGCAGTTACGGAAGGCTCAGTTTCCACGCTTTTCTGGCGTTCGGAGCGGGGGCCGTCTTGTGGAGAAAATACTTTTATGGTACAATAGGCTAAGGCTCAGCTCGGACGGTGTCCGGGCACGGAGTCTTGCCATCCGTCGGCATTCGGACAGGCTGCAGGCGGACCGGAAAGGACTCACTCCGAAGAAAACAGGCTTCGGATGTACCACACAGGTGATAAGATGCTAAATAAGAAAAAGCGGCGAAGCAAGGAATTCAAAAACGGCAGCCAGGTCATCGATATCGAGGAAGCAAGGCAGGTCCGCAGACAGAGACGAGAAGAAGCTTCCAGAAAAAGGGACAGGGAGAGAAAAACTAAATCCGTCGTGACAGAACGCCAGGCAGGGAAAAAAGCCCGCCGCAGATTGGTGTATTTTGTCATTTTTATCGTAATAATCGGAATCATATCAGTATCGGCCTTTAACATTATCAGCCTGAAGCTGGCGGAAGCGAGGACCGTGAAGGAGCAGCAGGAGCTGATTGATGAAAAGGCCCGGCTGGAGCGGATTTTTTCCAGAGTAAACAGTCCGGAATACATTGAGCAGCAAGCCAGAGATCAGCTGAAAATGATACGTCCGGGGGAGATCTTATATGTGCTTCCCGAAAAGAATCACAAGACAACCAACGGAGGAATCGTACCGAAATGATAAAGGAAATCATTATTGTGGAAGGCCGGGATGATGAAGCGGCAGTGAAAAGAGCGGTGGAGGCGGAAACCATAGCCACCCATGGCTTCGGTATCAGCAAGGAAACCTTCGCGCGCATTGAAAAAGCTTATTCAGAACGTGGAATCATCATATTTACAGATCCGGATTCCGCCGGAGAAAAAATAAGAAAAAGACTTTGTGAGCGCTTTCCCGAGGGAAAGCATGCTTTTTTACCCAGAGAGGAAGCTGCCAGAGATGGAGATATCGGAATTGAAAATGCCGAACCGGAAAGCATCAGAGAAGCGTTAAGCAGAGTCAGGGCGGCAGTATTAGACAAAAGAACCGAATTCCGTCAGGAAGATATGCTCGAATTCGGGCTGGTTGGAACGGCCGGGGCCGCCGAAAGAAGGGACAAGCTGGGCAAGCGGCTGGGGATCGGCTACGGCAACAGCAAGGTTTTTCTGAACCGGCTCAACCAATATGGGATTCAACGGGACGAATTTACGGCTGCCGTCGAAGAACTGACCAAGAAAGACGGACAGGCCTGAATCCCGCAGGGATTACCATACGGCCGGAATAGAAATGTCGCCGCCGGCTGAAACTATGGTAACTGTATTCGAAGGAAGAGATAGGGGATAGGAATATGAAGCTGCATTCACCGGCTACCATCAATCAATTAAAAAAGAAACATAGCTTTCAGCTTTCGAAAAGCCTTGGTCAGAACTTTCTGACCGATAAAAATATCATCGACCGGATTATTGAAAAGTCCGGCATTACGAAACAGAGTCTCGTAATCGAGATCGGTCCGGGGATGGGAGTTTTGACCGCTGCCGCAGCCGAAGAGGCAGGCAGGGTGGTTGCCATAGAACTGGACCGCAACCTGATCCCGGTTTTAAAGGAAACGCTCGGCGAATATGATAATATTGAAATCATCAACAACGATGTGCTGAAAACCGATTTCCACGAAATCCTGGAACAAAACAGAGATATCGGAGGTCAAAAGGTAGACGGAGTGAAAATACTGGGAAATCTTCCCTATTATATCACAACACCGATCATAATGAAGATACTGGAGGATAAGGTTCCTGCGGACAGCATTACCATCATGCTGCAGAAAGAGGTCGCCGACAGGATCAAGGCCGGCCCGGGCACCAAAACGTACGGTGCGCTTTCCGTCGCGGTTCAGTATTACTGCACGGTTGCCCATATTGCCAACGCGCCGAAGGAGATCTTTGTACCGCAGCCCAAGGTGGATTCCACGGTGATCCGGCTTGATATCCGCCGGGAAAAACCCGTTCAGGTGTTTTGCGAGAAAGCATTTTTTGCGGTAGTCAAGGCAGGCTTCGGACAACGGAGAAAGACCCTGCTGAATTCGCTTACCGGGGTATATGGGCTGACAAAGGATGAAATCGCGGCAGTCATGAAAACTGCCGGCATCGATCCCGTCAGGAGAGCAGAAACCCTGAGCCTGGATGAATTCGCCGCACTGGCAAACGCGATACGGCCAGCAAAAACTGACTGTCTGGAGGAGAAAACGAACATACAATGAAATTCATAAAACCCTTTTTTGAGAAGTACCTGCATAATTCCATCGCGTTATGCATTGTTCTGGCTTTTTCGTTAAATTTTATAATCGAAGCCGTGAGCAGAAGATCTGTCTGGACCGCGTTGGACTATATGACCGGTTCGCCGATGACGTTTTTATACAACACCTACATGATTTTTTTCAGCTTTTCCATCGCTTATCTTGTGAGACGGCGGATCTTCGTTTATGTGATGGTGTCGTTCTTCTGGCTTGCAACGGGAATCACCAACGGGATCATTCTGAGCCACAGAATCACACCGTTTACCGTCACGGACATGTCCCTGTTGCCTTCTGTCATGTCAATCATACCGAATTACCTGACTACGGTACAGATCATACTTGCCGCAGCCGGCGCGGTGCTGCTCCTGGTTGCGCTTGCGTTGGTATTCATCCTTATGCCGAAGCATAAGCAGAAGCTCAATTATAAAAAAAGCATTGCCGGAGTACTGGTCCTGGTTCTGACCATGTTCGGACTGACGAATCTGGCTGTCAGTCAGAACTGGGTGTCCACCTATTTCGGAAATCTGAACTATGCATACCGGGATTACGGATTTCCGTACTGCTTTATCAATACCTGGATGAATACGGGGATACCAGCACCAAACAACTACTCAGAAGAAAGGATTCTTAGAATTTTTACCGAGGAGGAACTGAAGGATCTTACGAGCATGCCCGCAGCCAACGGAAATGAAGATCGAAAGCCAAATGTCATCATGCTGCAGCTGGAATCGTTTTTTGACCCGACCTTAATGGAAGGACTGCATTTTTCCTCTGATCCGGCACCCAATTTCCGAAAATTAATGAATCAGTATTCTTCCGGATTTCTGACGGTACCATCCATCGGAGCCGGAACGGCAAATACTGAATTTGAAGTGCTTTCGGGTATGAGAGTCTGGTTCTTCGGACCCGGAGAGTACCCCTATAAATCCGTTTTGAGAGACAAAACATGTGAGACCATAGCCTATGACCTGAAGCGAATCGGGTACGGCACCCATGCGATACACAATCACCGGGGTGCGTTTTACGGGCGGAACAAGGTATTTCCCAATCTGGGCTTTGACACCTTTACTTCACTGGAGTATATGAACAGCGTTTCAAAGACTCCGAAAAACTGGGCAAAGGACGGGGTGCTGATCGAAGAAATCATTGCTGCGCTTCATTCCACAGAGAGGGAAGATTTCATCTATGCAATATCGGTGCAGGGACACGGCCAGTATCCCACCAAAAAAACCATCGCCAATCCGGCCGTTACCGTGTCCGGCATTACGGCGGAGAACGAGGCCTATGCCTTTGAGTATTATCTCCAGCAGGTTTACGAGATGGATCAATTCATCGGAGATTTGCTCGTCGCGCTGAAGAAAACCGATGAGCCTGTTGTTCTGGTCATGTACGGCGATCATCTGCCGGGACTGTCGATCGGCAACGCGGATCTTGTCAATAAAAACATATACCAGACTCAGTACGTCATGTGGGACAATATCGGCCTCGGGAAACAGGACAAGGACCTTTATGCCTACCAGCTGTCTGCTGAAGTTCTGGATCGGATCGGAATCCATGAAGGCATCATGACCAAGTATCACCAGAATCATAAGGACGATTTCAACTATCTCGCCAATCTCAAGGCACTGCAATATGATATGCTCTACGGAAAAGAATATATTTTCGGGAAAGTCAATCCGTATGAACCCACCGATATGAAGATGGGCGTAAGGGAAATAAAAGTAGAACAGGTTGTGGTGATCGGAAAGAAGTATTATATTAAAGGAGAGAACTTCACTCCCTACAGCAAAATCTCCATTAATGGAAAGGTACTCGACACCATTTTTCTGGGTCCTTCTGTTTTGGGACTGCTGGAGGAAGTAGAACCGGAAGATGTTTCAAAAATGAAAGTCAGCCAGGTTGAGAAGAACAACGAAATCTTGAGTACGACGGAGTAATTACCGAAAGGGGGAGATATGGCTTGCGAGGTGATACGGCTGATGATCTTCTGATCAGAACTGCAGAAGAGGAAGATATTCCGATGATTCTGGAATTTGTTCTTGAGTTGGCGGAATATGAAGGGGCGAAAGACCAGATCCGGAGCACAGAAGAGGGGCTGCGGGAGGCACTTTTTACAAGGAAGGTTGCCGATGCGCTCATCGCGGAGCTGGAAGGGGAGCCGATCGGATTTGCAATATGGGCATACAGCTTTTCTACCTTTACCGGGAAACCGACGCTCTACATTGACGATTTGTATGTGAGAGAACAATACCGCGGCAGAGGGATCGGAAGCAGACTCTTTTCCTTCATCGCGGAAGTCGCCTGTAAGAAAGATTGCGGAAGAATGGACTGGTATTGTATGAACAGCAATGTTTCCGGCATGAAATACTATCACAATATGGGTGCGGAGGAAATTGACTGGTTCAAAGTGTTCCGGCTGGACAGAGCCCGTATGGAAGCGATGAGGGACAGAAAATGAAGACAATAGAGACGGAAAGACTGATCCTGAGGGACTGGAATGTGGATGATGTAGACGATTTGTACGACTATGCCCGGAATCCCAATGTAGGGCCCCACGGGGGCTGGAAACCGCACGAGAGCAAAACGGAGTCTCTGGAAATTATGCAGACTTTGTTCATAAACCGGTATGACTGCTGGGCAATCGTTTATAAGGAAAACGGCAAGGTGATCGGATCCATCGGTTTTGAGAACGATGCCAGAAGGCCGGATATCAACTGCAAGGAACTGGGTTACGCCATGGGAGAGGACTACTGGGGGAGAGGGATTATGACGGAGGCGGCGAAAGCGGTGATCCGCTATGGCTTTGAAGAGCTGGGACTGGATCTGATCTCCGTCTGCAGGAATCCGGCAAACCAACGGTCCGGCCGGGTAATCGATAAATGTGGATTTACCTATGAGGGTACGCTGAGACAGGCCCATAAAATATTCGACGGTTCCATTCGTGATGTGGCATGTTACTCCATGACAAAAGAGGAATATTCCCAGGCGGAAGCGCTTCCCCGCGTTGATAAGAAGGCAAGGCTATGACGGAGGAAAACCGAAAGACCAACTATATCTATATCATACAGTGCGCCGACGGCACGCTTTACACCGGCTGGACGACAGATCTGGAAAGCAGAATGG
>JAVBVR010000008.1:0-33638 GCA_036677845.1 Anaerovoracaceae bacterium | reverse complement strand
AAAGCTGTATGCTCCTTCTTTTTCTATCCTCTTCACTGACGGCGTTTTTGTCATTAAAATCAGTCCGGACGGTTTGCGTTTCTTTTTCTGCTTTGCCTGCTGTGTATTCTTTGTCCATGTTCCCGTATCCTTTTCTGTAGTCTTGCTTATATAGTATATGACCTTTCGAAGTAATAAATCAAGCAATTCAGGCAAAAGATAAGGCGGTTCCACAAGAAACCGCCTTGTCGCCTGATATCTGATTGCTGAAAACGAGAGATCACTTAAAAATCCGAATCTCCTTAGCGACCGCCTGCGGAGGGTAGATCATGATCATGGGATCCGGGCCGAAAATCACTTCAACCTCCATCCCCTGCTTTAAGTCTCCCCCTTTCAAATCCATACCGGTATTCGCCCTGTAGATTCTTGTTTCCGCACCGATAATTGCAGTTGCCTGGTCGTATGTCGCTTCCTTGTAGCTGCCTTCCACAAAGATACTTTCCACATCCTTTGCGTTGGCTGTATCGACCCTTGTAATCTTTCCCCTGACTGCCAGGTAGTCTATAGAATCCACAAGCCATGTACCGTCCAGGTTCTTTACCGTAAGGTACTGCGTAGCCTCCGATGTTGAATTCGTGGAGTCCGTCCATGTAAACGTTACAGCGTAGCGGTATGTACTTTCATCTGTATTTCCAAGCTCCCTGATATCGAAATTTTTAACCCAGGGGCTTGAAGTGCCGGTTACCCAGCCGGAGGATACAAATTCTTCGTAGTATGTCTTTTTCATATCCGTTGTCATAACGGCGTACTGCCATGCCCCGTTCCTTGTCCGGACTCCTTCCGCCCATGAGCTGACAGCTTTCAGACCGGTATCCGCCGCCAGGGCTCTTTCCAGATTCGCGATCTGAACACTTTGGTCATTTCCGGTTATATGAACCTGTCTGCTCTCTTTATCCCAGGTCACCCTTGCTCCCATAGCCTCAGCAACAGCTCTGACGGGAGCCAGAATCCGTCCGTTACGATTGAGAAAACCGGAATCCGATACGACTTCTTTCCCGTTATAAAACATTTTGATGTCCGGCACTCCGGCAAATGCTGCAGTCGACAGCGCACTAACCAGAGTTCCTGCCAATAGAATTGTGAAAAACTTCTTCTTCATTGTGATCATCCCCCTTGTGCTGAAGTATTATGAAATCATATCTTAGACGCAGGCAGATCAGATTAAGTTCCACTGGCAGCGCAGCAGAATCAAAGCATTGGATCCCATTCTATTTATCATAATGCACGTGCAGAAGTTCGTGCGTCCTGCCCTTTAAAATTCCTTCATATAAATTCGGAATCACAGGATTTTCATCAGAATGACGCAGCTGGGTCTGTTTGTCGGATGCATAGATCGCATCGGCACGCAGCCGCTTTACCTCCTTCAGGCCGAATGGCTGTCCGGCGCCGCCTACGCAGCCGCCCGGGCACGCCATGACTTCAATGAGATGATACTGAACTTCTCCCGTGTTCATTTTTTGTATGAGCTTTTCCGCATTGCCAAGCCCGCTCACGACGGCGATCTTCAGGATCGTTTCCCCATCTTCAAGGGGCAGTTCAAATTCCTTGATTCCTTCCATGCCGCGAACTCCGCAGAACTTGATATTATTAATATTGGTATGGCTCTTATCTTGAATGACCTTACGGATCACAGCCTCTGTCACACCGCCGGAGACTCCGAATATCAGCCCTGCACCGGTGTACATGCCAAACGGCATGTCGAGGGCTTCCGGTTCCAGTTCCTTGAACACAATACCCGACTCATAGATCATGTCGGCAAGACCCTTCGTAGTCAAAACGATATCAACATCCTGTCTCCCGTCCGTGATAAATTCTTCCCTGCTGGCTTCCGCTTTCTTTGCCGTACAAGGCATAACGGACACAACAACAGTTTGTTTTCCTTCTTTTTCGTCCTTCTCTTTCTCGTAGGCCTTGATCAGCGAGCCGAACATCTGCTGGGGCGACTTGCAGGTGGATACCTGCGGCAGCAGCTCCGGATGCTTTTCTTCAACATATTTTACCCAGGCCGGGCAGCAGGACGTGAACAGCGGCAGCTTATCACCCTTTTCCAGCTTGTTCAGGAACTCGTTGGTCTCTTCTATTACGGTCAGGTCGGCGGTAAAGGAGGTATCATATACCTCGTCAAATCCCAGCTTCCTCATCGCTGCTACGATTAGAGGCATGACATTCTCTCCGTCACCCAGTCCGAATTCTTCGCCCAAGGCCACTCTTACAGCCGGAGCGACCTGAGCTACTACCCGTTTTTTATCGTCGTAGATCGCTTTCCATACAGCTGGTACGACATTCTTTATGGTGATGGCACCCGTCGGACAGACTGCGGCACACTGACCGCAGTTGACGCACTCCGTCTCAGCCAAAGGCATGTCAAAGGCGGGGCATACTTTCAGTTCATAGCCCCGGAGGGAGAAGTCGATCGCTCCCACGTTCTGGGTTTCATTGCACATGCGGACACAGTCTCCGCACTGAATGCATTTGTTTGGGTTTCTGATGATTGCCTGGCTGGAATCATCGATTTTATAGTCCATCTTATACGCTTTTTCCGTTTTATCAAACTTGATCTCATCAATCCCGAACCGGATAGCAAGATCCTGCAGCTTACAGCTTGTATTCTTCGGACATGTGGTACATTCTCTGTTATGGGATGCCAGATATAACCTCAGGATCGTCTTTCTGTACTGTTTCAGTCTCGGCGTATTGGTCCTGATCTCCATGCCGCTTCTCGGCGGAGTGGAGCACGAGGTTATAATATTGCCCTTATTGTCTTCCACCATGCACATTCTGCAGGAACCGTAAACTGAAAGTTCTGAGTAGTAGCATAAGGTTGGCAGGTCGATTCCCGCCTTGCGAACCACGCTGAGAATGTTCTTTTCATTGGTAAAAGGAACGTGTTCGCCGTTTATTATCATAAATTTATGGTTTTTCGGAGTCATTTGATTCACCTTCCTTCTATCTCTCTATGATGGCGTTGAAATTGCAGGAATCAAGGCACTTGCCGCACTTAATGCATTTTGCCCAGTCGATATGATAGGGTTGTTTTCGCTGTCCGGTGATCGCATTCACAGGGCAGACAATCTGACATTTCGAGCAGCCTTTGCATAGTTCCTCTATAATTTCAATTCTCTTCAGACCGTGACAGCTGCCTGTCGGGCAGTATTTATCCACAACGTGGGCGATATATTCATCCTTGAATTCATTGATAGTGCTTACGACAGGAGAAGCAGCCGTTTTTCCCAGTCCGCATAGCGCAGTGTTCGTAATGGTGTCAGCCAGTTCCAGAAGCATATCGATCTGGTCTTCGCTGCCCCTTCCGTTGACAATATCGTCCAGGATTTCATTCATGACATGCGTTCCTTCTCTGCAGGGGACGCATTTGCCGCAGGATTCATGCTCTGTGAAGTTCATAAAGAACTTGGCAATGCCAACCATACAGGTATCCTCGTCCATAACAACAAGTCCTCCGGAACCGATCATAGCGCCGGCTTTTGTCAGAGAATCGAAATCCAGACTCATATCCAGATGCTTTTCCGTCAGGCAGCCGCCTGAAGGCCCTCCGATCTGGACAGCCTTGAACCCTTTCCCGTTTTTCACTCCGCCGCCGATATCAAAAATGACGGTCTTCAGGGTGGTCCCCATCGGGACTTCGATCAGACCGGTATTGTTTACATTGCCTGTGAGTGCAAAGGCCTTCGTGCCGGGGCTCTTTTCAATTCCAATTTTCCGGTAGCCTTCCGCCCCGTTTATAATGATATAAGGCACATGAGCGAAGGTTTCCACATTGTTTAAAACAGTCGGTTTTCCAAAGAGACCCTGTTCAACCGTTCTCGGCGGCTTAACTCTGGGCATGCCTCTGAGTCCCTCGATAGAAGCGGTCAGGGCACTTCCCTCTCCGCAGACAAATGCTCCCGCCCCAAGATTGATCCGGATGGTGAAACTGAATCCGCTTCCCAAGATGTTCTCTCCGAGATATCCTGCCTCTTCCGCCTGAGCGATTGCAATCTGCAGTCGGTGGACAGCCAGAGGATATTCGGCGCGTACATAAATGTAGCCCGTCTGTGCTCCGGTGGCGATTCCCGCAATGATCATACCCTCCAGCATCTTGTGGGGATCTCCCTCCATCACGCTTCTGTCCATAAAAGCACCGGGATCTCCCTCGTCTCCGTTGCACACGACATATTTAACAGGCTCAGCCTGACTTCTTACCTGTATCCACTTTTTCCCTGTGGGAAATCCACCGCCGCCCCGGCCTCTCAATCCGGATTTTTCGATCTCCGCACAGATGGTATCGCCGTCCATTTTAAAAAGCGCCTTTTTAACCGCTTGGTAGCCCCCTGCCGCAATGTAGTCGCTGATGTCTTCGGGATTGATTACGCCGCAGTTTTTCAGTGCAATCCGGGTCTGCTTCGCCAGAAAGGCGCCGCCTGATTCAGGGATGAGGTATTCCTCTACCGGTTTTTTGCCGATAATATGCCGGTCAATAACCGCTTCCGCTTTATCTGCGGTCATATGTACATATCTGCTCAATACTCCGTCATCATCGATGACGTCTACGATGGGTTCGAGATAACAGCTCCCGATACACCCGGAAATGGTAACATTCGCATCCAGCTTCTTTTCCCCGAGCAGCCGTTTGAACTCCGCTTCCGTCTTTTTCGCGCCGGAGGCGATTCCGCAGCTTCCCTGTCCAACAACAATTTTCATGACTATGCCTCCTTTGCTTCTTTTTCTCTGATTTGATCTATGATTTCAAGGACTTTTTCCTTCGTCAGATTTCCGTAGGTCTCTTCCCCACTGCTGTTTTGGATCATCATAACGGGAGCGAGACTGCAGCATCCCAGACATGCTACATTATTCAAAGTAAAGATTCCGTCCTCCGTCGTTTCACCGTCGGCAATTTTTAATTCTTCGCAAATAACAGCTTCAATACTCTGTGAACCGCTCACATGACAGGCTGTTCCCTGACATAGCATAATAAGATTCTTCCCGATGGGCTGTAGTCTGAATTGAGTGTAGAAGGTCGCTACCCCGTATATCTTAGCCTGAGTATTTCCCGTCTTTCTGGAGATGTGGGCAATGACTTCTCTTGGCAGATAGCCATAGATATTTTGAGCCTGCTGCAGAATCATGATCAGGTTTCCAGGCGTGTCTTTTACTTTTTCTATGAACTGATCCAGCTCTGAAAAATCCGGCCCGCTATGATTCCCGCATGCACACTGGCTTCCAATATCTTGTAACTTCATAGTATTCCTCCTTTTCTATTTTAAGTCACAGAAATATATTACTGGCAAAAAATGTTAATTATTTATCAATCCCATTATATCTGAAAAGAGCAAAATTGTAAATAATAAAATTCATGAAAAACGCGCTGATTTCAAATATTTTTTTATAAAACCAGTTACATTCATAGCAAACCAGTACCATAATTTAGAAATGCTCCTCTTATATGTTTTTAAAATATTGTGAATATTATATCAATTACCGGACTATTCAGAAAATTTCATTTTTAACCATTTTCTTGATTCTCCAGTTTCCGAAACGTATAATGACATTGGCGTCTCTCATCAAAAGGCAGAGCGACGTGCAGAATGTTAAGCAGAAGGTAAAATTGTAAGGCGGTGGAAATATGAAACAGTTCAAGAAAGAAACGCTGGGTACCTACGGGCTCGTACTGGTCGCCTTATTCTGGGGGCTGGGTTTCCCTGCACTGAAGGTGGTTTCGGATAGCATTCCAACCTTTTATCTCATAGGACTGCGCTTTCTAATCGCAGCGGTGCTGCTTGGAATTGTTTTTTTCAGGAGATGGAAGGAATTAAATAAGGCACTGATCCGCAGCGCCTTTGTTTTATCCATTTTTCTATTTTTGACCTACGGCTTTGCTACTCTGGGAATCAAATATACCTCCTCTGCGAAAGCTTCCTTTTTCTGCTGTCTGGGTGTCCTGGTCATCCCGATTATACTCCGTCTGACTTATAAAGAAAAAATCAGCAGGCGGGTCGCAGGCTGTATAGCCGTATGTACTGCAGGTTTGTTTCTTATCTCTTATACGAAGGGAATGGGACTGAATCTCTCATCAGGTGACATCATCTGTCTCGGATGCTCCGTTACGGGGGCCATCCATGTAGTGATTACAGGAAGGGTCGCCAATGATCTGGATCCGGCTTTGCTGGCAACCGTTCAGCTGTTATTCATCTCCGTCTGGGCCTTTGCCGCAGGGCTTTTGCTTGAGGATTTTCCGAGCGATATTTCGATCACGCATTGGGGTGTTATGGTATTTCTCGCCGTATTTTGCACCGCCGCCGCATTCGTCCTTCAGTGTGCCTGCCAGAGATATATCAATCCTGCGCGTGCCGGTGTGATCTTTTCAATAGAACCGGTCAGCGGCGCACTGTTTTCTGCCGTCCTTCTAGGCGATCATCTTGGAATAAACGGAATCGTCGGCGGAGCCATGATCGTCGGGGGCATGATCTATATGGAATCAAAAGAAAGCAAAAGCATTAGTTCCTGCATTGCTGCCGAGGTGTCGCTTAATCAGACCTATGTTTCGCCTAATCAAATATCAGAAAATATCCCAACACAAGAATTCCAAGAACAATCCGATACCAGCCGAAAGCCTTGAAGTCATTTGTTTTGATATATCCCAACAGGAATCGGATCGCCAGGATCGATACGACAAATGCAACGGCCATTCCTACCGCCAGGATTGTCAGCTCCAGACCCGTAAAGTTGAAACCAAACTTCAGCAGTTTGATCGCGCTGGCACCGAACATGACAGGAATGGACAGAAAAAAGGAATACTCCGCAGCGATCGTTCGGGACGTGCCGAGCAGGATTGCCCCAAGAATGGTCGCTCCGGACCGGGATGTGCCGGGAATCAGGGAAAGCACCTGGAACATACCGATGAGAAAAGCTGTTTTGTAAGAAAGCTGTTGAAAGGTCTGTGCAGAAGCAGTCCGTTTCTTGTTGAAGTTTTCTATGACAATAAAAAGAATCCCATAAAGAATCAGCATCAGCGCTACTGTCTGATAGTTGTACAGGTGTTCATCCAGCCAGTCATCAAGTGGAATACCGATTACTGCAGCCGGCAGAATACCGATAACCACCTTATACCATATTGACATGGTTTCTTTTTTTTGTCTTCGCGATTTTTTCGGAGAAAGGGGATTGAGTTTGTGAAAGTATAGAATAACCACCGCCATAATTGCGCCCAGCTGGATCACAACGCGAAACATTTCCTGAAATGCATCTGATGTGTTTAGTCTTACAAACTGTTCCACCAGGATCATATGTCCGGTACTGCTGATGGGGAGCCATTCGGTAATTCCTTCTACGATTCCGATAATGGCCGCCTTTAGAAGTTCAATAAACAAGATATTTACCTCCATCTTTCCACATATCTGAGCCTCTACTGATCAACGAGATGAAGAGAATCAATATTCAATTGATAGGTGACGTCTTTTCGTTCCACAATAACTGTTACGGTTCCCTTAAGATCATCGTCCCGCATGATACTTGTAATCAGCTCCCGGGTCGGATTGATCGCATAGGGGTGTCCCACAAGTTTCAGCATGGAAAAGTCTCCTGCAGTATCTCCATAGGCATAACTGGCTGAGAGATCGAGATTGTGCTTCTCGGCCATTTCTGCCACGGCTTTGGCTTTGCTGACAGAATCCCACATAGGAACTATTTTACCCGTATAACATCCATCGGTTCCGATTTCATAAACGGTCCCCTTGTAGTCATCCATTTCGTACATAGCAGACATTTCACGCACCAGTTCCACCGGCGACCCTGAAATTGCAATGACGATATGCCCCTGATCCTTGTGCCATTTAATTCTCTCCCGAGAATAAGTGTAAACGCGTTCTCCCTTTTGTTCAATCACTTTTTGAGCAATATAAGAAATATGATAAGGATTTGTAAATTTGACTGTCTCGGAGTAGATATCCACCATCTTCAATAAATATGCATCATAGTCTCCCAGGCGCTTGTCCCACTGGATAAAGGCCGGCTCAACCTCCCTGTACCACTTGCTGTTTTCAATGAGTTCATACCGAATCATTTTTTTAAACATTTCACTTATCAGTCCTTCTCTTGAAATGGTACCGTCAATATCAAAAAAAGCAGCACATTGTTTCATCTTTACTTATCTCCTTTATATGATTCCACTCGCTCTTACTCTGTGAGTCTAAAAAATCGTCGTCAGATAGATTCTGGCTCCAAACGGCACCAGCCCAAGCATGGACAGCTTGAAGTGCTGCAGCCCGAAGGGGATGCCGATTACAGTGAGGCAGAAAACAGCTCCCACTGCAAAATGAAAGATCGCAAGCTCCCATCCAAGGAACAGAATCCATAAGAGATTCAATATGAGCCCGCAAGCGCCGAAGCTGCCGACTTCAACCTCCCTGCCGAAGGGCCACAGGACAAAGCCCGCTATTTTAAGGCATTGGATCCCAAAGGGAATTCCAATTACGGTAACGCACAACAGAAAGCCTGCGATAAACCATGCCACTGCTCCCAGGATTCCGCCGAACACCAGCCATATGATATTGCCTATCAAACGCATGTTTCCTCTCCGTTCTGCTCCAGCTTCGGCCCTTTTCCGACCGCCATTTTACCTTTATAATACTTCGCCTTAAATTCGGGTGCACACCGGGCAAACTCATCCAGTCCATAGTTTTGTATGTAAGACAGATTGAATACTTTCAGGTTGTGAGGCAGGATTTCTGCGCGATCTGCAGCCGGATTCAACCTGAAACAGGGGAAATCACTGCATTCATAACAGAAGCCAACTTCTTTTTTCTCCGCACATTGATAGGTCTCACAAACACTGCCAATTACGGGGCATTTTCCCTTCACCTCTCTACATCCGGGGCACGGCAGGTTGGGTATTCCTCTGCTCTTAAGATATTCCAGCAATTGGGGGTCATCCTTTGCTTTATGGCATTCGCATTCCCCGCAATAGATCCCGCAATAGCCTGTCATGGTAAATTCTTTTGATTCTTTGTTATAATCGCTCATTGTGTACTTATCCTTTCTATGACAATTAATAATCTCCCTTTGCTTCCGTTATTGATTTTTTAAGATTCTCATTCTCGGTCTCGCTGCCCAGATTAATAACATAGGTAATGTCTGCTGTCTCCAGTAAAACCGAAGGACAAGGATTTCCCTGTTGAAAAATTGTAACATTCCCGAGACCTTCCACACGGAAACTGCCCCTTAAAGTATTACCCAGATTAAAACCATTTAATTTATAAAATTCTTTTCCCTTTAAATCAACCAGGCTAATATTTTTAATTGAGCCGAGGGGTATTTCGACGCCGTAGGTTGATTCTATTACAAGGCTGCCATCCTCAATCTGAATTACCGGAGCCTTCGACCCATTGATCAGCTTGACCGAGGTGAAAATTGCAACAGTAAGCATGAGCCCTGTAATTAAAATATTAATAATCCTCTGTGCTCTTCTCCCAACATATAGATAACGTTCACTCCCAAACAGAAATACCGGTACGATGATAAAAATAAAACCGAGAGGTATCACCACCAGCATTTCAAGTCCGGTAAAAGCCCCCACACCCGATACCAGCATAACGAAACCAATCAGCGCGCACATCCTTCCCATATGTTTCGTCAGTCCCGGCAGGTTATACCGTGTCTGAGCTGTTTGGCGGGGACTGAAATTGATTCCCGAAATCAACCAGTATGCTTCTTTGAAAAATAAAAAATATGCGATGAGAAACAGCATAGCGCTGATTGCTGTCAACAGAATTCCCGGTATCATAAGCTACTCCTCTCTCGGGGTTTTGCATTTCAGGCAAAACGGCCTGTGAACACAAATCACTGCTCCGCAAGCTTTGCACTTCCACCGTTCTTTTTCTTTCTCAAGAAATCGATCCATTCCTAAATCTTTTATCATTGCAAGATTTTCAAGCATGCTCATCCCGTATTTTGTTCGGTATCTCTTGTCAAGCCGGCGCAGTCTCTCACAGGGATATTTACCGCAAGCATAGCAGAGCTTCGTTTCGCTTGCCGCAATGGTATCACAATTCCGTATAATACACTTGCCGCAGTAATTCGGCATGTTCGGATCACTGGAGTTGCAGCCGCTGCAGCGATTTTTTTCCCTCAAGTAACCCAGGCATATGCCGCAGTTCATACCGCACGGTGCAATCAATGAGGCTTCCACTGATGAATGTTCTTTCATAGAAATCCCTCCATATTCTCCGTTAGTATTTCTGCCAGCTTTGCAGTTCAACAATGTTTCCTTCAATATCCTTCGCATAGACGAATGTGGCCTTTAGATTGCCGGGATACAATGCTTCTACGATCTCTCCGGTCTGTCCGCCTCCGGCGGCAATGATTTCTTGCAAGGTTTCCCTTACATCATCCACTTCAAAAGCCAGGTGTCCGAAGCCAAGGTTATTGATCAGCTTCATATTGCTGTTCTCCTCATGGGAATATGAGAAAATTTCCAGCGTAGGATGATCCTCGGTATAACCCGGCAGTAGCAAATGTTCCCCTTCAATGTTCACAGAAGGTATGCCAGTCAGCCTGTCAAGCCATTCCCCTTTCAAATCCCGTTTCCCGCCCGGGAGCGGTCTGCAGTGAAGCACCTGCTGATAAAACTGCGACAGTTTCTTCCAATCCTTCGCTACGATATTGGTATGTACGTATCGAAATGCCATATTCTCCAATCCCCCTTTGCTATATTATGGAAACAATCATATCACGAAATTCCCTGCTCAACAATAAAAAGAAACTGCATCTGAATACCAGATTGGTTCTGAATAACAGATGCAGCTTTCATACTGCCAGCCTATGATATCCGGAAGCTTACCATACGGATCGTGTTTTTCCGGTGAATCTCAAACAACTGATGCGCACTGACAGTCTGGCGTTCCCCGCAGTTTGAGAGAATGATCTCGTCATCCATTTTATTGTTTTCATTTCCGGTGTACCCGGTAATGGTAACCCAATGCCAGTTGTCTTCTTTCAAGGCACGGGCACGATGGAACAAGATCAGCAGTGCTACAGGATTACCGCTGTTGATGCTGTCCTTTACAAACGAAAGGGCCTCATCCACGCATCGAAATCCATGACTGAATTTTGCTTCCGTTTCAACGCCATGCTCTTTGCAGAACTTGATGAACTGTTTACCAAATTTCTTGACATAGGGGTAACCGAATAATCCAGGTTTCATGTAGTGATACATTTCTTCCATTGCTTTGAGATATTCTCCCTGCTCAAACTTATTACAGTCTCCGTCATAAATTCCTGCCGTTTCGGGATAATTGGAAGCATAATACGCCGCAAGATTCGTCCCGCAGGTACAGCCGCACCCGGCTTTCCTTTTTATATTTTCAGAAAACCATTCCTGGTTTCCCCCGTATCCAACCACAGTATCCTTGTAGTATACCATGGGAAAATCCAGTTCCTTTACAAACATCTTTCATTCCTTCTCCTTAGTCCTTCCACAGATTGCTAAAAAACCGAACAAGGTACAACTCTGTTTCAGGCCTGCTCGCCGGTTCTTAAATTATAACACAGTTCGACGGGCTTCCAAGATCTGTTCTACATCCATTTTATGTAATCCAAGGCACTATGGTGTAGTATATTGACAATTCTTTGCGTTACAGCGTTATAAAACAGGGCTTAAGCGCATACTGTTACACTATGAGAAAAAAGGAGGAAAAGAAATGAGCGATGTTGCCTTTCTGAAAGAGGCTCTTTTTGAGCATCAGTTCTGGCTGCAAATCTTGGGCGATCATGGTCGTTTTATCAGAGATGCCCTGTCGCCCGGAGAACAGGATAAGATTGAAAAGGCCGGATATTTTATCCTTATCTTTGACGACCTGCTGGAGCAGGCAAGAAAAGAACCGGCCGGGGAGCAAGTCTATGCGCTGACGAAGCAGGCATTCGACTATGCGGAAGAAATCCGGAATTTTAAACTGCAGTTGATCAGGGAGCATATTGCAGGTAAAATTAAAATCAACCTCCCGCCGACATTTATAAACCATATGGTGAATGAGGTGGAAGAGTGTCTCAGAATACTGCAATGTCTTCTGGACAAAAAAATTGCTTCCGGTCACCCGCTGCACTATCATAATCTGTGGCTCCCTGATGCCGCGGGACATGCGGGCGGTATTCAATGCGGCCTTGACGATGTGGAAACAGATTTGAGAGACAAGAGCCAGGAATTTGAAATGGATTTTCATATTCTTCATCGAAAGGCAGAGGAATTCGCAGGCTATACAAGAACAAACCTGACTGATTTTCCCGCCTTAAGAAGGCTGAACAGCCAGGTTGATATGAAAATTGGTATGTTCATGAGATTTCTGAAGGATATTGAAGAGCTCAGAGAGTCAAACTGCGCTGTCGGTACGCTGCAACCCCTCATGCCGGACCATATGTACCGGGAAGAGTGTTATTATTTGCTGAAGTTGTCAAGAGTGTCAGGTATCAACTCTCCTGGCTGCGACCCGGCTGCTCCCAGGCTTCGGGATTAACTTACGAAGCACTGCTCCAGATTGCTGCGTACATTTCGTCAAACGATCAAAAGCCGCAGTGGCGCCGCCGCGCCGGCAGCTTACCACTGCGGCCGCCCTATAAAACTTTTCTTCATTCGTCCACCTTCCATTCTCTCTTTTCAATGACCAGCTCCAAACCGTGGTCGATCAGATTCTGAGGAGTAACCAACCCCGTTTCCAGAGCCTTACGGACTTCTATGCCCTCTCTGCCCTCAAAATGAACCATTACACCGTCAAACTTCTCTCGTTCGGAACTATAGTAAAGGTATTTGCTGTCCTCAAAGATCGGATATTCGGAAAGCTTCCGACCCTCCTTATCTTCCCTGTCCGCTCCTATCCCGGACAGCTCGTTTCTGGGATCCGGGATGAGATCAAACTCCTTTTTTCCCCTGGTATTCTGAACGTCACGGAATCCCTCCAGGAAAGAATCAATCTGATCTTTGTCCATGGCGTACCATGCATTCTTGTACTGGAAAAATCCTTGATCGTCTTTCATCCAGACCGGGATCGCTTTGGTGTTCGTGTAATACCGGTTATAGAACAACAGAGTAAAGCTTGGTTCATTGGAATATCCCGCAGTAAAATCGTCTGTTTTTTTCGCTTCGTTGATAGCATCCTTCATGTCCCGCTCATAATCATACATGATGATTGTATCTCCGGGACCGGAATCTTCAGCAGGAAGGCCTCCCAGGGCTACTTCCATCCGGAACTCATCCATTTTTACGATATGGTTGGTCATAAATCTGAGTTCACTCCAGGAGTTTCCGTGCAGCAGCGAGCTTGGGTAGAATAATATATACGGCGCCGTAAGCACAGCAAGGCAAAGGGCAAGAATTCTCTTCTTTCGCTGACTGGCCTCAACCTTTCTTAATGCATATTTCAGATTCCCGATGAAGATGCATACCCCTGCCACTGCAACAGCAAAGGCCACAAACAATAGCGCATACCAGTTATCAAAAGGATTCCACGAGACGGCTTGGAGGTATTCGTACCAGCTCCCGGAGCTGTCCAGAGAGAGGAAAAGGATCCCTGCTCCGATAAAATCCGAAGCAAAACCGATAATCCAGATTTTTATGATAGACCTTTTATATGTCTCCCTGATGCCGGTCAGATTCAACAGTTTGGCGCAAATCAGAAGCACAGCGCTGTCTATGATAAAATTCACAGGCAAAACAACGATCCAGGTGACCGGAAACATCAAAAGAAACCAAATAGGAAACAGGACGTTGTATAAAGTGATTTCCTTTTTTATCCTGCTCATAAGCTGCCCTCCTCCGTCTGCTGTTTATGCCCGAAGGAATACGCCAGCTTCACATTTCTCCGGAAAAGTTCATAAGGCAGATTTAAACCGGAAAACAAGGGAACAATCTTTTCTTTGTACACTGCCTCATCCATATCAAGAAGTGTGTCAAAACGAAACAGTTCCGCCAGCTCATTCCGGTTTGTGAAGGTATCGAGGAACCTTGTTTTTAAAGGGCTGTCTAGATGTTTGCGGTTCCATGGGCAGACATCCTGGCAGATATCGCATTCAAAGACGTAATTATCCGGGATCGCACTGACGGTTTCCGGCATATGGTCTTCTTCAAGCAGATTGGAGAGACATTTTGAACGATTCAAGTTCCTGTTTTCTAGAGCTTCTCCGGGACAGCCGGCAGCACAGGCGATGCAGCTTCCGCAGTGGTCTTCTTCCATATCGTATGACTCGGCGAGCTCCGCATTGGTAATGATTCCGCCCAAAGCCTGAAAGCTTCCGTATTTTTTATGAATCAGCAATGTATTCTTACCCTGCCATCCAAGACCGGCCTTAACAGCAGCCGGCTTAAGCGGAATACAATTGTCTTCCAGAATTCCGTCATAGATCATGGCATCGTACCCCTGTGAAATCAGATAATCAAGCAGCGGCCTTAACGGATTCACCACATTCCAATAAAACCCCGAGAGAGCAAGCCGGCTCATTCTTCCCCGATCCTGAGATCCTTCAACCGGCAGGAAAAAGCCTCCTATGTAAACACTCGAAATAATCAAACTCTTGGCACCCGGCATCAGGTCTCTGGGCTGCCTGCCTTCGAATAATTGCCTGGGCTCCAGATCCTCTGCATCAATAAACCGTATCTCGTTTATCATACACTCATCCGCAATCCGCTTCAGGCTCTCTTTGATGTTCCCCATAAAGATTCTCCCCTTCTTTTAACATTCTACGGCTTCTTATTCTGGCATGGTGTTCCAACCTGACAAAGTCCGCAGCCAAGGATATAATCCCCTCTTTCTATATCCACTGGCCAGTATTTTGCCGCAAAGACCTCTTCATAGGCATTGCATGCGTCCTTGTTATGGCCCTCCGCCGTTATGGCATTTACCGGACAGCGCTTCATGCAGACACCGCAGCTTCCGTCTTTGAAATACAGGCACCACTCATATGGAGCGGAATACAACCTTTCTGATAGGGTAAGGGGCGCCTCGATAATAAGTGACGTCATGCGTACGGCCTTCCCCTTTTCGGTAATCAGACCATCGGAAAGGCCGAAGGTCCCCAAACCAGCCAGATACGCGCTGTGACGATGGGACCAGTTGGATGCGATTCCAATTGCCTCTGATCTGGCGGTGCTGAATTCAGAAAGCAGGTCGACGGATACACAGCGTATCCCCGTACGTTCAAGTCTATCCACCAGTTTTCCGCTGAACTCCTTAATTAAAGGTTCCCACTCTCCCCTGGTAACGATCCATTCTTTTGCCGGGCACAGCTTTTCCTTTGATTGAGAGAGCTTTGTCTCATCGGTCTGCGGGAAAACGATCGACACAACTCTAAGCTTATCCGTTGAAACATGACCCGGGTATTTCAGCCGGAATACGTCCGCCGGACTCCAATGAAACGGCCCGATATGCTCCTTCAGAAAATCATAATAAGGATCGTCACCGGCAGCGATACCCACAAGTGGTTTCTCCCACATCCTGTCCTCCGGCCTTCTCAGTGTTGAAAAATTATTCCTTTCCAAAGATTCGTATACATCATTGATCATCTTCTTCAATTCTTTATTGTCCATTTATACTAAGCCTCCGTATGCTATGCGCTATACCTAGTGTAACACAGATTTATGTCAAGTATTACTTCCCTGTAGATTATACAACATTTATAAGGGTAAAGTAATGTAAAAGAAAATGCAAGATCAGAGTTTTGTTGCTTATGCAACATTGGCGATTGCATTTCTCCTGTATCATATACGAAATGCTTATCGTAATCGCTGAGTAAGGGAGGTCTTTACATGGGAATGTTCTGCTATCAATGCCAAGAGACCGCAAGAGGCACAGGCTGTGAATACGGCGGTGTCTGCGGCAAGAGTGAAGAGCTTGCAGACCTGCAGGATCTTTTAATTTACACAGTGAAGGGAATATCAGAGATTGTTGTAAAAGGAAGGCTTGATTTAAAAACCATAAGGAACGCCAGCCATGAAATGATCAAGAGTCTCTTTATGACCATCACCAATGCAAATTTCGACGAAGAAGCAATCCTGCTTCAGATCAGACGAATGCTTGAGATCAGAAATGAATTGTATACGGATGCTATCACAGGTGCATCTGTTGAATTGTCTTTCCACGATGCGGCAATCTTCGAGGTGAATACCACCAGGGAGTTGATTTTCAAGGCTTCCTACGCAGGCTATTCTTCAGGGGAAACTGAGGATATCCGCTCTCTCAGATCGCTCATCACCTTTGGAATTAAGGGACTTGCTGCATATACCCACCATGCATTGAATCTGGGGAAGGAAAATGATTTGCTATACGAATTTATCTTTGAAGCGCTGGCCGCTACACTGGACGATACTCTGACCATGGAGGATCTTACAGCTCTTTCCATGAAAACCGGTAAGTTCGGCGTCATGGTCATGGCGCTGCTTGATGAGGGGAATACGTCCAGATACGGTAACCCGGAAGTAACCGAGGTAAACATCGGTGTCAGAAACAACCCAGCTATTCTAGTTTCCGGACACGATTTGACCGATCTCGAGCAGCTGCTTGAACAAACTCGGGAAACAGGAGTTGATATCTATACTCACGGTGAAATGCTCCCTGCTCACTACTATCCCGCATTTAAAAAGTACGCCCATTTTGCTGGAAATTACGGGAATGCCTGGTGGCAGCAGGATGAGGAATTCGAATCCTTCAACGGTGTGATACTGTTTACGACGAACTGTATCGTTCCGCCGCATATGGAAGAGGTCCGCACGAGGATCTTTACCACGGGAGCTTCTGGCTTTCCGGGGTGCACCCATATTCAGGCTGATTCTGAAGGAAAGAAAGACTTTTCAGAATTAATCGAACTGGCCAAAACATTGGAAGCTCCGAAAGAGATAGAAACGGGCAAAATCAAGGGTGGCTTTGCTCATGCCCAGGTCTTCGAACTGGCTGATAAAATCGTCAATGCTGTCAACTCAGGGGCAATCAGAAAGTTCTTTGTAATGGCAGGCTGCGATGGAAGATTTCGAGAGAGATCCTATTACACTCAATTTGCGCAAAAACTTCCGAAAGATACGGTTATTCTTACCGCAGGCTGTGCGAAATACCGTTATAACAAGCTTCCCCTGGGCGATATCGAAGGCATCCCCAGAGTACTGGATGCAGGTCAGTGCAATGACTCTTATTCTCTTGCACTTATCGCGTTGAAGCTGAAGGAAATCTTTAAACTGAACGACATCAATGATCTCCCCATTGTCTACAACATCGCCTGGTATGAACAGAAAGCCGTTATTGTGTTGCTGGCCCTTCTTTATCTCGGTGTAAAGAATATTCATCTCGGACCCACCCTTCCGGCTTTTCTGTCACCTAACATTGCAGAGCTCCTTGCGGAAAACTTCGGAATTGCAGGAATCGGCTCTGTTGAGGAAGACATAAAGCTGTTCCTGGGTGAATAGGCAGAAAAGCCCCGATTCCTGGGTAAATAAAGTCCTGCAATGCAATCGGGGCTTCCTCCATGTGCGTTTACATTACCAGAGATTGGTTCTCGTCAAATATTTTTTATCTTCTAAACTTGGCATGTCGTACAGATTTTTTGTGATAATGGTCTGATTTCCTGCGCTGACTGAACGACGAATCCCCATTAGACTGTCGACAATGAAGGTCTCTTTTGAAAATTCATACTCATCAGAAAACTCATTGTCTTCTTCATCAAAATCGAAATCATCAGAGAGGACATCAAAATACTGAATTCCATTATCCCAAACCGGCTCTGCTGCAACTAATACCGGCTCTGCTTCTCCTAATACCATCGGTTGCGGCGGAGTCATATCGTCAGACATCACAGACTCTTCCTCGTTCTTTCCCGCCTCCACAAATGCTAACTCATGCTTTTTAGCCGGTTCCGGCCTTGCCACATATACTTCGATGACATATTTATCATCCGGATTGAGATCCTGAATCAGGAATCTTCCATTCTCATCTGTTTCGTCATATGTAATGGCTTCATCCTCCGTCTCCTCGGTCATTTCTTTAAAAACTGTCACGATAGCGGCTTTAACATATGCACCCTTATTATCAATCACTATTCCCTGCATCTTATCCCTCCTTCCCAATTTTGTCACTAAAATCCATCAATTATATAAATATGTTTCGTCGAATGACATTGTGATTTTTAATGACAATATTTATCGTGATAAGAGATTTGATACAGAATCATTCCATTGCAGGACGCGTTATGCGCCAAAGTAAATATCAGAGAATTCAATGGCGGAAGTTGTAAGCAGATGATCGCTGGATTTATCGACAATCGCCGACTCAGTGGATATCTCTCCTGCCTTTACCATTGGAAACATCAGTGAAAATGTGCTTCCGACTCCTTCTTTGCTTTCCAGCCTGATTTCACCGTCAAGCAAAGATACGAGCATCTTCACAAGGTACAGTCCTATGCCGGTGCCTTCCGAATGTCTGTTGGCCCGGTTTACACGGCCGAATCTTTCAAAGATTAAATCCTTCTGGTCACTTGGTATCCCGATGCCGTTATCCTTTACCTGGACACTAATATACTGCCTGTTCATGGCTTGCGGTGAAAAAAGGGATACTTCGATGGATTTCCCTTCCGGAGTAAATTTGACAGCATTGGATAATAAATTCAAAAGAATCCTTTCATATATATCCACATCGATTTGTATAACCGAATGTTTCAGGTCGGTTTCAAATGTGATTTTAACCCCTTTTCTCTCGGCAAACACAAGAATCGAATCAATAATAGCCCTTGTCAATAGCACAATATCTGCATTTACCCGGTTCATCCTGAATATTCCGGAATCCAGACGAGTATTATCCAGGATATTATTCACCAGCTTTAGTTGCCGATAGGAGTTCTGCTTGATTTTATTCAGGTACTTTTTAACTCTTTCCGTCAGTTCATTCTTACATATAAGCTCTACGGTCTGTATAGAAGAGGTAATAATGGACAACGGCGTCTTCAGTTCATGAGATATGAGCATCAGCATCTCATCTTTCAATTCAATTGTCCGGTTCAGCTCCTCGTTCTTTTCCTCCACATATTTTCTTCTCAGTGTATTCTCTGTTATATCATCAAGAATCGTAACGATGTATTTCGCTCTGCCACCCTCAGATACCGGCGTAATGTTTTCATTCCAATATCTGACACTACCTCCTCTGGATATAGTCTTCTTCTCTTTCATGCAAACGGTCTCCCCTGAATCACAGCTATTGATCCATACACTTTCCGTTTCGCTTCCCTGAAAATTCGGTATGATTTCCTTCAGACAAAGCCCGATCGGATTTCGTCCGGTGCGCCAGGTTTCTATTAAATACTCCAGATATTTTCGGTTGGCCTTTAACAATCGAAAATCGGGACAGCTATATAACCCCAAACCCATGATATTATCTTTTATTAGTTTGTTGATTAGAGACAGTTCGGAATTCAGCATGAAATTGGGTTTCTGCTGAAAAAGAAGCAGTTTCTGAGAATCCTTTCCAATACGATAAGCGGTGATCCTAACCTCGATCGGTTCCCTGGATTTCGTAAACAGAATACTTTCGGCGGCAATACATTTTTCCATTTTAAGATCAAAACCGAATAATATAATCATCACATCTTTAATTTTTTTATGGAAGAAATCCGATTTGGAATAACCGGTTAACGATGTAAACGTGCATCCCATTTCTTCGACAAAACCGTTTTTGATCATCAGGTATGCTCCGCCATTCCATTCAGCAGAAGCAGAAACAGTATCCATTCGAACAAATACCTCCATCAGAATAATGCCTAATACCGCGGTAGAATAAAAAAGGCAATACTTATTCAAGTATCACCCTGTTAGTTTCATAGAACAAACCTGCATTTCCTTGTCAGGATCACCTTCACTCGTCCGATTGCGTGACTATCCCGTTTCTGCCCGTCGTTCTATATCTTGTCTCAACACTTTTTCAATGAATACATCGACAATCTCTGGATCAAACTGCTTTCCTTTATTGACAATTAACTCGTTGATTGCCATATCATGGTTCAAGGTTTCTTTGTATGATCTCTGATTTGTCATTGCATCATAGGAATCAGCAATGGCAATAATTCTTGATAAAAGCGGAATCTCCTCCTGCTTCAGCCCCTTTGGATATCCTGATCCGTCGTATCTTTCATGATGGTAAAGAACAAATCTAGCGATATCCGACAT
This sequence comes from Anaerovoracaceae bacterium, assembly GCA_036677845.1. GTDB lineage: Bacteria > Bacillota > Clostridia > Peptostreptococcales > Anaerovoracaceae > Anoxybacterium. Next base: position 13,426 of record JAVBVR010000008.1, on the reverse strand, counting down.
CTCCAGCGAGGTGCTTAATATCCATGAACCGATCTCCGGGTGCCTCATGACCTCGCTCCACTCTTGAGTTGTGAGCGGACCCTTTTTATTCAGAATGTAGTCCTGAATTGCTATTTTACCGATATCATGAAATAATCCGCTGACTTCCAGCTTATAAATATCCATATCCGGCAATTCCAAAGCAATGCCTAAATACTTGCACAACTGGCTGACTCTGTTGGAATGTGTCGTCCTGTTTGTGTTTTTTTCGACATGCCTGTATAAAGCTGTATCAATGATACTAGCCAGCATACTTTGCCGTTCATTCATATTATTATTAAACATAGTTACGCCTTCTTTTCCTTCAGTAGAACTCTATTCTTGATTGCCCCAAGTATAAGCATAACTGCAGCCACTCCAAGAGCCATTACGATGCTGAGCGAGCTCTGTTTCATGCCGATAAACCAAAGAATGATTGCTGCACCGGTGAGTATCAATGAATAAAAACGGGCTCTGCCTTTATAGACTACTTTCTCCCGTCCATTGAGAGGTTTGTGCGAGTCCTCCACCGGTGCAAGAATCTCAATCAATATAACAGCACATAACAAAGAGGTCATAAGTATGTAGTTGCCCCAAGGAACCAGCTTAATTCCAAACAGCACTGCCAGCATCATTGGAATCGACAACAGATAGCAAGTAAAACTATTACTTGCGTGGTATCCCCCTGCATAAGTCCTGACCGGGTTATAGGCAAGCAGAAAAACGATGCTTTGCCATAGCATTCCCATTAATAACCCAATCAGGACAGCTGTCGCGACGTTTATAACCATCCAAATCCCCATTCTAATCCCATACTCATACAAGGCTTTGTCTTCTGATGGTACCGCGCCCGCACTGACAAGAGAGTCTGTTATTCTAGCGGATACGTTTCTTTTCATTACAGTCTTCTCAGTTTTTCTGCTCCCTCAGGCATTTCCGGCTGATGGGCCACGAACATGCAGATATGGTTGACATTTACAGCAGTTACCATTAAGGCGAGCGCAGCAACAACTCCGGCATACTTCATGAAAAAGTTTTTCATTTGTTTTTCCTCCTTTATAAGAAATAAAATTAACTTTAGCACCTTCAGTCTAACAAAAAACATTCCTCTGTGCCGGATCTTGTCGAAATTAACATATAATCTTGTAAGAATCTAAGGTTTATTTGAAAAAAACATATACAGTAAAAAGAAGCGGATTACTATCCGCTTCAAATATTGTCGCCCAAAGAAATCAATCCAGATACATGAACAAGGAGACTGAAAAAATGTTTTCTCTGTAATCGATACTCATGATCCCATCATATTTTTGTAAAACCTTTTTTACGTTTTGGAGGCCGATACCGTGATTCTCCTTATCATTCTCGGTAGTAAGCAGCTTCCCGTTTTCTTCATTGATTTCCCCCATATACGGATTCTCCGCACGGATCATCAGCCGCCCTTTATCATATTTCATGTTAAGGATGATATATCGGTTTTTCTTAACTTTTGAAGCTGCTTTAATCGCATTGTCCAGCAGGTTTCCCAATATAATCGTAATATCAAATGACGGGATATCCAGATTGGCGGGGATCTTTAAATCCAGATCAGTTCTTATTCCATTCTGGGCTGCTTCTAGAATTTTAAAATTGATAATACTGTCGATTACATTGTTTCCGGTTGTGGAAACATTTTTGCTGCCGCCGATATCTTCCATGATTTCTGAAATATAGTTCAATGATTCCTTAGTATCGCCTTTTTCAATCAAAGATCGGATAGAAAACATATGATTTTTCAAATCATGACGGATTTCACTCGTCGTCTGCAATGAGGATTTCATCGTTTCCAGCTGTTTATCATAGTATTTGTTCTGTTCTAATATTAATAAATTCTGCATTCTTTCCGATAGCGCAGCCACAATAACATCATATAAATGGAACGTAACAATATTGATCAAAAAAGTAAGAATGAGCGCTGCCAAAACCTGGCGAGATGTCAGGCCTTGAGCGCTGAATAGCATAATGATAAGATACAAAGAGCCGGAAGGGATTAAAAAAATAGAAAGCCAATAGGAAATGGGTACTGATTCTCCCTTTTTTATATTCTTAAAGTTATTAAGAATCAGGACAACTAAGTATGATAATATGTTACAAAAGATTATCCCGATCACGGATGAATAATTATTAGTAGAAAATATATGAAAATTAAAATATCCCGACAAAAGCACCACAATCATTTCAACACTTATTAGGATTAGATATATCAGGACGGTCGATAGAATTCGGTTTTTCATTGTTGACTCATAGTTTAAAGTCAACAGGAAAAATGCTACAAGATTAGAAATCATCATAATAATTGGTATGTTAATAAATAAATAAATGCTATTTATGACTACGAAGTATACTATATAAGATAGCAGCTCAAATTTAGCACTAGTTTTTCTTGTATCAAAAAATACCATTATAAACCTGTGAATAATATACAAACCAAAAATACCCGAGACTAAGTATATATACTCATATAAACCAAACTGTGTCATATTAACCCTTCCCTTTCAAATCTCACCTGCTGCTCTCTTGTTGTTTTTCTTCTGGACTGGCTGATGGGCAGGATTACCATGTTTGACATGGTGACATCTTCATATCTGAACTTTGTCACATAGTAATAATTCACGATGTAGGATTTATGGATAAACATAAACTGATACTTGGACACCTGCTTGAAAACATCGTCAAGTTTGCCGTAAAAAACCTCGTCACCATCGGTGGTCACCATTCTGACTTCGCGGTTGCTGCTTTCAAAATAAAGGATATTCTTAACCGGTTCTTTGAGAATCTCGTGCCCCTTTTTATATGTAAATACGCCGCCCAACTTATCCGCAAGCTTCATGGCAAGCCGTACATCCTTGATGATATCTGCATCCCGAATCGGTTTATGCAGGAAATGCATCGGTCTAACATCGAAAAGCTCCCGATAATAATTGTCCTTTCCCGATATGTAAACAATTTGTGTAATCTGGTTATCCATATCATCGCGGATCTTCCTGCCCACTTCGATTCCATTGATCAGTTGCAGTTCAATATCCAGAAAGATCAAATCAAAGATCTGCCCCGTTTCCAGAAACCTGCAAAGTTCTTCCCCCGAGTAAAACACCTGCGTGTCGATTTTTCCGTTACTTTCTGCAGCGTATTTTGTTAGAACGTTCTCTATCTGTGAACAAATAACCTGTTCATCATCGCAAATCGCAATCCTAAACACGCAATCACTCCTCCCGTATTTCTGATTTGAATTAACCTTATCCGTTAAAAGCTTCTGTTCAGTTCTTTAATGAATATGCTTATAATACTTTACTCGAATATACACTGTATTTCAAGAGGCTACAAGGAAAAATTTGTCGAAATATGTCTCAACAGTACAGAAATAATCATTTTTTTGCAGATAATTTTACTGAAACTTGAATTCTCACAAAAAATCTGTACTCAAAGTTCTAATGAGAATGAATTATTCATACAAACAACAAAAAAACCTGATCTCTGCTGCTTCAAGCTAGCAGTTCCACAGGTTTTTACTTTTGCCAATATTTATAGGAAATCAATCCATTAATCCTCAACCTCATAAGGCCAGTCGTTTATCCCTCCTAAATTATAAACATTAGTATAACCCAGCTTGACCAATATTTCCGAAGCCGTAATACTTCTGTTTCCGCTTCTGCAATAGACAAAAATTGGTGTAGCCTTGTCCTTGATAACTTCAGGTGCAATCGCCTCAAGCTCGTCCAGCGGAATAAGAACAGAATTTTTGATATGGACAGTATCATATTCTTCCTTTGTTCTGACGTCTAGTAGGATGACTTCCTCATCGGAGTCGAGCCGTTCCTTAGCAGTATCAGGAGAAATATCACTGTAGCCGGCTTTGCCCGCCATTTCATCACCGCCCATTCCCTTTCCGTCGTCGTTTTGTCCGCTGCAAGCAGTAAATGCGACGAAAACAAAAATAAATGCTATTAAAAAGGTTAAATTCCGAAATTTTAACATTTTATATTACTCCCTTACTTTGTTATTATTTATAATTATAAATAATAAATTCATCCTGATCCGTGACAAAATCACCGGCGTTTTTCCGCCTTACTAATACAGAGCATATAAAAGAAAAATGTCTGATGATCATCAGACATCTTTTCCCTGCAATCAATTCTATATTAATATAATAGTACTCAAAACACAATGCAGATCAGATACTCTTTTCCTTCATCTGAAATTTTTTGCAGAGCATGCTGTATCTTGTACCTTGCATTGTCCGGTACATTGGTCAGCTTGCTTTCCATCTGCTCCGTTACCATTTCATAGAGGGATTTCCCGAAAAGATTGGTCTCCCAAATCTTACCGGGGTTGTTCTCGAACTCTGTCAACAGATAGCGAATGAGATCTTCACTTTGCTTTTCACTGCCGACAACGGGGGAAACCTCTGTGGTAATATCGGTTTTGATCAGATGGAGAGACGGCGCCTTTGCCTTCAGTCGTACACCGAATTTATTGCCTTGCTTGAAGATTTCCGGTTCTTCAAGAACCATTTCGGAAAGCTTCGGCTGTACGATGCCGTATCCCGTTTCCTCAACTTGCGCCATGGCAGTCCTGATCTTATCATAGGATTTCTTGGACTGGGCGAATTCCTTGATCAGATTGAAGAACTGATAGTCGTTATTGACAGCCTGATCCGTGATTTCTTCGATGACTCTGTAGAACAATCCGTTAACGGGTGTGACAACAACTTCAATGTCACCTGTTCCCAAATCCATATTGCTGACCTCGATGGCCTGAACCACAGATCCGTCCTCTAAAGCGTGAATGGTATTTTTAATGTCTCTTAAATTGTCAAAGGTGGCGCTCCACTCCTTGATATTATTGATAATTGTGGCCTTGATCCAATGGTCGTTGGGAAGGCCTTCAATGAATCCGGGAAGATTAAACTTGATCTGAGCTGCCGGGAATTCATAAAGGGTTTCACTGAGTATATCGGTAAGAATCTTATAGTTCATCCTGGCACAATTTGCTGCGATAACAGGAACTCCATACTTCTCTGCAAGAAGGGTCCGGGTTTCCTGGGCGATTTCCCCTTCGGGAGCAGTGGAATTCAAAACTACAACAAAGGGTTTGTTCAATTCCTTCAATTCCTTGACGACCCGTTCTTCTGCAGCCAGATAGTTTTCCCGGGCGATATCTCCGATCGAACCGTCGGTCGTTACAACGATTCCGATGGTGGAATGATCCGCGATTACTTTTCTTGTTCCGATTTCAGCTGCTTCTTCAAAGGGTATCCGCTGCTCCTGCCAAGGGGTATTTACCATTCTGGCTTTTCCGTTTTCCTGATGACCAAGAGCGTTTTTTACCATATATCCGACACAGTCAACCATGCGTACTTTAAAATTGATATTTCCCGGAAGCTCCAGGCTAACCGCTTCCGCCGGCACAAATTTTGGTTCGGTGGTCGTTATGGTCCGGCCGGCACCGCTCTGCGGAAGTTCGTCGATTACGCGTTCCTTCACATATGTATTGGTGACATTTGGAATGACGAGCAGGTCCATAAACCGTTTTATGAAGGTAGATTTTCCCGTCCTCACCGGTCCTACGACCCCTACATAAATGTCACCCTGAGTTCTCTCAGCTATGCTTTCATATATATTTAGGTTTTCCAATGCTCTAACCTCCTCCAATTTTCATTCCACTCCTGAAAGGAACGTTGCGATTTCCTTGTATGAGTCCGCCGTCAATCAACTTTTCAGATTGGGCCGGGCTACTATCTGTACAATATATTAGAAGAAGCATTTCTTTATTCATAATTTTTTATGACTAGTCTTAACCTTGTATCCTGCCGCATAAGAAATCAATTAACGAGACAAAAAAAGGCGACTGATCTGCGCCTATTGATGTGGCTTTTCATCCGTCGGAAAAAAACAGCTTATTGCACAATCTGCCCTAAAAGACTGAATGTCTTTCCTTCAGTGATTTTTACGGGAACGATCTGCCCGATCAGCTCCTCTTTGCCTTTAAAGTTTACCAGTTTTCCCGATTCGGTGCGGCCTGAAAATGTTTTGGGGTCGGTTTTGCTCGGCCCTTCCACCAGCACGGAATAAATCTTGCCCTCATAGGCTTTGTTCTTTTCCGCCGAGATTCCGTTAAGCAGCTCAACCAGCCTGTTAAACCGTTCATGCTTGACAGCTTCGGGTACCTGTTCCGTATATTTTTCCGCAGGAGTCCCCTTTCGGATGGAATACAGGAAGGTAAATGCAGAATCAAAGCGCACCTGCTGCACAAGTTCCAGTGTCTCGTCAAAATCCTGATCCGTTTCTCCCGGGAATCCTACAATGATATCCGTTGTTATGGCAATTTCAGGGACTGCCTCTCTCATCTTGCTGATCAGCAGCAGATAATCCTCCTTTGTATATCTGCGGTTCATCCGTTTCAGGACTTCGGTGCTTCCTGCCTGAACCGGCAGATGGATGGAATTGCAAAGCTTGCTGCATTCTTTATAAGCCAGGATTAGCTTGTCCGACAGGTCCTTCGGGTGGGATGTCATGAAACGGATTCTCTCGATTCCTTCAATTTCGTCGAGTAGATAAATCAGGTCCGCAAAATCCACTTGAAAATCACAACCGATGCCATAGGAATTCACGTTCTGTCCCAGAAGCATGATCTCCTTGACACCGGCAGCGGCCAGGCCCCTAACCTCGCTGACGATTTCCTCCGGTCGTCTGCTTCTTTCCCGGCCTCTTGTAAAAGGAACGATGCAGTAGGTGCAATAGTTGTTGCACCCGTACATGATATTCACATAAGCTTTGAACGGGAATTCTCTCTTGACGGGGAGCCCCTCCACGATATCACCGCCTTCATCCCATACATTCACCACCTTGTTTCGTTCATTGAGAACGTTGGTCAGAAGTCTTGGAAATTCATGTATATTATGGGTGCCAAAGATTAAATCAACCCATGGGTACTTGGCTTTCAGCGTATCGATGATATGCTGCTGCTGCATCATACAGCCGCAGACCGCCACTACCATATCTGGTCTGTCCTCTTTCGCCTTTTTCAATTGCCCCAGTGTTCCGAAAAACCGTTTGTCTGCGTTTTCCCGGACGCTGCAGGTATTAATAATGGCCACATCTGCCTCTTTTTTATTTTGTATTCCGTTATAACCCAGCTCCTCCAGCATTCCGGCCAAGGTCTCCGAATCGTGCTCATTCATCTGGCAGCCGAAGGTCTGAATATGGAAACTTTTGTTACTTGAATCCTTTTCCATCATGTCCTCATCTCTATTGCATCCGCATTAATTAAATGTAACTTTCTCTGTCACTTATGTGATTATACATGAAAATTTCAGATTAAGCCATACCATTCCGATAAGATAATCATTGACGGAGTACGGGTTAAGTACTAAACTGTTAATAATAGTTTTCGAATCTAAGGAGGGATTTCATGAACGCAGAGAAGGTAAAGCAGTATCTCAAGCTCAACCATAAAGAAAATATTTTGAAAGCGCAGGAAAATTTAAAAGATGTTATAAAGGAAACCCCTCTGATTTACAGTGATTTCTACAGCAAGGAAAACAAATGCAATGTGTATATCAAGCCAGAAAATTTCCAGACCACAGGTTCTTTTAAAATTAGAGGCGCTTACAATAAAATTGCAAATCTAACCGATGAGGAATGCCGAAACGGTATTATCTGTGCATCGGCTGGTAATCATGCCCAGGGTGTGGCATTCTCAGCGCAGCGGCGCGGTGTGAAATCAACCATCGTCATGCCCAATGTAACGCCACTTTTAAAAATAGACGCCACCAAGCAATACGGTTCCGAGGTAGTAATTCATGGTGACGTATATGACGAATCCAGCAGCAAGGCGCTGGAGCTGGCAAACGAGAACGGTTATACCTTTGTTCATGCTTTTGACGATTACGATGTGATCTGTGGTCAGGGGACCATCGGACTGGAAATTCTGGACGAGCTTGACAATGTGGACGAAATCCTTGTCCCCATTGGCGGCGGCGGCTTGATCAGCGGCATCGCGCTGGCAGTAAAATCGATCAGACCTGAAGTCAAGGTGATCGGTGTCGTTCCGGTCGGGGCTATGTCAATGAAAATATCCATTGACGAAGGCCAGGTAACAAGACTCGCTTCCGTGAAAACCAGTGCGGAAGGCGTTGCGGTAAAACAGCCGGGAAATCTGACCTTTTCTCTTGCACGACAGTACGTCGACGAAATCATCACCGTTTCGGAAAAGGACATCATGGAAGCGGTTCTGCTGCTTCTGGAAAAACATAAAATGATTGCCGAAACCGCCGGAGTGGTGCCTCTGGCTGGAATCAAAAAACGGGCAAAGCCCGGTATGAATATCGCCTGTCTGGTCAGCGGCGGCAATATCGATGTGGTCACCATCTCTTCCATTATCAACCAGGGACTCATCAGCCGGGGAAGAATCATGTGCTTCTCCGTTGAACTGCCGGATAAACCGGGCCAGCTGGTGAAAGTGGCACAGATCCTGGCAGAGCACGGAGCCAATGTCATCGAGCTGGTCCATAACCAGTTCAAAGCCATCGACCGGTATTCCAACAAGGTTGTGCTCGAAGTGACTGTTGAAACCAACGGGCATGCACATATCAAGCAGATACTCGAGTTCCTCGAGGATGCGGGATTCCCGGTTACGAGAGTTTACTAAAAAATGGTCTTAGGACCATTTTTTATTTTGGTGATTACAGTCTTTAAATCGTATATTTGATCAACTCATTATAATACCGGTAGAGATAGTAGTAACCATCGATATTATGCTGCACATCGTCAATTCTGATTCGAAACGCATCGTGCCTGACACAGAATGTGTTTACAGATTTTATAGGGGACTTGAAATACATTGCCATTTCCGGATACGTAAACCCATTCAGCTGGTGCTTTGCTCTGTGAAAAATCACTTTTACAAATTCCTTCATGTTTAAGTCCTCCACTTTATCGACAGCCTCCGGTTTATTATTCTGAGCATAGGTGACCATTTCAAACGCAGACATCAGCAACTCAAGGAAGGTATGGTAGGTTGTGTCTCTCCGATAGATCCTGTCGAGGTTCTGTGTAAGATTATCGATACCGAGTTTGAAGATTCCGTCATCCCACTTGTTCTTGAGATATTCGTTAACAGCGTAACTAAGCCAATGATCGGCATATTTGTAATAATTATTCTTTATAAAGTACCCGAAAGACAGCTTCGCCGCATCCAGCCATTTTTCATCATCGAAGTGTCTGTAAAGCCTCATTAGAGCAAAAACTGCTTCTCCATCATAATAAACAGTGCGCTCTCTTGCTTTTAGGGAAAAATCATTCGCTTTCAGAACATGGAAATATTCCCCGGTTTCCTTATTCTGGAGCATTAAAATGCCATTGCCAAGCGCTTCGATAGTTTTGCGGAAAACATCTGTGTGGAAGGTTTCCATATATTCCGTTAGCATTATGATTGCTAGACCATTGCCGCCCAGCTTGATTTCATTCAAAGTTTTATCAACGAGAAATGCTGCATCGTCGCTGTAGTAAACTATATTGCCCAGAAGATAATTTACACCTTGCTGAATTTTTTCTTTGATTTCCTCTCCTCCGATGATTTGATAGCATAATACCAGGCCCCACAGAGAGCTTGCATGGCGGAGTATGTTATAACCACCAATTTTCATGTCAAAAGACGGATAAAAACCGTAAATGAATTCCCCTTTCTGATTCATCTGCTTCGCAAGAAACTCACCTGACTTCATCAGTATATCCTTGATCAGTGGTTTATCTATCAGGTCTTCGACACGTCTGCCGTAATCGTATCCCGAATCATAAAGCCTATAACAGTTACCATCGAAGAAATATCCCTTGCACATGAAAGTAAATAACTGATCAGGTATTTCTCTCATTTCAGCGATGCCTTTCTCTGTCAGATACTCATTCAAGTAAACTAACGATATTTCGCTTTCCTTATAGTCATATATCAGTCTTGTGTTCAGCTCTGATTCCAGTAAAGCAGTTTTAAACTCGAAGTCAAAGGAAATACCCTTACGGTAAAAATAATCTCTCGTTTCCCCGATTTCGCGACAGAGCTCACGATAGCTAACTTCTTTTACTTCAGTTATAATGTCGGCTTTGATCCAGATCGGATTGTATTTTGCATTATGTTTTATAAATTTAAGTGTATTATTTACTGCTTTATCCCATGCAAGTTTGAGTGATGGCCCTGATCCCTTGAAAACAACTGCTCTTGTCAGACTATTACTAGCTGATAGGAATACCATCCAGTCTTTGTTCTCCTCAGCCTCCGGACTTTCTGCATTAATCTGAGCAGAGTCCTCATGATCCGAAAGAACCATATTCTCAAGTTCACGACATTTTTTTTCAAAACGAAGCTGCTGCAAAGCAGACTCCTTCGGGTTTACCTTCGCTTTGCTGTATGGGGGTCTTGCGCTCGATCTGTGCATGTTTTTTCAACTCCCTTGTTGTAATGATAAATTAACGTAAAAAATTTTGTCTGTCTATTGCATTTTATACCAACTTTTAAAAAAAAACTAATAGAAAAAAAATCGTATGACTGATTTGTGACCGCGCCTTGGTAAATTTATACTAAAGAATCTATATGAACATTAATGAATATTTATTTATACGAATACTTAAAAAGGAGTGAGTGACATGTTAAGAGAAAAAATACTAAAAAGAGCAAAAATCAGCATTATGGTTGCAGCTTTAGTTTTAACACTTACAACAAGAATGACACCCGTTTATGCCGGATATGGAGATCCATTAAAAGCTGATCTGAATTCAATATGGTCAGGCAGCAAAACTGTAAAAGTTTTATCCACTGGAATCGTGTTTATCGATGAGCATGATAACCCTGCTCCTGGAACTTATGATTTAATGGAAGCAAACGTAGTTGTCTTTAAGCAGGCACAATCGGCATTCGTATGGCTGGGTTCAGGAGTCGAGGAAGAAGATGTTTCTGGTTTGATTGAGGGGCTTGATCCATCCTTAAAAAATACGGATAATATATACTATTTCACCTCTAGAAATTTTAACGTGGCAGAGGTTCTGGGCTTGACAGACCCCCAGTATGAAGATTTAGCTTTTACCATTTCAAAAACCAATGATACAATTACATTTACCGGCGATCTCAGCCACATTAAATTAGGATACTTTGATGATGATGATGATTCCGATTCCGACAGCGACAGTGATTCCGATTCCGACAGCGACAGTGATTCCGATTCCGACAGCGATAGTGATTCGGATTCCGACAGTGATTCCGATTCCGATTCCGACAGCGACAGTGATTCCGATTCGGATTCCGACAGCGACAGTGATTCCGATTCGGATTCCGACAGCGACAGTGATTCCGATTCGGATTCCGACAGCGACAGTGATTCCGATTCCGATTCCGACAGCGACAGTGATTCCGATTCCGATTCCGACAGCGACAGTGATTCCGATTCGGATTCCGACAGCGATGATGACGCAGATACTGACACAACTACCCGGCGTACCACCAGAACGACTGTAACAGATACTGTCACAGATACCATCATAGAAGAGGAATTGATCCCGGAAGGACCGGTAATCCTTGATGAAGCAATTCCGGCAGGACCACTTCCACAGACCGGGGGACTCGATTCGATGCTGTTATACGGGCTTGGATCACTCCTTGCAGGAACTGGCTTGGTATTTAAAAGAAAAGACAAAAGTAAGAAATAGCCCGGAAAGCTTCTGAGTAACTAAAAAAAGCCCCAACGGATACGCTCCATTGGGGCTTTTGATGCGGCTACACTCATTAATTATCCTGCTCTTATCTGGCTATTGGTATTGAATCATTATCTAAAACTGGAGGGAAAAATGGAAAACATAGTGGATATTATCTATCCGATTGGAAAGGGATCGAAATGGAACAACAATGAACTGAAGTACAGTCTCAGAAGCCTTGAAAAGCATGGAAAATCTCTTGGGAGAGTTTTTATCACCGGTGATTGTCCGGATTTCCTCTCAGATGAGATTGTTCATACGCCCTGTGAGGATTCCTATTCATACGGTGTGATCAATACGAATGAAAAAATTCTTCATACTCTCAGATCCCATGATGTCAGCGATAATTTTGTTTTTATGAATGATGATTTTTTCTTGCTGAAGGATGTCGATCTCAGTACATACCCATATTATTACAAGAGAATGCTGAAACCGGAAGAAGAAAAAAAGAAATATGGTAACAGTTTGGTATTCACCTACTATTATCTGATTTTTCAAGAGAAGTCTGTGAAAAATTTTGAACTTCATTTGCCTATTGTATTCAATAAACAAAATTTTTTGTCTCTGGAGAAGGAGTGGAGCTTGAGCAAAAAACTTCCTCTTGGGCTTCAAACCAGATCAATCTATTGCAATATGCTCAGTATCGACGGGATCAAGACCAGAGACTGTAAAATAAGAGACTTTTCAGATCCAAAAGATGTGTGGGATGTAATCGAGCCGAGAGATTGCTTCTCCATTGCGGATACGGCCATAAGCTGTGGCATTGAATCAATTCTATCAGAATTGTATCCTAAAAAATCAAAATATGAAAAATGACTGGGTGAGGTATTAGGACTTTCCAGTTAGAATGTGCGCCCGCGGATTGCACCTGAACTGAAATTGCCATCGGCTTATAGTCCGATGGCAATTTGTATCTACTTAAAAAGTTCTTCCGTTTCATGTTTCCGCTGCCTGGTCATCAGGCTCATAACCGCTTCTCTGGCATCTGTTGTCTCGTTGATCACATGATAGATCTGCTCTGTGATCGGCATCTCCACCCCGGCCTTGCGGGCAAGCTCGTAAGCGGCTTCTGCGGTATACATTCCTTCCACTACCATGCCGATCTCTTTGATTGCCTCCGAGGGCTTCACGCCTTCTCCGATGAGAATTCCGCAGCGCCTGTTGCGGCTGTGCATACTGGTGCATGTTACAATCAGATCGCCGATTCCAGTTAAGCCGGAGAAGGTGCTCAGGTTGGCACCCAGAGTAACCCCAAGTCTGGCGATTTCGGTGATACCCCTTGTCATCAATGCCGCTTTCGCATTGTCGCCATAACCCATTCCATCCGAGATTCCGGCGCCCAGAGCGATGATATTCTTCAGCGCGCCGCCGAGTTCAACCCCGGTCACATCAGAATTGGTATAGATTCTAAGACGGTCCGACATAAATACATCCTGAATGTACTCAGCCACGTCCATTTCCTCCGAAGCCGAGACAAGAGTCGTCGGCATTCCGCGTCCTACCTCTTCCGCATGGGAAGGGCCCGAAAGAACCACATATCTTGCATTTGGAATTTTTTCAAGTGCGATTTCCGAAAGCCGTTTCAGACTTTTCTGCTCGATTCCCTTGGCTACGTTGACCAGTACCATTTCCGG
>JAVBVR010000007.1:0-92367 GCA_036677845.1 Anaerovoracaceae bacterium | reverse complement strand
TACTGTATCCGGCGAAAGCCTTCTCTGGCTTTTACAGTACTTTAAAAACCTTTGCGTATCCATCCCCATTTCACTCATCTCTAATCACTTCTTTCTTCAACTCTAAATATAGAACACCTATTAAAGAATGGCCGCTAATTCGTCTTATGATATAATGACCGCATGGTCATTATATGATGGCATACCCGGATTGTCAATTAAAAAACAACGTCTACATTTCTATAGACGTTGTATTCTGTCAGCTCAGATCATCAAAGCTCCTCAGAATTTGAACCGGAATCCCACTCCCTGGCCAAAGCATCCCCGGTAGTTATACTCGCATCATATACGCTCCTCATATATTCGATTCCGCTCCTGTGATCCTCCTCTGTAAAGGCGTTGAGACAATCCTCAGCAGCAATCACGCGAAATCCTCTCATAAAGGCATCCGCCGCCGTATGTCGGCAGCACATGTGGGTATGGAGCCCGGTTATAACCACGGTGTCGATATTCAGGGTATGAAGCAGCAGCTCCAGGCCCGTCTCAAAGAAGGAGCTGTAATTTCTCTTTTCCAGAACATAATCCTGGCGAGCCGGTTCGAGCTCCGGAATTACCTCAGCTTCCTTTGTCCCCTTCATGGCATGTTCTCCCCACAGCCCCATCTCCGGGTCGCTCGGCAGGTGGGCGTCGTTGGCAAAAATAACCGGCCGGCCGCTTTTTCTGGCAGCATCAATCAGCTTCTTCAGATTCGGTATGATATCGAGTGCCCTTTCACAGGCAAGTTTTCCGTAGATAAAATCGTTTAACATGTCGACAACAATGACGGCTTCTTTCATTCTATTTCCCCTCCATGTCTTTTTTTTCTTATGACTGATTAACCACTAATAATTTTCTGACTTCATTATACTGTAAAGACAGGTGTAAATACAATAGAAACTGCGTTTTTTCTTATAGGAAACATGCCGTCCCGGCCGTAATGCAGATACGACGCGTTGCTGCTTGTTGTTTTATTAACAATGTGCTATAATTTATATGTAAATATCAGACAATGAAGTCCCAGTGTATGGTATGATCATCCAAAACCGAACTCTTCCGAGTTCATCACGTTAAAAAATATTCAGAAAGGTGCTGTTATTTTGCTGGAAACGAAACTGGGTAACGATATCGGCAAAGTCAACGAAGTCATGACGGAAAACGGAATTCCGACATCTGACCAGGGCAGAGACGTTATGAGAAGTGTGATCAAAGGCTGTACAAATTTTGAGAACACATTTGACCGAATCATCCAAGCTGGAAAAAATGAAAAATAAAGAGTTGTAACCTTGAAACGGGTCGCATGCACAATGCAAGCCGGTGTCACAAGACGCCGGCTTTCGGCTTTTTATTTCAAGCTTTGATCCCGACAGACCTGCCGTCTTGCTCCATAAATCAGCTCCGTATAACAGGCAGCATTGGCGAGTCCGTTTTCAGATTTTACGATTTCTCTGATCTTTATAGCATTCTTAACGCAGGTCTTATTCTCCATATCATGAAGCGCTTTAATCAAATCCCGGACTGCGAGATTCTTTTCTTTCAGCGGGCGAAGGGCATATCCCTTTCGATACAGTCGGTTTGCCCAAAAGGGCTGATCCACAGAAAAAGGAATGATAAGCTGGGGCACTCCGCTAAGCAATGCCTCCGACATGGTGCCTGCACCTCCGTGGTGTATGATTCCTTTCGCCCGGCTGAAGAGCAGCCTGTGGGGCGCTTTTTCAAGGGCAAAAAGCTTCTCATCATTCTGAAAGGCCATACCGCTCGTTCCGGTTAAGATAACGGCTCTGTTTCCCGTTTCTGTGAAAGCCTGCATGAGCTTCCGCTGAAACGATCCCGGTTCTTTCAGCGGCATACTGCTGAACGATACGACAACCGGCTTTTCTCCCAGCGCCAAAAACCGTTCCAACTCTTGATCGAGTTTGGTATCCCCCATATCCATAAAGAAAAAACCGCTGAGAAAAACACGATCTTTCCAGCCCTGAACTTCGCGGAAGAGATACGGGCTGATGGGATAAAGGATCGGAATATCCTTTCCGTCTATTTTTAATAACCTTTCTCCTGCTTTCCTGCCGGACAGACGGAGCGACTTTGTTCTGAAGTCGTTGATCTCTTTCATGTAGCTGGTTTCTGCAAGGCCTGTCGCTTTGTAAGTCAGTTTATTTAAGAATCTGCCGAAGTTTTTGTCTGCAGTTACGGCAAGGTTTGGAAATTCACTGATCGGATATACGACGGGTACCGGAGGCAGACAAATGCACGGTATTCGGAGAGCCTCTGCAATATCTGCAGCGCCGAGGGCTTTCGGGTGATATATGATCATATCTGAGCCTACCGAAGCCGCCAGAAAATCATCCATACTTTTTCTGAAAGAAGGTGCAATCACTTCCTTTGAAAATTTCAGCATTTTCAAGAAGTGCGACCGTCCGCCGCCGAAGATTTCCTTTCCTTCCCCGCTCTCTAAAATCGCCATCAAATCAGCCGAGGCCTCGTAAAATCCGACTCCGTGTTCCAGTACAAATTGCCGGAAACTGGCTCCCGTGCATACCAGTGCATCATGGCCGTTCTTTATCAGCTCCTCGGCCAGAGCAACATAAGGCTGTACATCGCCCCTGCTGCCCAGTGTCAGAAAAACAATCTTCATATCCCTTTTCCCCTTATACCTCTGTCTTCGGAGTCTGCTCCCAATGAGCATCTCACTTATTATGGTTTACGGGAATCTTAAATATTCAGCACCGTATCCAGAAGCAGCTGAACCCCTCTGATAAGATCCTTCGTATCCGTGTCTTCGTGAGGCACGTGGCTTCTGCCGCCGATGCTTGGGACAAAAATCATGGCAGAAGGAACGTGGGGTGCAATCATGCAGGCATCGTGGACAGCACCGCTGTCCATGATCCGGCGGCTGATTCCGGAGTCTGCCGCCAATTGATCCATCAGCCTGATCAGCCCGTCATCCATATGGAAAGGCTTGGATTCGCTGATTTTCCGGGTCTCACAGGTTACGCCCCTTTGTTCAGCAATAGCAGAAAACGATTCCTTGATTTTCTTCACAGCCTCCCTGATTCTCTCCTCCCGCTTTTCTCTGACCTCTAACGAAAATGTAACTTTTTCCGGGATCACGTTGGAGCAGTTTGGAGAGACGGCTATCTTACCGACTGTTGCAACCAGAAGACCTTCCGGATCCTCCTTTGCGATGCGCTCCGTCTCCGTAATACACAAGGCAGCGGCAGCCATGGCATCTCTTCTGTACTTCATCGGCGTTGCCCCGGCGTGATTGCCGATTCCAGTGATCACCGTTTCGATTGCAGTCATGCCAAAAATCCCGTCGACGATCCCGATGGAATTCCCTGACTGCTCCAGGACTGGTCCCTGCTCGATATGGAGTTCCAGCATCGCTTTTATACGAGAAAATTCCCAGATCACATCGTCTTCCGTATAATGCGGATATCCGGATTTTGACAGTATTTCTCTTAATGAAATACCTGCATCGTTTTTCAGCCGATCCAGATCGTTCTCTTTGTAGATTCCGGTAATGAACTTGCTTCCGGTCATGGTCGAACCGAAATTTGATCCTTCCTCTTCTGCAAAAATAACCAGCTCGACTTCCCATGACCGCTCACTGCTGCTTTCAGCAAGGGTACGAAGTACTTCAAGACCGCCGGCTACCCCGTAGATCCCGTCAAGCCATCCTCCGTTCCGAACCGTGTCGATATGGGACCCGACACATATCTTTTCTTTCTTTTGCTGCATCCCGGCATGTCCGATATACATGTTCCCGACAGGATCAGTTCTGACGGAGAAGCCGAAAGACTCCGCCGTTTCCTTTAAATATTTCCTGGCTTTTCCATCGCTGTCCCCATAGGAAAACCTCGTTACCCCGGCACCCGGTGTATCCGTGCAGCGTTTCAGTATATTCAGGTCCGAAAGAAGCCGTTCTCCCGATATTTTCATGGTTTACACTCCCCCAGCATCAAGTGTTTTCGTCTATTCGACACTTTTTGCTCTTCCGCTGTACGCATGACCAAAGGGTTTTCCCGGAATGAATCTGCCCTGACCTTTTTCCCCGATGTACTTCCCGTCCTGAACGATCTTCCGGCCGCGGAGGAATACGGTCTCGGCCCTGCCTTTCTGTGAGAATCCCTCAAAAGGACAGTAGTCCACATCCTCTAGATTGTTGGCGACACTGATGGTTCCTTCATAGCCCGGATCGAAGATTACGACATCGGCATCAAAGCCGATTTCAATACTTCCTTTCTTTTCCAGCCCGTTGATTTTTGCCGGCATGGTTGCAAAGAGGTCTACGAGCCTGCTTCTTGAAATCTTTCCCTCGCATACGCCGTAAGTCCAGAGTATGTTCAGACGATTTTGCAGACTGGGAGCGCCGTTGGGAATGTCGGCAAAGGAATTGCCTTCTCCAAATCCCATATGTTTTTGGTGTTTGTAATCAAATCCGCAGTGATCGGAGCTGATCGCATTCAGCCACTTTTTATCAACTGCTTCCCACAGAGCATCCCGGTGCTCTTTGGTTCTCAAAGCGGGTGAACAGACGTATTTGGCGCCTTCAAAACCCGGCCTTGCCAGGTCCTCCCTATCCAGGACCAGATAATGAGAACAGGTTTCTCCATACACCGACTGCCCTCTGCTATAGGCCTGCTTAATCTCCTCCAGAGCCTCTTTTGCGGAAACATGTACCACATAAAGCGGGGCATCCGCAAGTTCGGCCAGGTAGATTGCGCGTCTCGTCGCTTCAGCCTCCACAACGGGCGGTCTGGAAACCGCATGGTAATAGGGAGCAGTCTTGCCCTCTGCGATCAATTTCTTTGCGAGCACGTCAATCATTTCAGCATTTTCCGCGTGAACCATCACCGTAATTCCTGCCTCTTTTCCTTTAAAAAGAGCCTTCAGGATTGCATCGTCATCGGCGTGGAAGAACATTCCTTTGTAAGCCATGAACAGCTTCATTGTAGGGTATCCCGCTTCAGCAAGCTTCGGGATCTCCTCGATGACTTCCGGTCTTGGATCGGTCATGATGCTGTGGAAGGAGTAATCCACCATAGCGATGCCGTCCGCATCCGTTTTCCGGTACTCATCAATGGATTCCACCAGCCCTTTTCCCTGAACCTGATTAACAAACTCAACCAGCGTTGTCGTCCCCCCGACGGCTGCCGCGTTCGAAGTTTCAAAGCCTCTTACCTTGCTTCCCTTGTAGGTGAATGAAAAATGGACGTGCTGATCAACACCGCCCGGCAAGACATATTTCCCTTTCGCATCAACGATTTCATCCGCCTCCGTTTCCAGGTTTTCTCCGATTGCATGAATCGACTCGCCCTTGATCAGGATATCCGCCTTGAATTCGTTTTCAGCTGTAACGATTGTCCCATTTTTGATTAAAACAGACATGGTTGCACCTCCGCATTGGATTTCTTGATTCTATTCTATTTCATTTTCAAGGTCATTACAATAGATCATTGCCTTCGTCCGGAAGAGGTTTGCTTCGTCAGGAAGCGGCTCGGATCCTAACGATCCGCTGCCGGGGGATTCTTCACAACAAGCAGTTTCGCCTCGTCCGCCGATTTGCTGATCCGGTAATTGGCTTCACTCGTGAGCAGAAACGGCCTGGTTATGACAACAAATACCTCTTCTTCTGCAGGCTTGAGTTTCACATTGCAAAGCTCCAAAATGGTTTTATATTTTTCCTCACTGCTGAGACCTTCAAACTCCGCACTTCTGATGGCTACATTATAATAACGGATATTCGGATCACAATCCATATCTTCCGTCAATGCAATCTCTGCATCATATACCTCGTGGAGCTTCAGTACCGCCTGCAGTTCACCGATATAAGCCCTTTCGGAACCGGTTCTGCTCACTTCGTTCTTCAGATGGATCCCCATTACAGGGACAATGATCATCACGGCAAACAGTACCAGGATGACTAGTCCCACAATAACGGACCCTGTTTTATTCTTACCTGCGTTGTTATGTACCTCTTCAACGTTCTCATCCCTGTACATCTAAACATCACCCCCGATTATGCAATATGCCGCAGCAGCTGGTTTTATGACTGCTGATTTGCAGAATCGGGGGTGACTGAAGCCTATAAAATGAACGCCGCCTCAAAATTCCGTGAATAAACTGCGGGAGGCAGCTCCTTTCGGAGCCCTAAGGGAGTCCAGGTTTTTTAAATGATAACGTAAAACAGGATAAAGAAATAGTGAGAAATGCTCCCGCATAACACAAACAAATGCCATATACCATGCATATAGCGGGGCTTGTTTGCCCTATAGAATATAACACCGATTGAATAAAAAAGGCCTCCGATCAGTAAAAGGAGAAATCCGCAACCAGAGATTAACTGAAGCAATGGTTTTAATGCGAATAAGATCGACCATCCCATCAGTAAATAAAGAATAAGTGAAAGTCTGCTCCAGCGAATCACATTCACGGCGTTTGCAACAATCCCTAAAACCGCAAAAAAGATATTGACGGAGAGAATTGTCCATCCAAGCTTTCCGCCAAGCAGAGAAAGGCATATGGGAGCATAACTTCCAACGATCAAAATGAAAATAGAACAATGATCAAACTTCTGAAATATCCTTTTTAAATGATACCGATTAAAGGAATGATAGAGTGTTGACATTGTATATAAAAAAATCAGGCTGAACCCATAAATAGAGGCACTGACGATATGAATCGTTTCCGAGCTTCTGACGGATTGGACAATTAAAACAGACGTTCCGGCTATCGCCAGCAAGGCCCCAATGCAATGAGATATTGCATTGAGAATTTCCTCCGCTTTTCCTTGACCGTTAAAGCGCTCTACATTTGTCATGTCAGATTACCTATTAAGAATCCTTCTGGGTTTTGGGAATCAGAACCATGGTCATGGTTCTTCCTTCAAGCGAAGGGGCTTTTTCAACGACACCGACTTCCTTGATGGATTCAGCAAACCTTGTAAACACTTCAAAGCCGTCCTCTGTATATTTTTGCTGCCTGCCCTTAAAACGGATACTTGCCTTGACTTTATTCCCTTCTGATAAGAACTTATGAGCGTTTCTGCTTTTGACATTCAAATCGTGCTCTTCTATTTTTGCAGAAAGTCTTATTTCCTTAAGCGAAACATTCTTTTGGCTTTTCTTAGCTTCTTTCTCTTTTTTAGTCTTTTCGTACACAGTTTTATTATAGTCAGCTATTTTACATACGGGCGGAACGGAATTCGGAGAAATCTGCATCAAGTCCAGATCCTTTTTGAATGCCAGTTCCAGCGCCTCCGAAGTAGATACGATCCCAAGCATAGTACCGTCTGAATCAATGAGCCTGACTTCTTTGGCATTTATCCTGTCGTTAATTAGAATTTCATTTTTATTGTTGCTAATCACAAACACCTCCTGGTTAATGAATATAAAAGTAAAAAGTGGATCATGAAATCCACTTTATTGCTTGAAATAAACATGGTTGATAGACTTCTATCAGTCATTCAAGTATAGTATATTAATTCCAATTTAGCAAGGAATATTTCGAAATTAGGATATGACATACTTCGAAATCAAGATATAACGATATAAAATTTTAATGGTGAATTAGATGAAACAGATGTATACTTTCAGTTGAGCACATACATTTCACGCTTAATATATGACAATAGAGAGGGGTTACACGAATGAAATCTTATCGAAAAGAATTGCATATTAAAACAAAAACCCGCCGCGCTTACATCAACATAACACCTCAGGTCGAAGCAGCGCTTTCCGAGAGCGGAATCTGCGAAGGCCTTTGCCTCGTCAACGCGATGAACATCACTGCAAGTGTTTTTATCAACGATAATGAGAGCGGCCTGCACCGCGACTTCGAGCGTTGGCTTGAAAAACTGGCGCCGGAAAAGCCATATGACCAATACGATCATAATGGCTATGAGGATAACGCTGACGCGCACCTGAAGCGTTCTGTAATGGGGCGCGAAGTCGTCGTCGCTGTCACAAACGGCAAGCTCGACTTCGGAACGTGGGAGCAGATATTCTACGGAGAATTCGATGGCATGCGCGATAAGCGCGTACTGGTTAAAATTCTTGGGGAGTAATGACATACTTCTCAGCATACGCTGCTAATACGGAGGATTAAGGCGCTCCGTATCGCTTCATCTTTGATAACGAAGGCATTGGATGAGAAATGACCACAAGGATTGCCATACTTTGCTGCAGGCAACGCAAGCCTCGCTTGCTCGTACGATCAAGATGTCCGTTTCGCTGTCCTGTTGGCCACACATAGAAAAATCCCAGAATCCAGCTTTACTTAATTCTGGGATTTTGTGCAGGCAAGAGGACTTCGCATCTGCTCGCTTCGCTCGCATCTGCCGCCCTTCGCCGACCCGGTCAGCCGGCTCGGACCAGACTGCGGAAAACGCTCCACTGGAGCCTTTTCTTACGCAGTCTGCCTTTTCAGGTTCTCGTCCTCTTGCTCCATACAAGAAAAAAATCCGGAGTCCCTTGATTTTCAAAGGACTCCGGATTTTTTGTCAAGTGCACGAGATTTGAACTCCGGGCCGAAAATCTAGGGGAGTCGAACTATCACTCCGAATATTAAACATAATAAGCAATTGATTATTAAATTAAATTGGGAGTCATCCACTACTCCTCATGTTAACTTATCAAAACTCATGTCATAAAATGATCCTTGCTCATTAACACTCATCTGATATATCTCAATTTTAAGCCAAGCAGCTATATCCTTCAATCCCTTTTTGTTACGGATACTACAATCTTTACCAATATATATCGCCCTCATCTTTAAACCCATTTCTTTATCCCGTAACCGTTTTCCCGTCTCCTTTAGATGTACAACTGGATATAAAATTCTAAACTCATACTCATGTTTCCATGATTGATGCTTTACACACATCAGATTAAGCATTAGAAATTGATATTTAAGTAAATCGGGGTTTTGTGGGGATATTCTACCAGCCTGTGCATCTAATGCCAAAGTAACAAAATTGCCTAAAACAGATGTCATAGATCCTCTTTCTTTTGCATACGAGACCGGGTACAAGCATATTGGATTTTTTACTTCATATTCAACACATATCCCATGATGATTATTCCCATAATAAGCCCACATTGGCATATTGTTTAGCGGATGAAGTTCACCTTCAGCGCAAAAGCTTGTAACAAGAAAACTATCATTGATATATTTCTTATATTCATAAAATATTTCAACATTATTTCCTGAATCAACTATTTTCTTTTCATCTAAGTACATCCCGTTAAATTCATATGGATCATTTAGGGAATAATATTTTGAAGCCCATATTTTTCTTTCTTTTAGAGTTTCTAAATTCCTCCTATTCACTTCTGGATTCCCTCTGTCGTAAAATGGAATAAATTTAAAAATGCTTTTAGGGCCATTATTCATACGATACTTTTCAGCACCAGATGCACCTTCCTTCTGGAATGCTGACAAATATTCCATCATATCAAACATTTTCATGTCTTTCTGATCAAAACATTTGTAGATTTTCTCTGCAAACCATTCTCAAAAAGAACCGTAATTATGAAATTCTCTGTTACATATTCCTTATACTCAGCAAATCTTTCTTGAGATTGAATTGAAACAATTTCTCCGCTTATTCTTTCTTTCTCAATAATCTCACCCTTTACCAAATTATCGCATTCAGACTTCTTTCTACCGAGAAGAACGTCCGTAAAAACTTTTTTAACATAACTCTCATCCTTATTATTACTGTCAATAATGCTCTGAGCAAAATTATACTGATTTATCAACAGCCCTGCTGCGTCTCCATAACTAATTGCACTGTCTTTTTCTTCCGTGGTTTCTATACATCTTACTTTGAAAGGTCTGTGACGATTATTTGACTTAATCTCAATAAAAGAATACCCGTCTAAACTAAACGTATTTTCCATTCAAATTTCCTCCTATACTTCTCTAATCTTCATAAGTTCCATATTTAGTAAATACGACTCCATACTTTTTAAATGATATATTTTTCAAGGGTTCCAACATCTCAATATCCTGTGAAAATCCGCCCCTTCCCCATTCATTCATAAAAATACTCATTTTATGATCGAACGCTTCCGCAATTAACTTTTGAGTCTCATTTTTTGTCTTTGGATTAATAGCATATAAATAATGTGAATTAAATCCATCTGTAGTCAGCCAATTACATATAGAAATATACAGATCAATTTGCGAGGTATCGTTTGTTATAGATCTTATAATACTTTCCTCGAATATCTCCGGTGTTATACTTGTAGTTCCGTTATTAACAAATATTAATCCTCCTTTTAAATGATCCTTTTTAAGAATATCTTTGGTGGATTTAATTTGCTTAGATGCAGATTTTACTGCATTTTGAATAGGATTTCTAAATAAATTCAAATAATAATTCAGTTCTTTTTGAGATAAGTTCTTTGGTGATATCTCAATGTGATGTAAAGACGAATCATAAAAAAAATCAGCTACTTTATCTCTTGTAGATTCTTTAAATAATCTTTCTTCTTCTAATATCTTTAGCTCAAAAATATAGTCACCTAAAATATAATCTGCATTTCTTGCCTTATTTCCTTCGATAAGATCATATTCTAATCGGTTTCCTCCGGCTTCTTGAATTACTCCATCCATGAATTTTTCAGTTATCCTTGGAACAAGTACTGGTGGAGAATTCTTAAATCCGATCCAGTTGTCGGTAAACACCATTAGCACTACTTGGCCTCGCTTTGCAAGATTGTAAGCATCTAATACTTCCCCACCAGCCTGTTTTATTTGGTCCTCTATTAATGTAGACTTATGTATTTCAGAAATTATTACCCATTTTTCTTCATCCAGCTTATCTAAAGCTTTTTTAAGTGCAGCTGCTTTATCGCTATCACATACGAAAATACAAATATCCGCAATATTCCACGAATAATATTTTGGATGATTTTCAGTTGGATGGGCTCTTAGAAGAAACCTATGAACATTATTTTCCATTCTTCACTCCATAATAAATATCATGCCCAATGGTTAGGGCCTGTTCATTTGACATTATAAACAGCACGAACAAAATGTGATCGATAAACTTGCTTGACCTGTATTAATATATTCCTTTATCCAGACAGCACTTCTTATACTTCTTACCACTGCCACACGGGCATGGATCGTTACGGCCTATCTTTTGGGAAAAGAAACGACTTTTATTCTCAATAGCCTTTATGATAGGAGCATCAACAACACCCGGTGGAATAATAGGCGTATCAGTTGGTAGAACGCCAGAAAGTAAATAACTGTCCTCTTCAACTTCCCAAGCATTACAAATAGTTACGCTTTCTATACTCTTTTTGATTGCTGACGTCCAGACTGGTTCTGCTTGACCGCCTTCTATAGTAGATAGTAAAAAATAAAAGTAAGAGTTTCGTTTTATCGCCTCTTCGAATGTCTGCAGATGAGTTAATGTTGTTGCTTCCATGGTGTGCAATCTGGACATCCACTGAACAAGTTTAAACTGATCTTGACTCTCGGCGTGTTTAAGATTAGATGTTATGATAACCCTATAGTGACATGGGTGCTCTCGGTTTATTCCTTTAATAATTCCAATTTGTATTTCATTGTTAACATCGACACTTCCAAATCTGTTTCTTAAATTAATAAATATTTGTTCTGCCGGGATATTATTTTTAAATAATAATCCTAAAACGGGAGAGGCAGTATTGTTTTGAGCTGCCATAAAGCTTACACCGTGCCATCTTGCTTCATCCCATAAAGGAACTTCAATAATAGACTCAATGGCCATTTCTTTATGTTTAATTTTTTCAAAATTTAGGTTCGGTGGCAATGCATCATATATTATTTTCAATTTTCTATTTTCATGTAATTGCGATGGCTCATGTTCCGTTTGAATGTTAAAGCATACTGGTTGTTGGCGAATTAATGGAAACTCCGCTGACTGTTGATTAACGAATCTTTCACTGTAAGAGGATATGCCGTAGTCATCACCCAAAACCTGTGCAGGGTAGAAAATACTGTTTACAAAAGTAAAAGACCTGTCGAATGCCCTCTCTTCTTTAATTAATTCCTCTAATGATTCTTTTGATGTATTAAAGTACACCATTTTCGCCAGTACCTTCGGGAATAACTCAAGTAAGAAGTCAGATAAGATAACTTGTTCTGATGCAATATCGTCTTTGTTATATTCAGAACATTTGATAACAATATCCGCATTTTCCAGACAATTATTATCTTCACTTATGATAAATCCCTTTTCATGTGAATATTGAATTTCAATCTTGATGGAAGCTTTTTGGACAAGGATTCGTTTTTGTATACCAGTAGAAAAGAAGCCCTCTAACATTGCCAGAATCGTAGCACCTAATTCTAAACAAACGAATTTGTTGTCGGACTCAATTTCAATCTTACAACCCAGCAAATTAGTTTGCATGATAGCATTATCTTCTATCCCGTACCATGTAGAATAAAGAATTTGTTCACGTGCTGGCTGATCGTACAATTGGTCCATACTTTGTTCAAATTCAGGGATACTATTGTCATAATGACTCTGCCATTCCTCGTCATAATATCCAAGCATATATTTTAAGGCAACTTCGGCAATATAAAGATCGTGCCTCTTTAAAACGTCTACCAAGAAGCCTATTCTATCTAATTTCTCATATGGTGTTTTCATTATTGCAATTGCCAATATTGGTTCAAACAATTCATCATTATCGTCAATGTTGCTCTTTGATACTTCGGTAAAGTATAAGTTTTTGGATATGATTGACCATTCGTGGCTTGATAAAGCATACCCTACCCGTCCAAGCTGTAATTCAAGCATTTTTATAGAAGATGATGATGTGACCAATGCCGGATGTATTTCACCATATTTTGTGTATTGCGTAAAACATAAGGCAAAAACATATAGATTATAATTACGCGCAGCCCATAAACAGCCAATTGTTTCAAAGCATGAGGCAATACAAGATAATGAAAGGATAAGTTTATGCTTGCTCTCCTCTTTGTACAAGTCAATTAATGCTCTGCCCAAATAGGATATTGCAGAGACAGGCTTATCTTCTGCAACTTTCATCGCCCTCGTTATTAACAAATCTGCTCTTGTAACTTCTTGCTTTCTTTCAGCTAATTTGACAGTTATCAATTCAAACAATTCCTCAAAACGTTCACAATCTTCGAGAAATGGCATCCTTGTAACCATTTTAACTAATTTGGATAGGCTGAAATCAAGATGATTATCACTGTCATTTACCAACTCAATATATTGGTCGACTATTTCATCAATGTCTACTTCATTAATATCTTCACTAATTAGTAGGCTAATATTTAGTTTTATAGCCCTCGCTTCAAACGAAGCATGGGGCTTCGATGCATCGTTTATGTATTTATTCAACGCTTCTAATAAGCGTGTTGAATGTGGTTTTATATCAATATATTGCTTATCCATTAAGCTATATGAACGCAAATTCATCCATAGATTTGCTAACCGCTCTATCTCGTAAATGTTATCATCTGACAAGGCCAATGCTTCAAATTCACAGTACTTAATATAAAAATGGGAGTAGTCCTCATACCACCAATACAAGGTCCATGCCCATTCGTATATACATTCGGTTTTATGTATAGGAAACCCGAATTCCTCAATAATTTTAAAAGCGCGCTCGAACTTTGCAATAGTAATATCTTTAGGCAATTCCAATGAACGGCTAATATAAGCAGCTTCTAAAGCCAAAGGTATCATTGATATCTTTGGCAAAGCAGAATCGTAATTTCTTAGAGTATCTTCGATTTCATGGAGATTAAGTTCTTTTGAATAATCACCTGGCCCCTTTTTAATGTCGTCAACAAAAGTGTCAGATAGTTCAAAGCATTCTGCAACAATTTTAATGTGATTTTTACTAAATACTTTTTCTATTAGCCAACTGCGATCTAATACTCTAATATCTATACTATGTTTTCGTCTCAGCTCATCTTCCGCTTCGGCTCGCTTCCTGTCCGAGATGTACTGGTTACTCATAAAGAATATCTTCGTATATCCGCGACCATTCTGATTGTTCACTTCCACTATTTTTTCTACATCAGAATATAGTTTCGCTTTCCATTTTTGTTTAGCACTAAATGCAAATGCCCATCTGTCTTTTAAAGCTTCGATACCAATTCCACTGTACCACATTATGGGTAATTGATCGGAAACCGGATATGTTTCAGAGTCGGCTTTGCTGTCTCCGCCACCCGTAGGGCCAGTTTGTGGAAGCAAGTTGGGGCAGATTTCTTTTTCTGCAATGCGTCTGCAAAATATTTCAAACTTTTTTTCATCACCACGGCTGGTGATATTGCTTAAATAATAGTCAAAAAAATCTCTATCAAATTTCGAAGCCTTTATTACTTCAGAGTCAGAAAACTGGTTTGGATGTAATTGCTTATATATCTCATAGGGCGTGTGCATTGTTCCCCTCCCGTAAAAACAAGAATCTTTTTAAAACATCCGAATAGGGAAGATAATTAACCGGTATTTAATGGTTTTTTATATCAACTCCTATCTTTTGTGTAAAATAATGATACCATAAATTTTGCCATTTGCACATATTTCCTGTCAAAACGACAGCTTCATAAACGCTTTCTTTTATATATGTACCCGGCAAAGATTTGCCGGTGAAAAACATTAGTCATCAGTAGCTCTGCTGCATATCATAATCGCCGCTTTGCCCTTGGGCATCTTCGGCGGATGTGATGTTGACATACTCGCCGATAATGCAAAGCGCCACACCATAGCTGCCGCTGGCCGTGATGCGTTCCCGCATTTCCGCAACCTGCTCCCCGAGGCCGTTATCTTTCAGTATACGGGAAGCAATGCCCATTAGGTTAAAAATGTTGCCGTCCTGCCCAATCAGCGGACAGTCAGGCTTTTCCTTCTGTACCATCTTCTCCTCCATATTTACACCTAATTGATTAGGAAGATAATCGCTGAGCCATGTGCTGCCGAATTGACCGTTGGTGGCAAGACGCCACATCGCCAGCTTGCCCATATCCAAGTCCACTCCATCCATAGGAAACAATAGATTGGTGCGGCCGTCATGCTCGAACACTGAAACATTCTGAAAACCGGATCCGTTTCGCAGGATGCCCTGTTCGGTAAGCAGACCGTTAATGCCGTCGACCCACTCATTCAAATCACCTCCGCAACCCTGAATGACCAAGCCTTCTATATCCTTCATTGTGCGAAGTTCCTCCGCCGTTATTTTTTTCATAGCAGCACCTCCATTCGATTTTATGCATCCGTGGTGCTTACCCATTGTTGCTCCTTTCCGGTTGTTCATATCCATTTTTAATTGACAGCCGCTGCTGGATCCGTTTCATCAGGTACAGCCTGCCCTTAGGTGTAAAAAGCATATACACACCGCCATGCTTGCCGTTTGTATATTCTTTCAGTTCCACGTATCCTAAATTAACCATGAACGCATAGGGAATTAAGAGCTTTTTGGGTGTCCGGTAGGCAAAGTCCATTTCCACCAGCAGATAAGTAAACAGTTTTTCGGGCAGATTCAACTCCTGGGCGGTCTGCCGGATGCTCGTAAGGACGCCCGTATCAACTAAAGCGTCAAAATAATCTGCCTTGGGCTGCATTTCCGCGAGCCTATCTTCAAGCTTCCTTAGCTGGTGGAACAGCATGGCGGCGCTTTCAGGATTGTCGAGGATTCCATTTAGTATTTGCGGCGTAATGTATGCACCGTACTTGCGTATGGTGGGCAAAACGATTTCAACCACCCATTTTTCAAAACGTTCGGCTGACGGCAGCTTGCTCCGCAAAATAAGGCGGTACAAATTGCCCTCGGTAATAAATTTTGTCCGCTGCTTTCTCCCCAGGCTGTCGATGAGGTGGTGAAAAGCCACCCCATCTTTTTTGCAGTGCTGTTTCAGCGCATTGGTGGCATCTGAATATCCCAGTGCCTTTGCCACATCACCTCCGCAGAATAGAATTTTTCCGCTCGGGTCCACTATCGTTCGGATTTTCCCAAACTCCTGGTTTTCAAATATTTGAATTTCCATCGAATTTCCATGTTCCTCCCTTTTCTCTCCGAAATAAAAAGCAGAACCGCGCCTGGCTCTGCCTCTAATTACCTATTCGACTGACCCTTTATTGTCTTTATCACCAATCCTTTATGCCGACCGCTTCTGCTTGTGCACCTTGAGATCGATGTTCTGCCTGTACTCAAGCCCCCATTTAAAAGTGATCAGGAGTGTATTCTCATCAATGACCAGAATGGTATCGATGATCTGGCGGACAAGGACGTCATCATACTCACTTTTCTCCGGTTCCTGAAGGAGCAGATCTCTGATTTCATCCATCCTACTTTGGATCGTATTATCAGTGCCGCTGGTCTGCCTGTATTGCACCAGCATATCGTGAAGCTCTTTTATTTCATCCGACATGGCCTTCAGCCGTGCCTCATTCTCACCTACCGTATTGTTGCCGACGCTTTCTGTGATCAGCTCCATCGTAGCATCTTTCAGCTCTGCAATACGCTTTTCAATCTGTTTCACATCAAGGGTTCCACCTGCCTTTTCCCGCATGGTTCGTTCCAGATGTGAGGTCAGTACAGGAATCAGCATCTGGCGATCGTTGCGGGCAGCGGTGATTGCCTGCATAATTGCGGCATGGAGGCTTTCCTCATCCAAAGTGACCGAGTCTTTGCAGTACTTGAGACCATGGTCCAATCGGCTGATGCATCTCCACACGGCTTGTTTCTCGCCGCTTCGCTTTCTCCATACCACGCGTCTGTAAGGGGTTTTGCATTCTCCGCATACAAGGATTTCACTGAGTGCGTGGAGGCTGCTGTACTTGCTTTGCTCGGTTACGCTGTACTTGGATATTTTCCGTTTGCTTCCCCGCCGTGCCTTCTCCTGCTGTGCACGTTCATAAATTTCACGACTGATAATGGGCACATGATTATTTTTGATGTAAACTTTGGGCAATTCGCCGTTGTTCTTCTTTACTTTTTTGCTGATGGGATCGGTAGTGAAGGTCTTTTGCAGGATCACATCGCCACAGTACCTCTCATTCTGCAGGATTCCCCGAACTGAACCCTCAGACCATGCGCCTTTTTTCGTCTGAGTCGGAACTCCTTCAGCCGTGAGCTCATCAGCGATCTTCTGCACGCTTTTGCCGGCAACGTACCCCGTAAAAATCCGCTTGACGATTTCCGCTTCTTCAGGGATGATTTCCGGCTGATCGTCGGCTCCCCTCCGGTAAGCATAGATCCTTTTATATTGAAAGACTACCTTGCCCTCCTGTACCGCCATGCGTTTTCCCATTTTGACATTTCCGGAGTGGGAGACGAGTTCTTCCTGTGCAAGACTGGCAAGGATGGTCAGCACGACTTCACTGTTTTCCTCCAGAGTGTTAATGCCTTCTTTCTCGAAGATCACCCCCACGCCCATTGCCTTTAGCTTTCTCACATAGCCGACGCTGTCCAGGGTATTTCTTGCAAAGCGGCTGATGGACTTGGTAATGATGAGGTCGATTTTACCCTTTTTGCAGTGACGGTACATCCGCATAAACTCGGGCCGTTTCTCTGCCGACGCCCCGCTTATTCCCTCATCTGCGTATGTACCTGCGAGCGTCCACCCCGGTGTGCGTAAGATGAGATCGGTGTAATACGCTTTCTGCGCATGGAAGCTGGCGAGCTGTTCTTCAAAATCTGTGGAGACGCGGCTGTAGGATGCTACCCGAAGCTGTCTATTCCCATTTCCAGACACATTCAAAGAAATTGTGGGCTGCATAATAATTACCTCACGATTTGCTGTGCTCATGGCTGTCCTCTCCCTTCTCTATGACTTTTCCGTTTTTCAGTAACAGAGCCTCCGCTTCGCAGCACGAGACCTTGATTTCTGCTGTGACTTCAAGAATCGTTTTCATATGGAATCCCTGGGGTGCCTGCTGGAGTCTTTGAATCAGCTCCCGATTGTGATATAGAGGCGTGTCACAGGAAGCATACCGCTGAGCGGCAATGTCAAAGATTTTGGCTTTGAGTTCATCCTCATTGATTTCATCAGTCTTCAGCATTTGATCGATCTCATTTTTCAGCCGGATCGTTTCGAGGGAGATTGGATTGTTCTCATCAGCTTTGTCCCCTGCATCCGCAAGCATTATATTTTCCGTAAGACGATGCCATAGGCCGCTGATGCTCTCCAGCAGGATCGCGTCGGTGACTGACACGCTGATGTGCTTAAAGTTCTCTTCACAGTACCAGCGTTCTCCTCCTTCTGGTTTGACTCTGCGTCGGATGGGATTCCCGCAGACTGTGCATACCAACAGGGGTTTGATGGTCTTGATTTCCTGTGGCTCCGTGTGGGTATAGGGCTTCTGCGCCAGCTTTGCCGCTTGGCTGAGGGCAGCCTCCACGATCAGGGGATATTTCCCCATGCCGAGATATTTCTTATTTTGCAGGATCCTTGCCACCATGTTTTTGTTCCATGCGGGTTTCTCAGGCATATACTGGATTCCTTCCTCAGTCAGGCTTTCAGCGATAACCTTGTAGGACAGCCCTTCGGCGTAGCTTCGATAGATGCGGCGGATCACTTCGGCTTCTGAATCATTCCTCATAATCCTGCCGCCTTCTATCATGTAGCCGTAGGGCAAGGCTCTATTTTTCATCATTCGATCACAACCTTTCTGTCAGCCGCAGACCACCCAGCAGGACAAAATCAATGGTGTCGCTGTTGCTACTGCCGGCAACGATGCTTTCCACCATGTCGCCAAGCAGTGCCGCGTCCATTTCGGTGATATAGTCGGGGCCGCTTTCTAAAACATCAATCAATTCCTCTGTTTTATCGATTAAGTCTCTCGTCTCATCGTCCTCCAGCAGGCGGATCTTGGCAACCTTGAGGTCGTGCAGCTTGCGGGCCAGCTCATTGCTTTGGGATATAAAAAGAGCAGAATCAAGGATTCCTTTAGACAACAGTCCGTTCATCACATGATTCTGCTCTGAGAGCTCCGCTATTTGTTTGTTTATAGAGCTGAGTTCCGGATTCCCCCTGGCTTTCATCTCTCTCAGCTTTTCCAGCTGAGAGAGTATCGGCAGAAGAATGCCCTTATATTTTTGTTTTAGCTTGTTGTACAGCCGTATAAACGCATTATATACCGCTTCTTCGGCAATCCGTTTTGAGTCGCATAGGTTTTTGTCTTCGTTATGAGCTCTGCATACCCAATAAGTTTTCCCATTGTTGACCCTGCGCCGGTAGGTTGCTCCGCACTCTCCGCATCGAATTTTCAGGCCGAGTGGATATTGTCCGTACTGAATATCCCCGCGCGCTTCTGCCCGTTCCCGAAGCAGGATGTTTGCCAGCTCAAACTGGATGTCGCTGATGATCGGCTCATGGGTGTTCTTCACATAGTATTGCGGGAGTTCGCCATTGTTTTTTCGTTCGCGGTATGGCAGAGCATCTTCATTGTACTGCTTCTGCATAAGCATATCCCCGACATAGCGTTCATTTTTCAATATAACCGAGATAGCCGGGTTATGCCACTTTGCCTTACCGTCCTTGCGAGGAACACCGTCTGCGGTGAGCCCTCTTGCGATTTCGATGATGCCTCTTCCTGCAAGGTATTCCGAGAAAATTCTCCGGACTACTTGTGCTTCCGGCTCATATACCTCCAGCTGATTGTCCACCAGACGATAGCCGTATGCTGGATTTGATGGTACGTAGGTACCGCTGCGCATTCGCATGCGTACGCCCTTTTTGCAGTTTTTAGAGATGCTCAGCGATTCTTCCTGTGCAAACAGGGCGTAGAGGGTAAGTAAGTTTTCACTGGTAACATTTGCGGTGTCGATGCCCTCCTTTTCAAAGAGGACCGTCACGCCGATTTCCTTGAGTTCCCGGATGACCCGGATGGTATCCAGTGTGTTTCGGGCAAACCGGCTGGTCGACTTGGTGATGACTCGGTCAATTTTTCCCCGGCGGCAATCCAGAATCATACGGTTGAAGTCATCCCGATTTTCAGTGGATACACCAGTTGTACCTTCATCTGCATAAACCTCGACAAATAGCCAGCCTTCTTTATTTTCGATCAGCTTGGTGTAATACCGCACTTGCGCGGAAAATGAATTGAGCTGATCGTCGGAGTCGCTGCTGACGCGGGCATACCCTGCTACCCGCAGCTCCGCGGGTCCTATCGCGTCAGTGGCCTTGATCCGGATGATTTCACGCCGTGGATGGCCCAGCGCGCTCAAACCCGCTGTTTCCAATGTTTTCATGGTTTTCGCCTCCTTTCTTAGCACAACACCATACCACAATGAGAGTTCAAATGCTATCCCCAATATTACCAAAGATAAATTGGCTGTAGCCCATATTCTGAGGCGATCCGCTGTGTGCTGATATCCGCTTCTTCCCTGCTGATTTTTCCGGCGTCCAAAAGAAATTTCATCATCTCTAAAATCTGTGAAAACTGATTGGGAGTTAGATTTTCCAGTACCGCTGTCTTCAGCATCTTTTCTCTCCATTTCCGATTAATAAAGCGCCGGATCAAGCCCGACGCTGATTGCCAGTGCTTCGTCGATTTCTGCCATTTTCCTGTCGTTAATTCTACCGGCATAATTCAGCAGGCGCTCCCGGTCGAGGGTGCGGATCTGCTCCAGCAGGACAAAGGAACCCTTGTAAAGGCCGTTCCCACAGCCGATAAATACGTGGGTGGGAAGCAGTTTTTTCGGCCTGCCGGTAATGGCGGCGGCGATAACGGTAGGGCTGTGGCGGTTACCGATATTGTTTTGCAAAATGAGCACCGGGCGGACACCGCCTTGTTCGGAGCCTATCACAGGATTCAAATCGGCATAAAAAACATCACCACGGCGGATAGATCTGGTTTCTGCGTACATCATCGCACCTCCTTTGTTTATTCGCTCAATGGCACAAAAATGGGGACCCTCCTGCGATTGCGGCTGTGCCGCATGAGCTTTTTTCGGGCAGAACGATCCCCATGGCTTCTGACATTAAGTTTTTTCTTCTGTGCTTTATTCGACACTACTCCCCAAGCACACAGTGCCCCGGATTTACCGGGCTCACAGGGCAGCGGCCTGAACAGCGGCTGGCTTAGCCGCTTCATGGGAATCTCACCCCCGCCAGGATCTCTGGCGGCTGCCCTCATTGCGTGATCCCCCTGCCAAGGGGGGCTGTGACTGGACAGAAGTACCAATATGGAACTGACGGGGTCATTGCGAAACAGCTTGCCATCGGCTGTTTTTCGGACGGATGGGTGGCGCTCTGCACCTTATTTGGCCGTCTTGTACGGAGCAGGATGGATAGACGAACAAAACAATTAAAAGTTGGTTTCGCATTTCAATCTACCGCTCCGCAGGTGGTCCTGGCGCATCCTCCGATGTCGCTTTCCGGTTTGGGGCCCGTCAGCTGACGTATTCAGGTCACTGGATATGAAATTTTCAAAGTGCAAAGGGAGAAAGGAAAAACCCCCTCGCTTTTCATGCCGAAAAGCGAGGGGGTTGAGAACCAGAAATTTTATATTTTTTCTATTAATCTTTTGAGCTTGCCCAAAACCTTGTGCCGGCGCTTATTAAGCCCCCTTTGGGAAATCCCGAGAACAGCAGCATATTCACGTTCTGATATCCCTGCAAAATAAAGGGTATTTATCAGCTCCCGCTCCATCTCGGTTAATTCTTTAAGCGCCTTACGAAGCATCCCGCACATAATGTGCATGATGGCCTCGTTTTCCACATCCGTATAGAGATCCCGGATGATTTCTTCACCGTTTCTATCCTCGCTCTCCAGCGCATGATACGATACCTCTCCATTCAGCCTGGCTTCTTCACAAATGTACTTGTACCGCCGTCTGATCTTAAATTCCCTTTGATAATCCTCAAAAGAAACTTCCATCAAGCAGCCGTGAAGAACAAGAAAATATCGATCCGCGTATTCCGGATTGCGATCTTTCCCGATATATAAGGTCGTGTAGGAAACTTCTCGATAGGTTCCGTTCTCGATAATAAAACAATGTTTGAATTGAGTCATAGACTTGTCCTCCGTTTTCTGAAATTTTGATAGTGAGTCAAAATGTCAGAAGCGGAGGAGAGCGACAGCCGGACGTAAACACCGGAGATCGCCTATTTGGCGATAAGAATAGAAAAATGAAGAAATTTGTCAAATAAAAAACCGCAAAATACGGTTTGCATCTTGCGGTGTCTTGGACACGATTTTCTTTGATGTCGTGGGGAGAATAATAGATTAATGGAAATGGCTCTCGAAAAAAGGCCGCAGAAATCCAGCCAATGCTTTTTAGGCGTCGGGAGCTTTCAATAGACCTTAGTTCATTTTGTGA
Organism: Anaerovoracaceae bacterium; assembly: GCA_036677845.1. GTDB lineage: Bacteria > Bacillota > Clostridia > Peptostreptococcales > Anaerovoracaceae > Anoxybacterium. Next base: position 70,040 of record JAVBVR010000007.1, on the reverse strand, counting down.
AGTGTCTCTTACTGTAGCCTGCTCACCATTGCTTACCCCTTTTGAGTCTTGGATTTAGGATCTAAGCGTATCGAAAAGCAATTTGCCAGTCATAAAAAAATGCAGAGATGAAAAAACCTGCCTCTTCGTACATAGAAGGGCAGGTTTTTACCGTTTCCTTGATTTATTACGGCGGCCAGGCTGTCATAGTGTTGTTCAACACGTTAGACCCTGTAGCTTTGCGCCCCCGGTTTTCACTGGGTTTGCCCTTATACTACTGTTTAGTTATTGTTCATGAATTTGGTGAGGGAATTGCGGCGTTAAAGCCGCCGCGTTTAGCTCCACATGTTTCTTTTCAAAGCCACTCCTTATTAATAGTTTCGGTATTCTTTTTCACGCTGTCGGGCAAGTCTTCTTCAGAGAAATCGCATAGGATCGGAAGAAGATGCCATGATGGCATAGTTATGATGTTAATAACCACGAAAACATATAACGGAGGCACTCTTATGAACAATAGTATAACTGAAATTGCAAGATTCATCACCAGTAGTTTTGAGGGAAACGACGAAAATGTTGACCAAAAATGGAGATATCTCAGAGTATATGGAGCGACCTCTCTGTCAGGAAAATCAAAAAACAGAGCTCCGGGCTCTGCTTTTTGTAATTCAATACATTTTCTTTTTGGTTATGATCAATGCACCGCTTATCATTAGAACAATGCACAACAGAATTACTCCAATGTATGCAAATGGATAATCCTGATAAGGAAGTGGCACATTCATGCCAAAAAAGCTTGTAATTATTGTAGGTACCGCCATTACAATCGTTATGATCGCCAGGAATTTCATGACAATATTTAAATTGTTCGAAATGATGGATGCAAAAGCATCCATGGTTCCTCCGAGAATGTTCGTATAAATGTCAGCCATGTCGATTGCCTGTTTGTTTTCAGTAATCACATCTTCGAGGAGGTCTTCGTCCTCTTCGTACTTTTTCAGTATCCTGACTGTTACTTGGCTTTCTTCATCGTGGATTTTTCTTAAATATGTTCTGAGCAATTTTTCAAATACACTTTCATTGGAACGTAATGCGGTTGTGAAGTAAACCAGGCTTTTTTCCAGATTCAGCAAATTGATTAGTTCTTCATTTTTTGAAGACTTATGCAGATGCTGTTCGATTTCTGTGGACTTTTTATCAATCTCCTTAAGGCAACTTAGGAATAATCTTGCATTGCTATAGAGCAACTGAAGAACAAACCGTGTTCGTTTCTGGGTAACCGGAGCACTCTTAGTTTTGATAAACTGTTCAATAAGCATACTTTCCCTTAGCGAAACGGTAATAATAACCTGTTCTGTAACCACAATCCCCAACGGAATTGTGTTATAAATAATCGGAGATTTATCCGAAGATGAAATTGGCATACTGATTAAAATCAGCACCTGATCATCATAGGCTTCAATTCTAGGTCTTTCCTCATCGTCCAAAGGTGCTTTTAACAAGTCAATGTCCAAATTGAAGCGATCACAAAGTACCTTCAATTCTTTTTCAGTTGGATTGGTTACGTCGATCCAAAGGTTTTGCTCCTTCAGGGAGTTTACCTCTATGAGACCGTTTTCGATTGTTTTATAAATTCTCAGCATTGTTTGCCCCTTTCTGCTCAGGGCAAACAAACCCTTTTAAAGACAAAAAAAGGAATGCAATTGCCCTATAGCGTTAAGTAATTTTACCTTTTGTTGTATGTGACTATGGCCACAACTGTCTTCCATTTCTTTCACCTCCATAGGATTGAATTATACGCCTGAATTATACCTATGTCAATTAAGATCGCGTTTTAATGTCTTGAATTAAATGAAACTTAAATGAATTAAATGACGCGATCTAAGCTGCAAAATAGCTTGACAGTTGCAAAATTGTTTTATATAATATCTCTGCTTATCAAATTTGATAGTGTAGAGGGAGTAGCTGTCCAGATATGGAATCCGAAACCGTCATTTCGGTCTGACCCGGTTTTGGAAACAGTAAACAATAATTGTTTTGTGAGACTCTATTCTGTTTTTCTTTTAACTGACAAGAGAGATGGAAGGAGTCTTTTATTTTCTTAACGACTTTATGAAAGAAGGATTTAAATGAAAGAATTTTATAGGATGCCTGCAGAGGAAATTATGCAGAAGCTGAATGTTGAGGAAAATGGTCTTGCCGAAATTCAAGTTGAGATCATGCGTAAGCAGTATGGAAAAAATGCTTTGCAGGAAGCTGCAAAGCCTTCGCCGGTTATGGTTTTCCTGTCCCAGTTTAATGATTTTCTGATTTGGATACTATTAGCGGCTGCCGCTATGTCAGCATTTTTAGGAAAGCTTGAAAGCACCCTGGTCATTGCTGTTGTTGTGATTATCAACGCAATTCTGGGTACTGCCCAGCATTTGAAGGCTGAGGAATCGCTCCAGGCCTTGAGAGCTCTTTCTTCGCCGAAATCCAAGGTTATCCGCAATGGCGAGGCGGTTGTTATCGCATCGGAAGAGGTGGTTGTCGGAGATATTATGATTGTTGAGGCGGGAGATTTTGTTTCAGCGGACGGAAGAATAATCAGTTCCTTTAGTCTCAAGGTTGACGAAAGCGCGCTGACCGGCGAATCGGTAAGCGCAGAAAAAGATACGACGGCCATTGACGCCGTAAATCTGTCACCCGGAGATCAACGGAATATGATTTTTTCAGGAACTCATATCACTTACGGCAGAGGATTGGCCGTTGTTACCGGCGTAGGCAGTAACACGGAGATTGGAAAGATCGCGTCACTTCTGGAACAGGCAAAGGATAAAGAAACACCTTTGCAGAAGAGCCTTAACGATTTCGGTAAAAAACTGGCTGTCATCATCATGACAATCTCCGCATTGATTTTTGCTTTAAACCTTTATCGCGACAATCCTATCATTGACGCCATGATGTTTTCCATATCCCTGGCCGTGGCGGCAATACCTGAGGCCTTAAGCTCAATAGTTACAATAGTCCTGGCTATAGGCACCCGCAGAATGGCCGCTGAAAATGCTATTATCAGAAAGCTCCATGCTGTCGAAGGACTTGGCAGTGTCTCTATCATATGCTCCGATAAGACCGGCACATTAACTCAGAATAAGATGTCCGTGAAGCGGATTTATACACGCAGTCAGCTGTTTATGGAAGATAGCCTGGATATCGGGCAGGAGCATGATTTCAGGTTGTTGATGATGTCTATGCTCTGTAATGATGCGATTACAACAGAAAGCCAGGAGCTTGGAGATCCTACTGAGATTGCCCTGGTGAATCTTGGCGAGCTTTACGGATGGGATGAACTGAGGGTGCGGGAGAATTACAGAAGAATTTCTGAGCTTCCCTTCGATTCCAACCGGAAGCTTATGAGCACCCTTCACGATATCCATGAGAAAAGACTTATGGTCACAAAGGGCGCTTTGGATGTAATCCTCCGAAGATCCGATTATATTGATGATGCGACGGGGATTCGTGTCATTACGCCTGAAGACAGGGCTGGTCTGGAACAAATCAATATAGAACTGAGCCGGCAGGGTCTGCGCATATTAGCCTTTGCATATAAGGAATTCAACGGGGAGCAGTTAGACCTGAATGATGAGAACAATTTAACGTTTATGGGACTGATCGCCATGATGGACCCTCCGCGCGCAGAATCGGCGGGCGCTGTTGCCAGCTGTCGCAAGGCAGGCATCCGGACGGTTATGATAACCGGCGATCATATCATTACCGCATCAGCAATAGCCAGGGAAATCGGAATTCTGGATGATGCAACAGAGGCAATTGAAGGCAGTAAAATCGAATCCATGACCGATAAAGAGCTGATGGAGGTGGTTCCCAAAGTATCTGTGTATGCCAGGGTATCACCGGAACACAAAATCAGAATCGTAAGAGCCTGGCAGGAGCTTGGTTATGCAGTGGCGATGACAGGTGACGGGGTCAATGACGCTCCAGCCTTAAAACAGGCTGATATCGGTGTGGCAATGGGGATAACGGGTACGGAGGTTTCGAAGGACGCAGCCTCCATGGTTCTTACTGATGATAATTTTGCCACTATTGTCAAGGCGATCAGTAACGGAAGAAGCATTTACGGGAATATAAAGAATTCCGTCAAATTTCTTCTGTCCGGAAACACCGCGGGTATCCTGGCGGTGCTTTATGCCTCGATAGCCAACCTTCCGGCGCCATTTGCCCCGGTTCACCTGCTATTTATAAACCTGTTAACAGACAGCTTCCCTGCGATTGCCATCGGAATTGAATCGCCAAAGGCCTCCGTAATGAATGAAAAGCCCAGGGATACTAAGGAGCCGCTGTTAACCAGACCGTTTGCAATCGAGGTTTTTCTTCAGGGATTATTGATAGCAGCTGTAACGATGACAGCTTTTTACATCGGAATGCAAGCGTCAGAGGCAGCCGCCGCAACGATGGCCTTTGCGGTTTTATGCCTTTCTCGTTTGATTCACGGGTTTAACTGCCGGACCAGGGAACCATTGACCGTAAAGACATTATTTTCAAACCGCTATAGCTGGATCGCGTTCTTAACCGGTTTCCTGCTCCTGGCTGCAGTGCTTGCCTGGAAGCCGGCGCAGGGAATCTTTGAAGTGGCGATACTGACCGGTCGGCAGTATCTGCAGATATTAGGCCTGTCCGTTATACCTTTGGTTTGCATTCAACTTGTAAGAAGAATCAAAACGGCCATTTGACATATAAATTATAAAATCGCAAGTTAACACTACGTAAGAGAAAAAAGGAGTCAGAGTATGAAACAATATGCGAATCTAAAAGTTGGAATGAAATTGCTGCTTGGCTTTATTTTGGTTGCTTTAATATCGGGCGCTATGGGTTTCTATGCTATCGTTACTTTAAAGGGTATTGATAATTCTCACAGCCGCGCTTATACTCATATGACCGTACCCTTATCAGAAATAGCGCGGTTATCTGCCGAATTCCAAAAAATCCGAGTGAGCACGCGGGATATCATCCTTGCCCAAACGCCCGAAGAAATACAGTTTATCGCTGATGAAATCATTCAAAGGAGAGAGCATATCGATCAACTGAGCAAATCATTTGAAAAAACGATTCTCTCAGATAGAATGAGAACAGAATTTGACAATTTAACGCAAGCAAGTATCGATTATGGCAAAGGCCTTGACAAGCTGATCGTGCTTGCCAGGGAAAACAGAGACGCAGAGGCGCATGCCTTACTTGGCAAAAATGGGGATTTAGGCATAGCGGTAAAAACCGAGCAGGAAATTATCGACAGGATAGTAACAATGAAGACAGAAGACGCCGGTATCAATTCCAAAGAAAATACCGAGGCTACGAATCGTACAATTATGATAATGACGGGAGTAATCCTGTTCGTTATTATTCTGTCTGTATTGATCGGGCTGTATATTTCATCCCTGATCACAAAACCATTAAAAAGAGTTGTGCGTATGATTGAAGAGATGAGCAGGGGTCATCTCACGGAGAGACTACATATCAACACAAAAGATGAAATCGGTTTAATGGCGTCGACCATGGACGGTTTTGCGGATCATCTCCAATCGGATGTCATCACTATAATGAATAAAATCTCCGAGGGGGATGTGTCCATGGGAATCATGCAGAAGGATGATCTTGATGAAATCACGCCGGCTCTAAAGAAGACAGTTGAGACCATCCGCGGCTTGGATAACGAAATCCAAAGACTGATTAAAGCGGTAACGGAAGGAAACCTGGATGCCAGGGGCAACGCGGATCTGTACTCCGGAACCTGGAAGCAATTGATTGAGGGAACAAACGGATTGGTCGACGCCTTTGTCGGGCCGATCAATGTTACGGCCGAATATGTGGAGCGGATCAGCAAGGGAGACATACCGCCTGCGATTACTGATACCTATTCGGGAGATTTTAACGAAATAAAAAACAATTTAAATAATTGCGTCCATGTTATGTCCGGATTGCTGGATGAAACAGGCAGACTGATTGAGGCGGCACAGGCAGGCAAGCTGGACATCAGAGGCAGCGCGGAAACCTTCAACGGGGAATGGGGATCTCTGGTAAAGGGGATTAATGATCTGATCGATGCGTTCGTCGGACCTATCAACGTGACCGCAGAATACGTCAACCGCATCGGAAAAGGTGAAATACCGCCGGTTATCACCGATACATACCATGGTGATTTCAATGAAATAAAAAACAGCATTAACTCCTGCATCAACGGCCTGGGCGGCTTGGCGGAAGGCAAAGAAGTCCTTGGCAGAATGAGTGTGAATGACTTTACCACGAGAGTAGAAGGCGTACATCAGGGAATCTTTGCCGAAATGGGAAAATCGATCAACATATTAACGGACGGAATTAATACGATCACGCATACCATCAATAATGCCGCCCGGGGAGATTTAAAAGATCTGGAGGAGTTAAAGCGGGTCGGCAAGAGAAGTGAGAATGATACATTAATGCCGGCGATCATACAGCTCACAGAGAATATCAAGGCGCTAGTGGATGAGGCAACCATGCTGTCATCGTCCGCGATTGAAGGAAAGCTTGAAATAAGAGGCAACGTGGGTAAATTCGAAGGCGAGTACGCTAAAGTTATCAGCGGGGTCAATGACACATTGGATGCGGTAATTGAACCTGTAAAAGAAGCGTTGTCAGTCCTGAAAGAAATGGCAAACGGCAATTTGCAGGTAAGCATCTCCGGCGACTACAAGGGCGACCATGCCGAAATAAAAAATGCTCTTAATGAAACAATAGAGAGTCTGTTAAGCTATGTCAGCGAGATTTCATCAATACTTTCTGAAATAGGCGGCGGAAATCTGGACCTGGTCATTACGTCTGATTACAAAGGTGATTTTATTGCGATCAAGAATGCGTTAAACAATATCATCCTGTCTCTGAACCAGGTGCTGGGCGATATCAATGACGCCGCAGATCAGGTATCACAAGGATCAAGGCAGGTTTCTGACGGGAGCCAGGCATTATCGCAGGGTTCCACGGAACAGGCAAGTTCAATCGAGGAACTTACTGCGTCTATTTCAGAAATAGCATCTCAGACAAAACAGAACGCCGTCAATGCCAACCAAGCCAACGAACTGGCTGTCAGCGCTAAAAATGTGGCAGTGCAGGGAAATGACCAGATGAAAGACATGCTGGCTGCCATAACGGATATCAATGTGGCTTCAGCGAACATATCCAAAATTATCAAGGTGATTGACGATATCGCATTCCAGACAAATATCCTGGCCTTGAACGCTGCTGTTGAAGCGGCAAGGGCAGGACAGCACGGGAAAGGCTTTGCGGTAGTGGCTGAGGAGGTAAGAAACCTTGCGGCAAGAAGCGCGGATGCCGCCAAGGAAACAACCGACCTGATCGAAGGCTCGATCAATAAGGTACAGACCGGTACAGAGATTGCGAATGAAACGGCGGACGCACTGAAAGAAATCGTTTCCGGTATCGAAAAGGCCGCGGCGCTGGTCGGCGAGATCGCGAAAGCATCAAATGAGCAGGCCGGCGGGATATCTCAGGTGAACAGAGGAATTGAACAGGTATCTCAGGTAATACAAAACAATTCCGCCACCGCGGAACAAAGCGCGGCTGCCAGCGAGGAACTGTCGGGCCAGGCAGAGATTTTGAAACAAATGGTGAACAGATTCAAACTGAATAAAAAAATGAGCAGATACGGTTTTGAAGGTCAAAGACTGCCGGAGAACAAGAATAATAGCTTCGGCTGCTTGTCAGGCGGCCCTCAGATGCTGCTGATCAATGAGGATTCTGACAAGTATTAGACCAATCAGAATCAAACAGCACCGCTCCTTTCGTCAGCGCGGAATCGCACAGACGAAAGGAGCGGTTTGTTCATGATGAATCCTTTTCAATAGGACTTAATTTAAGGGTGTATCGATTCTTGCCATTTGCCTTGGATTCATAAAGTGCCAGGTCGGAAAGAGCAAACGCTTCATCAAATGACATCGGCACACGCCATATCGAAACTCCTACGCTGCAACCAACCACCAGAGAAAAATCTTTGTATCCGATCGGGCGGTTGACTCTTTTGATGATGCGCTCTGCAAAGTGTTCAACGGCATCGATATTCAAATCTCTGGGGAACCGGAGGATCATGAATTCGTCTCCGCCGATTCTCGCCGCCATTTCATGGTCTTTGACCATTGACTTCAGACGCCCCGCAATTTCTCGCAGAACAAAATCGCCGGCGGCATGTCCGTAGATGTCATTTATATGTTTGAAACCGTCCAAATCAATACTGAACACATAGAAATGTGCGTTATGTCCGGACACTTGAGACAAGTAGCTGTCAAAGCCGGCACGGTTCGCGAGCCCGGTCAGAGAGTCCGTATGAGCGACGATCTCCAACTCCCCGATGGTTTTTTTGTTAAGCTGCAACTTATCGAAGAGCTCATACAAGGTATCCGAAAGCATGTTAACTTCACGGATACTCTGTGATCGCGGCAAGCCGACAGCCTCGCCTGAACGCACTCGATCCAGCGCTGATGCGAGAGCGGCAAGAGGCTTTGAAACGAAATTGGATATAAGTCGGCTGAGCAGGATAAAGAATGCGGCCAGTACTAAAGTAATAATCAATATCATGGTTTGAAGCTCACGGACACTTTGGTATGCCAAAGCTTCAGGCTGTCTTACGTAAATACGCCAGTCAAGTCCACGATAATCGAGATAACCGTCTGCGATTGCCATCTCTTCAATGTATCCGGGTCTATCGAGAATAAAGGGCGTCCCAATCCGATTGTCTGGACCCAGCAGGACTGTCTGGTCAGATGTGCTGACCACAAACATCTCGATGCCTGATGATTTATTGCGTCGTGTCATGACCGTATTCTGCATATCGTGTGCCCATCCCCAGTTCAGCTGTGCGGCGAGGACGCCGAGGGTTTGTCCGGTATCGTCCGTCAAAGGAATACTGATATCGACGAATTTCATCGGCGCCTCCGATGGATTCGGCAGCTGGCTTAGCAGGCGGACATCTTCATGAACGTCTCCGATAAACAGCCCTTGTATACCGGATTTGAAAACAGGTTTGTCCGAAATATCGTCATTCCTTAAGACACCATCCGTCGATGCAATTACGACTCCGTTTGAATCGGTGACTCCAATCCATGCGAAGTACGGAAAGCTGGATTTTAGCGCATTAAGCTGCCTTTCTATCTCAAAAGAGTTCTCAAGTGTTTTCATTGACGGCATAGCAGAAAGCAAAGCAAGCTTTCTGCTGTAAGACCACATGAATTCATCCATTTTATAAGCCATATGCTGCGCGATATCACCTGCGATCATCCTTACATTTTCTTGTATGGCTTTTGTAGAATAATGGCTGATGCCAAGGCTAAGCGCACTGGAAAGCACGAGAACTGTCACCGATATCCAAATAGACAGGTAGGTACTGAATTTATATGATTTCTTCAATTTGATAGAATCTCCATCCTTTTTATGCTGTCATTATCATATCAGAAAATAAGAAGAATGTCTAATGGCTCGAATCCGCCGTGGTTCGAATTTACCAGCTGCTTAAAAATGCATTTATAATAGCGGGGTCGTACTTGATTCCGCTTTCTTTTCTCAATTCCGCGATTGCTTCTTCGTGTGATTTGGGATCAGAGTAAACTCTTTTCGAAGTCATCGCATCATAGGAATCCGCCACTGCGATTATCCTTGAAATCAAAGGGATATCCTTCTCTGTAAGTCCATCTGGATAACCTGCGCCGTCCCACCGCTCATGGTGATACCTTATGGCGTCAATCACATCAGCTTCCTCCAATACGCCAGCCGCCAGTTCCGCGCCTTTCACCGGATGTGTTTTGATTATCGACCATTCTTCTTCAGTTAACGGCGAGATTTTTAACAATATATAATCTGGTATTGAAATTTTACCGACATCATGAAGGGATGCGGCAATCCTGGCAGTATGGATTGCTTTCTCGTCTAAACCAAGCTGTCGCGCGCACATGCAGCTCAATTTTTCTACTCTGGCAGAATGCCCTTGCGTATAAGTATCTCTGCATTCCAGGCTTTTGAGCAAGACGGAAACAATCTTATCATGTCTCAGATTGATATTATTATACACCTTCAGGTTCGTTAACAAGACGCCAAGCTGATTCGCTATTAATGACAAATTCCGCTGATCCGCTGATGTGAAGACTCTGTCAGTTTTAGAGTATACCTTCAGTATTCCTCGCGGAATTCCTTCGATTTTAACCCTGCAAGCTATAAAAGTTCGGACTCCCTCCTTTTGATAAAGATATCTCACGTCTGCCGGAATGCGGCACAAATCTTTATACAGAATGGTTTCATTTCTACCCAGAATTGCATTCACAAAACCCAATTCAGCATTAACATGCTTCAGATCCGCCTGTCCCTGAGCAGATAAGCCTGATTGAGTAATGATCTCAAAGGTATTGCCTGCTTCGTTTAGCAGTCTGAGAATGATCAGGTCAGCCGAAAAGTACTTTTTAATCAGGGTTATCATTTTGTTTACGACAGGAACATTTATAATTTTATTGTTTAATTCAAAATCAGTCAGATCTACGATATCAGACATGTCAGACGTTTCTATCAAGTCATTTAATAGCAAAAAAATATCTTTAAATCTCAAATTAAGATCCTCTTTTCAGTAAATCCTGGTATTCTTCAGACCTATCTCCTTCATTCAATTGGCAATTCACTCAAACATGAATCCGCTTGCTGTTCTGTATCTTTTCTTTATGGCTGTTCAACTTCAGCCGGATTTCTTTGTCCTGTATCGCAAGCATTCTTGCTGCAAGCAGGCCGGCGTTTGCTCCGCCGTTGATTGATACCGTTCCCACGGGAATTCCGGCGGGCATCTGGACAATGGACAGCAAAGAATCGATCCCGTTTAAACTTTTAGATCTGATCGGAACACCGATAACCGGAACACTTGTCAAAGATGCGACCATTCCCGGAAGATGGGCGGAACCGCCTGCGCCTGCTATGATAACCAAAATGCCTCTTGACTCCGCCGATTTCGCGTAGTCGAACATTTTGTCAGGTGTCCTATGAGCCGATACCACATTTATTTCATACTCAATATCTAATTCTTTCAGCACAGCGGCAGCTTCATCCATTACATATAAATCTGAGCGGCTTCCCATAATTATTCCAACTTTTGATTTTGACATACAAACCTCCCTACAACGGTTTAACAGTAATCTTTTCTAATGCACGCAATACTTTTTTTTCAGCCGCTTCCACCGAGCTGTCCAATGCTGTTATATGTCCTATTTTTCTCATTTTTTTAGTATGAGATTTCCCATAAAGATGGAGGTGGACATCATCTTCACCAAGAATTTCCTCAAGTCCCTCAATACGGTACTTCCCGTCAACAGAATTATTACCCAGTATGTTTGCCATGACACAAGAAGATTTCAGTCTGGAAGAGCCCATAGGCATTCCGGTTATTATCCTGACCAACTGCTCAAATTGTGAGGTGACACAGGCTTCAATCGTGTAATGCCCCGAATTATGCGGCCTGGGCGCAATTTCATTGACATAAATATCCCCATCTCCTGTCAGAAACATTTCAATGCAATAGACGCCGCAGTCATCAAGTACTTCAATAAGTCTCAGGGCAATCTCTCTTATTCTTTTTTCTGTGGCTTCGGTTATATCTGAAGGCACTCTGGTCAATCGAAGAATGCTGTCTGAATGTATGTTTTCGGCAATCGGATAAAAAACACAACGTTTTTGCTGATCCCTGGCAACAACAATAGATAATTCCCGATCAAATTCAATGTAATTCTCCGCCATCAGGGAGTATCCTTTATATTTTTCCAGAAGCCGTTCCATTTCGTCTTCAGTCTGAATAACACATACTCCTTTTCCGTCATATCCGCCTGACCTGGTCTTTAGGATGATGGGCAACCCGGCAATGTCGATAAGCTTCGACACATCATGGGGATTTTTAACCGGAAAAAATGCAGGCACAGGAATTCCTGCTTCTTTTAAAATTGTTTTCTGGATCAGTTTATCCTGTATCCTGCTTAAGGTTTTTCCCGAGGGGAAAATATTATGACCCTCCCGCTCCAAAGAGATCAGCATATTCGTGTCAATATGCTCAAATTCAAAGGTTGTAACAGTGCAATCAGCGACAAACTCTTTTATGGCCAGTTTGTCAGAAAAGGAAGCGATCCATTGCTCATCCGCAACCTGGCCTGCCGGAGAATCGGGTGTAGGGTCAAGAATTGATACGCGATACCCCATCCGTTTTGCTTCAAGCGCCAGCATCCTGCCCAATTGCCCTCCTCCAATTATTCCTATTTTCGATATCACCGGTAATAATTTCGTCATTTTCCCATTCCACTGTATTCTTCAATCTGATTTAACTGATTCTCCGGCTGTGATAGCCTTTTTAGGACATACCGACACACACAGAAAACGCCCCTTGTATTTTGTTTCTGACATTTAAACACCTCCGTAATGATCCCTTTGCAATGCAGCAATAGATTTACATGAATACGATCAAGCCTTTGCAGGCATGAATCTAATAAAGCCAATACCCGTTCCTGTTAAGGAAAGAATACTGGCTTACACTTCAACTGGTTCATGAACCTTTTGATCGGTCTTCCAACTATCTATCTTATTTTTCGAATCTTTCTTCGAGGTTTTCTCCTGCGGTTATTACAATTATTTTCTCTCCGGTTTTCGTACTGACATCAGAATTTTATCACACAAATTTAACAAGAGCAAGATCCAAAATTTATTTGTGTCATTTATTCTTTATAATAAATATATTAGTTACCACAGTGAAGTCAAATATGAATATACCTTGAAAATTTATTAATCAGGAGGATTGACATGTTATGAAAAAAAGTTTAAAGGAACAATGCATTACATATAGTCAAATGAATTTGATTTTTAATGCAAGAATTTACTACAGAAGACTTACAACCTGGACCAGGGCGTATATCTTAAGCAAATATTTTCAGATGGGATCTACGGAAGATATGTTCGGCCGGCTATTTCTTGAATCCTTAGATATCGGAGAGATGCTGCGGATCATTTTCGGCCGTTTATATTCAGAGCAATATGGCCATTTATTAAGTCAGTTTGTTATCTTATTACACTCTCTTCTTTCGGCGCAGCAAGAGGGAAATACGGAAGCGATAGCACATAATGTGGAGCGCATGTATAAGAACGTCGCAGACCGCGCAAAATTTTTAGATACGATAAATCCATACTGGGATGAGGCGGAATATAAATACCTGCTGGAAACCTATCTTCAATCCACAATAGAATTATCTGATTTATTTATAACAGGAGAATATGATAAGGATATTGAAATATATGACCGCCTTAAGGAACATACGGATGAAATGGGAGATGTTTTTGCGCTGGGCCTGTATGACTATATTACATCCAGCCTGCGGAATGACGATATTATGGAGCGGAGCGACGAGCAATGTATCACATATGAACAGATGGATCAAATATATGATATAAGGATGTTTTGGTTTGAACTTATAACATGGACCAGAAATTATATGATCAGCAGATATAGAGGGATTGGTGACGCAGAAAAAGTTTATGCCCGTTTAAAGCAAGTGCCAATGGATTATGTCGATAAGTTAAGAATAGTTTACGGAGATCGAGTTACGGACGATTATATCCAGCTGTTTGATACGTATATAGAATTACTCGATATGCTCATAACCGCTCAACTGAAAGGCAATGTTGACGAAATAAATTGTGTTACCCGGCAGTTGTATCGAAATGCAGACGAGAGGGCTGCTTTTATTTTCGCAATCAATCCATTGTGGAGCGAAGATGAATGGAGGGCCAGATTATATACCCATCTGCGCAGTACAATTGATGAATCAACAACTTTTTTAACAGGAGATTATGCCAGAAATATTGATATATTCAGCAGACTTTTGGATCAGGCCGAGAGCGTAAGCTATTATTTTGCGCGGATTATATTTGACCATATCATCAGCAATAGAGCCGTCACAAATGATGATATTATCCCCTTAAGGCAGACAGATGAAATAATGAATATATAACCTTTTTCAGATATTTTCATATAATGAATATCATATATTCGAAACGTCCTGCCGGTACGGCAGGGCGCATGATATTTTCAGGAGTAACATTATGGCAATAAAAATATTCATTGATCAAGGGCACAATCCCGTTAATCCGAATGCGGGCGCAGAAGTCGGCGAAATCAGAGAGCAGGACATAAACTATCTGGTGGGTATCCGGCTGGCGGAATTACTGAACAACAATACCAATTTTGAAGCGAGAGTGTCACGACCCGCGCCGACGACCCAGCTTGGCACAAGCACAGCCACCAGCCTTCGGGCCAGGGTTGACGGCGCAAACAACTGGCCGGCAGATTTCTTCATCAGCCTACACGCCAACATCAGCGAAAATCCGGCGATCAGAGGGACCGAAGCCTACGTCTACACCGCTGCCAGCCCGGCATACGACATGGCTGCCCGAATTCTCGAGGGGATCAGCAATCAGACAGGACTGCCGAATCGCGGCGTCACACCTACGACGCGCCTTTATGTCCTCAGAAATACCACTATGCCCGCCACACTGATCGAGATGGGATACATGAGCAACCCGACTGATTTAAGCCTTCTCGTGCATGATCCTCAAAGCTTTGCCAGGGGGATCTACAACGGAATCCTGGCCTACTACGGCCTGCTCGAGACACGCAGGAGATAGGTAACTCCCGATTCATAAGGTTCTTATCAATCCCCTTGTAGCATCCTTCCCTGAGCCCAGTGCGCAAGCATTTTGGGCTCTTTTGTAACATTTTTTCCAACCAGGAAAGCGCACGTCTCCAATACCCATGAAATCATAAAGCAGCCTCGATGAGAGGTTTTTTCTTGGATGCTGAAACAATTGAAGAGTTTTTTGTTATAAACCTTTGCCAAATGCTAATAATAAATAGATCTTGCTTAACGGATAAGAATTACGCACGCCCTGATCAGGGACTTAAGGAGGTGATTTTTATAAGGATCGGTATCCCCAGGGGACTTTTATATTTTAGGTATCATCCTTTTATCCTGACTTTTTTAAACGAGCTGAATACAGAAATAGTGCTTTCCGAAGAAACGAATAAAAGAATACTTGATTTAGGTGTTAAATACTGTGTCGATGAAGCCTGCCTGCCCATTAAAATATTTCATGGTCATGTCGCATCCATAAAAGAAAAATGTGATTTTATGATTATCCCCAGAATCATGAAAGAAGAAGGGGGAGAATACATTTGTCCAAAATTCTGCGGGCTTCCGGAAATGATTATTCATAGCATTCCTGGTATTCCGCAGATTACTCGTGATCCCATATATATCAATTCACAAAAACAGCTGGATGCATGGGTAATAAGACTCGGGAAACAGATAACGGATAACAATCGGAAAATTAACCTTGCGTATCAAAAAGCAGTCAGGGCGCAAAGATCCTTCGAGTGTAGTATTCAAGAGGAGCATTATCGTTTCAATGTGGCTTTGGTCGGACATCCGTACTGTATCCATGATTCGTTTTTGAATATGAATATTATCAGAAAGCTGAACAGTATGGGAGTAGGAGTCTTAACCGAGGGAAAAGCATCCAAAGATCATTACGCAGTTGAGCTTATGAATCTGTATAAAAAACCTTTTTGGGACTTTACCAAAAACTCTTATGGTTTTTGTGTCAAAATCTTAAATAATCAAAAAATAAATGGAATTATATATATTTCATCCTTTGGATGCGGAATCGATTCGGTATCGATTGAATTGATTAAAAATCAAATCGGGGATTTTCCTTTTCTGGTTTTAAAACTTGATGAACATACGGGAGAAGCAGGCATGAATACAAGACTTGAAGCGTTTATAGACATGTTCGGAGAGGAGCGATACTGTTGAAAATTACATTTCCTCACTTTGGAAATATGTATATACCGATTAAAATTTTATTCGACGGACTGGGAATCGAATATATCATTCCGCCTTTAAACAATAATCTGGCGCTTGAAATCGGAACGCTGTACTCTCCCGAGGAAATTTGCCTTCCCTTTAAAATAACGATGGGAAACTATGTACAATGTGTGAAAGAGGGAGCGGATACAATCGCTTTGATCGGAAGCAACGGCCCATGCAGATTTGGAGAATACTGCGAACTGCAAAAAAATATATTGAAAAATCTAGGGTATGACCTGGACATTATTGTTCTGGAAAGTCCAAAAGCTATCGGCAAAGAGGAATTGAAAAGCAGAGTTTCTAAAATTGCCGGGCAAAGCCCGAAAAGTACGGCGGAACAATGGATGGCGGTGGCCAAAACTCTTCTTGCGATCAATCTGGTGGAAAGCATTGAAAGAAAGGCTCTTTTCAGATGCGGATATGAAATCAATCAAGGAGAGCATAAACATATTTTATGTGAATGTAAAAGCGAAGTGATAAAAAGAAACGACCCAGATGAGGCGATAAAGCTTTTAAAAGAATACCGCAGAAAAATAGAGCATGTTCCGGTTGACAGGAATAAAAAACCGATTACCATCGCTCTTATCGGAGAAATATATACCGTGATAGAACCGTTTTCAAATTTATATATTCAGGATAAATTGATGGATTGCGGCGTAAGCGTAATAAAGGGATTGTCCGTCGATTGGTGGCTGAAGGACGCACTCCTGAAACCCTTTCAATTAAACTCCATCGGATTAAGAAAAGCATCAAGAGAATATCTGCCCTATTATATAGGCGGCCACGGAAGAGAATGCATCGGGGAAGCGCTTCTTGCCAGCAAAAGAAATTTAGACGGCGCGATACAATTGTTCCCGATGGGATGCATGCCCGAAATCGTTTCAAAAGTGATACTGCAGTCAATATCAAGAGATAAGGATTTTCCGATTCTGACTTTAATTATTGATGAAATGACCGGCGAAGGCGGATTCATCACAAGGATGGAAGCATTTTTGGATTTGCTGGAAAGGAGACGTGAAGATGTATCATTTGGGAGTTGACGTAGGTTCCGTAAGCACAAACATTGTAGTTTTGGATCATGAATCGAATGTATTGGACAAGCTGTATCTGAGAACGAAGGGCAGGCCGATCATGGCCATTCAGGAAGGTTTAAAAGTATTAAGCAAAAAATATGACGACGGCGAGATTCAATCAGTGGGCACTACCGGAAGCGGAAGAGCAATCGCGGCGTTTCTTATCGGAGCCGACGTCATGAAAAACGAAATAACAGCCCATGCCTCAGCGGCGGTTTCAATGGATAAAAGTGTAAGTACCATTATAGAAATCGGGGGACAGGATTCAAAGATTATTATTGTAAAAAACGGTATCGCCATCGACTTTGCGATGAATACCGTATGCGCGGCAGGAACCGGTTCTTTTTTGGACCGGCAGGCGGAAAGACTGGATATTCCGATTGAGGAATTTGGAGATTACGCCCTTATGTCAGATACTTCCGTAAGGATCGCGGGAAGATGCGCCGTGTTTGCGGAATCGGATATGATTCATAAGCAGCAGCTGGGTTACGATATTTCCGATATTATAAGAGGGCTGTGCAATGCCATGGTAAGAAACTATTTGAACAATGTCGCCAAAGGAAAGAAAATGCTTCCGAATATATTCTTTCAGGGCGGCGTTGCGGCCAATTCAGGTATAAAAAAGGCCTTTGAAGAGGAGCTGGGATATAAAGTCATTGTCCCTGAATATTATGACGTAATGGGTGCGGTGGGCGCCGCCATATTGGCGAAAAAAACAGTAAGCAAAGAAAATGTCAGGACAAAATTCAAGGGATTCCTCGTAGCGAACAGTTTCATAAGAACAAAGAGCCTTGAATGCAATATGTGCGCAAATAAGTGCGAGGTCGCCGTTTTATATGACGGAGAAAACGCAATGGGCAGTTTTGGAGACAAATGCGGGAGATGGAATTCACAGGGAATTAAATTAAACGCAGAGGTAAGAAAGAAGGCATAATATTCAAAAGCCTAACAGGGGCGAAAACTAATTTCTGTAAATTTGAGTATCAATTATTAATTCATATTCATATATTGGCATGAAGGAGGTACAGAACATGATTTACATGAATGAAGTTAAAAATACTATGCGATATCTTAATAATATTACAGGACAAATGAACTTTATATTTAGAGCAAGATTACTTTGGAGAGATTTAGCCTCCTGGTTAAGATCATACAGAGTTAGCCTTCATGGCGGAGTTGAAAATACGGATGAATTAAGTCAGCGCTTATTCCGGTTACCAGAAGAATACGGAAGTATTTTTAGAGTTTTTTTCGGTGATCAACCCACGGAACAGTATATGTTTTTATTAACTCAATATATAGCCATTCTCCAATCCCTATTTATTGCACAAATAAATAATGATGTTACCGCAATAGAAAATCTTACCCGCCAGGCATATCAAAATGTAAATAGGACAGCAGCCCTTTTGGCAAGTATTAATCCATATTGGACACAAGGTGATTGGCTAACGTTGTTGAATTCATTCACACGTTTTCAAATTTGGGAAGCAACGACGTTTTTAGCGAAAGACTATACTGGAAATATTGATATATTCGACAGTATGCTATCTAAAACTAATATTATCGGGGACTATTTTTCGGAGGGCATAACTAATTATTTTATATTTAGACAACAACTGCAGGCATCTTAACTTGCTGAAAAAAGATTTCATACTCCGCATCTCTAAGCAATTGCTTAACTTTGTCTACGGTGTAACCACGGCCTTTTTCTGTATTCGAATTATTATCCCTTGGATTGGCGCCAACCTCAGCGTAAAGCTGATTAACACTGCCAATCAGGCTCATTTGAGTAGTTTCGTGCGCATTCATAGACCGAAAAGGTCGTGTTACTAATCTAGTTACAGCCGCTATTTTAGTAAGTTCAATTGAACATTCACTATTGATTGTTATAATACATAACCTCCTCAATATAATGAGTGGGAAATTTATACAACAATTGTATCCTCAAATCGAAATTTGTCAATATGAAGATTCTATCTGGTGTTGAAGATAGCACGTCTCCAATATCTACGAAATCATTTAGTGTGCGTCCATACTGGCGCACACTAAAAAGCGCAAAAAGGATAGCCTTCACGCAGTTATTGATTCTTGTCGTTGATACCACCGCCGTTTATGTCTCCATTGTTGCCTGGAGTGCCAGTTTCTTCGCCTGTACCATTGCCGTTGCCATTATTATTGCCGTTGCTGTTATCATTGCCGTTGATGTTGTTGTCATCATCGTTCTCGGTGTCGAGTACGTCCGGCGTATTGTCGGTGGCGCAACCTGCGGTAAAGGCTACAAGAGTTAAAATTAATAAAAGCATCAGATAAATCTTCCTGTTTTTCACTTATTTCACCTCCTCCCATCCTCTCATCCTGGCTTTATTATTTACGTATTTTTTACTTTTACGCAAAATTAAAAAAATGGGATAGCTGTTCACAATTAAGTTATAATATTTAATACAAAAACCCCGGCATAAATCACGTCAGAACCCAAGGAGAAATAAATATTTATAGTATAATGATAAGGCTATTAGGTTACTGATGTAACATCCTGTTCTTTTCTGTGATAGTTATATAAAGTGATAGGTTTACGGAGGTTCACCATGAACTGGCACTCGGTCCATCAGAAAGTTATCAAGAGGTTATTATAAAATTCAGAAGAATAGTGCGTCTTCACATATTAGTCATGTACAATAAATAAAGACGCACTGATCCCTTGGCGGGAACTATCTTCATATGCGAAGCTATTGCTTTTTCAAAATGAACCGGTTGGAAGTGCGGCTTCCGTTCTCGCGATAACGGGATTCTTTTTCGATCAGCCCGGCTTTGACCAGATCGTGCAGAGCTCGCTTGACGGTGCTGCGGGAAAGCTGCAGATCAGCAGCTATGGTGTTCACGGCAGGCCAACAGTCGGATCCCTTTCCCGCACGATCTTTCAGATACATATAAACGGCTCTCGCCCGATGAGGAAGCTCATTGGGCGAAGCGGCATAGATGGTGCTAAAATAACTCATGGCGTTCCTCCTACGTTCTGAGTATGGACCTGCGGCGCGATGCGCTATCGGGAGCTTCTTCTGCCGGGGTGTGGAGTGAGCCGGTACCTCCGGGCACTTCCCTCTCTTCCGTATCATCACCCCCCGGCAGGGTGAAGCAGGACAGGTGCTTGCGGACGATATTCTCCTCCAGAGTCTGTTTATCGGCATAAGTAACCTTGCGGTTACTTTTTTCAGATACGGTATAAACTTCATCGAAAGTAATCCCCCAATCGAGGAAGAGACGAAGCTTGGTACGCATTGGGTGAGCTCCTGTTTTCATGACCACAAAATTCCCTTTGGGAATGGACTTCAATTCGTCAGACGTCATGAGGGGGCGCTCAATCATTTGAAGGGATTGGCTGGGGTCGTTCCTGCCCCTGCTGATGCTCCCGCTCAAAACAGTTCGGCTGCCCATCGCCTTGGATAGTACCTCGGCGGTCTGACTGTTGGGTGCAAAGCCTCCGAAGATGGTGTCCTGACAGTTGTCTACAATTACTTCCGCTCCCTCCTTACCGTAATTTTTAACCAGCTGGCCTGTGATGGATTGCACCACAGGCACCAGAAGCAGGCCTCGTGATCTTGAGGCGCTGAACATCAATTCAAGCGATTCTATGGGCGGAATGGTTCCAATCTCATCCATGTAAAACACCACTCGGTTTTTGAGTTTCCCGTCGTTTTCATCCGCCACGGTGAGAATCTCCCGGTACAACTGCTGTAGAAATAAGCTGACCATGAAATATTTTGTCGTATCTTCCTCCGGCAGTACGATAAACAGCGCGGACTTTTCACTACAGAACTTTTCCGCATCGAGAGCTGTGTCAAAACACAGAATCTGCTCCATCTCGCTGTCCAAAAAGGCGTTGAGCCGGGAAAGAACAGTGGAGAGCACTGATGCCATGGCTTGCTCCGCGGAATTAAGAGCTGCGCCGGCAAACCAGCGGGCTTTATGGTCTCCGGGCAGCTTGTCCATGAGCAGCTGGAACTGGCTCTTGCCCTTAACGCGGCTCGGAGCCATCAAATCCTGAACAAGTTTAAAAACGCTCACGATATGGCGGCAATCTGTTTCGTCTCCCTCAATCTCCGTGGGAGGCAGATACTCCGCCACGAGAAGAATTACCGCCGTGAGCAGGCCCTCGGCGGCATCGTAGAAAAACTGATTCTGGCCATAGTTTTCGCCGCTGGCGTTGATGATGGTCTTAGCGATGATTTTTGCATACTTCTCTGCTTTTGCTTTTGCCGTTAAATTGCTGCCGTACGCAAGATACCGGTCCATGTAGGTGTTGACCAGATGAAGCAAATTATTTCCATCACTTCTGGTAGGGTTCCGAAGATCTATCACGGCCACATGGTAGCCGTAGTAATCCCTTGCGACGGCGCCGTAATGGCGAAACAGATCTCCCTTCGTGTCGGTGGCTAAAAAGCTCATGCCGCTTGCGCAGGCGTACTCCAGATTCGGGTACAAAAAGTAGGCTGTTTTCCCTACGCCGGACGCGCCGACCACCAGGCAATGGACATCGTCTGTGTCCACCACTGCAGTGATATCGTTTTTTCTCCCGCAGCTGCCGAGTATGATGCCCTGCTCGGCGGGGAGGCTTTCGCCCTTTCTCCATAGCTTCGGCTGAAAGGGAATATGCTCATATGTGGTCTGGATTTCTTTTTTTGTCGCAAAGCGGGCAGTACCATGCTGGCCATCGCCTACCGTGCGGCTCTTGATACCGTTTAAGGTATAGTAATGGGCCAGCAGCGACAGTCCGCCGATGACGGCAAACATAATGGCCGCCGCTCCGATCAGAATCGATACCTGGGATTGCAATACGAAGACCTCCTTTACTGCATGTTTAGTTTCATTTCCTGTTCCCGGTTCTGTTTCATTTCCTGCTTCTTCCGGTGTTGCTCCAGCAGGATCACTGACTTCAGGCAGTGGACGGCGATGCTCTCGTAGCATTCCGCCAAATCTTCTTTTTCTTCCGAGGTGAGCACACGGTCGAGGCCCCGCAGGGCTATGATGTCTGACTCCAGCAAATCCAGCCGCGTTTTGATCTTTCTCCGGTTTTCATAGGTTTTAAAGCCATACTGCAGCCGGATCCGCACCGCGGCGTGGTCCCTGCCGTGATCCATCTGGCGGTATTCCTTGGCGGCGGAATTCACTGCACGGCAGAGCATATCCCACAGACAGTCCTCCGCCTGAAAAAAACGCCCCCAATGCAGATGGGAGCGGATCTCAGCCAGGAGCGCGGAAAAGGCACCCGCGGAACAGTCGGCTTGGCTGTCTTGCATTCTCTCGCCAAGGCTTGCGCAGATCGTCTCACAAAGCAGACGCTGGGGATGTTCCTCGGCGGGAAGGTAAGGAAGGCCATGGGCCGCCTTGATGTCCTCGTTCCAATCCTTTTGAGCGGACAGTTCCCGCTCGCAGAGGATTCCCCTACCGGTGAACAGGTCATGGTACTTCTCTGAGGCTTCTATCCCCTCTGCATCGTGATCAAGACACAGAACCACACGATTGATGTTCGGGTTCAGTTCCAGAAGCCTGATCATTGCGTATTCCGAAAGGCCGCAGAGCGCCACATAACTATGCTTTTCCCAATCCTGCGGGTGCAGGGTGATGTAAGACAGCAGATCAATCGGGGCTTCGAACACGTAGAGACTGTTGTCCGTGCCGATGTAGTGAAAGCTGTATGCGGGATCGCTGCCCTCCACATTGCCCTTGAAACCGGCGCCCTTTGTATAGAGTCCTTTCTTGTGAGCATGGCGCGGTATTCCGTGTTCATCCAATCCCACGAATATTGCGTTGTGATATTCTTTTTTGCCATCCTTGGATTTTTCACAGCTTTCGTAGATAAGTTTCTTTTTCACAAAAGCGTTGATTACCGCACGGTCCAGAAGCCGTGATTTGAGCAGATATCCATAGACGCTGCGCATATCGCTGTGGGCCGGGGGAAGAGCGAACGGTTTCTTCGGTTCTTCTGGTTCTTTTTCAACTGGTCTGTAAACCTCACCCTGCTCGCCGCCCAGCAGCATGGTTACAGCCTCCGGATAGGAGCAATGATAAAACTGCTGGACGAACTCGATGGGATATCCACCGTATTCCAGGGAATGATCGTACCATTCGTTGCCACGAACGGTAATACTGTGGTCCGACGCAAGGCGCTTGTCCCTTCCGCTGGGGATTAGTTTTTCACGGCGCTTTTGGAGAAAATCCACAAGATCCACGCTGTTGGCACGCTCCTTTTGTTCCTCTGTAAAATGAATATATACACCCATAGTTCGCCTCCTCTTAATAGTTCACCTCCTCAAAAAGACCGAAAAGATTTCCCCGTGTTAAAGGCTTATGGCCGGTTCGTGATCGCCTCTCGCGTGGCCTGTGCCGCGCTTCTTCTCGTTCAGCTTCAATCTGCGCTTCCGATCGATCTTCAGGCCGGACGGCTTCAGGGGAGGCGCGTTGTCCGAAAAAGTGCGGCTCAAATGATGCAGCAGCCGGGTTCCCGACAGCAGCAGGGAAGGTTCTTTAAAATCATCCATGTGGTCGAGGAAAAATTGGGCGTAAAGATTTCCTTGAGCCGCTGACAGGGTAAACCACCGGACTGCGGCCGCTTTGTCCTTTGGAACATCCTTACCCATCAGGCAGAGCTTGCCGAGGAGATACTGCCCGTACTGATTCCCCTGTCCTGCGGCTGCGTTCAGATAGCTCAGAGCCGCTTCCATGTCCTTTGGGACATCCTCGCCGATAAGATAAATCTTGCCCAGACAGTACTGCGCAAACTGGCTGCCCTGTCCGGCAGCACGTTTCAGGTATTGTAATGCCGCAGTCATATCCTTTGGGACATCTTCTCCTTTGAGGTAAAGAATGCCCAGAGCATATTCGGCGTACTGGTTTTTCTTGTTCGCGGCAAATCGGAACCAACGCAGTGCCTCTTCCACATCCTTCAGGATGACATCACCGCTGAGGTAGAGCTTACCGAGACGGTACGCCGCGAATTCGTTGCCCTGCTCGGCGGCCAGCCGGAAGAGCCGTGCTGCCTCGGGAGTGTCCTTCGGAACATGCCACCCTTCCTGGTACAGCTTGCCGAGGAAATATGCGGCATAGGGATTTTCCGCCTTCGCTGCCCGCTGGAGATAATCCAGCGCCTTTTCTACCTCCTCCTGGTCGGCGCCGTCTTCGGACAGAATCAGCCGGGCAAACTGGTAGCCTGCGAAAAGGTTTCCCACATCAGCCGACTTCTCCAGATACTCTTTTGCCTGCGGAATATTCTTTTCCGTGCCAACGCCGTTTAAGAGCATCCAGCCGAGACGGTACTGGAGCTTATCGTCATGACTCTGTGCTTCCAGAGAAGTAAAGCCGTCGAATGCTTCCTGGAAGCGCTGCTCTGACCGAGAGCTGTTTGCCCTGCAGCCGATCCCGTCCCGTAGCATTTTTCCAAGCTCGAAGCTGGCGTAGGGAAAGCCCTGATTTGACGCACTGGAATAGAGAGAAAAGGCCTGCTCACGATCCTGCTCCACACCCCTCCCCTGGTAGTAAAGACCGGCAAGGGAATACTGGGCGTATTTGTATTTTTGGTTGGAGGACAGGGTCAGCCAGTCCGCGGCCTGTTCATAGTCCCGACCCAGGCCGCCCTCTCTTGCTCCTTCGGAGCAATTCACCTTGTGTTCCGTACCAAGCCCTGCGGCATACATTTTCCCGATGCGGTATTCGGTATACTTCCATGGCCTTTCTTCCTCCGCAGCGTAAAATCCGTCAAGAGCTTTTTCGTACCATTTCCGGGCTTCCTCTGCGTCAGCCTCGCAGCCGAGACCGTCCGCACACATCCTGCCGAGATCGTACATGGCGAGTGGATTGTCCCTTTCCGCCTCGGATAGAAACAGAACGCGGGCCTCCTTAAAACCCCGCGGGATTCTGTCTTCCTCATCGCCAAACAGATATTTCCTAGCCAGTAAATATTCCTCCGTCCACCAGGAGTCAGAGGACTCATGTGGAGATGCCTGTTTTCTGAATTCCTCCATCAGATTAAGGGTCCCACCTTCCGAAGGGACATCGTCCTGACCACCATTTGCGGGTTCCGGCTCTAGCTCAATCTCTGGTTCCAATTCATTTTCAGGCTCCGGTTCATCTGACGTCTCCGGTTCGTCTAACGGCTCCGGATCCGGCAGGATCGCGTCAACCGACGTCGGTTCTTCAAAGGTCAGGGTTTCGTCACTGATGTGCATGGCTTCCTGAATGACCATGTTGCGGACCTGCTTGAAATCTTCACAGCGGGAAAGTGGAAGGGGATCGGGTGGAGTCTCGGTATAGACCGCCTCGATCCTGCCTCTGATTTCCCACCATAGACGATAGGCTTCCGCTACCCTGCTGTCCCTCGCCAGTTCGTCCACGATCTCATCCACCACATTTTTCAATTCGGGCCGAAGATATCCATACTGTTTTTTGCCGGAGACGTCATGGAGCTGGTCTGCAAGGCGGGAGATGAGCTGTTCCAGCCGGTCGCTCTGCAAAACGCCATTCTTCATCTGCCGGATCAACTCCCGTATAGTATCGGCAGCCTGCTCTTTCAGTTCATCACGCAATTGAGTCTTTTCCATATATAGCGGAATAAGTTCCTGCTTGAAAATCTCATGTGCCAGAGAGGACTTCATCTTTCGAATGCCCTGTTTTGTAAGATAGCCCTCGCCGGGGTCGGTGCTGTAGCAAACCATGTGAATATGGGGGTGATGGGATTCGTTATGAAAGGCCGCATACCATTTCAGATGGTCGGGGTGAATTTTCAGGTTCTCGGCAAGTTCCAACGCTTTGGAGGAAATCAGTACCTTCCATGCCCGGGCGCTGTCGAAACCCATTTGCGCCGCGTCCTCCCTGCGCAGGGAAACGATCGGCGTCCATACGTTTCCGGTATGCGCCGATACTTCTTCTGCGACTTGTGCGAGGATAAGCGGGTCATCCCCTCCAGTAAACAAACCATGCGTATCAAGCTTTTCGACACGCGGGCGGTTTGCAATGTAATCCAGATATTTTTCACGATCTCCAATCTGATCAAGGTTCTGTTCCAGTGCGATGGTGATAAACTCCGAAGCGTTTTTCCGATTAGGCTGAGCGAGATAGTCCTCATATTCAAACAACTCCTTGGTATCAGAGAACTCCTGGAGGATTTGAGAGATCAGTTTCTGCTGTTTCTTCGTGGAATGCCAGAGTTCATGTCCGTTCTTGATCTTCTCCACGCCCTCACGGGTAGCGATGTATTTGACGAGGTGCTTGAGATGAGCAGCGGTCTTTTGGTTGCCGCCCTTGAGATAGGGACATTTAAGAATGATGCGTGCCATTATTCTTCATCATCCGGACCGCTCTGAAATTGCACCGCGTCATCCAGCCGGATCTTCCCCCTGGTTCTTTTTACCTCGGCGACGCAGCGTCCTCGCAGTCTGCGCAGTTCCTCGTCCGTGATGTGGAGCGTGGTTGCCAGCAGATGCATCATCATGCTGATCTCCACCGAGAGCCGGAAGAGATTTCCTGCTACCCGGTCTTCCGTTTTTTGCAAAGTCCCTTGAATGGCAGAAAGCAAAGACTTGGAGAGGTAGGACGTTGTGTCCTCCGTACTGAGATAGCCCATGTAAAAGCTGAGGGCCTTCTCCGCAAACTCGCTGCGGCTTTTACAGTTGTCCTTTTCAAGCCATCCGTCCATACGATCCATCGTCTCGGGGTAGAGCCAGATGGCGGTTCTTTCCTTGTTGTTTTTCACTTCGATTCCTCCATTCCGCAGACGGCCACCTGTCAGGTGACCGCTCAAAAGCCTCTGGTCGCTTGAACTCCTTGGGGTTCCGACCACCCTGGCTGTGCCAAAGCCCCAATCCGACCACCTCATCCAAAAACCGAAAAACGCCCAGCACTGCTGGGCGAAGTGGGCGGCGGGAGGTCGCAAGCGACCACCCGCCTTTATCCTGCTCTTTTTTCAGTGGGGAATTCGCCCCCATTTTTCTGTCTGATTTGTATGCTTCCACCCTTTTCTGACCTCCGTGCAGGGTCCCGAAATGGTGCCAATATCGAAACTGGCGGTATCAGGATTCCACCCCCTCCCTCAAAACGGCTCACAGGGGCAATACGGGGCAAGGATTGTTATCATTGTCAGTCAAGAGAGATCTGAGGTGCCGGTGCTGCAGGATCAGTCATATCGACCTTATTACGATGAAGAATTTTGGCGCGAAAAATCCATTCCTCCATCCCTAGATATTCGGCTAGAAACTTGGTATTTTTCAAGATTTGCTCCCGTTTCTCCCGCGTGTCAAGCCTGACAGTCGTTTCAAAAAGTCCCCACACGCTCTGCATTATATCGGCGCTTCCGACGTATTGCAGGAGTTTATTTTGTGGAATCAATCTTTTCGCCTTTTCACCGCGCACTATATGGCGTACCGCTTCGCGCTCCGCATCTACAATTTTCTTGCTTTGATCTAAGGCCTCCTGCGGTAACTCCCATGCCTCAGCTACCAGTGCGATGAGCGATTCCAGCTTGCTGGCGTCCGGCTCGTCCGCATTGCCACCAAGAAATAATAAATTTACGGCCTCCAGTGTCAGCATCCCAATTAGTTCATTTGGTCCAAGTGATTTAGTTGCTTTGCTCATAAAAAATTCCTCCTTGTGAGTATTTGCAAGGCTTTAGCCTCAAGCGACACATTAAATTCTTCAGCCGGCGATAGCAAGCAAAAATGAAAATCGAGCCGAAAAAATTTTAATGCATTCAGCCCGGAAAAATCCGGGCTGACAGGACTGAGGTGTTAGTAATGCAGGTCTATCGAAGGTTTGACAGCGATGAATTGGTCCTCCAGCCCCCGAAAATCCGCTATATACTGGGCACTGTTAAAGATTCGCTCGCGCTTCTCCTGTGAATCCAGTCTGACCGCTGTGTCAAACAGTTCCCATATCACGGCCATAATGTCGCTGCCTTCATTCTTTTCCTCCTTGTTTTCCTGTGGAGCTGGTACTGTTTCCTCACCGTGCTGCTCGCGACGTGTTGCCTCACGCTCAGCAGCAATGGCTTTCCGGCTTTTCTCAAGGACTTCGCTGGGTATTCTTTGCGCTTCTGCCACTAGCTCAATGGTCGATTCCAGATCGCTGATTTCAGGATCGTCGGGTTCGCCGTTAATATAAAAAATCTCTACAGCCATTGAGGTTAGTCCCTCAATTAATTGGGTCGCTTTCCGTAAATCAATTGTTCTGTTCATAGTTTATATCCTCCTATAAATGTGGTGCGGCCTTCGCCGCAAGCACACAATACCGTGTTGGGTTTCCAAAAGCAAGCTAAAAAACCAATAAAAGGCGGATGAGCCATGGTATAGGCGTGCCGTATCCCCCTACATCTCCATGCTCATGATGACAGAGGCTTCCGTGATCTGTCTGCCGTCGAGGTAATCCAGAAAGATCCTCCACATTTCGTCGTTGCTGCAGTAGCTCTTGCGATAGGCATGATAAGCGGCAATGGTCATATCTTTGAGCCGGAAGCTTGCCCATCCTTCCAGATGATGGGCCGTGTGGAACATCCCGCCATCGAGATCAATATCACAAAGGCCAGTGATGTTATGGCTTCCCTCAATACGTTCTCCCACCAGCACACTGAATTTTTCCTCGCTGATCAACGTGCCATTTTGCAGAAAGTATTCTGCAAAGGTGCTGGTTGGAGGGTCCATCTCCTGTCGCAGATAGCGTCGTGCCTGGTAAGCCACCTGCATGAAATTAAGGGCTTGGTTACATTCGAGAAAGACAGTGGAGCCCTTCTCCGTGATGCGGAAAACAGAAAATCGGCGGAGCTCTGCTTCACGTTGCTCTGCCGCAAGGCGCTCGCTTTCTATCTGATTGTTGATGTCCACGCGCTCCTGTTCGGGTACCGTCTGACGATAAATCTCTACAAGCCGTGCCTGCATCACCGTTTCGATATTCGTACCTCTCTCCGTCATGATACGTTCAAGCGCGTCGTACTGATGCCGGTTTATTATAAGATCTATTGATACATCTCCCATATTAATTCTCCTCTCTTTCAAGTTATGGCGCTTATCGGTCAATCAGCATTTCGGCAGGAAACTCTTGTTAATAAAGTAGGGAAGTGGTAAAATAACACATAAATAATATCCGTTGGAAGGGAGGGAATGTGGATGCTCTACACCTTGATGAACAAGCACACTCCTGTGGTAGAATTGAATATCGATGAGGATACCGGCACGATTTTAAAGGTTTCCAGAGTGATCAATCTGGAATACCTTCCTGTCGGCGTTGCCTTTGTCAAGGGAATTCCAGACAGGAAAAACCTGAATGACTGGTGGAAAGGCCGTTCCATTCCCGCCAGCCGTTCCGGTATCCGGGAAGCCCTTGATGTTCTGAACGTATCCTATACGGAGCAGCTTCTCACAAAATGCTACGGCCTGAGTCTGTCGGATCAATATTGGATCAATCCAAAAGAACATCCCTTTCAATGGGAAGACATTAATTTTTTCCATAACCCATTTTCGGACGATGTTGGAAATGCCCTCTTCGGTCAGGCTGCCCCCGGCAGTGAACTGGACCTGATTTCGCCCTGCAACACCTCCGACGGATGGTTGCGTAAGAAATGGAAAATCATTGACGGCGAACGCTGCCTGATCAAATCAGGAAGCAATCCATTTCAACAGGAGCCACTCAATGAAGTGCTTGCCACCTCCCTGCACCGGCGGTTAAACCGGGAAGCTTATGTGCCTTACCGTCTTGTCTGGGAGGACCGGATTCCTTACAGCATATGCGGAAATATCATTACACCGGAGACGGAACTGGTCAGTGCTTTCAGCATCTACCGAAGTGAAAAGAAGCGGAACCACCATTCCCCGTACGAACATTTCCTGCTCTGCTGCGAACATTTGGGCATTCCCGGCATGAGGGAATTTCTCGATTACCTGCTGGCCTTCGACTTTTTGATCGCCAATACGGACCGGCATCTTGGAAACTTCGGCGCCATCAGAAATGTTGATACCTTAGAGTGGGTAGGCCCCGCCCCTGTCTATGACAGCGGCACCAGCCTCTGGCATGACCAGGTCACCGGAGCAATTCATCCAGAGAATGACGTCTCCTGCCATCCCTTTAAGCCAACCCATGGGCAGCAGATCGAATTGGCAGGCAGCCTGGATTGGATCGATTTTTCCGCCTTGCAGGATATCGATGAGGAATTCCGTTTGCTACTTTTATCCTCACCCTATATCGACGAGGCCCGCACGGATGCCCTTTGCCGGGGTTTGAAAGGAAGAGTACAGCAGCTGGAGCAGCTTGCACTTCAGCAGCATCAGCAGAATCTCATGGAACCCTCCCAAGAGGAGTCGGGACTGGAATACCCGGTTTTAAAATAAATCCTTAATGAGTTGAAATGGCCGTTCTGTGTAAATGACAGACGGTCTTTTTTTAACCTATCTCCTGTGTCTATCCTTTCTTTTTGTCTGAAGATGCTGTTTCACGCTGAGACAGACTGAGATGTGAATCGCACTTTTCCGCTGCTTCAATGTAGTCCCGCACGTTGACAGGCACATATTTCTCATACAGTTTATTCAATTGTTCCGCCAGCTCCTGCTCAAGGGAAACCCCTTTCCGGCTCATATACAGCTTGATTGCTTTAAGCTTCGCAGCATCAAAGCTGACGGTCACGGTATCCTGCTTCATTTTTTCACCCCCTTTACATGCTCATAGCCATCCCCTGGCATTCCTCCGCAGGTTTCAAAATTTCACGGACTCTTTCGGCACAAAACGCAAAGCAAGACAGATACCCCGCCGCGTTCCCATGCCGCCGCATCGCCAGAAGATCGTCGGCAAGAATGGCATATTCCAGGCCGGAAGCGCAGCCGAGTATACTTTTAAGACTGAGCTTTTCCGCTGCCTTTTGTGGAATTCTGTCTTTACTTTCCCACAGATACAAATAATTTTCGTCCTCAAGATACAGGGCGAGAGCCTTCTTCGCTCCCGCCCTGATTGCGTCTGCATTTGCCATATAGTCGTCTGGGACCTCTGGCGGCGTATCCCGATGATATATTTCCGGGTAGTCGTCCACATCATATTCCTCTTCGATTTTCATTTTGCAAACCAGGATATGTCTGCGGATGAGGTTTAAATTAAACCCATCATACCAAAAGGGATCGGAGCCTCCATTTACATAACAATCATCCCACCGCTTAAAACTATTTTCCAGATCATAAACTGGATCCTTTGACAACTTCTCCTTATTTCTTTTTACATGCTCATGGACATTCCCTGGTTGTTTTCTTCCGCTGGCTCCCCCGTCTGTACTTCTTTTAAAGGGGAGGCATCGCCCTGACTCTGCTCCCGTGACTGACGGCGATCTTCCCGTCTCTTTACGGGAGTGCTTCCCTGACCAGCCGCCTCCGCTTGCCTCGTTCCGAATTTGCTGCCCTGCTGCTGCTCCGGGGTATCATTCCTGTTCAGATACCTTCTCATCGCGGTAGGAACATATTTCTCATATAGTTCATTTAGATGATCCTGCATAGCAGATTCGAGTGTGACTTTCTTTTCTTCCATAAAATAAGTCATTGCTTCCAGTTTCTTTTCGTCAAAAGCGACGTTGATTTGAAGTTCTTTCTTGTTTTCTTTTTGATTTTCCATTTACATTTCCTCCAATCGTACTTTTAAAAATCACAACGTGCTGCGGCAGCTTATTCAGGGCATAATTGCACGAACTCACGGTTTGCCGCTACCGCTCCCGCCACCCACGTTTTAAACTCTTCTGTGGTGCAGCATCCGTCAAGCATATATGAGAATTCCTCAAGGCGGGAAGCCTTAACTCCGGTAACTTCCATCTGCAAACCGTATGGACCGACATAGATCTGCTTGACCTTTGCATTGAGAATGTCCGCCCAGGCAATCCTTCCGGATTCGGTCAGAGTGGCATTTGACAGCTGCGCAATCCTGGCCGGAGCCTGATCGATCTCATCATGAATCAGGTGAAGATCCTTCCACTCGCAGGCAAGCAAATCCCCAAGCCTTGGCAGGCCGATTTCTTCTGCTCTGCTGTTCTGCTGCTGTAAGATATCCAGGTGAAAGGCTGTTTCCGATGCTTCCAGCTCGGAAAGCTCCGACCGTTCCAAAAGCATTTCCTGAACGGCAGTTAAAATAGCATCGTTGAACTCCACATTGATGCCTGTCTTTTCACTGATTATTTCATAAGGAACGCTATATTCCGGCTGTCTTGATTCTATGGCGGTTTGGATGATATGCTCCACGCAATCCGCCAGGTTTTTGCATAGAGATCTTAATGCCAGATACTCTGGATGATTCTGTTTGTCCTGATTAGTTTTGATCATGAAGGGATCCTCCTTCTTTCTTTTCTGTCGTTTTTATATGCGTTTTCATAGTGGTCTGCTGTCCCTTTTTCTCCTTTTCACGGGAGATAGTTTCTCGGATTCTGCTTTTCACCGTTGATTCTCACCTCAAAATGCAGGTGTGGACCCGTGGATCTGCCGGTGGAGCCCACCTCGGCAATGGCCGTTCCAGCATCCACTTTCTGCCCCTCGGTGACAGTGATCTTGGAGCAGTGGGCATACAGAGTTACGAAGCCGCCGCCGTGATCGATCATTACATGATAGCCGTAGCCGCTTGTGGAATAGCGCACGACATAAACGATGCCGGGCAGCGCCGCACGGACAGGAGTACCCTTGGGAGAGCCAAGGTCGATCCCGCTGTGACCTGCGCCCTTTCCGGTGAACGGGTCTTTGCGGTAGCCGAACTCAGAAGTAACCATGCTTCTCCAACCACTCCCCAGCGGAGAACAGAAGCCATCCGCACCGATGAACGGTGCAGATGAAAGAGGCAGGCTGTCCGACCATCGATCAAACTCATCCCCGTAGGTGGGAGCCGGTTTGCCGTAAAGCACACGGTAATAGATTTCCGTGGCATTGGCTTGATTCTCGGTCGTAATCTCCATGTCCATCGCCGAGGCGATATTGCCGTATATCACGGCCAGTTCCCTGATAGGAACCGCCACAGTGTAGGTTTTCTTACTGACCGTACCGTCATCGTTCGTTACGGTGCGGGTGCGTTCTTCATCGGCAACAAAGCACTCGGCAAACGTCCGATGCTCCAGCCGGGAGGGACTTTCCGCGCCGAAAAACAGAGAGTAAAAAGTCGCTTTCACCCTCACCGGATCAAGGCTTTCGCCGTCCTCCATTTCCGAATTCAGCGCGGCAATGGAGCCGTCCAGCATAATGAAGCTGCTTCGCATATCCTCGATATAGCCGCGATAGTTTTCCGGGACACTGTCCGAAATAGCGCCGCCGTTAAAGCATAACTCGATCGCTGTATTGTTATGGTCAGCGGTTCCGGAAAGCAGGCCGCAGATGAGGACGATGATTAAAATAAAGGGAGAGAGGATGGCGGCGATAATCCAGCCGATGGTTTTTCTGAGGCGTACATCCGATAGAGCCGTTACCGCCGCCTTGACCGCCAGCCCGATTGTTGCGGGATCAGCCATTCGATTTCACCTCCATGTTATCTTCCACCCGCCTTTCCAAACAGCTTCTCCTTGTACGCCGGGGTATGGACCGCAAGGTTATATCGTTCGTTTCCACACTTATACAGACACACGCCGCGTTGGGGAAATCGGATGAGGTTGTATTCCGATTCCTCAAGCTGGAGGCTGTCGATATAAAACTGCTTATCGATGCTGCCGGCGTTAAAAAGAAATGCGTGGGTGGGAATGGAAAACAGGGGCTTGGTCAATTCGCGAATACCCTCGATGTTGAAATCGTCGAGATTCTGACTGGCCAAAATTACCGCTGATTCCTTTTTTCGCACGCGCTTCATGGCATTCCTGATATATTCGATTGCTGTGAGGTTGGTCAGGAACAAATACAGCTCTTCGATGGCGGCGGCGGTGTTACCCTCGGTCAGGAGCTTGTCCGACATGAAGGACAGCACATTGAACAGCAAGGCATTTTTCACATTCCGGCTGGACTGCAGTAATCCTTTCACGCCGAACACGATGAATCGGTCGGAGGTCACGTTGGTGCGGCCATTGAAGAATTTGCTCTCGGCGCCCTGACACATGGAGTGAAGCCCCAGCAGGATTTCCTGTAAAAGCTCCGCTGTGTAGAGCTGATATTTCGCAGTGTCATAGCTCTTGTACTCATCCTCGATCAGAGTGTACAGATCGGAAAGAATGGGATACGAATCGGCGGTCAGCCTGCTGAAATTGGTTTGGTCACTGATGCCCCATTCTTCATAAAGCTTTCCAAGCATGATTTCGATCACGTCAATGTGGCGGTCACAAAAATCCTTGTAGCATCTGAAAAAGTCTTTGAGAAAGGAGATATGCTGGCTAAGCTTCGTGCGCTGACGGAAGGTCTGAGGCGCGTCCTCGTCGCGGGGGGCTCCCCCTTCGTCCCATGTTTTTGGTTCCATGGGATTGATCATATACTGTCCGCTCATCAAATCAACGAAGCAGCCGAGGTTTTCAGCAAGCTCGACATACTCATGTTCGGGATCGAGGCAGATTACGTTCTTGCCGGATTCAAGAATGTTGCAAAGGATCAGTTTGAGCAAATGGCTCTTGCCCTGGCCGCTGTTGCCAAGAATCAGGATATTCGCGTTGGTCTTGTCCTCATCCCGCTGGTCGAAGTCCGCGATGACATTGCTCCCGAATTTGTCACGCCCAAGGTAGAAGCCGTGGGCGTCGGTCTTGCCGCTGTAATTAAAAGGATAGAGGTTGGCAACGGAGCTGGCCGGCAAAACCCGTTCAAATTGGCTGCTGAACACATTGTGTCCCGCCGGTCCCACCGTAAGAAAGCCCTCCCTCTGACGAAGCAGCAGGCGGTCCACGTTGAGCTTGCTCCGCACCAGTTCGGTCAGCACGTCGGTCTGGAGGAGCTTCAGTTCGTCCGGGTCATGGGCCGTCAGCTCGATGTAGACGGCGCAGTGGAGCAGCGGCTCACGGTTTCGATGCATGGAGGAGACAAGCATCACCACATCCTGCAGGTTGCTTTCCGCAGT
The DNA here is from genome assembly GCA_036677845.1 of Anaerovoracaceae bacterium. Classification (GTDB taxonomy): domain Bacteria; phylum Bacillota; class Clostridia; order Peptostreptococcales; family Anaerovoracaceae; genus Anoxybacterium. Next base: position 35,020 of record JAVBVR010000007.1, on the reverse strand, counting down.
GACGGTCTGTTGGAGGTCATGGGTAGCGTTGCGGCTCATGCGGTTTTTATTGGCAGCGTTATGGATGATCTTCTTTTCTTCGTTTGCCGTCACCTGCCGGGTATAGATGCGCAGGGTAACGCCGTCCTTCTCCCCAAGGTGCCGCAGGATCGCCTGCTCTGAGGTACTGGTGGGGTACTCGCGCAGCGCCCAAACGCATCGATACGTATTGCCGCAGATAAAATGGTCGGTCTGAAATTTAATGACACCTGGTGCGATCATGTCAAGGAAATCTTTGATGTGAACATCCTCCTGCCGCGGGGATTTCAGCTTTGCTTTTCGTGCCATAGGCTCGTTCCTTTCTTTGGTTTTGGGCATAAAAAAACCGCCACATTGTGTGACGGCGTTTTAATGTCGGAGTGTCTGCCTTATTCCATTTTCATTTCCATCTTCATCTCGGGATCAGGTTCTTCTACAGCCTCCTGCTGCATTGCATGGTATTGGCCGATGATTGTATGGCAGTAATCCTCCAGGGCAGGGATGTCATCACTGATGGTTCCCCACAGGACCTCCACGTCGAATTCTCCGTACCGATGTGCGGCGATGTTGCGCATCCGCTTGATATCCTGCCACGGCATATCACTGTAAACAGCCTTGAATTCATCCGACAGGAGCGTGGTCAGCTCCCCGATCTGCAGGATGCACATTGCCACGGCGTTTTTATAATCGTTATCCGTTTTCAGGACTTCCAATGTATCTCCAAAACGCTTCCGGGCATTTTGAATCTGGATGCAGTAATCGGATATCTTCTGCAGAACGTCTATGTTCCGTCTACTGCTGCTCATACAGCACCACCTCCTCTTTTCTGATCCTGTCCAAAAAGTCGCTGCTGAGAGCGCCTGTTGTCAGCACATCCACATGCATGCCGAGCTGTTCCTCCAGTTCCCTGTTGAATCCCGCCAGCTTGAACAGTCCGCGGATAGCCCCCTTGTCGATTCGCAGGTCGATATCGCTTTCAGGGGTTGCTTCATTGCGGGCATAGGAGCCAAACAGCAAGACACGTTCCACGCCATAGGCATGGGCGATTGGCGCAACGATCCGTCTGATTTCTTCCGTGGTATAGATTCTGTCCCGCATCGGCTCACCTCCTCCCTTTGCTTGCTATCATCATACCGAAAACAGCTCCTTTCGTCAATGCCCTTGCTTATCCGAATATTTTATCCGGTACGACTCATTCTGCTTCAGTCATAGCTGGGCGGTTCTCACTCATTCAAAATGACCCACCTTTCTCCGTCATAGTCCTCATATTTTTCAGTTGTGACGTTCTGTTCATAGTAAACGCCCAGTAGCCGCTTGATATCCGATTCGTCCGATCTGCGTGCGGTAAAGCCCTGATCCTTCAGACTTTTTTCAATTCGGGAGAGGTACGGAAGCACATCGGATTCCTTTTCGTCCCGCAGCCGGATGATAATTAGAAATTCCCGCGCGGTCGCCATCTGTACCTGTATCCGATCCAGGTTTGCCAAGTCGTGCTGAAGGAGCTTTCGGATGATAGGGTTCTGTTCGGCTTCGATCCTCCGGCGCAAAAAGCTCTTGTTGTCCTCGAAGTTTTCACGGGAGTTCAGACAGAGTATTTCGATTTCGGCGATCCCCTTCAGGACATTCATGAGCGCATAAATCCTTGCTGCGACGCTGGCGTCGGACAGCACACTGATATTGGTTGGTTTGATGATAAAAAAAACCAGCCTTCCATGGCCGGTCACCAGGCTGTAATCAGTGATATCGGTGATGCCCATGAGCTGGCGGGTGGACTGCTTTTCTTTCGCAGCCCTTTTTTCTTTTCTGTTCATATCATGCTCTCCATTCATAAAGCTGCTGGCGCCCAATGAAGAAGAAAAAGGCGCAGCGGATAAAATCGAGGATGCTGGTGTCGTCAATGCGGATGGATAAAAAGGCGTAGAGCGCCGTGAGGACGATGGGCAGCAGGAAGCCTAACTGCGTGAGTGCGAAAACAGAAATCAGGCAACCAATTCCGATCATGCCGATATCCCGCAGCTCCCACAGCCACAGGGTGGCCTTTGCCTTAAGGTTGTCTGGGTAGATATACATTGATCATTCCTCCTACATTGTCATAGATACTCCCAATTGATATAGAAAACATGTTATACCTCCATAATTTAATTCTTGTATAGAGAATCACTGTTCATCCATAGCCTCGCGCAAAACAAAAGCGATTCCCTGAAGAACAAAGTCCACGCAGGGAATCGCCACGCTGTTGCCTAGAGCCTTATATCGCGCGCTGTCCGACGCGCCGGGGATGTCCGTCCAGCCGTCCGGATAGCCCTGGAGCCTCTCGCACTCTAACGGAGTCAGGCGGCGGATCAGCTTGCGGCGTACCACAATGCATTTGTCCTCGGACACAAACTGGTTGTTAACACCCTTGTGGTCGGTGTAACCGATGGTTCCTACTGTTTCCTGATAAGGTTGACAGACGAGATCGGTAGCATCTTTATGCTGCCGGGCGCTCTGTGTTGCGACTACATCGTTTTCAGAGAATTCGTCGCTGCGCTGTCGGCTATATACGGCATGTCTGTCTGCTCCTGTGAGTGTGTATGCAAGGTCAGTTTGACAGCCGAGACCGTTGCCGCCGTTTTCCGGCTTCCGGTCGATGGTGTTTCCGGCAATGCAGATCGTTTCCTGGCGCTTAGCACGGGGTGCCCCCACCAAAGGCACATTGTTACCGCCTGTACCCATTCTTGCAGCGAGGGTTGGCGCTACACCGAGCGGGCCGTTATATCTTCCGTCCTTCGGGTGGTTTTCAAACAGCACGGGCTGGTTGTTTCCGGAGGTTCCCGCCGCCGAGGTGATGGTTGGATAGACACCCTCTCCGAGTTCCGCGCCTCCTTGCTGGGTCGCCAGCACCAGGGGCTGGTGGCTGTGCGTCTGTGCCCGAAGCGTTCCTGAAACATCTTGTGAAACATCCATACATTGACCGCCTTGATCATTGAGACAAAGAACCGCCGGCACCATGTTGGTGCCGCTTTCAGACGCCTTCAACGTTGGCGAAAGATCTTCACGGTATCCGATGCCGCCTGCCGCGGGACCAGCGCCGGCGCAAAAGCTCGCCACAAAGGTCTGCTGTTTCATGCCGGGCTGCGCGCCCAGTGCTCCGGCGATATTCCTAAGATCCCTTACCTCATCGCGCTGGTTTGCGGTAAAGGCTACGACTGCTTTTTCTTCTGTTTTGATATATCCCTGTGCTAAACCTTCCCCGCCTGGATCATCAGGGCGTCCTTGAGTTGAGGCGGCAGCTCCTTGCCTCTGGCTTCGGCTCTGCGCAGGATTCCCAAACAGGCTGTCCTGCTCAAATAATATTTGGGGTGCGGTTCGGCCTCCAAAATCCGCGACAAGGAAGATTCGACGGCGACGCTGGGCGACACCCCAGTGTTGAGCGTCCAGCACTCGCCAAGCCAAGCTGAATTCATTTCCCAATACGATTGCCCCAGCAGATTGCCATGTTCCATCGTCAGGTCGAGGCACATGACAGGTACTGTCCTTAATTCGGACAATTTCCTCAAGGACCGCCCGGAAGTCCTCGCCGCCCACGCTGGAGAATGCCCCAGGGACGTTTTCCCAAACGAGGAATCGAGGTCGGATAAGGTGATCTGGTACGCCTCGCTGTTCATGGATACTTCTCATCTCCTTTGCGATTCTGACTTGTTCCATAAAAAGGCCGGAGCGTTCCCCTGCAAGTCCGGCGCGCTGCCCGGCAATCGATAAGTCCTGGCACGGCGAGCCCCCGCAGAGGATATCCACGGGCGGCAGTTTTGCGCCGTCCAGCTTTGTAATGTCCCCTGCATGCGCCATGCCGGGGAACCGGGTTTTTGTAACTAAGATGGGAAAGGATTCGATTTCACTTGCCCATATTGGCGCAATACCGTTATGGACCGCTGCCAGCGGAAAGCCTCCGATGCCATCGAAGAGGCTCCCCATGGTTAAGGTTAACTTTTTTTAAGATTGTTTTGAATTGCGGGGTCGGTATATACCTCCCACTCATTTCTTGAAGTGTTCATTTCAGATCTCCTTTTCAATTATTCATCCAATTTTACTTTCCTGTATCGCTGTTATCGCAGCTCCGTCATGCCAGGCATATTATTGCTGTTCTGAAGATATGCCTCCTCGATTTCTATAAGGCCTCCTTGTATGATGCGGATCTCCTTGCCTTCCGCCTGGAGCCACGTGAGGTATTCAGGTTCTGCTTTTTGCCGGATAGATTCCGGCAGCCATGCCACCGGAAGGGAAAATGCATGGCCCTGAAAATACACGGTTTCCTGCTCTATGGTATATTCCAGTGCTTTTTGAATCATCGGAAACCACGGCTGGACATCCTCCGGGAGCTCCTGATGGAAGAATTCCGTGTAAAGCCAGACGTCGTCATATCGATCCCAGCTCTCGCTGCCGTCCCGGTTCCAAATATAGTCTGCCGACGTAATGACTACCGACTCATCATTGCAGTTCACCCACACGGATTTATCCAAATTAGGTAGATAAACTTCAACGGTAGCCACCATGCTCTGGCCTCCAGTATTCCCGTACTCCCTGCTCCTGATCTCAAATCGGTTTGGGTCAAAATTAGGAACCATGTCCATGGCCTGAATCGTTTCGATGTGCATTCGCCTTTCAGATGCGTATTCCGCGGGATATTCCACACACTTGTAATCGGCGGCGGGAGTGTTGTTCAGGCACAACCTCCGGATATCCTTGATTCTGACTTCACCTTCCTGTTGTGAATCATAGCGAAGTAGCTTCCTGTTTTCGCATAAAAAGCCGGACTGACCTGCAAGGGGACTGCCGGGCCGCGCTTTTACCCATATCGCGTAATCCTGTGCTTGGGTACCGAGGATCTGTTCCTCAGACACATAGCGGATCGGGATGCCAAGCTGTTTTGCCAGTTCAATTTCCGCTTCCATGCCCGCACTGACCCGGTCGCCGCACACCCACAGCTCATCGCATTTTTCCAACATGCGGAGTCCGAGCTTCAACCCCGCTTTCCGCTCCTCGAGATCAGTGTCGTCCAGAATCTGCGGATACAAGAGGTGGGGCGCAAAAAAGGAGTGCCCTTGTTCCATCACATATCGGCACGCCCGCTTGGCAAACGCGATATTCTTTTTCACATCCCCGGCGTAAGGGGACGCCACATAGATGAGTTTCATCGTACACTTCCTTTCCTATTTCGGTATCGCCTGAATCACCGTCCGGGTAGTGTTCACGGCGGCCTGCGCGGTATAGGCTGCGGACATCAGATTGGCTTTGGTTGAAGTGTCCAACCCGAACGCCCCGGCGATCCTCGGCACCTCGCCTGCAGACAGCATTAGCCCGAGTCCCAGCAGCGCGTTATCCTTGACCACCATCAGACCGGCGGTGAGGATCGTCGCCTGCAAAAAGGTAGTCAGGCACAGGCCGATGATCTGCTTGCACCACTGAATAAAGCCGTCGATGTAGCCGCGGGGAACCGAGAACATGTACAGGCTGCCGACGGCGATCTGGATTAACAGAATGCCGCCCCGTTTCAGATTGGAGAAAAATACCTTGATTACCGCATATCCCATGAGAATGACAAGGAACAGCATCATGATAGGATTGGTAATGGCGCTAAATCCTCCGAACGCTCCGGAGTTCATGGCGCTGCCGATATCTGACGTGCTTCCAAGCCCCTCAAGGATATTGTTTGCGGCTTCTCCAAAGCTCCCGCCATATCCGGTCACTCCCGCCGTGAGGCTGCTCTGCAAGCTGGCCGAGAGCTTGAATAGCTCTACCGGCGCGACGGTGAAAAGCGATACCGCCATAAAGCCTTTGATCGCGTTCAGAGCGGCGTCCTTGATACTTCCGCGGCCGTTTTGGTACTCAATGCCGGTTTCAAAGGCCGCCACCACGAGCCCGGTGACATACAGCGCCCAAGCCAGAAGAGAAAAAAACAGGACGATGGATTGGATCCATCCCATGTCGAACAATTCAGCGCCCATGTTTCCCATCTGTGAAAAAAAGTCGCCGAGAAATCCCACGATCTGGCCATACAGCCAGTCAACAAGCTGATCCATCACCGTGCCAAGAGCAAAATCCCATATAAACAAACGTGGAACACCCCTTTCCTGAGCATAAAAAAGGCGCGCTGTGTTTTTGTTTACAGCGCGCCGGGAAAAATGATCCTGTTGTTTTATCCTATCTGAGGTGTCATTCCTTGGGACATTTCATGTACTGGTTCTCGAAATACTTCGAGGTAATTGTCTACCGAATCGGCAAGCTTTTTAAAATCTGACGGAGTGGGCTTATATGCGTACCACTCCAGCTCATCCTGATATTTCCAGAGATGCGGGTCGACGCCTTCTCTAAAGTTGGGGTTATCCACTTGTTTTTTTCCAAGTATCTCCTTAAATCGGAGGACGGTGCTGTCAATTACTCCCTCGGTTCGATTGATGAGGGATATTTTAAGCGCTTCATATTTATCCGCATGGCCGAGGGTGACAAACTCGGCACGGACACGAAGGCTGTCGCTGATTTTTCCATAACAGGTCCTGCCGACAAACCTTGTGTCATCAAATACCGCGTCGTGGGCAAAGAGCTTTCGCAGCTCGTTTTCAAATGTGGTCATATGCGTTTCCTCCATGTAAATAGAAAAGACGCGCTGCGGTTTCATGCACAGTGCGTCGTCTTTTGAATGATTGTTATTAATTTTTCTGTTCGACTATTTGGGAAGGGTTCAGATAGTGGGTGGCGTAAGCTTTTTCAATATCCTCGCCGCCGCTTTTGGAGAAGCGGAGCTGCTTTGCGTGTGGACTTTTTTTCTGTCCCCACTGCTTATAAAAAGTCCATGAGAACTTGAGGTTATTTTTTGTCGCATAGCTTCGAATTTCACGCATGATAAAGGATAGCTTGGAAAGGTTCACCTTGCAGACACGTTCCAGATAGTCCACCTTGCCAAACCTCCACCGCTCATAATCCTCTTCGGAGAGGATGCCAAGATCAAGCAGTACCTGCACCGGCGTTGCGATGCCGATCTTCTGTATCTGCTGGCACATGGAATTATGCACTTTCCCCATAATTTCGTTGTTGTTCATCACAATGCCTCCACATTTATGAGCTGTCTTCTTGGTTTCACAGCATTCTCTGCTGCGTATCTTCACTAATGGCTTGCTTCATTTCAAGGTCTTGATGTAAATTCATCTTCCACCTCCATGAGTAAGTCAATAAGCGGCAATAAAACTTTCGCCGGATAATGTCTGCGGGCTGTAAATATCAGCATAAGGCCGTCTAACTTCTGCCTCTGGGCGTACCCTGTCAGTATCAGCTCCGGTTTCTCCGCGTCAATATGCGCATTGGGAAGCTCACTTACCATATCGATGAACTGAAGGTATTTCCAGTTGTCATCGGTCACAGCCGCAGGCGGCTTCCGCAGCCTGATATGGCAATCATCCGGCAGCTTTGCTCCATAGCGGTTTGTTGTGATTTCGATATCACGGGGAATCAGGGTAGTCAGCCCCAACTTATTCAGCAGGAACGCACCGGATTCGTACCCTATTTTCGTGCCGCTCTGTTCGATCAGCGTCTTTTTCAGCACTTCGTCGATGTTGGGGGTCGTCTTCCCAAAATCGGTTTGCTTCACCTGACAGTATACGCCTTTTTGCAGTCTTTCAATTTCACCTTTGTCTGCCATCCGCTTCAACTTAGCATTGGTTAAAGTTTTGGTCTGTTCGTATGGAAGCGCAAACATCTCCGCAAGCCGCCTCGCAATGTCCTCGGTTTGGATGGCTGTCTCGTAAGGCATATTCCTGACGATATCCGCAATGTGTTCTCCATATCCGATCTGCTCCATGTGTTCACCTCCCCACAAAGTGATATTATGACCCATTATTTCCCTTGGAATTATTGCCATTATAATATCACTTTATGCCATTAAAAGTCAATCTGCTCATGATTACATTCCAAGTATCTGCCAAATGTAAAGTGGCGCCGTCAACGTAAACACAAGGCATGCGAACAGAATCGCCGGCGCGGCCCACTCGAACTGACCATGCTTCCGATAATCAAAGTACGTGGTACCCAATTTTGCGAAGAAGAACACAGCAAGGATCAGATCAATTGCCGGGAAAACGACCTTGTTCACGACGGTTTTAATCTGGTCCGACGCGTCTTCCCACGTATTTTCAATGGCCCCGGCCACATCACCGCTGCCTGTGGCATGCGCTGTGATCCCGCACATTAATACCACAATAAGGACGAAGCAGAGAAGCAGCGATATTTTCTTGAGCTTTGTCATAAAGACCACCTTTCAAAAATGCGACAAGGCTGCGGGAAACCATCCCACAGCCTTTCATATACAGAAATATAAACATTTTCATTACGGATTGAAAGGCGCCACATGCCAATCCTGATAGAGATTTCCGCGAATCGTCAGCGAATCAGTGAGATTGGCCGAGAGCATCCCGGTTGGTGTCCATGCGTCGAGGAGCCAAGTGTTGACCGTATAGGTACCGTCGGGCATCCATAGTGGCGTAAAGTGAGTCCGTTTTTTATACGTCGAATAAGAATTTTTCTGGAATTCAAAGTGTCCGGAACCCATACGGTCCAAAAGCCTCCAGTAGGTCGTATAGTAAAACTCCGGAAAATAACTGACAGCGTTCTGAGGCTGCGTAACTGCCAAGCTCTGGCTGGAGCTGACGCTTCCGGTCACGGTCTCGTTGATACCGTATCCCGACTTCATCACGCGTCCACTGGCGGTTGGGTTTTTGCTGTCACACTGAATGCTCATGGAGGCAGTCAGACTGGCGCTGTAACGATCGAGCGAATACTCCCACCAGCCCTCATCAACCCAATATCCGCCGCCGTCTCCGGTGGAATGCCACACCCAGTTTTCGTGCCACCACGGGCGCCAGACTGTCCAGCTTGCAGCATCCTGCCTCGAACGGTCTGGTACGGAAGCCGGAGAAAAACTATCGTTGCGGTCGTCGGCCACAGGATTTGGCGGCGGGTTCTGATCTAAATCAACGATTTTTACGTTGATGGTAGCCTTAGAAACTCTGCCGGGGCCAGATACGGTGACGGCAATCACTATGCTCTGCGCCGTATCGGGCGTCTTCCATTTTACCCACGCAAGCTGACTGTCGCCGCTTGGGTAATAGACATTGCTCACTTTATATGTTGTCCCGCCGATGTTGAAGCTAACGCAGGTCGGGTTGTCGGGATCGGACTGTCCTCCACTGACTGTAACCGCCGTAATGACCTCGGTATTGGTCCGGTATTCGTAATCATAGGCGGTCACGATCGGCGGTTCTGTGTTTTCTGTAAATCGGACGATTCCAAGACCGAGACTTGAAATGATGTCTGAATCGGATACGACGTCCGACCTGCTTTCGTTCCACACGGGATAGCCGAGATCTGCTACTTCCAAGAACATGGCGAGGGGGAGATTCTTGTGAGTAAGCGATTTCATCCAATATCTAAGTAGGCCGTTCACCTGCTGGTCGTAAAGAGCCGCTTCGGTTGCTGTGGTAGCGACCATGACGCCCTGAAACTTATAATAGGCGATTGGCTCAATCAGCAACTTGTAATTGCCGTTTATAAGAATATCAAAATCCATCCCTGAACGCCCTGCAATAGATCGAATTACCTGTTCATCGGTAAAGTAACTCTTAATTGCCGCGATATTATTACTGCCATTGGTACTGATGATACGAGGCATTGCTTGAGCTGGCTTAACACAGGAATAGCCTCCCTGAACGGGCGACAGCCTGCTACCATTGTTATACTGTATTTTACTGATCTTGCCGAAGTGGTATATTGAAGCGGCTGGAACTTTGTTAGTTAAATCAACCGGTACTGTGACAACCGCATGGTCGCTCGCTCTCACCACAGTCACGCGTACACCATCATTACCCGGACTCCACACGTTGTTGCTTGATCCGCTATTGTTCATTCCGCCCCCTCCGCTGTCAACATTCCCTTCCCCGACAGCATATATCGTTATAGGGGAAAGCAAACAAAGAAGAAATGCTAAGGATAATAGAGTCCCTAAAAAACGCTTCATAGTTCATCCTTTCTGCAACAAAAAAACACGGTTTTCACCGTGCTTTGCTTTGTAAATTTTCTAATCCATGTCACCGATCTTATTTCCGTTTTCATACATATCATCGGCATCTGTCACTTGGTTTGCGCCGCCGTCCGGCACATTGTCAAATCCCGGCAGTCCGCCTCCGCTTTGCGAGGAACCGCCAGCCGATGTGCTTCCCGTATCGGCGCTGTTACTCGGCTGGGATGAGGTATTTGGCTTTTGAGAGGGATCGGTGAGCTGGTCCTTACTCGGTGCCGACGGCTTGCTCACATCTCCCTGAATAGTTTGGTCAGTGCCAGAAGAGTCGGCTCCGTTATCCGTGACTCCCGGCTGAGAAGTATTCGGTGCTGCCATCACAACCTCTTTCTCTTTTTCTGTATCGGGCACAGTCACCTCGGAAGACTGTTCACTCTGTGGCGGGAGCGCCTGCTCAGCAGACTTTTCAGGGATGAAGCGGCTGCCGATCAGAAGAACCATCGCAACGCATACTATAAAGCATCCTGCTATGGCAAGCTGTTTTCTGGTTTTATCATTTATATTTTTCATCGGTGCATCCTCCTGTAAATTTCAGATATCTCCTTTAAGCCCCACCCTATCATAAGAATTTTCGGAAGTCTATCATTATTATATAAAAGTTTTTTAGATTTGTCAAAACTTGGGAATATATCCCGCCGTACTTTTTACTTTGATCTGCATGGACGGCAGGATTTTACCGGCAAAAGACACGGGAACCTCCAGCATGATCGTGCTATCGGTCTCGAATCTGGAGGATTTCTGGTCTCCGGCGGCAAAGGGCGCGTTTCGGATATCTACGGATAAATCCCAGATCCGAAATTCCAGTTTCCCTTCCACAGTACTTTTTTATGATAGCGGCCGTTTTCGGTCAGGCCGAGGACGCAGTCGATCCGGTCATAGATATCGCCATAGTCCAATGATTCTTCAAATTCTTCAGCAATTGGCTGATATGCGCCTGAATATCCTTCGCGGATGCCATGATACACATCGTCGTAGTTGTCATTGACGGTGGAGATAACGGCGGCCTGCATCGCGTCCCGTACACCCTGGGCGATAATCATCAGGCGGAAATACTCCGAGACACCGCAGAATATAAACAGCAGTGCGAGAGTAACGGCAACAATCAACGGAAATGAAGCGCCACGCTTGTTTGATAGGACTTCCTGTATTTTTTTCATACCACCACCTACTTCCAATAAACTTCCGATTTCCCAGACGCCTCGGCCCGAAGCGTAATGAGAAACGAGCGAAAGCCGGAGAAAAGGCCGATGTCTGTTTCATAGGTAACAGTTACCGTGACTTCATGGTTTAGCTGAATATTGCCAGTTTGCGACCATGTCACAGTAGGATCCAGCCCGGTCCGCTCCCTCAGAAGCTGTTCCTGCACCGATGTTTCTGTTCCCACTCGTCCGGCAATTTCCGCTTCGCGGATGAGTTCTGCCGCAAAGGTGTCAATCTGCTGCTTGGCGATATAAGCTGGGAAAACGCGCACCGCGAGAGCGATAACCAACATAGCACAAAGAACCAGCACGGCTACTTCAATGTAACCCTCGCCGCGCTTACTTCTTAGAATCGTCAGCACATGGTCACCCCCTGTTCCTGAGAAGACGGCTCTTGCTCACGGATAACGTCGCTCAGCATGTGCCACGCATCGCCGCTGAAATTCGCACGAACTACTTCCTGATTCAGCAGTTCGTCTGAGGTGATCTCCATCGCGTATTCTATTTTGCCGGGATGTCCTTTCACGTTCTGACCGGAAAGTAAAAGCTTCGCTTTTTCAGGGGTCAAATAGACAAATCCATATGGCGTCATCATGTCAAAAGCCGCATTAGGATGCCGCTCGATGAATTCCCGCACGGTGACCGGTTCATCCCGGTCGGAAGCCGGTTCCGCATCAGACATCAGCGCATAGAGGCTTTCGGTATCCTGACAGTCCATGACAAACCAGACCGCGTGAGAGAAATCTTCGTCATGCACCCTCTCCATGCCGTTTTCCTCGATCCATTTATCCCGTACGATTTCCAGAGGGTTTTGAAAACGCAGAAACCACTTGGCCTGGTCCTCATCCACATTTCGCATGAGGTGCTCCTTGACCAGTCTGGTCGCGTAGATTTCCTCTGCCCTTTCAATCAACTCGGAAATGAATAAGGACGACCATTCGGCAACGAAATCGGTATAATTTTCCCCCAGCCTGTCAAAAAGCAGAGCTTTGTGTTTGTTTTCCATTTTGATTCCTCCTAAAACATTCCGCTTAGGGATGCAATGATTTCATAAACGATAATCGACATATAAGTTAGCAGGAAACACATTAACATTAGGAAAGAGAACACCCGGATTTTAGGCGGTATTTTCATGGCTTGAGCCTTGAGACGCTGGAGTTCCAACTGCTTCATGTCATGGGTGAGCATTTGGAAATACATTCCGCCGTCATCCCCGCGCAATACGCCGATGAGCCCTCTTGTTATATCCGAAAGCATCGCTGAGTTAAACCTGGCCTCAAACCGGGTAAGCGCCGCCTCATAGGAGGACGAGCGCATATCTGCCGTCAGGATGTCTAGCTCTAAAGCAAATTCCACCCCGGCGTTTTTCTTGAAATGCTCCAGAATAGACAGAACGTCCCGGCTGGCCTTCAGCTCCTGAGTGATGGTTGCCACAAACCGGGGTAGCTCCTGTTCAATCTTGCTTCGCTTTTCTGAGAGGGCTTCATCTGCTTTGCGGATTTCTTTGAAATAAACAAGGACGGTGAGGAATATGACGATAGGCGAAAGTAGCGGCAGGATGATAAGGCTTGGAATCACACCCAGCGCCACCGCCGCCGCCTTGACAATGGCCGAGGCCGTGAACAGCTCCGGTGTCATATTGATCCCCGCTGCTGAAAGGACATTTTTCATACGGCCACACTTATACTCGTCTATGCGGATATGGCGGGAAATCCGGACGGCGGCGTCTTGCAGCAGCGTATCTGCGTTTTTCGGCTTTGCCCCGGTCTGTTTGACTGCTGCCAGCATTGCCTTTTGAGTGGCGAAGCTGGGAAGCCTCAGATAATCTGCAGCAATGAAAAAGAGCCCCGCCGCTAGCAGAGCTCCGAATAAAAGAATATTTAATTGCAAATAGAGTCACCTCCAACTAATTTCGGGCAACAAAAAACCGCCGTGTTTCCACGACGGCCTGAGCCTGTATATTGTTTTCGTTTTCCGTACTACAGCAGCCAGGCGTAGTCCTGTCGGCAATCCACCACGGCGCTCACATAGACAATGTTCCCTTGAAGCTGATAAAGCACCAGATAGTGTTTTGCAAAATGCAGTTTGCGGCATTTCTGAAACGGTATCGCTTCATGGGAAAGCCATGAATTTCGTTCCGGCATCACGGCAAGATCGCCCGTTACTTCAACAAACGCGTCAATGAGACGATTGGCGGCCGGGACACTGACGTTTGCCAGAAAGCGCGCATGCTCAAGAAGCATCGTCCAAGCGGTTTCCGTTATTTTAACTTCGTACCGCTTATTCTTTTCGGACATCGGCCACCTCCGCGACGGCCTTGCGCATGGCGGCGACCGTCTCATCCACCGTGTAAATATGCCCCTTCTGGATGTCGAGCTCCGACTGCAGCAGCTTTTCCTTAAGCTTCAGGAGGCTCTCACGTCGGGCAAAGGATTCCACATCCATCACCACCAGATCGCCCTCACCGTTTTTGGTGAGGTATACCGGCTCGCCAGTCTTCCTGCACAGATCGGAAATTTGATTGTAGTTTTTGCGAATTGCCGCGGAGGGCTTTATATTCATCATGCTGTTCACCTCGCTCAGTAGTCATAATATATCCTTTTAATATGCTTATTATACTACCGTTCCCATGCATTGTCTACATCTCGTTTCGATTATCTTTTGTACTCTATGGGCTGGGTGAGCCTGATCACAAAGGCTGTGGAAACAAAGATCACGGCGGCGCAGACGGTAAGAACGAGCTGTCCCATCGCGGTGTGCATCAGCGTGTGATGCCAGTCCCGGTTTAGAAAATACAGGATCGGGATGTTGCCAAACACGAGAAGCTGCATGATAATAAACTCCTTGCGGGGTTCGAACACCATATTTTCCAGCTCGCCGTTAACCACGCGCATATCACTGAGCTTTGTGACGATGGGAATCAGGATAGTCTTCAGGCTGCGGTCATGCCGGCATGCGATGAGTGCGTCGCACCATTCGCGGAATACCGTGTTGTCGATCTGGTCTTTCAGGTTATAGAGCGCCGCCTCCACATCGGGGTTGACCAGCTTCACTCTGGTCAGAAAGGTTTTGAACACCGACAGTACGGGAGGGTTGAGGTAGTCGAGGTTTTCTCCCACTGCAGTGAGGATATCCTCATTTCGCAGATATGACGTGGTAATGATTGACAGCGCTGTTTCAAGCTCTGCAGCAATATCTTTCTTAAAATGGGTCTGCGTCAGCATCACGTACCAGAACGGCAGAAGCATCATACCGACAGCCATCACAGGGACAAGAAAAAAATTACCCAGCACGATGGCGATAGAAGCTCCCGCCGCAAAGAAGGCCAGCGACAGGAGGCAGAGCCTCGGAAAGCTCTTTTCCCGCCCAGTGGCTTTCAGGATTGTCTGTGTCTCGGCAATCTGACGGCGCAGATAGGACCGCTTCTTCCGATGGGTGGTTTCGTTTATTTCGTCGCGGAGAGACTTCGGTTTATCGACAAGCCGGACGAATACCGCGTCAGTGAAGGTCATGGGGGTAAGTCCAAGAAGGATAAATGAGCCTATGATCATACCGATACAGGCGATCAGAAGCACGAGGTTCATGCGCTTTGCACCTCCTTGCGTTTCAGCTGATTGATAAGTGCCTGGGGCATCCCGTTTTCCAGAAGCCGCCTGGCGAGACTGTCTGATATGGAATTTATCTGTTCATGATGTCCCTCAATGATGAATCTGCCTCTCTCCATGCGGTTTTCGGTGATGACATACTGAAAGAGCGGACGATATACACGGGTGCCGTCCGGCAGGATCTCGCACTCCTGGATCTCCATCATCCGCCGCTGCTTATCTTCCAGTTGCTTGCAAAATACAACGATAGGGTACGCCTCGGTGACATAGTCCATGAGTGTCTGATCCGACATATCTATCGCCCGCTTGCACAGAGATACCATTCTCCGGTAGGTAGCCTCACAGGAATTGGAATGAATCGTGGTTAAAACAGCCACGCCGGTTCGGGCCGCCTCTTGGGCGGCGTTGGCTTCCGCCCCGCGCATCTCGCCGACTACGACAATATCCGGATTGAAGCGGAGTGCCATGTCCAGCAGGCTGATCTGATCCACCCTTTGGCGGTCGTTATCGCTGTCGCGGGTTAACGTATGGATGACGGAATTGATGACCCGTCCATCCTTTTCCCGCACCAGCGCCAGTTCACGGGAGCCGTTCTCTATGGTATAGATTCGTTTATTGTCGGGAACGGTGGTCAGGAGCCAGCCCGCCACGGTTGTCTTGCCGGAGCTGGTGGCTCCCGCCACACAAACCGAGATGCCGTAACGGATACAGAGGGATAAGAAGTCCAGCATCGGCTCGGTGGCTGTTCCGCTTTTTACAAAGTCCTCTTTTCCCATATTCTGCGGGTTTACAATACGGATACTCGCGGCAACTCCCACGTCCTCATCCACAATGGGACTTTTCAGTACGGCGATGCGGATATTTTTGCTTAAGTACCCCAAGGCGATAGGGCTGGCATTGTCAAGCACGATGCCGCTGACATGAAGCATCCTTCGGATGACGCTCAACGCATGTTCAGGGCTGTCGAAGCGTTCCGCGAGCTTGACCGTCCGGCCGTCCGAATACTGTACCTCTATGTCCCGCCAGGAGTTGATATCGATTTCCTCAATTCCCGTATCGAAAATGTATTTGGTGAGAAAACTGAATTCCGCCATTTCGGTGTACAGTGCGTCGACCAGACTGTTCCCACTCATCCCGCCGACCGCAATACGGCGGTCCTGAATGTACTTGGTAATGTAACGCTTCATCTGCACCTTGGCATCTGCAGCATCCCCGGTGATAAGGACGCTGTAATGGGCAGAGATATATTCCTGCACATCGGCCAATACTGAAGAAAAATCTTTTTCTCCACTCTCAGGTGTAAAAAACAGGTTCTCTGATTTCATACGCCGAACACCTCCTGACATATCTTTTCAACCTCCTTACGAAATTGCCGGCTGTCTTTGAGAGACAGGTCTTTCAGAAGATTTCCGGCAAGGTACTGTTCCTCAAGCTCTTGCGAATACGGCAAGGTGAATGCCACCGAACCGAGGGCCTGCCCGATCTGCTCTCCTGCCTGATGCGGCTTCAAGTTGGAGGCCACCTTGTACTGCTTGTCTGCGTCCCATTTGCTGTCGCGAAGAAGCGGAAGCTGGCTGGACAGGTAATTCACCGATTTTAAATCTGCGCCTGCAAGGCGCAGAACGCTGTCGGCTTCCATGAGTGCCACTGCCGAAAGGATGTCGTTTGCAATATAGCTGCCGCAGTCGACCACCACAAAAGGAGCGATCTCCCGAAGCCCATTCAGCAGCTCTTTTGCCTGTACCTCGGAATATGGAGGGTACGTATATTCGTTTTCGCCCTTTCGCATCCCGAGGAATGTGAGATGATTGTGTCTCCTTAGGGTTATGAGGTTGTATTTGATCAGTGGCTCCGAAACATGGGCTGCGGCAAGAATGCTGCCAAGCGAATGTTCGCCGTCCAGCTCGGAGGGAGGGCAGATGCAAGGCAGCATGGGAGCGGTCATATCACAGAGCACCAGCACGGTGTTATGCTTCTGGTCGGCCACATGCTTCGCCAGCTTGACCGCCACGGTGGTTTTTCCGGAACCGGGGGAGCCCCAGACTGCCAGAATGCCGCCCTGAATTTCCGGCTCTTTTGGCAAGCCTTCCTCGTCGGCACTGCGTGTGAAGATGCCGTTTTTCTTAAAGTTCAGCATTATTCCACCCCATTCGTACCGAATGCCGGCTGACCGGAAGTTTCTCTGCCCTCAGCGTCCTGCTGATCGGCGGGATATATCGCAGCAAGCGCTTTGTCCTGCGCCTCAATAAACTTGGCTGCATTTTCGTCGCTTCCGCGATAGACGAGGGACAGATGGAGCTTGCCATCGGCTTCCAATGCGGCCAATACCCTGCTCTGCTCCGGGGTGACCAGCAGGGTAACGGTGGATGGCAACTCACGGTCGTCTCCGTTACCGACTGTCTCTCCCGTGTTGGCGTCGTAGCCGGAGGATGCGGTCACGCTGATAACCTCCACGTACTTGAGCTCTGGCGGTATTACAGTCGCGCCCTGCTGCATGTAGTCAGGGGCGATGACTGATACGACATCCCCGCTCTGAAGCTTGCCTGACAGCCCGTCCGCAAATTGCTTGATGGTCACCGACATGGCCTGCTTCGTGCCGTCGAGGCTATACAGATACGCGTTTTCAGCAGCAGGAGTTTCAGATAGCTTGGCAGTCAGAATGTAATCGCCGACCGTAAGATCCGCCTTGGTGTATTTGCCGATTACCAACTCGGGTTTTCGGATCACACTTTCAGGCAGGCCGTAACCTCCTACTTCCACCGTCTGGATCATGTCTTTACTGATCTTCTCACCGGCCTTGATCTCTTTCACAACACGGACAATGTCGGTTTTCGCGCTGACTGCCCGGTTGAACAGCGGAGTCACGCCGAAGCAGATAACGAGTGAAAGCAGAATACAGAGAGCACCGACCATGGTGCGGTTTTTCAATATGCTCATAGAGTCAGACCTCCAAAATTTAAAAGATATGAGGCAAGAAAGCCTGCAGATAAAAAAGGCGCCAGCGGCAGGAGCGTTTCCCCGGCTGCCGGCGTGTTGATGTGTTTCAGTTTTCGGATACTCCGAATGATCAGATGGTAAAGCAGCACTGCCGAAAGCCCAAAAATCAGACCCGCCATCCCCAGCGGAAAACCAAGGAAAAAACCGGCGGCTACGGTTAGTTTGATATCGCCGCCTCCCATGCCTCCCTCCTTCAGGATAGCGGCAATGAAAAGCGGCAGACCGAGCAGAAGGCCTGCCAGTTTATCCGGTGTGAATGTCAGCAGACCGGTGCAGAGAATCATGGCGTTCAACTTATCAGGAATAATCCTTTTGCGGATATCCCATACCGAAGCTGTCAAAAGCAAGATAAAAAAAAGCTCCGCTTGTGCGACGCCCTCAACCTGCATAAGGGGAAGCGCCCTCCATTTCTGTACCTTTCGTTTCCGCCGAAACTTGTTTTGCATGCTCCATGGCCTGCTGCCCTTGGGCCAATGTCTGTTCATACGCACCGATCACGGAATCGTGCAGCTGTTGCCGGAATTCACTCGTGGTCGGAAAGCATATTTCAACAAAACGGCCATTTGCCTGATAGCTCGGCATGGAGACAAAAGCTCCATGTTTCCCATTGACAATCTTCACTCCGCGGATCGCAAGGCAATCGTTTAAGACGATATTGGCTCTTGCGAGAAGGTTCTCTTCATTCTGAAGTGCAATGTTGGTCACCTTGATGTTCAAGGGAGCGCTCTGTGGTACAGCTTCCAAAGCTTCGGTATTTTCCTCAAAGCCTTCGGGGATGCTTTCGTTTAATTGGATGTCTTTTTCATTTTTTGTGTTTTTAGACATGGAATCGTCCTCCTGTGAATAAAAAAAAACGCCCTTTCGTTTCAATAGAAACCAAATGGCGCCGGTTTGTTACGATTGTTTTGTTATGATTGTCTCATCTCCTGACTGGACCCGCTAAAGTCCGGATAGAAACAGGAGACCATTTTCTCGTACTCATCTTGTGCCGACAGGCAGGTATCCATAAGATACCCCTTTTCCGCTTTGTATTCCTGCAGCCCGCGATAGTAAAACAGTTTGTGCTCGTGGTCGATGATGAAAGGAAGGATTATCGTTAATAAGCCCTTTTTACCCGATAATATAGGTCCCTGTTATCAATCAGGACTATCGTTTCGAAGGTTTCAAGCACTTCGCCATTGTCATCCATGGCGTCAACTGTGAAGGTAAGCTCTTTGGGGATATAATTGCCCCACTTATTCAACATGCCTTTATTCCAGAGCTCGCCTTGGTAAATCGCTCCGCTTGTCGTGGCGGTGCTTGCCGTTATTGTTGTCGAATAACTGCTGTCCTTCATTGACACCCGTATCGCAGGCACTTCCTCAGTTGTTTGAATGTCAATCATGAATTTTTCTCCGGACCAAAAGACACCATAAGGTCTCACCATGGAATCCAGCCCGGCTGCAACTTTGCTCGCATTATATTTCTGACGGTTTTCCTCCCACTTTTCCGTATGGCGAATAATCGAATCCCCGTTTGAATCTGCAAAGAATGTCGGGATAAATTCAGAGTTCGGAATCAGAACCCATCCTTCCCTGCCGTTGCTATAATCAGCAATAACGATTTCTCCCGCCCCGTTTCCTTCGGGTCCGGCCGGGACATATAAGGTTCTCATGGCCAGCTTATACATCACGCCTTTTTCATATTCTTCCGGATTGCCTAAATCAACCGTGATTGCCGTATGGTTTGTAAGAAAACGCTTTACCTTTCCTTCCTTGACCATAAAGACACCGTCCTTGTCCTCATCCTGAAATACGGCAAAATCAATCCCTACATAAATCAGGTCTCCCGTTTCATCCAGCCCGGAAACCGAAAGCACAGCATTTGAAGGAAAACCGCGGAATGCTTCTCCATCATCGGCAGAAGCGGATAAAAAAGCTGAATTGACCAAAATGAACAGAACCAATATGCTTATTATTTTTTTCAATTTTCCGCTCCTTTTCTTAGGCTTTGTATTAATTAAATACTACTGTTACATTACTGCTGTCAGGCTCATTCACTACGTTAAATATGAATAATCTGCCATTTATGATAAATGACTGATATCCCAGGGTGTTTAGCGTTCCCGTTACCCGTATTACCCCGTCGCCATTCACATTGTCGATAATCTGCACGCCCGACTGATTTACAGAACCCATTCCGTCATATCGGTTGATCGTGATATCAAATGCCTTTCCTTTGATTACATTGATAGTCATAACCTGTCCAGCATAGTTGCTCTGAGGAGATTGGGATTGCTGCCCTCCTCCAGATGCTTGCTGAACTGGCCGAGCTAATATCGATTGAGTGCTGATTGGAGTCAGTCCCGACATGCCGAAATCGACTGGAGGAGTGTCTTCTGTAGAGATTAATACCGCTCTCTCCAAATCAGGAGCATCATTAAGCTTTTCTACTCCGGAAGCTGAAAAATATCCCGGATATACAAAGGAGTAATACTTATAATGAGTCACCCTGGAAGATCCTGACCCGGTCACTTCATTGATATATCCATCCGAAGTATCTGTCCTGAAATTTAAAGTATCTCCATAATACTCGTAACTCTTTGTCGAAGAACCTGAACCTGTAGAATAGCTTGCCGCACTTGGTTTTGCTGCGCCTATTTTCGTAAAATCAAATGGTTCTCCTGCGTTCATGTAGCGTAGCCCAAAGACATGTATGGCAGGATAGCCAACGGTTACATTAGAAGTTGTGGTTGGACCCTCTGTATAGTAACTTCCGCTTGGCACCATGGATGTAGTGGTAATCGTTTTATCTAAATATGACATTCCTGTATAGGCGTCAAACCGATACCATCCGGATTCGGGCGCTGTGTCTCCGGATCTGAATGTCTGTCCAATATATGAGCTGGCTGGTGCGGCGTAAGCTTCGTAAACACTTGCCGCATTTCCTGCGAAATATGAACCGACAGCAAAAAAGACAATTAATAAAATTAACAAGATTCTGTTTTTCATATACATCCTCCTTTCCTTGAGCGAGAGATCTTCAATTAAAAGTTACCCTTACATTACTGCTGTTCGGTTCTTCGATTACTTTGAATATAAAGGGATTCCCCTGAATCGTCAGCACACGCGTTCCTGGTGTGTTAAAAAGTGCGCTGATATGAATAACCCGATCATTGTTGCTTTCATTTACAATCGTGACTCCGTCTGCTGACGCAGAAACCATGTCATCATAAGCGGAAATGTAGTCATCATATGGCTTTCCCGATATGCATATTATCTTAGGTACTTCGATCTGCTGCAGTTTTTCAAAGGTCTGTTCAGCCCCTACATTTACAAGGGTTACGGTCCCGATAGGATAGATCAGCAGTGGATTCTTTACGTCTCCCGGCAAGGTTCCCAGCGTCCCTTCAAAGGTATAAATGCCCGGCAGGGTCTGATCAAATGCCTGACACTTCCATGTAACAGGAATCTCGAATATCCCCTGGGTACAGTTTGCCTTTATTGCAGCTGGTAATTTGGCAAGCACCTGTACATAGGTGGTTCCATACTTTACGGATAATGATATTGGCTGAAAAGTTGCGATATTATTTTTTTATTCACTCCTCAAAGTCAAAACACAGCCCCATGCTCCTGTATACGAGCCGTTTGCCATATTGTGAGTGCTGACCTTTGATGTGTCTATATATAATCCTGTGCCATTGCTTCCGTTTTCTCCTGATCCTGGCGGAATTCCCGCATGTCCTCCTGCACCTCCTGAGCCGGGGCTTGCTAAGCAGGTGCCTCCGGTAGAATAGCCGCCCGTCCCGCCTCTTCCGCCAGCCGCACTTGCCCCGGAGCTTACCTGATCACCGTCTCCGCCACCGCCTGAGCCGCCCTGTACACTGAGAAGAAAATCATTGTTATTTAGAACGGTAACTCCGTTTCCCCCATTGCCGCCATTTCCTCCAATAGCCGTATAGCTTCCTTTTCTTTTGCGCCCGCCTTCTGCGCCGGCTTCTCCGGTATTCTGCTGAATCGTTAGAATATCTCCGGCATTCAGGTTTAAGGTGAATCTTACGCTCTGGCCCGTTCCGCCTCTTCCTCCGTCTCCGGCAGGTGCGTTTCCATTTGCTCCGGCTGTTGCACTGGCGAGTATTTCATAAGTCCCTTTCACCTGTATTGTGCAGGTATTTCCTGCTCCAATCGACGTATCAACACCAACAACCGTCGGCCCGTCTATGTTCGCAGCGTATGATATATCAGGAGAAAAGAACTGACCTGTACAAAATGATCCTACAATCAGAAGGGCAGCCAGAAATACACGAATTGCTTTCCTGATGAAAACTGGTGTATGCCATCCTTCTTTGTAATTTTTTTTCATATCCGTGATTTTATATTCCATTGTAAATCTCCACCTTTCCCGCTCTTACTGAAACTTCACGGTTACATTTGTGGAATCAGGTTCCTCAATTACCTTAAAACAGAACATCCTGCCATTTATGATGATGTTGTTCCAACCCGTCTGTGTCAGCATGCCGCTCACTACGATATAGCCGTCCCCTAAGACTTGATTCATAACGGTTACTCCGCTTTTGCTCCCGCTTTCCATATCATCCCACTGAACAACTTGCTCTGTGAAGGGCTTACCCGCAATGACCGTGAGCTGTACCGCCGAGCTGCCTCCGGAAACCGACATGGACGACATGGCGGATGCCATTTCTCTTCCAGCTTCCAGGATCGCCTGTGCAACAAGGGCTTGCGCGTCTCCTTCGGTGAGCGAGATAACCTTAACGTTGCATTTTGCCTTTACGTCGAGAGGATTGCTCACATAAGCGGGCAGTCCCGAGGTGTTTATCGTTCCTGTGAAAACATGGGTGATGGCAGATGTTCCTTTATAGGTCGGACAGCTCCAATCTGAAACGGGAAGCTGATACGTTCTGCCTTTTGAGCTTTGTACGGTGACTACATTAGGGAGCAGCCTCAGAACATCTGAAAGAGATGTGTTGTATGCCACCTCGACGGTCTCCGTGACAGCATTGCTGAGGGAATCCGTTAAATCCTCCGTCATTGTAATCGTGCAGGATGCCACCGTTTCCGTGGTGGTGCCGCTCGATATATTTGTAAAGAGAGCTGACGCGACCCCATTCTTCCCTGCGCTTCCAGCATATCCCGCGGTACTTGCAGCTCCGCCTGCTCCGCCATTGACATCCGGGCCACCTACCGTTCCCGGATTGCCGTCTTCTGATCTATTCGTCGACGCCCTGTATTGATAGTAACCGCCGCCCGCTCCACCGCCGCCTGCCCCGATTCCGCCGGAAACGCTACCTTGTGTAAAGCTTGTATATCCCGAAACATTGCCTCCTGTCGAGCCCGCGAAATATTCTGTTCTGGCGCTTGAGCCCGTGTATGCGGCAGTATACTCTTTTATATAAGCCCCTCCACCGCCTCCACCGCCTGCGGCAACCAAAATAGCGTTGGTCCTGTAATTCGTCCCGCCGTAACGGACATCCACGGAGTAACCACCTGTGCCTCCATCTCCGCTGCTGCTGTATCCGCCGCCTCCGCTTCCTCCCGGAGTAAAGGTAATATAAAGCTCCTGCCCCGCCTGAAGCTGCATGACGCCGCTTATGGTACCGCCTGCTCCGCCGCTCGCGGAGCCACTGGATCCCGCTGTCTGACCGTTGCCCCCTTTTGAACCGATCAAATCGATTCGGTAGTATCCGGACTTTGAAACGGTAAAGGTATAAGCACCAGTGCCGGTCACGGATACGCTGCCGCCCTGGTTGGTGATCGCACTCATCTGCGTTCCGTAAGTGGCCGCAAAGCTCTCCGGAACTCCAAACATTCCCCCAAGGACAAAGCTGGTATAAATCATTACAGTTGTCAGCAGGGTCGCAATCCATCTGTTTCTGGGGCTTCCTTTATGATTTAATCCTTCAAAATCCTTCGATCTCAAACTTTTTCATCTCCCATCCATTATTCTGATATTTTTTTTACCTCTCATTTACGGTGTACATGGAGCTTCTCATGATCGTCTTTTGCCCTACTCCGGCTAACCTATAAAAATCTCCTTCATAGCTCACGGTGACGATGACGGCAGGCTGGTCTATCACACTTTGATACCCCGTCTCGTCTACAAATGTATAGGGATAAGAAAATGTGACATCGCTTTTCAGCCTGCTGTTCTCGTAGGTCCTGTGCCTGCCCGAATCATCAAACAGGTTCATACGCCAGATGCATTTTTCATCCAACATTCCCTCAACTGCCTTTACCGCGTCATCATCCTTCAATAGAAGCTCCCCGTCCCCGTATGCTTCCTCGTCAAAATACAGGACAGCGGCCGAGGCACACTTGTCCGCTTCATTTTTCAGAGCCTGCTCCGTCAACTCATAGTTCGCGTAGTCCGAGTGAAATGTGAGTGACATGAGGCTTATCATTATGATCGCAACTCCCACGAGCAATACTTTCATGGCCTTAACCTCTCGCTCGCTATATCGTTTTCAATTACTAAGGCGCCCCTGTTTTCCTTGTCGCTTATGCCGAAGAAACGATTACCAGCCATCACACTTTTGATCGGCACTTCTATCCTGTAATGAATTCTTTCATTTTCGATATAGCTGTTCACCCTGTATTTCGACACCTCATCCGCAGCGATGAGAATTTCCGATTCTTCCGCTCCGGACCTTGACGCGAGCTGCTGCTTCAATCTATTGATGTTCGCCGCCGTAAAGCATCCGTCCTGTCTGGCCTGCTCTGCCGCCGCATAGACGTCGTTTGCGATCCCCATCTTTACCTGTGCATTTTTCTCCTGAAGTGTGAACTGTGCGATAAAAATGAGCAGCAGCGGCAGTATGGCAGCTAATACAATGATCTGTTTCATTTTTGCTTTCTCCCTGAATCCTAAGCCGGAGAGGCTTCCCCGACTTAGGATGATTTTCTTACGGGTAGGTCTGTTGTTGCTCAATCTCGTTTCTCCATAAGCCTCCCACAGAGCTTTTGATAGAATTGTCATCGCCCGCGACGAGAGAGTAAATGGCAAGGCCGAGCATCAGCATTGCTATCATTACGATTAACTGTTTCATACTACCTTACGGGTGGGACGGTGATTTCTTCGATCTGATCCATGGATGAATCCGCTACGGTACCCGCGCTCTTCGCAAATTCACCGATCAGACCCGCAAGAGCAAGGCCGAGCATTACCATGGCGATCATTACAATAACCTGTTTCATATCCTTTTTCCTCCTTAAAATGTTCTATTGCTGATCCCGTGCCGGGATCGCTTACTGTAAAAATCCGTTGCCGATTTCCATTTGAATCATGACAACGAAGTTCAAGAAGATCACCATGATCGCAGCAATGACAGGGAGATAGACCAGCACGCTGACCGTCTCATCGCTGCGCCGGATCCTGGTGCTCTTGATGCTTTGTGCCTGTCGTTGCTGCATCAGGATGACCTCTTGCAACTCGCGGGGCTTCAACTCATCCAGCTCGATGAGAAGGTGTGCCAGATCCCTCCCCAACTCCGTGTTGATATAAAAGGAAAAGGCTTCATACGCCTCCGCTTTCCTGTTCAGCCGGAGCTTATTCAGCATCATGAGAAACGCCGGTCTAGTAAATTCAGCCACCGACGCAAGCTCTGAGATGATATAGTCCGCTCCCACGGAATTCCGGCTTTGGAGCGTGGTTAGATTTTTTAGGAACCCGATCAGCTCAAGCAGTTCGCCGTCTGCCTTCCTTTTTTCGTGCTGACCAAATAGTTTGTTGAAATAAAAGAAAGGCATTTTGATCCCCTTCACGCTACTCTTGGGGATCGTCAGCAGAAGAAGTGTAGCGACAAGAACCAGAAACACGGGGTTATGCAAGCGAAACCCATACCCCAATAAAAAAACGCTTCCTGCGAAGCGTATCCCATGGTAAATGTCTTTATCAAAATAGTAGCGGGTCCCCGTCAGGATGTTATCCTGCCTTCCCCCGAACTGGCTTTTTATGATATCAATCTGAGCCTGCAGCTTTTGCCCTATATTGAGGTTTTTCTCACGGTATATGAAGAGAATCAGTCCAGCGATGAAAAGAACCCCAACTAGAACATAAATCACTACGTTCACAAACAAAGCACCACCTCCTAAAAATCAAATTTCTTATTCTGCACCAGCTCCAACAGAAGGTAACCGGTGAAAAAGAGGAGCAGAAAATAAAAGAACAGGATCAGTCCCTGTCTCGTTAGGAATTGGTTATACAGAAAGCCGGTAACACCCAAATCATATTTATCGATCGCAAAATATGCGAAAAGCAGATACGCTCCCGGACAGAACAGTTTTACCAGGATAATGGATTCTAAATTGTTCCGCTTTCTTTCCTCGGCAAGGGCCCGTGCTTCCCTCAGCTGTGACAGGATATCCTCCAAGGACACGACCACATTCATTCCTTTTGACTGCGCCTGAAAGATATTGTTTGCAAGCATTTTCGCCCAATTGGTTCCGATGTTGTAAGCGAAGATCCCGGTCGCGTCCCGCATTTCCTCTCTGCTCTTTGTGGTCCGCATCCTGATCAAAAGCTGGAAAAGCATCTTTCGTGTCAGCGGCAGATCGGCGACATCCTCAATGACGGCTTCCATTGCTGCTTCCATGTTGAAATGCGATATCCGGTATTTATTGAGGATGGATACGACAAGCTGTTCCGCTTCAAAGCTGGCGTGAGACCGTTCTTTTTCAAGCTTCACGCGTAGCAGGACAAAGGGAGCTGCACCAGCTGCCGCAGCCATTACCAGCCCTGTAGAATAATTGAAAATTGCTGAGCCCAAAATTAGGAAGATCAGAAAGAGAAAGGCCGTGATGCTCTTAAAGGACTTCATGGAGATCCTTCCGCCCCACGCCGTTTCCAGCAGATACCGGATCGAACGGTCAAGCCTGCTTTCCGGTTTCTCCGCCGCCTTTTCTTCTCTGCGCTTGCGATGCCTGCTCATCCCGGTTAAGATCAATTGCTTCCATTCCGTCAGGCCTTTCAGGACAAGAATAACGATACCTACGACAAATGATATGGATGCAAGAAGTATGATAGGTAAATCCCCATAGGACAATTAGATCACCTCCTCGAATTGCTCATCCAGGTCTTTCAGAAGCTTATCGAAAGCTTTAAAAGCGATCTGGTCTTCGTCTTCCCCCATCTTCCGCTTGTCCTCGCCCATATGGTAGTGCCACCGCCAGGTATCGCTGTCTAAATCATAGCTGCAGATCCGAGCCATGGAGATTTCTCCGGTTACACGGTCAAAGCCTATCTCATAGATTCCGTTCAGTCTTTTCTGACTTTTATCTTTGAGCTGAATGAAATGGAAGACGTAATCAAAAGCGCCGGCCACCCGTTGGGCTATGGCCTTCACATCCCCACCCACAGTACGGGAAATCTCCCACGCCGCGTCGTAAGGAAAATCCAAAGGTTCACGGATATGGAAGGTCATTTTCATCCGTCTGGTGCCCTTCCCTGCGATCCTTACAGCAGTGTCGAGCGCCGTGCCATCGCGGGCTTCTGTAGGATGAAGTAATCTGCGTCACTTCGGAGCAGGTTCTTTGAGATCCCGGAGAGCTTTTCATTGTCTGCCAGGAGCTGTACCACGGGGGCCTCCGGGATGAGTCTATGGATGGGGATTTCCGGATCCGTTTCCAGCATGACCCCCTCCAAACTGGGATCTTCGTAGCTTTGCCATGTAGCTAGGAAGGTGGTCTTGGAACTCCGGATCGCGCCGGTAAACACCATGTTATACCCCAGTTTCACCCATGCCTTGAAAAGCGGTACGGCCTCCGCAGGGATTGTCCCTCTTTCCACCTGCTCCTCAAAGGTATAGGTGGGAATGATATAGCGTCTGAAAATGATCACATCCTGCTCCGGCTTTGTCATGCCGCCGGCAAAAATAGTGATTCTGGTGCCGTCCAGCATATATACCTCATGAAATTCCTTATCCAGCCTTTCCTCCGGGGTAAGCAGCAGCAACGCTCTTACCAGCTGTTCTCTTCTCTCTCGGCTGATCCTCTGGGGCATGAGCTTCATCTTGCCCTCATCAAGAAAATAGATCCGGTCACCGATTATCTTGGCAGAGCTGCTTTCCCTGTAGCTTTCTGAAAACCACTCCGCCATGCCTGCGAGTCCCCAGTTTTCATGGTAGATCGCCCATTCAGAGGATGTGTAATATGACGGATGCCAAACGTCCTCGCACTTGTTTTGCACGAGGAAGTCTTTTATTTTCCGGATGAATTCTTCCACTTCATCTCGATACCCAATGATGGCCTTCTTTATTCTTTGTGATTGATCCTGCAAATGGGTCGTGTTTTCCCATTCCTCGAAAAAGCTTCCGGAAACACTTCTACACAGCTCCTGAAAATATTCCTCCTGTTTCAACTCCGCTTCCCCCTATTCCGTTTTCTGCACAATCAGAAACTTTTGCTCCGTGTTGCTCTTCGCTTGATAGAGCGCCACATATTCCTCCTGTGTGGCGATGATTTCTATATGATCAATCACCCCAGTTGCGTCTATGCGGTTCAGCATATCCGCATACTCCTGACCCTCTACGCTGGAGAGTTCTCGTTCCTGGGCGTCCTTGACATAGGCCACCTTGTACTCTCCCAATTTCTGCTTACCATCTGCGCGGTAGATCTCAACCGTATCCCCCCTGCGGACAGCGGCGCTCCGGTTGTCGATCCAGTCTGCCGGAAGCTTATATATGGATTCTCCGCGGTCCGTGTCGATATAGAAGTCATCCTTATAAATCATTTTTCTGCAGAGCTGTGCCTGGGCCGGGATATACTGGGCGGCAACGGTTCCGATAAGATCGGCCTTATTCTTTACCACTCCCGTAATCAGACTGTCCTTAGGCAGGGACTTTGCTGTCAGCAGTTCATCCGTGATCGTTTGTCCTTTCTGAATCTCTGCAGACGCACAGATTACCTGCTCATACTGCATTTGCTCCCTGCCGCTGCTCTCCCAATAAAAAAGCAGGCTTAACGCCGCGATAATAACGATGATGCCTGCCATTGCTTTTTTCATTTCCATGCTTATTCTGTTGTTTTGCTGCAAGTTTGTTCCTCCTTCCATTCGATTTTAAGATTCATTACACGGAAATCTCGTTCACGATTTTCCACCTACATTCCACCCATTTCAGGCTGATCCTGGGACGGAGCAGAGGCTTCCTGCTGATTAGCCTTGACCTGTCCCTGGGCCAGTGTCTGCTGGTATGCAGAGATTACCGCGTTATCAAATTCAGCTTTCGCCTCCTTGGTGCAGGGGAAGCAGATATCCTTATACTCGCCGTTTCCCGCCTTGTAGCTTGGCATGGATACGAACAGCCCATTCGTGCCCTCCATCACCTTAACGCCGCGGACGGCAAAATCACCGTAGATATTCACCGACGCGTTGGCGCGCAGAGTGCCCTCCGGATGAATGGAGTGGATTTTGACATCATACTTGGGTACAGATTCTTTCGCATTTTTTGACATGGTGTTTTTCTCCTTTCAGAATAGCCGGCGATCTCAGCCGGCATAGTTGAACATGTCCTGAATACGGTCGCGTAATTGGGGCATGATCATCTCGCCAAATAGAGCATAAAGCCCTGCCAAGAGTAAGGCGCCGATGACGACGGCGAGGAGTATACGAATCGCGACGTCGATATACCCGTCGCCCCTGTTGTTGAAGACGGCGGCCTTGGTTCTGAGCACCAAGGCCGCCGATATGCGCTGTATTTTACCCATGATCTTCGTCATGACATGTACCTCATTTCTTTAATATTGGAAGTTCTATCGTGTACATTTTCAATCTTGTACAAGATGTTAAGAAAAAACCACGGTATCCACATAGCTTTCAGCACAGTTGTCGGCAAGTACGGTTTTCACTCCGGAAAAATCGGGAACGGCAGAAGATGCTGCCGTTTTGATCCTGCTTGCCATACGATCCCTCATTCTTTTCAAAAACCTGATCATTGGATAATCCTCCATTTGTATTCGTTTCAGGGCAGTAAAAAAGACAGTCGGAACTGTCTACATGCTCATACCCTTGTGTTGGGTTTGTTCCTGCGGCTCAAATCCGATCTGTCGGAAAACGGAACGGTCCACGTAGTAAAATATACTTCCGTCCGCATCATACAGCTCGATCACGTCGGACATGTTCATGGGATGACCGGCAAAGCCGGGAGGCTGCCGTATACTGAACCGCTCATAGATTCTCTCCAGATCATTTGTGTCAAGCTGACCGTCGTAGGCAACCCGGTAATCCTGTGGCTGCGGGGCGCCAAACTGCTGGAGCATATCCTCATAGCGGATGAATTTCATGCGCACATCAACTCTGGAATCAAGCTGCCAGATGCGGACACTTTTCAGTGGAGCGGTATTTTCACTGCCGTTCATCCCCTCACATGCAAGGAATCGCTCTAGCACGCCGTTTGTCCAGACCGGCGCCAGCTCCCGGCTCTGCAGCCATGCGGTCAGCTCGTCGCATTGAAAGATGCGGTCGACAACAGCCTGATCCTTTTCGGTATATCCGGCAGGGGTTCCATAGTAGGAAATCATGCCGCTTTTGATCATAATGCCCGGCATGCTCTCACCTCCATCACTTCATTTCCAACCCTCCCAGACCGGCTGTTTCACCGTCCATTGTTTGTTGTTTCTGGAGCTCTGCAAGTTTTTCGCTGGCCCAATCTGGAAGAAGGCTCTCCTTGAGGACTCCCGTAAAATCCGAGCGGTTCCAGCGGGTTTGCTCGCCATCGCCGAGACAGGTGGCAAACACCGCCCTGCCGGAAGAATTCGGGTTGCAGCCGAATCCCCCAGTTGCCAGCCAGAGCTGATTCTTCGGATCCCAGTGGCTTTCACCGAGGATGTCCTGTGACAGTACCAACACCTTGTCCTCATAGTTCAGATATTGGGAGTCTAATTCGCAGTGGGTAAAATCAAACAGTCCGAGAGTCTGATATGCGAGACGATACTGATTGATGAAGCCGTTCAGCACTGCGGGATGGCCGTCCACCACGAAGTCCAGATTGTAATTTTGGTTATAGACGCTGTCCATATCGGACGGAATATAGGTGCACTTCGCCCATTCTTTGTTGTCCTCGGAAAAATCCTTGTTCCAATCCTGCTGCTTGACGGTGTTGGCAAGCACCCAGTTCACGCGCTTGTAGTCATATTCCGTGATGACACTTTCGGCGCAGCCATCTTTCAGGTGCGTCTCGTCAAAATATCGACGGATCGCGTCCCCTATGGATTTTTTGCATCGGATGTTTTCCTTGTGGCTATCCCGCCACTCCTTAAGCTGATTCAGTCGCTTGGCTTCATTTCGGGAGTAGGGATAAAGATAGATAAAATCACTTTCCATAGACGATTTCCTCCGCCATGATCAGCTCGTCCAACTCCGCGAGACAGATGCCGCTCTGTGCCAGCACTGTAAGAATGCTGGGCGGGACATCTGAGATGTCGTACTGATTCTCCGCTTCCGTGACCGTGATCTCACCTTCATCCCTGTCCGCACTGGCTTCCAGCTTGGCACTGCTGGAAATCCCTGCTTCTTCCAGAAGATAACCGGGGATATGAATGTGCTGGCTGTCGTCCAGCAAATCCCGGCAAAGAGAACAGCTCTCCACCCACTGGGCAGGGTCATTTTCGCCTGCGTCGTCATCCTCTTCGTTACAGTGATTACATCTACCGCAGGCTTTGGCGAGGGTTACGGTCAGGTCGGTGGCCATTTCGCTGAGCATGGAAATCACATGTGCAAGCTCGATTGCTGTCATCTGTTCTTTGAGAATGACGAGAACATCCTCGTAAGCGTGAAGCTCCAGCGTGTCCTCACCGTCAAAGCCGCACAGCTCGCAGACGCATTCGGAAAGCATAATTTCAGGCTGAGTCCTGTTGTTTTTCATAGAGTTATCCTCCTTTAAAATGTCCGCCCCATAACAGGGCGGGGTGTCATTGTCCATCCTCATTCCAGGATCCCTTCCATATCAAACAAATTCATCTGCGCGGGATTCTCTCTGTCCCGCTCATGCATATCGTAGTTGGCGATGAGGATTTCAGGGAACTGTGCGCCGTTATCGTATCGCTGCTTGATGTTGTTGATCCGGGTAAACGCTTCGACCATGACGCCCGGCATGTCATACAGCTCCCGGATAAAATCACAGTCGTTATAAGACAGCAGGAATTTCCCCTCGATTCGCATCAAGGTATCCCTAAGCCGGACATGATCCTTTCTGCCGAAGCCGTCCTCGCCGATATTTTTGTAGTACCCCTCGGTTTCAAAATATGGCGGATCACAGTAAAAGAAGCTGACAGAGCGGTCGTACTGCCGGATCAGATGGACGCAGTCCTTGTTTTCAATCACCACCTTTGCAAGGCGCCGGTGTGCCTGCTCGATAAGAGGAAAGTTGGAGCGGATATCGTGGGGCTGGCTGCCATAGCTAGTAAGCCCCGAGGCGTAGCTGTAGCGGATGAGCTGATAAAACCATGACGCCCTTTGTACGTCACCCGCGGTGCTGTCGCGGGCGAGGATGCTTCGAACCATCTCAAAGTCCTCTCTGGAGTTGAGTATAAACCTCAGGGCCTCCATCAACTCCTGTGGCTTTTCCCGGACGCATCGGTAAAGGTTTGTGAGCAGGCTGTTGAAATCGTTGTACACCTCGAAATCATTGCCGGGAGGCTTGTGAAACAGCACCCAGCCTCCGCCGCCGAACACCTCGATATACCGCTCATAATAGAGCGGGAAGAGGTCGACGATTAATTCGCGCAGTGACTTCTTTCCGCCGATCCATGACATAAAGCTGTTCAGGAGTCATCACCTCCCTCCAGCGTCAGTCGAAGCTGTCCATTGTTTGAATACACGGCGCGTTCTTTCATGAGCCTGCGCTGCGCCTCGCCATTTTTTCTGTTCCACATCGAAACGCCTCCTTTTTTTCAGGCTGTTTTCCCGAAAAAAGGGGCAAAAAAAAGCAAGGCCGCTGTCCTTTTGGGAAAACGACCCCACTGCTTAAATTTGGGACAAGAAAAACACGGCTATCTTTGTCCGTGCTACTTGATTACGCCAAGCTTTCGAAGCGCTGCCACGCAGTCCTTGACGCCCTGGATGTAAAGGTATTTTTGATATTCATAGTCCGCTTCTTTGGATAAGGATAAAAACCGCTCCATCAGCTCCTTGCTTTCCGTGTCCATGGCGGTGTTTTGCTCAATTTCCTCGCTGAGCACAGCGGCTTTGTGGGTGATTTCCTTTAGATGGGGATGCGCTTCCATCATTTGCTCATAGGCAACCTGCGCACGCTCGAAAAGGCATTGCTCGAGCAGTTCCTTCACTTTTTCATCCATTTGCTCACCTCCTTAGCACAACACAATGCCACACTTTTTGCGGAATAGCTAGAAATAAAGAATTCTTTATTTCACCTCCCATTCCAATTTTATATGATATTCAGGACGGCTCAAGGACATTAGCTATCCCATTTGCATGTTTCCGCATGTTACATACCCCCCATTTTTATATTCTGCCAATCATTTTGGCGAAGCAGTTCCTCCACGGCGGGAGTGCTGCCCCGGTAGACAATGTACCCATAATCGGTAAATCTTCCGTTTTCCATTTGGATGCGGTGTTCCCCATATCCTTTGAAATCAATGTATTCCTCCAGATTTTCATCTAAATCGTAATGACCGGATTCTATGATCATGTACCTGCCATACTCAGTGGGAGTTTTGAGCCCCGGCACTGCAGTGAATTCATAAAAATTATCCGCCAGTACCGCTACATCCTCCGGAGTTTTGGGCTGTGCCATTTCCACGATGGCGTGGAATGCGTCACGGCCCTGATCATCAAAGCCAGTATATGACCGTGCCAGATTATTAAGGGTGCCCATGTGTTCGGAGAGAGGATAGTCTTCGGTGAAAATCCGGTAGACCTCCTCGCTCATTGCGTGGCAGTCCAGCGTTGTGATGCAGGGTTGGATGGTTTCCACTCCAAGGCGACAGAGCGCCTTTTGGATTTCGGCCTCCCAGCAGGGCAGATACAGATATTCGTTTTTTACTCCACTATGATAATCGCCCACCTCCAGCCTGACTATTGCCACATCTTCGCCGCGATAGCTGTACTCCGGGAACTGTTCGCCGTTGTAAAGCTCCTGTTTCTCATTTCCGGTGGAATACAGCACGCCATATGGTGTAACGACGCCTTTTTGCTCACTGATTAGCCTGCTCCCAATCTCCGCAAAATCTGTCTGCTCCATTTGCCGGGCGGTCATGACAAGCTGCCGGTTCAGTTCATAATTTTTTCCGATTCTGGTGATATCGGAGAAGTCGGTGACAATAGTATATGCGTGAAGATTGAAGGTAAGGTTGATCATGTCTTTTACTGTTATAAGCTGCTCGGCATGAACTGCTGCCCGAAAGGTCTGCATCTCGCTTTTGTCAAGACTATCCAGACGCTTGGCGAGGTACTGCATCTCATCGGCGTTGATGCACTGGCCGACCAACCCCTGCAACGCCCTTTCATCACCGCTTATCTTGTCCACCAGACAATTTTTCTCTATAGTTATGCCAACGCCGATTCCATCCAGAAGCTTTTCTAAATCCGGCTCAGATGCGGGAAACGTAATGGTCGCTGTGCGATAGGATGGGGCGTCATATCTCCGTAACGTTATTTCTAGCATCGGCTCTCTTCCTTTCTGTTTTTTCTCTGGATTTTTTCCACATCGGTCCTGAGGCAATCATCCTCTGATCTGTAGCAGATGAATCCGTGGGAAGGATACGGACATTCGCCGCAGCTTTTGAATGGGCCGTGCAGAGATTCAATCGGTTCGCGCTTGCCGGTTGTCGCGAAGCTTTCCGAATCGTAATGGGCGATGTTCTTATTTCTCCGGTATCGTACTATCATGACATTTCCTTTCCTGGGATCAAAAAAGCTGGAGGATAGAGGCGCATTCCAAGCCTCGTTCTCCGACTCTCGTTGCTCACATATTTAATTCCTGCGCCATTTCTATCCCTTTTATTTGCGCTGCCGGGGTTTTTACGTTCTGAGGAGGTAACTCATAGCGGTCAAGTTCATCCATACAATCGATGGCGTCTGATAATTCACTTGGCCTTGCTTCCTCCAGCACGGCAAGAAATTTTGCTATGCGCCCCTGCGTTCCAATCATA
>JAVBVR010000006.1:0-6513 GCA_036677845.1 Anaerovoracaceae bacterium | reverse complement strand
GCAACAACAGTTTGAACATGATAGAGGAGATGAAAGTTTTTGCAATTGCCAACAAAGGAAAGCAGTACGATCCAACGCTGATCACACCGCCGGAAACCTTAAGAGCGGCCACTTTCTCGGGAGCAAAAGGTCAGGGAAGAGACGACTGCGGAAAATTGGCAGTTGGTTTCAAGGCAGATCTGATCGTTCTGGATCTGTCGAAGCCGAATATGCACCCTGTGCATAATCTGGCCAACAATCTAGTTTATTCGGCCTCCGGCAGCGACGTGCTGCTGACTATGGTGGACGGAAAAGTGCTTTATCAAAACGGAGAATACCTGACGATTGACATGGAAAAGGCAATTTATGAAGCAGAAAAATCAACAAATAGAATCCTGGGAGAATTAGTATAGAATGGCGAAAAAATCATTTATGCAGGGCGCTGTGATTCTCGGAATTGCAGGGATCATCATAAAAGTAATGGGAGCCGTTTTTCGGATTCCCCTGGCCAATTTGATCGGCGACGAAGGGATGGGCTATTACCAGACAGCCTATCCTATTTATGTGCTTTTTCTCACTCTGGCGACTGCGGGGATCCCCATTGCGATATCAAAGATGGTTTCGGAACGTGTGGCGGTGGATCATCACTATGAAGCTTACCGGGTATTCCGTGTTTCTTTTATCCTGCTTTTTTCCATCGGTATCATATCTTCCGCCATTTTATTCTTCGGGGCGGGCTATATCGTGAATGCCATTGGAAATCCCGGGGCACAATACGCCATGATGGCGATTGCGCCGGCGCTGCTTTTTGTACCGATTATGGCGGCGTATCGGGGATACTTTCAGGGGATGCAGGACATGAAGCCTACAGCTTCTTCTCAAGTCGTAGAACAGTTTTTTCGGGTTGCAGCCGGTCTCACCCTTGCATATTTTCTGATCCGCCAGGGCAGAGATTTTGCTGCCGCAGGTGCATCCTTCGGAGCGACGGCAGGCTCCATAACGGGTCTCATCACCGTTGTTGGAATTTATTATTATAAGAAAAACAGTCTCAGAGGCGATGTGGAAAGAACCTACAGGGCCAGTACGGAAAAGAGCAGCGAGATTCTTGCCAAGATATTTATGATAGCTGTTCCGGTAACCATAGGAGCCGCCATCATGCCCATCATGAATACCATAGATGTAGGTATTGTCATGCGCAGGCTTCAGGAAACGGGATGGACGGAGGAGGCGGCAAACGGGCTTTACGGCCAATTAACAGGAATGGCCGGACCGCTGATCAATTTCCCCCAGGTGTTGACTCAGGCGATTGCTATGAGCCTGGTCCCGGCTGTAGCCGCCGCCTATAAGCAGAAGGATATGGAATTTTTGAATTATAATGTCAGGCTGGGAATCAGAACCGCAGTACTGATCGGTTTGCCCTGTGCACTGGGCTTGATGACATTAGCCGAACCAATCATGCTGCTGCTGTACCCGTTCCAGAAAGCAAGTGCGGTAAGTGCCGCACCAAGCTTGTTCATTATGGCTTTCGGTGTGATCTTTCTCTCAACGGTTCAAACCTTGACTGGAGTGCTGCAGGGGCTGGGCAAACCGATGGTTCCGGTGGTCAATTTATTCATTGGTGCCATTGTAAAGGTGGTTCTCACCTATACGCTGACGGGAATCGGAAGCATCAATATAAAGGGAGCGGCCATCGGCACGGTTGCCGCATATATCGTTGCATCAACGTTAAACATCATAGCGGTAAAAAAATATACCGGGGCCAGGTTCGATCTCATGCTGACATTTGTAAAACCGGTCATGTCCGCGCTTGCTATGAGTGCGGCAGTCTGGGTCAGCTACCGCATCCTGTTTGGATTCTTCGGAAACGCGATATCTACTGTTGTTGCGATTATGATAGGTGCTGCTGTATATTGTGCAATGCTCTTTGTGACAAAATCAATTAAGAAAGAAGAATTAAAAATACTTCCTAAGGGCGGCAAGATCCTGAATCTCATCAACAGATTCAAAAGATAGGAGCAAGGAAATAAGGTAATATCATGAGAGAAGAATACACAAAATACTATGAGGAAGGAAAAACAGCAGAAGAAGCGGTAAAAAGACTCGCGGATATCATTGCGCTGCTTCGAAGCGAGGAGGGTTGTCCCTGGGACAAGGCGCAAACCCATAAAAGCATTCGCTCATGCCTGGTTGAAGAGGCTTACGAAGCCGCAGATGCAATCGATCACGATGATTATGACAATCTTGAGGAGGAGCTGGGGGATGTATTGCTGCAGGTGGTTTTTCACGCGAACCTGGGCAGTGAGGAGCAAGTATTTGATTTATGCAGTATTGCCAACCGGGAATGCGAAAAAATGATACGTCGGCATCCTCATGTTTTTTTAAACAAAAATTCAGAAAGTATTGACAAAGTCCTTGAAAAATGGGAAAATGTGAAAAGAAAAGAAAGGGGAACCACGACACATACCGATTCCATGCTGAATGTGCCAAATGCATTGCCTGCTTTGATTCGAAGCTATAAGATTCAAAAGAAGGCAGCTGAAGTAGGATTCGATTGGGACGATGTAAGTGAGGCGTTCTCGAAAGTAAAAGAGGAGACCGCTGAACTCCTTGAGATTTACCAGGGAAACGACGAAACCAGCATAATGGAAGAAGTCGGGGATCTGATATTCGCGGTAGTGAATGTGGCAAGATTCCTGGGAGTAAATCCAGAAGAGGCTTTAAACTTTACTTCATCTAAGTTTATTGATAGATTTGGCTATATCGAGAAAACAGCCAAGCTTCAGGGAAAACGGTTGGAAGACATGACCCTTGAAGAAATGGACAAGCTATGGGAACAGGCAAAAATAGAAAGCCGGAATCTTTGATAAGCAGAAATGCGGTAAAGGGAAGTGTTTTACTTCAAACCAAAATTTTTTACAAATTAAAGGAGGTTATGTTCGGTGAATAAAGCAGAATTAGTTGCTAGCGTAGCAGAGAAAACAGGTTTTACGAAGAAAGATGCAGAGGTTGCTGTAAATGCATTTGTCGCAAGTGTAGAGGCTGCTCTTGTAAAGGGTGATAAAGTACAGTTAATTGGATTTGGTACTTTCGAAACTCGTCAGAGAAAAGCCAGACAGGGAAGAAACCCCAGAAAACCTGGTGAAGTTATAAAAATTGCGGCTGCAAAAGCTCCGGTTTTCAAAGCTGGTAAAGCATTGAAGGATGCAGTAAACAAATAAGGAATTATTTAAAAAGGCAGCGGAAACGCTGCCTTTTTTTCGCAGCTTAACGGAAGAATTCCAAACCGGCTAAAGCCGGGGAATTCCCGTATGGCACCTACCGGACATTTGCTATGCAAATGTGGTTAGGTGCGTAAGCTGCAATGAAAAAACGGACAGCAGCGAGCGGAGCGAGTCGGAGGCCGAAGGCCGGACAGCAGAAGGGGTAAGGAATGCGAATCGACAAGTTTTTAAAGAATTCAAGGCTGATCAAACGCAGAACAATAGCAAAGGAAGCCTGTGAGCAGGAAAGAATCCTGATAAACGGCAAGGCGGCAAAACCGGGCAGTGAAGTCAAGGTGGGAGATGTTATTCTGATCCAGTTCGGAAATGCACAGATCAAGGCAAAGGTTCTGCTATTGTCGGAACACAGCACGAAGGAAGCCGCCGCTTCCATGTACGAAATCATAGAGTAAATACAGAACGAACTCCTTTGTAATGATTATACGGAGCCCGAAAGAGGGCTCCTTTTTGCTTGATTCTAAATAGGAGCGAATGATTCGATTATTAATCGAATGCGTCAACAATAATTTGACATTGCCGTGATGGTTGGTATAATTGATTTTGAATGCATTCAATGAATAATACTTGATTCATCGCAAGGATAATGCGGACGTTAAGGAGATGAAAATGAAGCCTAATTGCAGCAATCAGACGAAGACGTTGGACTTTTACATTGTGGGTATCGGAGCTTCCGCAGGAGGGCTGGAGGCACTGGAACAATTCTTTACCAATATGCCTCCTGGCAACAGTCTTGCATTTGTAGTGATTCAGCACCTGTCCCCGGATTATAAAAGCTTTATGCCGGAATTGCTGTCAAAGCGTACTGCTATGCATGTCACTCAAATCAAGGATGGAATGGAGATCCAGCCGGGAAACGTATATCTGAATCCTCCCCGGCATAATGTCACGATTTCTGACGGACGGTTCCAACTAAAGGAACACGAATCCGCCCAGAAGGTGAACCTGACCATCGATACATTCTTTGAGTCTCTGGCGGAAAATCAGGAGGAAAAGGCAGTCGCTGTCGTTCTGTCGGGGACGGGAAGTGACGGAACAAGAGGCTGCAGGGCTGTCAAGGAAGCCGGCGGCATCATTCTGGTTCAGGATGACAAAACTGCGAAATTCAACGGCATGCCGCGCAGTGTCATTATGACAAAAATTTATGATTATATCCTGGCGCCTGGATCCATGCCGGATACCATATTGAATTATACCGGTCAGACCTCACCCGTTTCTTCCAAAGGGCCGGAAGAGGAAAAGGCTGAGGAGACGAATGACCTTTTGTCTAAAATATTCAGTCTGGTACAGCAGAATTATGCGATAGACTTCAGCCTGTATAAGCAGAGCACCATTTTACGGTGCCTTGACAGAAGAGCCCGTATCTGTCAGCAGCCCACCTTGGAGGCGTACTTCTCTTTTTTATCCGTACACCATGATGAAGTGGAAAATCTGTACAACAGTCTGCTTATCGGCGTAACGAAATTCTTTCGGGATAAAGAAGCTTTTGAAATACTGAGGGATAAAGTCCTTCCGGAAATTCTAAAAGGGAAAGAAGAAAGCGTGCCGGTTCGGGTTTGGGTTGCGGGATGCTCAACAGGAGAGGAAGCATATTCTCTTGCAATCCTTTTCCGGGAATACATGGATTCCGCTCAAAAGAATTTTAATCTAAAGATCTTTGCTACCGATATCGACAGCAATGCGGTTGAATATGCCAGTACAGGGGTTTACCCGGTAAGTATTTCCGAGGATGTTTCCCTTGAAAGGCTGAATCGGTATTTTATCAAAAGAAAAGACGTTTACCAGGTAACGAAAAGCATTCGGGAAATGGTTATTTTCTCTATCCACAATCTTATCAGCAATCCTCCTTTTTATAAAATTGATCTGTTAAGCTGCCGAAATCTTCTGATCTATTTTCAGCCTGAGCTTCAGACCAGAATTTTGGCATCCTTTCAATTTTCCCTGGAGAAATCAGGATTTCTGTTTTTGGGCAGCAGTGAATCCACCGGAGCAATTAGCAGCTGCTTTTCAACAATTGATGCCAAATGGAAGATATTCCGGAACAAAGGAACAAAATCAAGACCCCTGATTGATGACTTTTCGGTCATAACTACCGGGGTTAAGGTGATGCCGAATCAGGGGGAGGATTATATCAGAAGGCTTTCCAGAGACACCTGGGAGATGGAGGATATCTATGTCCACCTCATCGAGCAGTGCCTTCCGGCCAGTGTTCTGGTGGATGAGTATGGGGATTTGGTTCAGGTATGTGGTGACGCAGATAAATTTTTAAGAGTCCCCAAAGGAAGAGCATCAAATGATATCCTTAAAATGGTACCCAAGGACCTGTCTACCGCTATCGGCACGGCAATAAACAAAGTGAAAAAGGAAAAGATCACAGTAACCTATACCAATATTAAGACCAGCCTGGGGGCGGATCAAGTTACCATCGATCTTTGCGTGAAGCCTTTATTTACGAAAAAAAGCGGAATTCTTATTCTTGTAGAATTCAACCAGCTGGCAGGCGGAGAACAAAAAGGATGCGTTGAAAATTTCGATACCATTACCAAGCTGCATGAGCGTATCAATGATCTAGAGCAGGAACTGCAGTATACCAAGGAAAGCCTTCAGGCATCGGTGGAAGAAATCGAAACCTCCAGCGAGGAGCTTCAATCTGCAAACGAAGAGCTGCTGGTATCCAATGAAGAGCTGCACAGCACCAATGAGGAGCTTCAGTCCGTCAATGAAGAACTGATCGTCGTAAACACACAGTATCAGTATAAGATCCAGGAACTGAGCGACTTGAACAACGACATGACCAATTTTATCAACAGCACCACCATCGGAACCATATTTCTGGATACAGATTTATGCATACGGAAATTTACTCCGGCGATTACGAGAGAAATCAATCTCATCGAGCAGGATATCAATCGTCCCATTCATCATATCTCACACCACCTGATCAACGAGGATATTGTCAGCACTTCCAAGGAAGTAATAGAAAATCTGATTCCTGTTGAACGGGAGGTCCGGAGCGAAAACAACCGAGGGTATATTATCAAGTATTTCCCATACCGAACCAATGAGAACCTTATTAAAGGAGTGGTCATATCTCTTGTAGATATATCAAAAAGAAAAGAGGCGGAGGAAAAGCTCCTGAAAAGCAAGCAGCGTTATGAAACGCTGATAAACTTTTCACCTTATGCGATATTCTTAATTAAGGACAATATCATTCAACTGACAAATCTGGAGGGAGTTAAAATATTCCAGGAGGAAA
>JAVBVR010000005.1:0-23649 GCA_036677845.1 Anaerovoracaceae bacterium | reverse complement strand
TCCTGCATATATGCACCTTTGCTGATCAGGGTAAAGCTTCTGTTCAAAAGAAAGTCCCCCATAAAAACAGCATAGTCTTTTCCATACCTGAACTGAGCCGTTTCATGACCTCGCCGCATAGAAGCTTCATCTATAATATCATCGTGAATCAAGGTTGCCATGTGAAGCATTTCTATGCCGGCTGCAAGTTCATATCTTTGTTCCGGCTCTTCCTTTCCGAACTCGGTACTTAAGAGCAAAAATGCAGGCCGCAGCATTTTACCGCCGGAGTTGATCATTTTAGTGAGCATATCCTGAACATTATGATGTCTGCTCTGAACTTGATTGGTCATGATTTCCTCAACACGCTGCATATGTAAAATGAGCTTTTCCTTGTTTTTTAAGCTTTCCAACATAAAGTATCTCCTAGTTCTGATCCGTATTGCTCTCCAGGGTTATAAACCCTTCCAGAAACAACAGCAGACCCTTGTAAAAGTCTGTTTTAGCAAATTTTCCGGCTGCCTTGCAATAGTCAGCAATCCAGCTCCCGAGATGCTGGTTCAGGAATTCCTTTTCAAGGGTTCTGATTTTATCCCGGTTATTGTCGGCGTCAGCTTCGAGGAGACACAGCTGCCGCATAAAATCCAATTCCGTGCACATGAAGTCCAGGGAATCATTGGCATAACTATGTGGCAATTTGCCTATTTGTTTATAAAACTTTTTTACACTTAATATGATTGTATGGGCTTGCTCTCTTTTTTTGTATAGTCCTTCATAGGGGGCTTTCAACTTGTTTTTCCCCGCCGAACGAATGAGAGCGGTTCGGTCTATAGCCAAAGCCTCTATCATTTCAGGCTGTTTTTCCGTTTCTATTCCTTCCATAAAAGCCAGAATGATATTAATTCCATTTGTCATTTCCTTTTGGTTGACATTTTTATAATAGTTTAAAAAGTCAAGGGTATCGCGACTCTTTATCGTTTTCATAAAATCTTCATCCGGCAAACGAATGAAAGCTTCCGTTAAAAAAGCATAGATTCTGCTTCTTGAAAGGGCTATTCTGACGTTATTTCTTTCATCAGCCATGGTTCAAACTCCTTCTTATCATTCTGGATCTCTCTTACAGCATAATTTTCAGATAAATAATGCCGTAACCGACTAAAGCGGAAATCGCAATACATCCAAACAATATATTCCATTCCTTGAACGATGGGCGATATATGCTTTTCTCCTGAAATTTGCTGTAGGGCTCCGGTATAATATTCGCTTTCTGAGACTCGATCACCATATAATACTTTTCAACAAAAACCAGTACTACTGCAATGGTTGCTGCTGCCAGAACCGCCGCCTTGTTTCCCGTTACCGCATGATTGATTGCCAGAAGCAGAATAATCGCTATATTGAGCAACCGCATTATGTAGTCGCCTGCATGCTTTTCCTTGTTCAGCAATGCGATTTTATGTGCGGCAGAGGTTGTAAGCAGAAGTACGGCTATGATCAGCTGCAATCCGGCTAATTGGTTTATATCTGTACCAAAAGCCATCATGGTCAGTATCAGTGCGGAAGAGCCTCCAAGAAGGCTGTAAAGCAGCGTTTCCAGCCCCATGAATACGTTTGTCTGGTACCCTCCTTTTGCTCCGGACAGAAAAAACATGGTATGGGCGGCAAGGCAAAGGTATCCGCTGATCAACAAAAGCAGGGCCCATATTCCCAAAACAACACCATTGGAAGGCAAAATACCCAACAGGTATACAAAGCTCAGTACCGTTGAAATGCCCAATGTATAAAAGTCCCAGGTCAGAGGGGAATGAAAATTCTTGCATCCCAGCATCAATATAGCTCTTGACGGTTTCCCCAGGTCCACACCCAGCAAAATCTGAGAGACCAATAAAAGAGAAAACGCAATGCTGCTTCCGGCCTCCATGATCAGCGACATTCCCTTTACATTAAGTAAAGTCATGGAGGCGATGATTATCAGAATACCTTGTGCTATGGAAGAAAAGAAAAAGCATCCCTGAACATAGATTCCCCAGACATAATTATCGTTTAAATTCGTTTTCCTGAATCCTTTGACTAATTGATGCAGGATGCTGCCGGCACCGATTAATGAAAAAATACATAAAAGGATTAATATAATCAATTCAATATTCATTCCTGTATCCCCCTATCCATTGATATAGTACACGGAAGGCTTTGTTTCCAATTCTTCTCTGAACGGCCGTGCGTTATTGGCTGCAATCGCTTTTGAAATCTCACTGTTCGGATCGTCCAAATCTCCGAATAAACGGCATTGTGATGGACAGGTGGCAACACAGGCCGGATCTTGCCCCTTTTGCAGCCTGTTTATGCAGAAGGTGCATTTTACCACGGTTCCCTTCTGGAAGTCTTTATGCTTCTTCTTTTCGAAAATGGTAGCGGGAGCCTGTTCATAATAATTTTTAATCTCCCACAGAAACTGCCTGGAACCATAAGGACAAGCTGCTACACAGCCTCTGCATCCCATGCATTTATCAGCTATGATTTCGATAATGCCGTCTGGCCTCTTGACGGTAGCGCCAATCGGGCAAGCTTTTTCACAAGGGGCACTATCACACTGCATACACGGCATGGGTAAAAACTTCATTTTTGAATTGGGATATTTGCCAACCTCATACTTCATGATTTTATGTAAACTAACACCCGCAGGGGTCCCGTTATGATTCCGGCAGGCTACGGTACATGCATTACAACCTACACATTTCGATAAATCAACCAGCATTCCAAACCTCATGAATGACACACCTCCCTTTTTATGATCTTAACGCAAGGAGCAATCTCAATCCCTCCGCTGACACTGTCCAGGGTTTCTTCCGCTGTTGTAAGCAGTCGGTTGAAGAGCGGACCCTCTTTGCTTAACGGGTTGCTTTGAATGGTACCCATACCATATGCACCTGATATTCCAACCGCGTCAGGATGGAATAATTCTGATGTTCTGACAAGGCCCTCAACCTGGCCGTAGCGGGATGCCACCAGAACTCTGTCGTTATCCGCAAGACCCTTTTTCTCAGCAGTAGCCTTGTTGATACAGATAACCGCTTCCCAGGGATCTTTTTTATAAATTTCCGCAAGCCATGGATTACCGACCACGCCTCCGATATCAGAGGAGTAATACGGGGTTTTCCAGTTGATCGCCCAGAGGTCATATTCCTCGGGTGCATTCAATTCTGAACTTGGAACCCAGTAAGGTACAGGTTTGTACAAATCAAATACCAGGCGGTCATCCTCCACGCCGGGGAATTTAATATGATGCTTCTCCAAGTTTTTCTTTAAATTATCTGCAGTTTTCTTCAGGTTGATAATATAAAATTCATGCCTCGTTTGATTATCAGGATAGTAGTAATAATTATAAGCAGTGTAGCGTGGCTGCCATTTTGCCACATAGC
Source organism: Anaerovoracaceae bacterium (assembly GCA_036677845.1). GTDB lineage: Bacteria > Bacillota > Clostridia > Peptostreptococcales > Anaerovoracaceae > Anoxybacterium. Next base: position 20,251 of record JAVBVR010000005.1, on the reverse strand, counting down.
CCTCTCTCTCCAGGTCTTCCAGAGTCTCCCCTTCGTTAAACTTCCAGCTTCTGACCTGAAGGTCCTGAATTTCATTTAAAGTGTACTTTTTCTTTACATTCAGCCGGTACGGATCCTGCAGGTTCAATCCGTTTTCTTTGATAATGTAGTCCACGTCTTGATTCAAATAGTCATACATCCCGTTTTCACCGTACAAAATTCCGATTCTTTCAGCAAGTTCTGTAAAAATGTCATCCACATGCATGGTATTAAAGATTGGTTTGACAGCCTGTCTTCTCTGGAGCATCTGAAGCGCATGGACTTCGTCAGAGGCTGCCTGATGCTGAGGCCAGAACGGCGCCAATCTTGATCGTTCCATAAAGCTGTGTTCCGGCAATACTACATCAGACATAATTGCCGGTTCATCCATATGATAAGCAATCGTAACACTGAAAGGTATTTTTTTCATCATTTCCACGTACTGTTCCGGGTCGGCGTTATATTTGAGAATATTGCCTCCGATATTCAGCCATGCTTTAATTTCATAAGTTAAATAGTATTTTTCCGGATCAGCAAGTGCATGGGCAACTAAGTGCGGTGTTGTATGGCTGTTAGGGTAGAAGGTATGCATGCCGACATCCGGAGGAAATACAAAGGGTCTGTCCTTGGCCTCATAGCCAGGGTACATCGTCCCGTCCTCGCTCGGTTCCAACGCTTTCGGCCCCCGATAGCCGCAGCCCAGACATCCGCCGGGCACCTCAATGGCGCCTGCCAGCATATTGATAATTTTTGCCATCAAGTCAGAATAGGTTCCGCCCCTATGATTCATGACATTTCTCTCTGTATTGACCGAAACCGGCCTGAACGGGAAGGTGGCGCCATCGATCTCAATGGTGCTGCCTATTCTTGCATGGTCGATGAACTCTCTCGCGATTCTTCTGATATCTTTGGCCGGAACCGTGGAAATAGATTCCGCCCATTCAGGGGTATACTCCTCCATACCTTCTTTTATCAATTGAAATCCGGTTTTTACTTCAGAGCCGTCGACTATAAAGGTTCCTTCCAATGCAATTTCTCCGAACTGTGCATCAAAGGACTTGGCTTTATTTTCTGCCAAATCCCACATCAAGGGCTTATTGGTTTCCCGGTCTCTCAGATAATTGCCTTCCGAATCGATAAGATAAGGGCCATTGGTTCTATTCTTAAGGAACCAGACATCATATTTTTTAACGTCGAAAAGGATGGAATTTGTCAATCCCAGTAAAAAGGCCAGGTCTGTTCCCGGGCGGATCGGCACCCATTCACCCTTTGCCGCCTCATATGAAGATCTGGGGTCTACCACCACCAATTTCATGCCCCGATTGAGAGCCTTCGTTAATTTGCGGGTGCCCGGAACAGTGGCAAAATTGGGACCGATCGATCTTCCCAGAGTGATATGATAGTCACAGTATTCTAAATCAACAACCGAAATAGGAAAGTTTCCATGGATCAGACCGGTTCCGTAATGGACAGTGCACAGGGATCCATGGGCGCCGATTTCGTTGGGAGTCCCATACGCCAGGCGGAAAGGAATACGGAAAATGGTTTCTCTGTTGCCCCAGCCCTCACAAATCGCGAGGCCCCGGGGGTCATTCTCCCTGACTTCCTTCAGTTGTTTTGCCGTATAGTCTAATGCCTCGTCCCAGCTTACTTCCTTCCACATCGGATCTACTTCCAGACCTTTTTCAGGGTTAGTCCGAATTAAAGGTGTTTTTACTCTGTATGGATTATATAGATTCATAATGGCCGAATTACCACGGGGACAAAGGCTGCCGTAGTTCGGCGGAACATTTCTGCCCTCCACCTTGACAACGACTCCATCTTCTAAATAGACTGATGTTGCACAATCTCCCTGCATGCACATCCTGCAGATTCCATGAAGAGTTTTTGTTTCCTCATCTTTTTGATCTTCAATACTTGTCCATTCATAGGTCGAATGACCAAAAACATTTTGATTGAAATCAGCTTCAGAAAAAATCCGATCATAAGCACTTTTTTGTTTTTTCAATTGAATCCCCCCATATAATATTAAACTGGTTGAAATACGGATGATTATGTCAAGTGTCGATAGCACTTTGCGGCAAATTGATATTTCATGTATTTCTTTACAAAGCTTGGGTTTCTTAGCCCTAAAAAGTAATGGATATTAACCAGATGCTTCATCAGGATGGCAAGTTTACCTGACAGTATGAAGCTCGCAATTTTTGCAACTCCAAAACGATTTCCGAGGGACACCATGGAACCGTGATAATCAGGGGCAAATTTGCTCTTTTCACGATTGTACAGATCCGCCAGAATATTGTTTGCCGCAATTGAAGATGTCTGCAGGGCAGTCTCCACAATCTGTGGAACTGCTTTTCCGTTATATTCAAAGGATACTGTGTCTCCAATACAATAAACTTCCTCGTAACTGACTGAACGCATAAAATCATCGACCTTTAACCGGAACTGATTCGTTCGTTCTGTATTGAGCTTTTCATTCAGCGTATTTCCTTCAATTCCGGCACACCATACCAATTTCCCGGCCAGTTTTGATTCCCCGCTTAAATAAACATATTCTTCATCCACCTTTAGGATTTTGGAATCCGTTAGCACTTCTACTCCTAATTGATTGAGTCTGGCAACCGCTTTGGAAACAAGCGCGCTGTCTAAATGAACCAGAATTGTTGGAAGCGCCTCAATCAGCTTGATCGTCACTTCATTTTTGTCAATCCTGTAATGCCTGCACAGATTTTCTTTCCATTCTCCGATTTCTCCCGCCAGCTCAACTCCTGTAAATCCTCCGCCTGCGATCAGAAAAGATAGCTTCTTTTTTCTTTGATCGGCATCGTTGATTCTGGAAGCCGCTTGAAAACTATCTACAATATGCCCTCTGACTTTCAGCGCATCCTGCAGAGACCAAAGAGGCAGACTGTGCTCCTTGGCACCTTCAATATTGAAATAGGAAGGTTTGCTCCCGGTTCCGATCATTAAATAGTCGTATTTTAAGCTGGCGCTGTTTTTTAAAGTCAATTCCCGCTGCTTAAAATCAACGTTAACCACTTCGTCAATTAACAGTTTAACTTTTCCGGATCGAAATATCTTTTTCAAAGGAAATTGTACAGACTCCGCATTCACTCTTCCGCCGGCGACCTCGTGCAATGACGTTAACATAACGTGATTAACATCTTTATTAATTACTACAATTTCAAAATCCCGGGGGACTTTCAACTTCTTTTCCAAGGTTATCGCCGCATTGACTCCGCTATAACCTCCTCCTAAAATAACAATTTTCTTCATGTGATCCTCCAAATCGATTGATAAAGCAGGGCTTTCTTAACGATTAATAAATACCGTATTAAATTGAAAAATCAGAAATCACAACCGTGAGAATGATTATTAGTCCGGTAAGCTGATAAATGTTGATTGTAAGCTTGTTCGCCTGAGTGAATGCAGCAATGTTATCATAATTTTTCCTGGCAATGTTACAGGACTTGAAAGCAAGCGGCACAGTGGAAAGGCATATGATCCACAGCGGATTTTCTGTAAAAATAGAAATCAATAAGAAAACGGTATACGCTGCAGCATAATTCATATAATAGATTCCGAGCCCTTTTTCTTTTCCCAGCCTTACAAGCCAGTTGTTTTTATTATTTTTTTTATCAGCCTCATAATCGGGATACTGATTGATCCATAAAACATTTGTAATCAATATGCCAAGCGGGACTGACACAAGCAGAGGAAGGAGATCCAGTGAACCTGTCATCACCAGATACATTCCGGAAAGGATTAACGGTCCGTAAGTGATACCTACAGCAAGTTCACCCAAACTTCTGTAACATAGTGAAAACGGAGGAAGGCTGTACGCACATGCAAGAAAAATTCCCAACATACCAATGATCAGTATTTTGGGCTCCCGGAATTGAGCGATATATAAACCGATGGCAGCCGCGGCGATAATCGTAAGAATGCCTATGAACTTAGCTTCTTGTATTGTCAATAATTTTTCAGTCAGTACCTTTTTCCCTCCGCTGAAAGGAGTTACTTTATCCGGTTCAAGCGAGAGGTCCACTCCTGACTTAAAGTCAACAATGTCATTGAAGCAGTGCTTCCCTGTTTCGATTAGCAAGACCCCTGTTATCGACAGCGCCCACCATTTCAGCTCGAAATCACTTGTTTCAGCATAAGCCATAATGGTCGCAACAAGCATGGGCACTAATGAGGCAGCCCAAATTCTGATGCCGGCAATTTTCGCAATTCCTTTAATGATTCGTTTCCATTCCATATTATTACCTCACGATTACCTCATGCTTTAAAAATACAGCAACGTTAAATAATAATCAATAAAACGTTGATTTATCAACTATAGAAGCTAATTATAGGTATAAGAAAATACAATAACAAAGCGTTGCTGCTGCAATTAACAAAATAATAAACGGACAGCACTTTCGAAATATGGCCATAATATGATATACTTACCTAAATAGTTTCTTCAGGAGGATCTTTATGGACATCAAAAGTCTGGATTACTTCATAAAAATTGCGGATGAAAAAAGCATTTCGAAAGTTGCCAGCGAGCTATACCTGTCACAGCCGGCTTTAAGCCTGCAAATCAGAAAACTGGAGGAGGCCTTCGGCCATAAGCTGCTGGTAAGGACAAACAAAGGCGTTCAGCTGACAGAAGCGGGTCATATTTTAGAAATGCATGCCCGTAATATTATTAAAATATATAATCAGGCTTTCGAGGAGGTCAATAAACTTTTTGGCGACCGACAGGTGATAAGGATCGATTCCAACATCACCCTGGCCACCTACGCACTCCCATGTGCGGTATTTGTTGCCCAAACTCGACCGGAATTCAAAAACTATTATCTCGATTTAACATTCAGCACCGTGAATGCCGTAGAAAAAAACATCATTAATGGGATCAGTGATGTCGGATATGTCCATCAGAAAAGTGAGTACCCTGATATCCGTTATGTTAAAATCGGTAAAGATAAGCTGGTTCTGGCAGCCGCACCTAATTTTCAGGTTCCGGAAAGACTCACCCTTGAAGAATTAAAAAAATATAAGTTGATTTTACTGAATGATAAATTTAATGAAAGAAAATCGCTGACTGAAAGTTTAAACTGCAATATTGGCGATTTTAATATAGTACAGACCTTGGATTCAACGGAATCTGTGAAGACCGCTGTATTTAAAGAATTCGGCCTTTCCTTTTTGCCGGAAAGCTCTGTAAGAAAAGAACTAAATTCAAAAATACTGAAGGAAATATTTCTTGAGGATTTCTATGACGAATATTATATTTATCTCTGCTATTTAAAGGAAAACGAAATGAATCCAAGGCTGAAACCTTTCATAGATTATCTGAAAGAACGAAAGACAACGGATTTTTGCTAAGTTCATTATTTATCAACAACCTACTTCGACCATGTTTTTTAATCATGGTTCGTTCGAATTCCAGCGAAAAGTAAGTATTGCAGCAATCATTGCCATAACACTGAATCCGATAAGTATGAAAATATTCACAGCTGCATCCCATAAATCGGAGCTGATCGCGTAATTAAGCCCGTTCACGAAGTGTGAAAAAGGGTTGATCCAGGTTAAGGCCTTAATCCAAGCCGGTGCGGTATCCAAACTATAAAATGCGCTGCTTAAAAACAGCATCGGCATTGCAAGAATGCTCGAAAATGTACTGGCCTGACCTTCATTTTTACTGATATTTGCGACTAAAAAGCTAAGGAAGGTAAAGCATAAGGTTGCAATAATCAGAACTCCGCACACAGAAAACACGCTGCTAAGTTGTGTTTGTATGCCGAAGAAAAACACTCCTGCAAGGAAAATGATCGTGGCAACGGCCAGTGAGACTACTGTCCATGCAAAAGTCAGGGCAATGATAAAAGAAGAAATCTTCATGGGTGTAATCTTTAACAACTTGTACACGCCTCTGTTCCTTTGCTGCAGGATATGGAATACTGTGGTTTCCATCGCCCAGAACAAAGTACTGATTCCAATCACGCCTGCAAGGAGACGGGCACGATATTCCGGTGAATTGAAATACAAACCGAGGCCGATTAAAAGTGCCATGGGGAGAAGTATGGACCAAAAAAGCAGATAAGTATCTTGCGCTGCACTCTTCAGCATAATCCGAAATGTTGTTCTCATATTATAATTCCTCCTTTTCAGTCAGTTTCAGGTAGAGTTCATCAAGGTTAGATACCCGGTAGTCTTTGCAAAGCTGATCCGGCGCGCCTTCTGCAAGCACAAGGCCGTTATTGATCATTACAACCCGATGAGCAATTTTTGATACTTCCTCCATATCGTGGGAGGTAAACACAATTGCTGAGCCAGATTGATTCAAGGAAGAAATCAGTTGTCTGATTTCATGTCTCGCCCTTGGATCAAGGGCTGCCGTTGGTTCGTCAAGAAAAATGAGTTCTGGCTTGTGAAGCGTCGTAATCGCTATCGCCAGACGCTTCTGCTGACCTCCGGATATTTTGGAGGCTGGCGTTTTCGCAATATCAAGCAAAGAAAATTGCTCTAAAACCTGTTTTACGTAAATTTCATCAAGTTTTAGCCCATAAAAAGAAGCAAACAAATAAATATTATCCTTTGCTGTGACTCCCGGAAAAAACGGTGTTGATTGCAATTGTGCTCCAAGATTCTTTTTAAAATCTTTACACCAGAAGCTCACTTTTCCAGAATCCGGTGTACGAAGGCCGAGTATCATTTCAAGAGTAGTTGTTTTTCCGGCTCCGTTCGGACCGATTACAGCCAGGATTTCTTTCTCGTAAATCATTAAATCAATCCCGTTTACCACGGTTCTGTTTCCATACCGTTTTACCAGGCCGGTGGCCTCAAATAATTTTTCCATGCCATTTCATCTCCTTTTATAGTTAACGTTGTATACCTAACATTGGCTATTTGTGCAAAAAAAACACTGCTTTAAAGCGTTTTTTCGATCATTCTTCTCAGTTTGCACAAAAAGCTTATCTGCAGTTCAATCTGGTCATAGATATTATCAAAAATTGCATTGATGTGTTCCGGCATATGAAAAGCAGATTCTTTTTCCTTTTTTCCGAGTTTCATGCCATCCAGTTCCTTTTCCAAGTTGTTTTTTTGAATCTCTATCGCCTCAATCGCCTTATCTTTCGTCAGCATGTGTAAAAATGTCAGACCGGTATAGAGAGTTGTCGGGTATACTGCAGAACTCTCCTTTAGACTATCAGCAAGTAATTTATACAGTTCTGCATTTCCTGTTTCCGTCAGCTTGTAGCTTGCCTTGGAGCGATTACCGGTCTTTTCAATCAGATCAAGCTCAATCATGCCTTCCTGTTCCAGTTTTTTCAAGGCATGGTATACCGAACCGGACAGAATTCCGGCCCATTGATCCGTATGGTATAGTTGAAGCTCCTGTTGTATCTCATAACCGGTCATTGCCCTGTTTGAAAGCAGACCCAGTATCATTAGCCTTGTCAATAGATTATCCCCCAGTAATATGATTGTATAGCCAATGTTGGCTATACAATCATATTATTATAGAGTTTTTCTTTTGTCAACCAATTATCGTATGTATCTTTCAAATATTACCCTGCCGTCTACGATGGTCATCTCAACAGAAGCCTCTTTGATCTCACAGGAGGCGACGTCGAATAAATTCCGGTCTACTACGATGATGTCGGCAAGCTTTCCCTCCTCCAGTGTACCCAGTTCCGCAAGGCGGCCGTTACAAATATTCAACCTGATTTAATTAATTTGACACTATGAAATCAAAATAGGCAAAGATAAGAGCCGGATGATAATCCCTGCTGTCCTTCTAGTCTTTTATAGAAAAGACTCCTCCATTAATTCTATATTTATCAATTTTCCGGTACAATGTATTTCTCCCTAGCCCTAACGCTTTTGCACTATTGGATATATTGCCGTTAAAAACCCTCAGGGTTTTAATAATGTGCCGCTTCTCAATGTGTTCCAAGTTAAAGTCAACTTCATCAATATCTTCGATATTATCATTTTGAATAACCTTTTTATTTTTTATATGGATATCATAGACACAACCTGTATTCAACATCAGCTCTATGAGGTTCTCCAGCTCTCTTATATTACCGGGCCAGTCATATTCAACCAATACTTTCAAGTAATCCTTGGGTATTTTCAACATCCTCTTGTTAATTCGTTTTGATATTCTATTCATAAAATAATCAATCAATAGCGGGATGTCGTCTCTTCTCTCTCTCAGGGCAGGCAGCCTGAGCGGTAAAACGTTAAGCCTATAGAATAGGTCTTTCCTGAAGTTTCCCCTGCTTACTTCATCGATCAAATCCTTATTCGTTGCAGCGATAATTCTAACATCAACAACAATCTCTTTCGTGCTTCCTATCCTGCCAACGGTACCTTCTTCAATAACTCTGAGCAGCCTGGTCTGCATATCAAGAGGCATCTCTCCGATTTCATCAAGAAATATGGTCCCTCCGTCTGCAATCTCAAATTTTCCCGGATGACCATTTCTCTTTGCTCCTGTAAACGCACCTTCATCGTAGCCGAAAAGCTCAGACTCTATTAAATTTTTAGGGATAGCGCCGCAGTTCAACGCCACAAATGTTTCATTCCTTCTATTGCTGTGATTGTGAATAGACTGTGCAAAGACCTCTTTTCCTGTACCGCTTTCCCCCATAATCAAAATTGTAGACTTACTGTCAGCAACCTGCTTTGCAAATTCTATGGTCTTAATAAAATCCTTATTTTGTCCGATTATCTTATCAAAGGTATATACGGCATGTCTTCCCATTATCTTGTTGGCCAATTTCCTTACCTTTTTAATTTCTTTAAAAACGTAAACGATACCGTCTATGTTATCCTTAATATCTAAAATTGGGTAAACACTTAAATTATACTGCAGTACATTTTTTCTGGAATTAACAAATACATCTTCATCTAAATAATGATCCTTAAGTGTGATGGCCTTGATAACATTATCCCAGTCTTCAAACAGATCATATGCTTTCTTATGTTTCATTTCTTCTTCTGAATAACCAAATAAATCTGTAATATGTTTGTTTATCGTCTTTATGTTGCCGTTTAAGTCTGATGTCATGATGCCGGCAGGAATGGAATCGATCATTGTATCGATATATCTCTTGGCGGATACCAGTTTTTTATTATATTCTATGATTTCCAGCATCTTCTCAATCGCATTTACTGCTGCAACCACCATACCCATGGTATGCGAATTGACGGAATCATAATATCCCGTTAAATCCAGTACTCCAATCAGATTATTATTTGAATCCATGATTGGGGCCGCAGAGCAGGTCCATTTATGATACGCCCTTATATAGTGATCGTCTCCGGAAATCTGTATTGGTTTCTTCTCTGTAAGAGCCAGGCTCATTGCATTTGTTCCGATATTTTTCTCATCCATATACGCCCCGGGTATCATTTTTATAGAAAATGCTTCCTCAAGTATTTTTTCATCGCCAATCACGTTTAGGATACATCCGTTTTCATCTGTCAGTATCGTGAAAAAATTAGAACCCTTAACAATATTATATAAATGTTCAATAAAAGGCTTAGATAGTTCAATTAGCTCTCTTTTTCTTTCCATGACCCCCTGAAGAGCTGCCCCTTGAATTATCTTATTGCTGTATGTAAGGTTTCTGTCTAAATTGCTGGATTCACACCGCCTATGAGATGACTCAATGCATTTTTTATTTGACTTGGCAATGCTGTTCATTATAATCGTCTCCTTTTATTCATCACAAATTTAATAACTTTTATAGACTTTCTCCTGTGTTTCTATAAACAATTGCGAAAATCTGTATCAAAATGGACCACTGCGCCAAAACAGAACGCGTATTTTTATGAGTTACGTTCCATTATAGAACATGATTGCCAAAAAGTAAATTACATTTCTTTTCCTGCGAGCTGAAACCATTGCAATTCAAGGCTTTGGCTAAAAGGATATACGCTAAAGCAATTGGCATAACAATTGCGGTATAAAACAGAAAATCAAAACTGCTGTTGAGGAGGTATATTTATGAATAAGTTTATTAGAGTTGATATGACTTCATTGAGCGTTACAGTCGGGGAGGTGCCGGAAAAGTATCTTGGCTTAGGGGGTCGCGCACTTACCTCTGGCTTTGTTGCCGATGAGGTTAAGCCTACCTGCCATGCATTAGGCAAAAACAACAAGCTGATATTGGCTCCCGGATTACTAAGCGGCACGCAAGCTGCCAATTCCGGACGTATTTCAGTTGGAGCCAAGAGTCCGCTGACAGGTACAATCAAGGAAAGTAACTCTGGTGGGTCTTTTTCACAAAAGATGGCGAAAATGGGTATCAAAGCCTTGGTTATTGAAGGAATGCCGGCAGATGATAAGTTCTACATATTAAAAATCGATATGAATGGTGTCACTGTCGACGAGGCGCCGGCAGAAATCCTAGGGGGTACCGGCAACTACAAAGCTATTGAAGTGCTGAACGCAAAATACGGTGAAAAAGTCGGGATTGCCCTGGCAGGTCCGGCAGGAGAATATCGTCTGCCCGCTGCAAATATTTCCTTTAAAGACCCTGACGGAAATATGCGTAGTGCCGGGCGCGGAGGCTTAGGTGCAGTAATGGGTTCAAAAAAGGTGAAGGCGATCGTCATAGATGATACCGGTGCCGGTGCTGTTCCGATCGCAGATCCCGAGAAATTCAAAGAAGCTTCAAAGGTGTTCGCAAAGGCACTTCTGGATCACCCGGTTTCCGGCCAGGGTTTGGCAGCCTATGGAACTGATGTATTGATCAACATATTAAACGAAGCAGGCGGTCTTCCGGCAAATAACTTTACTGCCGGTCGTATCGAGCATAATGATAATATTTCCGGCGAAACATTAAATGCTACCATAACTGAGCGCGGCGGCGATGGCAAGGTGTCTCACGGCTGCCATGCCGGTTGTGTGATCAGATGCTCGCAATGGTATCCGGATAAGCAGGGCAAATACATTACCAGCGGATTTGAATATGAGACCATATGGGGGCTTGGTGCCGATGCCGGAATCAAAGATCTGGACGATATCGCTTATATTGACCGCGCAATGGACGATATCGGAATTGACAGTATTGAAACTGCTGTAGCTGTTGCCACTGCCATGGAAGGCGGATTATTGCCGTGGGGCGATGGCAAGGCTGTATTGGATGCAGTAAAGCAAATGGCTGTTCCTACACCGCTGGGACGCATCCTTGGCGGAGGTACCGCTGTCGTAGGCAAGGTATGTGGTCTCTATCGAACTCCAGTCGTAAAAGATCAGGGTATCCCTGCTTACGATCCACGTCCGGTCAAAGGGATTGGCTTAACTTATGCTACCAGCACAATGGGTGCCGATCACACTGCCGGCTACTGTATATCCGGAAATATCCTGAAAGTAGGCGCTGACATAGACCCGCTCAAAAAAGACGGACAGATAGAATATTCGCGGGCAATGCAAATCGGAACAGCTGCAGTAGATAGTACCGGTATGTGTCTCTTTGTATACTTCGGTATTGCTGATAATCCGGACGGATATCAAGCTCTTATCGACATGATTAATGCGCAATACGGGTTGTCCCTTACGGCTTCAGATGTTGATAAGCTTGGTGAATCTGTTCTTAAAGTTGAGCGAGCCTTCAATCAGGCAGCCGGCTTTACCAATGCCCATGACCGGTTGCCGGAGTTTTTCGAATATGAGCCATGTCCCCCACACAACGTGGTTTGGGACTTTACTCCCGAAGAAATCGATGAGGTCTACAATTTCTAAAGGAACAATAGAAGAAAGCCGGACTTCGGTCCGGCTTCAACTTCATCATCCTGATTTCTATGTTCTGTTTGTATAAATTCAATGAACGGAGGAATGAATATGACTGAAGAAGGAAAGAGTACCATTGAGATAAGAGGCTTTCTTCATCTAGATAAATCATTCAGAAATAAATACGGTACCGTTCCCTTAATCTATGATCTCGAAGAGTCGATTACAGGTCAGGAATTGGCAAAAAGACTGGAGGTTCCTCTGGAAGAAATCGAAGTCATTTTTGTCAATGGTTTTGTTCAGGCCTTAGATTATGTGATTTCACCAGGTGACCGAGTTGCTTTTCTGCCGCCCGGCTGTCCAGGCCCATATCGGATCGCTCTTGGTTTTTATGGGAAAAACCAAGATAATGAAGCCAATTTTAAGATAAAGAAGTAGGATTTATGCCCTATGGATGATATTTATAAGTATGAATTGAAAGGATCGGACTGATATGATTCGCGTCACAGTGCGCCTGTTTGCAACTTTAAGACAAAATCGTGAAAAAGAGATGATCATGGAGGTACCCGATGGGACTTCCACAAAGGATATCATTGAACGCCTCAACATTGATCAGAAGGATGCTGCAATATTGATGATAAACGGACGAGGCGCAAAGCTTGATACAATTCTCAAGGACAGTGATACGGTGGCAATTTTCCCGCCGCTGGGAGGCGGCTGAATTCTCACTGTCAACCCTATGACCTACACATTTCAAGTTCGTCCGACTGGAACTTCAACAGTGGTTCTCACTGTTCCAAATGATAATCCTGAAACCAAATTTAAAATTCAGAAGAAGTAGGTTATGATATCGGTTTATATCATAACCTGTTTTTTTAATAGCTACTACTTATTGCCACACCACTTACAGGATTATGAGGGAGGCTGTTATTTTTATTTGCACAGCCTCCGCTGACTTATTACCAAATCACATCATGGGGAATAATACTCATAAGACAGATATCGTCCCCAGCTTTTATGCTTTTTAACAAATCCACATCAACCTCACATCCAAAGGCTTTTTCAAAAAGGACTTTGCTGTACCCCGTGGTACACTGGCACCATGTCTTTGTCTCTAATTTCTCCACGCCGTCAAGGATAGGGCAAGGACAAAACAAAAACTGAAGATATAGAATCCCATCCCTGCAAAATAATCCCGCTGCTTTCGCCTTGTCAGAATTTGCAAATTCCTCCAAATCTGATGCGCCGACTGCCAGTTCTTTTAAAAGCGCCAGCTTTTCATCCATTCCATAGCCGCATTGGCAACTCATACGGATCTGTTTCGTTGTTTCCTGGTCAAATTTGTTTTCCAATCTTTGCATTGTCGACTTCACCCAGGCGGCATTATTTTCATTTTTCGCCGACCCATCATGTCCATATATGATTTCCTTGGCCGTTTCTGTGTCACTCATCTTTCTGGCAGCTTCAAATAGTACCTGTTCTTGCATTTTTCTAGCATCATACATTTTTATCCCTCCAATTTTTCATAAAAAAAAAGACCTTTTTCTAAAAGAATTACCGTACCTTACAAATCTCAGTATAGAAAAAAGTCTGTTTGATTACTTCTGAATTCTTGCCCTATTTAATTGGAATGCATAAATCCATGATAACACGTTCATATTCTCTGTCTATTTTCCGATAAATATTCAATCCGTATCGTTTATCCATTTCATAAGCGCTTGCCGGCAGCCAGATGCTGAATATTCCCTGAATCGTGCAAAAAATATCCTGTATTTTTCCCTCGAAGCGATATGCTGCGAATTTGCCGCCTGTTACCGTAGTTACATTATTCAGCCCACAAAGTTCATCCGTTGTCATACAAATATCGCATAGGCAGCTGTTCAGGTTAGCGATCGCAGGGTCGTCGTAAAACCTTTCCACAAATAGAGTATCCTCTTTGATGTAATCCTTGTATTTATCCAAAAAAATAAACCATTTTTCTTTAATCTCAATGTAATTTCCTATCATTCGTTCGTAAATAACCAAGAAGTCCGAAAGCTCCTGTATTTTGATTTTTTGGTCATAACCCTCAAACGTGTCAAAAATGGAAAGCCCTTCCGGGTAGAACGGACTTGGCATGCTTGTTACATCTGTTGTTTTACGGAATTCCACCGGAGCAACATTATGATGCTTTCTAAACGCGGAGCTGTAATTTGATGAGCTATACCCGTAATCCATTCCAATATCGGTTATGTGTTTATTCTTTTGAAGCTTGATATCAATTGCGCTTTGATCCATTTTGAGGCGTTTTATGAATGCATATACACTTTCACCAGTCACCTCCTTAAAGGACCTGCAGAAATAAAATTTTGAGAAATGAAAATGATCAGCCACATCTTCAACTGAAAGATTCTCGTCAAAATGTTGTAATATATAGTCAATGCTTTGATTTATTAATTCTTTTTTAATCATAATCATAGCCTCCGGTTAACAGTATATCATACTAATATTGCTACCTGTATGGCAATATTAAACCGCTGTTGTCAATTTCCTTCTGAGGGCACAAAAAAAGACGCCGAGGAGGCTTGCAGGGCCTTGGCGGCAGTCCTTTACGATTGATATAAATCGATATAATCAGTAAGAAATACTACTTTTTAAAAAAGTACTATTTTTTAAATCATCGAAAGCTTGATTCAGTTCTTTCTCTGTGTTCATGACGATAGGTCCGCCCCAAGCCACCGGTTCTGCCAGGATTGTAGAGCTTATAAATAACACTTGAGCTTTTTTGTCTGTTGCCTTTATCTTCACATATTTACCCGCGGTAAGCTTTACTGCTGTCTTTTCTTTAACTGGCTCGCCCCCGATATACGCGTCCCCTAAGAGGGTAAACACCATGACAGAGCGCTCATTTCCGGTATTCAAAACAATCGACGCATTCGGGGCGAGGTGTAAATCGTAATAATCCAAGGGCAGATACTTGCTCATATATCCTTTTCTTCCCACGTATTCACCTGCGAGCAGTCTCAGCTTGACATTCCCAAGTTTAATTTCTTCAATTTCCGTATTCTTTATACTGTGATAGGCCGGAGGAGCCATTTTATCCTTTGCGGGAAGGTTTAGCCAAAGCTGTACTCCTAACAATCTTTCGGATGCAGGCAGTTTCTCTTCATGTAAAATCCCGGAACCCGCAGTCATCCATTGCACTTCTCCATCACCGATCGTATCCTCATTGCCCAGGCTGTCCTTATGGGTCATAAACCCGCGATACACATAACTGATCGTCTCAATACCTCTGTGCGGATGCATAGGGAATCCTGCTGTGTACTCATCGGGATTTGTGCTGTCAAAGGAATCGAGCATCAGAATCGGGTCGTATTCCTGAACAGTTCCGTTTCCCAATACTCTGACAAGATTTACTCCCGCACCATCTATTGTTCTATACCCCCTAATCTGAGCTTTTACTTTTCTCTCCATGGTTAACCTCCCTAACATCCTGCAGACAGCAGATGCTTTCTATCCTTGTTGCAGCGCTGCCCCCAAACAGAATCTTCTAGATATCTGTTACATATTTACCCCTGATCTTCCTGATTATGCATTCCAGTATTAGAAAAGCGAAGTCACCGGTACGTTCACATAAAAGTTGGTGGGGTCTCACCATTTAATCATAACATACTTCAACTCTTTTGTGGCCTGCCTAATCCTGTTCTTTATGAGGTATATAAAAACTTCAACTCTGAATTTGAGTTGAAGTTTTTGACTTTTTGAATTGATTCATACATTTCATTTGCGAACTTATGTGTTCTGCTTCGGTTTTATTTTTAGCGTCAGCATTAGGAGAATACCGACCGCAGCACAGGCAGATGCAATCACAAAAGCCGGGAACATAAGATTAATATCCTGACTGGCTAAGTTTTTGAAGTAGCCTGCAATATAAGACGCAATGACGGCTCCGAATCCAAATCCCATCATAACCATACCATAGTTTGTCGCCATGTGCTTCGCTCCGAATAAATCTGCTGTCAGAGACGGAAAATTGCTTAAGAATCCTCCGTAGAAGAATCCGATAAATCCAATCAGCAGAAAAATCCAATAACCGTTTGCTGCCGACACCAGCAAGGACACTGTCCCAGAGCACGCAAGTAAAATGATGATCGTTTTTTTTCTGCCAATTCTATCCGAGACCATTCCCCAAAAGAGCCTTCCGATAGAGTTGCAAAGGGAAATAACCAAGACGCCTACGATTGCAACTTCAGCAAGCCCTTTTGCTACAGCAATCGGTTTAGCAAAACCAATTATCATGAGGCCGCCCATGCACGCCATCATGAATGTGAGCGCAATAATGTAGAACTCCTTTTTTCTAAGCACTTCTCTCGGCATTAAATCAGGTATGGCTGAAGCAGCTGCAGAAGAAATCTTCGTTCCCGCTTCGCCTATGGGTTCCGGAGGGTTTTTCATGAAAACACCGCCAATCGTGCAGACTACAAGGTAAAGGATACTCATCACACGAAATGTTGGCTGTTCTCCAACAGCTACACCGCCAAAATTGTTAATCAGCATCTCTAAAATGGGAGTAAAAACCACGCCTCCAAAACCAAGAGCTGAAACTATCAGCCCGGTAACCAGGCCCTTTTTTTCAGGATACCATTTCTGCGCACAGGCAATCGTCGTCGAATATGTAAATCCCATTCCCAAACCGCCCATTACACCATAGGATATCCAAAGCAGCCATGGAACATCGGCCGTTACTTGAGACGCAATAAAAAACCCTATCGCAAGAATAATTCCTCCCGCAATTACAACCTTGCGGGTAGAATACTTAACTGCAAGCTTTCCGCCGATTATACCTCCTACTCCAAGCATAAACAATAATAACGAAAAAGTCAGGCTGGCGGAAGCGTTATCTCCATTGAAGATGCGTTCTGCGATGCCAGTCTGAAAAAGACTCCAGACGTAAGCAATTCCAAGGCACATTTGAATCGCAATTGCGGCAACAATCGGCAGTACTCTGTTTGATGTTATCAACTTAATCCTCCAAATAAACAAAAAAACTAAAATAATTGTAAGTTTTTAGAGTCTATCATAAGTTGATAATTCCTGTCAACAACTAAGATTTTTCCTGTTCCGGGTACACCGGCAACCTTTCCGAACCCTTTCCGGACGCTTGTATATTTCACCGGTACCCGCACCGCTACGTGTAGTCCTGCAGTATCCGCACATTATGCCCACGTTGCGGTTACAGCCATTCAACTTCTGGGAGTTTATATCTGTTGGGGATATGAATATATTGCTCATGATCATCCGGATATCCAATCATCAAAGCGCCATAAAACTGATATCCCTCAGGAAGTCCCAGCAAATCCTTAAGCGCCGGAATTTGATTGCAAAGCTTTGTAAGATACCCTGCCCAGCAGGTTCCGACACCCTGTGCTTGAAGTATCAGTTCAATATTATACAAGGCCAGAGCTGAATCCACAGCAGGGTTTGCAGCGTCGTTTCTTGCATAAGCAAAGAGGAGTGTTTTTGCATTACCTATCACTACGTTTTGCCCATGTTCATATATTTTCAATATTTCTGAGAAAATTCCAGTTTCTTTTACGTAATTTAATATGTGTTCCATGATATTACTTATTTTATTTTCATCATTTATTACAATCCACCTTGTAGGGCGTTGGTTTTTTGCACTCGGTGCCCAGGCGGAAACCCAAAGCGCATGATTCAGGATATCCGTTGGTACTGTTTCCTGTTTAAAATGTCTGTATGATCTTCTGGTCATTAAATATCCTTCAAGCAAATCAGTAAAATTTTCAGGAAATACTGGAATATCTACAGATACAATAACGTCAAGATTACCTAAGTTGATGGCATTCTGAGGACATACAGCCGCACAATGCAGACATTGTATACATAAATTGTCCTGATTTAGATCAGGTTTTCCGTCTTTAACAGTCAAGGCGGCAAAAGGGCAGACATAGACGCAATTCAAGCATCCTTTGCATTTTTCCGAATGTATCGTTACCATGGAAAGACCTCCTGAATATGTAATAGTAAATGCTTCTTCAGAAATACAAATATTAAATTTCTATTTTGTCCCATCAAATATATCACACCATATATGATCCGAAAAGGCATTACACAGAATCAATTTCTGCAATACAATCAGATTTTTCGACAAAAATTCAGTTTTGGTGAATCACACTACATTCATCTACCAATTTAAAAAATAAGGAATCACTAATATAATAAGAACTTGATCCCGCAGTATCTGGTAGATTTATGACATACTCTTATGCATGTCTTAATATTATAAAAACAAGTACACGCATAGTTCGAAAGCCTTTTACAAAACTCATTATTGCAACTGCATCTCCACGGTCTTATATTATGCGCCCGTCTTCGGCTTTCAACGCGGTGATGCTAGTCAAGGCGAGGGATGTTATAAATGGGAACATTGTCATTTATATACCCAAGCATAATGAAACAAGGAGGTAAATATGATTCACAAACCTGAAATGCTAACTAAGATAAAAGGTGCCGATGTGGTAGCCGAGTATATGCTAAAAGAAAAAATACCTTATATGATTGGTTATGCAGGACACGGTGCAATAGGGTTGCTAGATTCTTTCTACGATAAACAAGATCAAATTAAAGTTGTTTGGCCGCGTATAGAAACTGCCGCAGGATTCATGGCCGATGCATATTATCGTGTAACGAAAGTACCGCTTCCTGTTTATGTTTCGACTGGACCAGGGCCGGCTCTTTCCACATGTGCCGTAGCTAATGCCTATTTTGATTCTTCAGCGTTTTTGCTAATCACCGGTCAGGTAACGACAGATCAATTTGATAGTGGAGCTTTACAGGAACCTTATCGTCAACATCCTGCAGATTTTCCTTCAGTTATAAGGAATTATGTGAAGCAGAGCTATCAAGCAACAAACGTGAACCAAATATCACAATTCCTTCCAAAGGCGTTTAAATTGATGAAGGCTGGCAGACCTGGCCCTGTTCATCTGGAAGTTCCCTATGATCTTTACCAGACAGAGGGAGAGACAATAGTTCCAGACCCGGAAGACTGGTCAGACAATGTTACATGGCGTCATGGTACGGAAGACAAAGTTATTGAATCCATTTTACAAAAACTAAAAGCGTGCAAACGACCATTGATTTTAGCTGGAGGTGGAGTTCATGTTTCCGGAGCATGTGATGAACTATTAAAATTTGCAGAAAAAATGAATATACCTGTGTACACTTCCTTGATGGGTAAAGGGGCTATGGCAGATAGCCATCCTTTGCACCTAGGGGTATGTGGTTGTTGGGGACATTATCCAGCAGTAGAGGCAGCCAGAAATGCAGATCTCATTCTTGCCTTAGGTTGTCGTTTCTCCGATCTACATACAGCTTCTTGGCAGCCTGGTTTTGCCTATAATTTCCCAGCAACTAAGTTAATCCAAGTTGATATAGACGCGGGTGAAATAGCCAGAAACTATCCTGTTGATTTAGGCATTGTCGGTGATATAAAGGTCGTTCTAAACCAGTTAATTGAACAATCAAGTGCAGATGGCGAAAATGGCAATTATTCTGCCTGGCATGAGGAATTAAAGGGTTATAAAAAGGAATGGAATGATTTTGTAACTCCATACAAAACCTGCAATGATCAGCCAATTGATCCCAGGCGGTTAATTAATGATATCCGCACAGTTACGCCAAAAGATGCAATTATGTTCTCTGATGTAGGTAATAACCAGCCTTGGATTGAACAATATTGGAGTTCTGATACACCTGGAACTCATTTCACCGCAGGTGGATTTGCGGCAATGGGATTTGGCGTTTGTGGTGTCTTAGGTGCTAAGCTGGCAAAACCTGAAACTACTTGCATCAATGTATGCGGAGACGGAGGCTTTATGATGATGCCTCATGCAGTTGCCACATCCGTTCAGTATAACCTGCCTGCAGTATGGATTATAATGAACAATTATGCAATAGGAGCAATCCGTGATTTGCAGAGATTTTACTTTGGCGGCAGGCAAATTGGTACGAACTTTGAAACCTATGAGGGTACCAAATATCATGATGGTGAGCTTTGGAATCCAGATTTTGCGGCAATGTCAAGATCTATGGGCGGTGAAGGTGTACGAGTGGAAAATACTGAAGATATAGTCCCTGCAGTGGAAGCAGCAATCAAGAGCAATAAGCCAACAGTTATAGATGTTATTATCAATAGAGATACCGCTGTTCCTCTTACAAGTACATGGCAGATGCCCCCAATACCTCCTGCATTGCCTACCTTTGGCAATATCAAGGTCCGTTAATAAATCCCTTATACACCAACCGGCACGGTACGTAGAAGGCTGGGGAACATACCCTGGCCTTCTCTCTAGACCACCCCGACGGAAGGAACATTATATGGATGGAATTGAAAAACTGATGCAGTATCTGCAGGAATACAAGCCTTACACATGCCTACATCTTCTGGAAGCGTCTCTGGCAAGCCGGATATACTGTGCTGATGGAGAA
>JAVBVR010000004.1:0-33405 GCA_036677845.1 Anaerovoracaceae bacterium | reverse complement strand
CATATATGCAGGACGTTTTGCTGACAATGGAAAAGATCTTCTATGGTGAAATGCTTCAGTATAATAACAGATTTCGTCAGGATACAAGTGTAACGCGTTATATTAAGATAGCAGCCAATAAGACGGCATCGCTGTTTGCTTTAAGCTTTTACTTAGGGGGAAGGGTCTCAGGCAGCGACGATCACATTTGTCATATTTTAAAAAAAGCCGGATCATATTTTGGGGTTGCGTTTCAAATAATAGATGATATTCTTGATTTTACCTGTGATCAGGAATCAGTCGGGAAAAATGTTCAAAACGATATTAAAATGGGGTTTTATACTCTGCCGATCATCTACGCGTCAAAAGAAAATAACGGTAAAGTATGGGAAATGATTGAATCCTGTGATTTCAATCAGTTGGCCCATCATATCGTGGAATCAGCCGGACTGAAGCAAACTTGCGAATTGGCACTTAAGTACATCGGGAAGGCCGAAAAGGAAATCGGTCAATTGCCTGATATGGAAGCTAAAAATACAATTCTGGAAGTTGTGGAGAGCATGAGGCAGTTTCTTTTGCTGCTGAATAAAAATTAGACGGAATCGAGGTTTTGGAAAGGAAATCAAAACAATGAAAACGAAAATTTCATTAGAGGAAGCCCAAACGATGTTAAAGTCCTGCTTTAAGCCGACGGGCACTGAAAGGGTTTCAATCTTTAACGCGCATCAAAGAGTATTGGCTCAGGACATTTTAGCCCCCATCGATCAGCCCCCGTTTGATCGCTCCCCTGTTGATGGCTATGCAATGAAAGCAAGCGATTCAACAGAAGCAGGGAAAGAACATCCGGTAAAACTTCAACTCATAGAGGAAGTGTGTGCGGGACAATTTCCCGAAAAAGAAGTAGCTGAAAAAACCGCCTGCAGAATTATGACAGGCGCACCGATCCCAAGAGGGGCGGATTGTGTTATTCGTCAGGAGGAAACTTCTGAAAACAACGGTTATGTAGAAATTCATATGCAGCTTCTTGCCGGCGAGAACTATTGCTATCAGGGAGAAGACATAAAAAAAGGAGAGCATATTCTAAAAAAAGATGACATTTTAAACTACGCAGGAATTGGAATCCTTGCATCCATGGGAATCACGGAAGTACTGGTGTATAAGATTCCCAAAGTGGCTGTATTAAGCACCGGCGATGAATTAACTCCGATCGATGAGAAATTGCAGCCCGGGAAAATATATAACAGCAACTTATTTACGATTGGGATGCGGCTGAAGGAATTTGGCATGGAACCTGTCATAGTGGGCAATGTGGCTGATCATATTGAAGAATCCTGTCTTATCATAAAAGAGGAACTAGCCAAAGCAGATATCTTAATCACCATTGGCGGGGTTTCTGTCGGTAAAAAGGATCTTGTCAAGGAAATCATGAAAGAAGTTGGAGCAGACATTTTGTTCTGGAAGGTAAACATGAAGCCCGGTACTCCGGTGCTGGCGAGTTCGTGGAAAGGAAAACCCATACTAAGCCTTTCGGGGAATCCCGCTGCTGCAAGCATTTCATTAGAGCTCTTGGTCAGGGACTTCCTTGCATATTATGCCCATCGGCACGATCTTGAACTGGAAAAATCAGAAGCAATCCTGGAAAACTCCTTTGCAAAGGAGAGCAAACGAAGACGCATTCTGCGGGGAAGGGTTGTGAAAAGGGGAAAGGATGAATTCATTGAGCTCGTTGATAAGCACTCACCCGGTGTATTGAGCTCCCTTTACCGCTGCAACTGCCTTGTCGATGTTCCTGCGGGAACGCCTGCCTTGGATAAAGGTCAGAGCGTAACTGTTTATAAACTGCAGACAACCGGTTCATGACAGGTAAGACAGCAATTCAAGGGGATAATCTTAAAGGAGGTTTGTAATAAATATGACACCTATTATCTGTATCGTTGGAAAATCAAAAAGCGGAAAAACGATACTAATTGAGAAATTAATTAAAGAGTTTAAAAAAAGAAATTATAAGGTTGCAACATTAAAGCATGATGTGCATGGTTACAATGTTGATCACCCGGGCAAAGATACCTGGCTTCATGCTCAGGCAGGTGCAGATTGTGTTACGATATGTTCTCCGAACGGAATTGCCATGATAAAAAAAACAAGCAGGAAATGGACGCTCGACCAACTGATTGCACTCAATGATGATGCCGATATTATCATTGCCGAGGGATTTCGGCTTGGAGATAAGCCCAAAATTGAAGTGGTCTGGGCGGCAAGATCAACGGAACCGATGTGCTCTGCAGAAGAATTGATCGCTGTCGCAACAGATGCCGAGCTTGAGCTTCAGAATGTTCCCGTCATTCATATCAATGACGTGATTGCACTTGCTGATATCATAGAAGAAAAAATTGTGGGAAAAAGCAGTTCCTAACTCTTTGTTAATCCTTCGGTTTCGTTTTCTATGCTGATTGCCATCTCGGAGCCGCTGTTATCAATGGTTATTCTATCCGCAAGCTTTCTAATACTGTCCTGAAAATCGTTTTCTAGGATAATGTCCGCTTTATCCATAACCGCTGCCGCAGAGGGTTTTATACCGGTACTCTGAGGATTTTTAAGCATAATGAATAAACTCGGATTAACGATATTTCGCAGGCTGTTCGACTCGCAGATAACGATTGTATTTTCGGGAATTTGACGCATGAAAAACCGGATCCCCTCCTCCAGATGCGTGCTTAGGCATTTCAGCCAGTAGACTTTTTGTGCACCGGAAGCCAGCAAAATTGAGGTATCCTTATTCCGGTCACGGCAGACTTCTTCCAGAAGTTCAAAGTTTCCGTTGATATTGGTACATACGCCGCATCGATGATTATTGCGGATGCACTTTCCGTTTTTACGCTCAATCGTAGTAATTTTTAATGCTATAACAGGAAATTCGGCATGCCATTTTTTAATCAGCTCTGATGCCAATGTTGTTTTACCGCAGTTCTGGCCTGCCGCACCGATTAAAATCACTTGATTCATATTCAGAAGCTTATTACGCATTTATATCCCCCTTTTATATGACAAATCATGCAGCCATGTTTCTCTTGTTAGATCAGATTGACCGAATTATATCATGCTGAACAACAAATGGCAATTTATCGAATTGCCTTTGCCCATTGTAAATCGTTATACCCATAAATAGCGTATATGGCTCAAACTTCTTTGCTTCATTGATTCAGCAAGAGCCTAATAGTATGTTTGTATTAAAGTGCCATACCTGAGATGCGGGCAGGTATCCATAAACGGAGGAAGAACGTGATAGAAAAAACAGCAATTATACTTTCCGGCGGGAAAAATAGTCGAATGTACAGTGTCAATAAAGCCTTTTTGAAGATAAACGGAGAAAGATTGATCGAAGCGATTTTGAGAAAAGCGTCGGTATTTAAAGAAGTCTTGATCGTATCAAACAGTCCTGACGAGTATCAATACCTGGGAGTAAAAGTTGTTTCCGACATCATCCCGAATTGCGGCCCATTGAGCGGAATCCATGCCGGACTGACACATGCACAATACCATCACAGTATCGTTATCCCATGTGATATGCCTTTTATAACAAAAGAAATTTTAGCATATCTGTCAAGCCTGGCGGAGGGATTTGATGTAGTCGTACCCAGAATAAATGATGAGTTTGAGCCCTTGTGCGGCATATACGGCAAGAACTGTATCGAACCCATTGCAGAATGCTTGGAAAAGAGCATTTTTAAGATTATCAGAATGTACCCCATGGTCCGCGTAAGACCGGTTAATGTACAGGAAATAAAGCCTTTCGGTGATCCGGAGGACTTGTTCAGGAATATTAACCGCCCGGCAGAATATATGAAATACTGCCTGGAGCATGGCAGCAAATGATCACATTGCCGGTTGGTCCTGCCGGTTAGCCAGTGTTTGCCTGCCGGTTCGTCCTGCCGGTTAGCCTTGGTTTGTTGACAAAAAACGAAATACATTTAAAATGAATGATAAGTAGTATTCTGAAACAGGATACCCTGCCGCCAAGGAATAGCCAGTTCTTGACGGCATCTTTATTTCTCTGTGACACAGCACTGAATTGATACAGATGCGGCAGCAAACAAATTGAATAGGTTTACATTCGTAATGGGGTGAACAGTATGGAATCAAATATCAATGAATCAAGAAAAATCTATATTGAACGAATCAATGCGGTACAGGATTTTATTGAAAACCATCTGGACGAAGATATCAATATCCGGCAGCTTTCCCGGATCGCTTCCTTTTCTGAATACCATTTTCAACGTATTTTCAAGCAGTTTACTTCGGAAAGCCTCTACAGCTTTATAAAACGGCTGCGACTTGAAAAAGCGGTTTTTCTTCTAAGAAGCAACAAGAAGCTGACGGTGCAGGATGTTGCATTTTCAGTCGGATTCTCGAACCAGGCATCCTTTGCAAAAGCATTAAAAGAAAGATACGGAACAAGCGCCGGCCGGATCAGAAAAATGAATGATCTGGAAATCAGACAAGTAATTTATGAGAATCGCAGGAATGGAAAAGTTTTTACAGATGATACGCATTACAATAAGCCTATCGAACTCACGATTCAGTCGGCGGAGCCGGTAAAAGTGCTATACGTGCGATATACCGGCGCCTATAAAGGCAATTCGGATTTGTTTTCAAAGCTTTTTACCAAGCTATATCGTTTTGCGGATAAAAACAGCCTGGCAACCCAGGAGACGAAGTGGTTTGCCGTATATCATGATTACAGTGATCTGACATCGGAAGAAAAGCTGCGGCTGAGCGTATGCATGTCCGTGAAAGGTGATGTGGAAAGTAAGGGTGAGTTTGGCTGTATGGAGCTTGCAGGCGGTAAATATGCTGTTGGCAGATTTTTACTGGGTACGGATGAATATCAGAGCGCATGGAATTACATGATTTCCAAATGGCTTCCGGACAGCGGTTACTCGCCCGATGACAGATTCTGTTTTGAGTATTATCCGCCGCAAGAAAAAGAAGAGGATCATGAAAGGAGGATTGTCGAGATTTACATACCGATAACTCCTCTGTAGGAAAGGCGGATATCAGTGAAGAAAATTGAGTTTCAACGAATCGGGAGCCAAGAAATCGGTTCAAACGGTTGCCGGATCAGGATTATGATTGACAGAGATTTTAGAAACGCTCTGATAAAATTGGAGCATTTCAGTCATTGTGTTTTATTTACGAAAGAAGATTGCGGAATTCATTGCTATACTGTCAGGATAATGAGCATATCCGCAGAAACCGGGGAGATGCTGGTTGAATCAGACGAAGACATGTTTTCAGGTGATCTGGCGGATATTAAGCCCTTTTTTCCTTGTGAAGAACAAGTCGATGGTTATGACAAGGACATGATGCTCCAGGAGAAAGATTTTAACCCGTTTTCATTCAGGGGTAATCCCATCGGGAAATACCTTAGCTTTCCTGACGGCGGAAGGATTCAACTCCGGGAATCGGCGGATGCTTCGGCAGATGAAATCACGGAGTCCATAAAAAGAATAAAAGCAGGGGATTTTCTGCGAGTAATATGGTGGTTTGACCGGTTTGATGATAAGCGGTATCGAAGCCATTTAATGTGCAATCCTCCCTATGATAATGCTCCGAGGTGCGGTGTGTTTGCTACCAGGTCACCTGTAAGACCCAATCCCTTGGCATCCACCATTGTAAAGGTCAAATCTGCCGACCCGTATAACAAGTATCTGACAATTCTGGGTTTTGACGGCTTTGAGAATTCCATGATCCTGCAGATAATGCCCCATCGGGAAAAAACAATCGGCGAAATAAAGGTTCCGAAATGGGTTGATCATTGGACCGGCTGCAAAGTATTTCACGATATTCCTGCAATAGAATTATACTCTGACAGGGAAAAAACCGTGGAGTTAGATGAGAGTAGGGATTATAAGAGTGCGGATTATGAGGGTGCGTTCTGTTATGAAGAACTGGATTGTGAAGAGGATCCGGTGCAGGAAGATCTGGATTCCAATGAAATTGTCGTTGAAAATGCTTCTATTCATAACCTGAAAAATATCACTGTGAGAATCCCCAAGGAAAAAATCACGGTAATAACAGGTGTCAGCGGAAGCGGAAAGTCAAGCCTTGCTTTTGACACCATATATCATGAGAGCCAGAAGCAGTTTATGGACCTGATTGCGCCAACTGCTTTTATGGGAACCGATTTAAAGGATTCCATGGTCAAAAAAATCACCGGGCTTCAGCCTGCCATTGCAATTGAGCAGAAAAGTCTGGGAATGAATCCGAGATCAACGGTTGCATCTGTCACAAAAATCGGTGAGTACTTACGCCTGCTGTATGCTACGATCGGGGAGCGGATATGCCCTCATTGCAATACAATCGTTGCTGAGGACCATGTCTGCAAGGGCTGTGGTACGATTTTTTTCACCCTTACGCCTGCTGTTTTTAATTATAATCATCCCGAGTATATGTGCCCTGTCTGCAAGGGGCTTGGCGAGGAACTCCAGGTAGATACCGGCCTGATTGTAACGAACGCGGAATTATCGATACTGGACGGAGCATCGCCATGGTGGGGAAACCTTAGAAAGCATAGAGAAAAGCCAAACGCAAACTGGATGAAGGGAGAAGTTTTAGCACTGGCGGAAGCTATGAATGAGGACCTGGAAGTACCGTTTAAAGATCTGTCGGAGGCCTTCAGACAACAAGTCTTTTATGGAAGCGGCGGACAGCAGGTGACACTGAATTATGAAAATACAAATGGGAGAAGCGGTACGATTACCAGACCGGTTGAGGGAGCGGTCAACATATTACAGCGGTTATTAGCTGAGAACAGCTCATCCATAGATCATATCGAACGGTTTGTTGCAATCAGAAAATGCCCCAGATGCAAAGGGGAAAGGCTGCTTGAGGAAGGACGCCTGGTTCGGATAGGAAATACAAGGTATCCGGAAGCCACGACAATGAGCATCACCAGGCTGAGGAAATGGTGCCACTTGATCTACAGTCACCTGGATGAGAGGGACCGTGCAAAGTGCAGAGATCTACTCAGGAAAATAATCGCCAGACTGAAAAATCTTGAGCAGGTAGGGCTTGGGTATCTCAATCTTGACAGGAGCATCCCGTCCCTGTCCGGAGGGGAAGCACAAAGGCTGAAAATAGCAAATCAATTTGGCTCTGGCCTTTCAAATATTCTGTATATCATGGATGAACCCTCAAGAGGTTTGCATCAAAAGGATTACCGGTTCTTGATAAAAGCCATCCGGGACTTGAAAAAGCTGAAAAATACTGTTGTTGTAGTTGAGCACAAACAAGAGCTGATTCAGATGGCGGATTATTTGATTGAGATCGGACCCGGTGCGGGACACTATGGAGGCCGATTGCTGTGTGCAGAGAAGGTTGAACAGGATGTGACATATAGAGAGAGTGATTATGATTATCCTGTTCAGGATGCCGCTGTTCAAGTGCAGGAGAAGCTGGTGCTGAAGGGAGCACGAACAAATAACCTGAAAAATATAGATGTTTCCATACCTCTTTCAAAATTTGTCTGTGTGATTGGAGTAAGCGGATCAGGGAAGAGCAGTTTAATTTCAGGGACTTTGTATCCTGCTCTTTTGAGGGAACTTGGCAATTGTGCAAATACAGCCGGTGAGTATGACAGCATTTCCGGGACGGAACGTATTTCCGGCATATACTATGTCAGCCAGAAGGCGATCGGCAAAAACTCCAGATCGACCCCGGGTACGTATACCGGAGTATTTGATCTTGTCAGGGGGTATTATTCAAATTTGAGCGAGGCGAAAAAAGCAAAACTGACAAAAGAGCATTTCAGTTTCAACAGTGCAAAGGGGCAGTGTGAAGCTTGTAAAGGAGCTGGTGAAACAGCAATTCCGATGCACTTTATGCCGGACATTACTGTTGCCTGCGATATGTGCAAGGGTAAGAGATACAAGGAAGCTGTACTGGAAATAAAGTACAAGGGACATTCCATTTCGGATTTGCTGGATTTAGAAATCGGAGAAGTTAAGGATATTTTCCAGGACGAGCCGGGCATATTCAGAATACTGGATATGCTCTGCAAGGTCGGGCTTTCCTACCTCAAATTCGGCCAAAGCGCAGCAACTTTATCCGGAGGGGAAGCGCAGAGAATCAAGCTGGCAAAAGAGCTTTGCGAAGGCAAAACAGAGGGTTCGATTTATCTTCTGGATGAGCCCACTACGGGACTTCATGATGAGGATGCTGACAAGCTGTGCCATATCATCCGTGAGCTTACGTCCAAGGGTGCGACAGTTGTTGCAATCGAACATAACCCCAGAATGATCAGGCAGGCGGATTATATTATCGAAATGGGACCGGAAGGCGGTGAGCCCGGAGGGTATGTGCTAAAGGAAGGCTGGCTGAAGTGACAGGAGCATTATTTCGGCCTGCTTCTCTTTTCGATATAATCCATCAGCTTGGTGTTCGTCCGTTTGTATTTCCAATAGTCCAGAATATTCGCCCCAATAATGGTCCCAAATGCGATGGCCAGAACAATAGTCAGATCTCTGACAGTAAAATTTTCGACTCCGTAAATATATAATGTAAATATGACGACAAAGGTAACAAACAGGGCCGTCAGGTTGTTAATCAAAAAATACGTGGCGGGTCTCGCAATCCTTAACGGCAGCAGTGCCATAACAAATTCGATGACTGTTCCAATGAACAGTCCGATGATTCCACTCACGAAGACGCAAATCAGCAGTGAAATCAGATTCTGTACCGGGTTTAGTGCAATCTGGGCAAACATGCCGATCAGTAAGCCAATTATGAAAGAAAAAAGTATATTCATGATATTTATTCTATCCAGCATAACTTTGCTCCTAAATATCCAAGGTTTTTCTTAGCGCTTTCGAATAAACCCTGGAAACTTCGAGTTCCTGTTTGTTTTTTAACACCAGCACCAGCCGTCCGTTGAACCAGGGTATGATTTCCTTTACGTTTAAAATATTGACAAGCTGTGATTTATTGATTCGGATGACGCCATGGCGGCTTAACTCTTCCTGATAGTATTGCAGGGTATTTTTCAGATAATAGTGTTTTCGGTCTGTATGGCAAATGATTTCAGTGCCGCTTGCATCAATATGATTAATTTCCTCAACCGGGATCAGGCAATACCGGTTTTCTGAAAAGCCTGTAATTGTATCCGGACTTACCTGCTTTGATTCGTGATGATGCTTCAGCAGAAGCTCAACAGCTTCCATATAGTCGACGGGATCAAAAACCACGGAGAGCTTTTCCGGAGGAAGCGCAAACCCGCGCTCAACCAGGACGATTTTAGCGTCAGCTGAGATGTTGACTCCGGATTTGGAAAAAATCCGCGTAAGTTTTTCAGTTATTTGCTCTGAGCAGCTTAATTGAACATCCATATGCACCTGCCCATACTATTCTTCCATCCGATCCACCGTCATGAGCACTTCGGCAAGGAACGGAACACTTTCGTCCATGAAATCAATCGAACCAAAATTAGAGATGATATGAATATCATTAGATTTATCGTACAACATAAAAGTGGAGGTTACGCCAACGCCGCCATACAGATTCGGGATGTCTTTCAGGAAATAGGAAAACTCTCCGAAACGAAATTCCATCATTCCGAGCCCGTAATAGACCCCTTCCATATATTTCTTGTCGAACTTCGTCATCTGCTTCAATGTATCGATTCTGACTAAATCCCCTTTGTTGAGCGCCTTGCTGAATTTTAACAGGTCCGCCATCGTTGTAACCAAACCTCCCCCTGACCAGTCAAAGCTTAACGCATTTGCGTTTGATAAGTCGATACCGTTTGCATATGCCTCGAGTATATCATATTTTAGTGTATTTTTCGGATTTGAATGAAAGATCAGATACGTATTCCTCATTTTCAGAGGGTCGAGAATTTTCTCGTGTAAAACCTTATGAAACGGCTGCCCGGTTACAGATTCTATGAGAAAACCAAGAAGGATATACCCCGTATCAGAATAATGGAATACCTCTCCCGGTCTCGCGACGGCCCTTTGGTTTTCCCTGGTGAATGAAACCAATTCAAGCGGAGTCCACAGCCTATCCTGATCTTTAATTATTATCTCAAGAATGGCGTCGCCTTGCAAGACCGGATCTTCATAATAGTCGCCGATACCAGATATATGTCCAAGCAATTGCCTGATTGTTACCCGGTTTTTATAATCCACTCCCTTATAAACAAACAAACGCTCAAGCAGGCCGGCATCAAGGTATTTTTGAATATAATCATCATAGCTGATAACTCCTTCTTCGCAGAGCATGCCGATCAAAGCAGCCGTGAATGTCTTCCCGATGCTTGCTGAATAATACGGATGATCCGCTGTCACCGGCTCAGTGAAATCTTTGCCCGTGTAACCAACCGCATAGGTTTCATCCAGCTGCAGCTTTTCGGAATATATTGTCAGCAAAGCACTTGTGATCTCAGCATTCTCACGAACCATTCCTGTCAGCTCTTTCCTGATCATATCATTCATTTCATCCTTCGATAAGGGTTTGTTTGTGATGGTAAGCGAAATAAATCCGATCATCACGATTGAAACCAATGCGATCAGAATTATAGATCGCTTTCTGAACTGTTTCATCATCTTCCTCCTGATTCAGTATTCGATGCATTTATTTTTTTTCATGCAGTCATTTTTTCGATACACCCATTATATTGAACAGGAGTATCTTTGTACTGAAATTCTCACAAGTGGCCGTAAAAAGGGCATGAGAGACATTGACTTGCATTTGGCAGGAAAAGTTCTATAATAATGTCAAACGTGATTGGAGAAACCAATCCAGATTTGAATAGAAATGAGGGGAAAAAATGGGGGAGATCATCATTGACAGTTTGGAAACAAATCAACGGGACCATTCGATTGATTATTTGCGTGCTTTCGTTATCGTCCTTGTTGTATTCATGCATTCAGCCTTGGCTTATGCATCATTCAGCACATATAATCCGGCAAATTGGGTATTATCATCCGCTCCGATCGTTGATAGCAGCAAATTTGCCGTTGTTGATCCAATCGTGGCTTATTGCGATACGTTTTTTATGCCGCTGTTATTTTTGGTTTCGGGCTTCTTTGTGATGTCCGGTCTGAAACGGTATGGCAGCGGGGAATATCTGGCACACCGCATGAAGCGGTTGGGAGTGCCATTCCTTTTCGGCGTACTTATTTTTGCACCGATTGCATTTATGCCTTCTTTTCTGGCTTCGGGGCAGGAATCGCCTGCCGCATACTTTTTCAGGTTCTTCACGTATGATGGATGGCCGATAGGGCCACCGTGGTTTTTATGGGTACTTCTTGCGTTTAATGGTATAATTGCTTTCCTGTATAAAATCCAGCCGACCATCCTGACAGGATTTAACCATGTGCCCAAGGTCGGTACGATCTTTCTGGCTGCTTTCCTTTCCTTTTTTATTCCAAGACTTGTCGGGTCCCACCATTGGTGGTTTTCTTTTGGTCCATTGGATCTTCAACCGATCCGGATGGGCTTGTATTTTACCTGTTTATTGATCGGGATTAGAATCAGCAGTGCCGGGGGCCTCGCAAAATCAAATTGGATCCGGTCATGGCCGGTATGGCTGCTCGCTGGATTTTCGGGATTTCTGGTCTATGTCTTTGCTGGAGGTACAGAATACAATGTTGTATCTATTCTAATAACCAGTATGGCTTTTTCTGTTAGCTGCATTGGCGCATCTCTTGGGTTTTTAGGGATTTCAGGGAAATTCGGTAAGATAAGAAATGTGTTTCTTGACAGTCTCAGTGCAAATTCCTTTTGCATTTATCTGACGCACTATGCCTTTACCATATGGATCCAATATTTTTTGCTGTTCACTGTCTGGGCACCATACCTGAAGCTGATGATAACCTTTTTCGGATCCCTGCTTTTTAGCTGGGGAACAAGCTGCCTGTTAAGGAGAAACCACCTGATACGAAGTTATCTCTAATAATAAGCCTGTCCCGATATAATGCAGGTTTCTTGATTACCCGGGGCAGGTTTTTTTTTGCGCTTATCAGGATTACCGATCACCGAAAAAAGCTGGGGCCCAGGAAACACTCATACGGACAAGTTGTAAAAATATTCTGAACTTGTATTGACAAATTGGTTTTATATGCTATGATTTTAATCAAATAAGTACGATAAAAGATGGGGTTGTTATATGGATGAGTATAAATATCTAGGTATTGTTAACTGGGCGAAGGAAGAAATCAAAGAGAAGCATCTGTCCGCCGGAGATAAATTTTACTCGGAGACTGAGTTGTGCAACATCCACAAGGTGAGCCGGCAGACAGTCAGGCATGCCCTTGCCTATATGGAACGGCAGGGAATTCTTAGCCGCAGGCAGGGCAGCGGATCATTTATCCAGAGCCCTAATGCGGTTTCTGCCGAAAAGAACAGCAAACTGGTGGGTATTGTGTCAACCTATTTCAGTGATTATATCTTTCCCAGCATCGTCACGGGTATTGAGCGCGTCCTGACGGATAATAACGTGTCAATGCAGCTGATGACCACATCCAATCAGGTGGCAGAAGAAGCGAGGGCGCTGGAGAAAATGCTGGCGCAAAATGTAGGCGGGCTGATTGTAGAGCCATCCAAGAGCGCTCTGCCAAACCCGAATATGGCGCTTTATAACGAAATTCGGGCAAGAGATATCCCGTTGGTATTCTTTAATGCGAAATACTCCTGGTCCGGTCATCCCCTGGTGGCGATGGACGACTATGCCGCAGGACAAATTGCGACGGAGCACCTGATATCACTGGGACACAGAAAAATCACAGGGATCTTCGTGTTTGATAATATGCAGGGACATAAGCGGTATCAAGGCTTTATGAACCGGCTGATTGAACATAACATACCCATGCCT
Organism: Anaerovoracaceae bacterium; assembly: GCA_036677845.1. Classification (GTDB taxonomy): domain Bacteria; phylum Bacillota; class Clostridia; order Peptostreptococcales; family Anaerovoracaceae; genus Anoxybacterium. Next base: position 20,555 of record JAVBVR010000004.1, on the reverse strand, counting down.
GAGAAAAGAGTTTTGTGGTTCCCGGCGGCTGAACAGTCCACCTTGTTTGCAAAGTCCGGCTCGGGCCTTTCGTCACTTCTCGATGACAGCACGGCGGTGGTTTGTTATAACGACGGCTTGGCGGTTGAGCTGGTGCGGTTTTGCAAGAATCAGGGCCGCAATGTCCCCGGGGATCTATCAGTAGTGGGAATTGACGATTCGAATTTGGCCAGAATATGCGAAGTACCCCTCACATCTGTCCGGCATCCGAAGCAGCAGCTTGGAGAAACCGCCGCTGCAATTTTGCTCGAACAGATGTCAAATCCCTCATTTAAGGCAAAGGACACGCTTTTCCTCCCTGAGCTGGTCAAAAGAGACTCCACTGCTGCCATTGCGCTGCAGGACTATGAACGAACAGAAGCGAACTGCTTGAAAAATGTGTATTAAGAACTCAAGAACGGAGGGGATTATTATAAATACGGAACATTTATTGAAGAAAAAAGCGTCATTGGGTATCGAGCTCGGCTCTACCCGAATCAAAGCGGTTGTGATTAATGAGAACCGCAAAGTCATTGCCGCCGGAAGCCACAACTGGGAAAGCCGGTTCCTTGACGGTCATTGGACCTATTCCCTTGACGATGTAAAATCCGGATTGCAGGACGCTGTTTCCAAACTGTCGACCTTCAACTGTCAGCTGTCGGCGATCGGTGTTTCCGCGATGATGCACGGGTACCTTGTATTTGATAAGGACGATAACCTCCTAGTCCCGTTCAGAACGTGGAAGGATACAACCACAGGCAAAGCGGCGGAAAAGCTTACGGAGTTATTCAACTTCAACATTCCTGAGCGTTGGAGTGTGGCACATTTGTACCAGGCGATACGAAACGGTGAGGAACACGTCAAGGACATCGCATTCATCACTACTCTTTCCGGATATGTACATTGGAAGCTAACTGGCGAAAAAGTCATCGGTATCGGCGACGCGAGCGGAATGTTTCCGGTCAAGGATAATAATTGGAATTCTGAGTTTATTGAAAAATTCAAGCACCTGACAGGTATTAACTGGCCAGATATCGCGCCGAAGGTCCTTGTTGCCGGACAAAACGCCGGCACACTCACAACAGTCGGCAGACAATATCTGTTTGGAGAATCGCCCAACCTGTGCCCTTCGTCCTGCATCCTCTGTCCTCCTCCTGAGGGGGACGCGGGCACAGGTATGGTTTCCTGCAACGCAGTTGCACCAAGAACAGGAAACGTCAGCGCAGGAACAAGTATTTTTGCGATGATCGTGCTTGACCAGCCGTTGAAACGTTTGCATAAAGAGATCGATATCGTCACAACACCCGACGGCCGAGATGTGGCAATGGTACATTATAACGAGTGCACATCAAAGATTGACCCATGGATCAACCTGTTTAAAGAAGCGTTTGACTTGCTCGGCGTAACGGTAGACAGCGGAGAATTGTTCAGTAGGCTGTATGAGGTTGCGCTGGAAGGCAACACAAAACTCTCGGAGTTTATGCGCGGGGTAATCACTTCCGCTGTGTCAGACCTGGCGAACGGTATGCGGATCCTTACAGTCGAGGAGCAAGTCAAAGTAGAAAAGCTCGCGGGACATGGCGGATTCTTCAAATCGGGCAGTGCGGGAAAACAGATCATGACCGAGATGCTGGGAATTCCCTTAGAACTCTCGGAAACCGCTGCAGAGGGCGGAGCTTGGGGAATAGCACTTCTGGCAGACTATTTGAATTACGCAGAGGAAAAGGTGCTCAGAGAATATTTGGAGGCGAAATAGCATGTGCGAATTCTGGCTTATTGTCAGCAGCCAGTTGGTTATGCCTTTTTCTTCAGATGTAACAATACAACATCTATACCGGGTTTTGGATGGAAATCCTCCCGCCTGAAGTGATAAATGATTTTAAGATCAAACATCGGTTTAACCATAAGCGAACTAAGCGTTTCATGAGGCTCTCCCATGAAGCGCTTTGCTGCACCTTTTTCCATCGTCAGCCATGCTTCATCCGGTCGGTTTTTGCTTTTCATTAGCTTTCGCAGTATCTCTGTCGTATGGCAGAAGGGAATGTTTGCAAAAATCTTATAGCTCTCGGCGGCAGGTAGGTGCCACCGCAGAAAATCCTGGAGATAAAGGTTCAGGTTTTCAGCATCTCTGAATTTTTCTCGGAGATTTCCATACAGCCTTTCATCTATTTCAATGGCGGTTACTTTCCGGCAGCGTTTAAGAAGCAGCCCTGTTATATGGCCTTTTCCGGGTCCAATCTCTATCACATGGTCATTTGCGCCGATGCTGGTTTTCGAAAGCAATCTTTTGATTGTTTTGCCGCTGGTTAAATAGTTTTGGGAAATCCAAACAGGCGGCTTTTGCCCCTTACTTCTTTTTTTAGACATAAAAAATACACCTCTTTTTATTCGATCAGAATCAAAAAAGGCGCACAAAAAACCTTGGAAAGCAATCCTGCTTACCTCGTTTTAGTGCGCCTTATTTACGAATCCGAATCGAAGCTAACATTAGTGTATTTAAGCCTCCAAATATTTAATTCGTTTTATTATATAAAAAATGTGAAAGAAAGTCAATCAAACGCTATTTGGTGTAATTATCAAAGTAACCCTGGATCAGCACGATGGGGGTACCCTTGTCACCGCTGCCCGAGGTAAGGTCGCTGAGGGAGCCGATGAGATCTGTCAAACGACGGGGCGTTGTTCCCTGAGATTCCATACAGCCGACCAAATCGTCGTTTTTATTGCGAATATAGTCGGAAATAGCTGCCTTCAATTCCGCTCCGCATAAATCGGCAAAATCATTATCGGCCAGATACTTTAACTTAACCTCATTGGGCTGGCCTTCAAGTCCCGCAGTATATGCCGGGGATACTACAGGATCAGCCAGTTCCCATATCTTTCCGACGGGGTCTTTGAAGGCGCCGTCTCCATAAATCATAACCTCGGTATGCTTTCCTGTATTTTCAAGGATTCCTTTTTGTATCTTCTCAACAATGGGCATACAATTGCGGGGGAAAAGCTTAACGGATTCTTCGGAAGATTTATTACTGCCAAGCAAGCCGTAATTTTCGTTATAACCGCTGCCATCAACCGGAGCCGACAATATATCATCAAGACCAAATACAAGCTTTGCTCCTCCGGCTTTTAACAATCGTTTCGTTCTTGCGCGAGTATGGATGTCACAGTTGAGCACGTACTCGGTATGATTTAAAATCGCGCGGCTGTCATTTGCAAGAATGATCTCAACTTCGCAGCCTGTGCTTTGTATCAGCTCTTTGTAATACTCGATATAATCGACACCGGTGAAGGTATGTTTCCGATAGCCGAACAGCTCACGATACCGTGCTTCTGTTAAAATATCGGTCCAGGGATTGACACCCTTTTCATCCAGGTCATCCAGATCGACAAGATGATTTCCCACTTCATCTGCAGGATAGCTCAGCATAAGAATGATTTTCCTGGCGCCCATTGCGATCCCTTTGAGACAAATGGAAAAACGGTTACGGCTTAAGATCGGAAAAATAACACCGATGGTTTTATCCCCGAATTTTTTTTTAATGTCAGCAGCGATTTGATCAACCGTTGCATAATTTCCTTGGGCGCGGGCAACGACAGCTTCTGTGACAGCGATAACATCTTTATCACGCAGATCAAAGCCTTCACTATTTGCAGCATCGAGCACACTAGAAATAACAATTTCCGCAATATCGTCTCCCTGACGGATAATAGGGGCGCGAATGCCTCTTGAGACAGTTCCTGTCAATCTTTCCATACGTGTATTCTCCTTCTACATCCACAACATAAGTTTCATGGATTATTCAATTGTTTTATTATACCATAATCATTATTTCAAGAAAAAGCACAATTTATTGACATATCGTAGCACATTTTATTTACAATACTACGCACAATTCATTAACCTACATGGCGGCATTCCATTTGCCAACTGAATAGAATTACGGAAGAAGTAAGCGTAATAGAGAATAAATATATAGGAGAAATGATATAGAATGACAAAAAGACATAGTTGTCGCTACAGCTGAAACCGTGTACTTGCAATACAAATAGCCATATGCATGGAAGCCTCGATGACACGGAACAAAAGAAGAGGAATACCAGATCCGGGTCGGCATGACATTATGATAGAGGAGCATGATTAAAAGCAATAGGATATGATAGAAACATAATAAATATACCATATGTTAGGAGTATAAACATTTGAATTTCAACAGCAAGACTTATTTTTTCAAGATCACAGGAGGTATCATTATTCATATCATGTGTATGGCGAATTACTGCCTAACAGTACAGGCAGTGAATTCATCAGTTTAATTCGGCTTGCAGTCAATTTACAAAAGAGTATAATTCATTTAATATAGTATCATAAAAGTATTAAAAAAATTCTCTTCCGATACGATATAATACCTAGATAAAGTATTACCGAATAAAGGAGGAATCATATGTCGAAGAAAAATAATACGGCCACCTTACAACGAGAGATCAGTAGATTGAGGAACGAGTTGGACGCAGCCAAAGGTCATGGATTAATTCTCGAAATGTTGACGAATGAGTGGAATTTCGTAGAGTATATAAAAAAGCTCCGACTTTTCAGCAAGCGATACCTTGTTATGATTGCGGCGTGCGATACTCCGTGCGGCCCGGCGTATACGGAAGAGATCTCGTCCGAAATGCTGAAACTGGGACTACATGTTAACCTTTGCGGTAAGTTCAGATATTCCTATGGCGTAATAATCAACTCAGGAGAAATTGTATTTGAGAAGATTTCACCGACAGTTTCCGAGCCGGTTCAACACGGAACCATGATTGATAACATTGTTGTTGAGATAAAAAGCGTTGGATTTAATGTACCGCAAAATAATTGTGCAATTATTAAAATCAACAACGTAAATTTTTCCCCCGGCGGACGAGGGCTGAATTTTGTCGTTTATGACAGGATAACAAAAACAGTATTAGACGCGGTTAATTTTGACACCTACAGCGTCAATATTCCCGGTTCACGGCCAGCTGCAATGATTCAAGGGATACTCGATTATAAGAAAAAGCATCCTGGGGTATCAGTGCTGTGCTTTAATACGCCGGCATTCCCACAAAACGGCCTCAGTGGAAATGAAGAATTTATCATACAAAATGCCGTAGGACGAGCTGCGATACTGAATAATCTGGATAAACCAGTATTTGCAATCAACCAATACCTTCAAGACAAAGAGGACATAATCGAAGTGCTGAGCGCGCCAAAATCATATCATGATGTCAGGGGTGTGCGACGCTTTGAAGATTATCACGGAAAATGCGTCAATACAGCAGAAGGACATCGGATAACGGATGCTCAGCCTCATATTTATAAACGTACGATTTTTCTTCTGGGAGGATGCACAGTTTTTGGTGTTGGTTCGCCCGACGATGCCACGATTGCATCGCATCTGCAAAGACTCCTGAACGAACGGGCTCCCCAGCATCAGTTTATCGTTCAAAACTATGGCTTCTTTCTCGCGGAGCTGGAGGACAATCTGAGCGGAGAAGCACTCGTAATTTTGGAATCACTCCCGGCCGTAGCCGGGGATATCGTATTATGCAATTTTGCTATGTCTGATAAATTACAATATTTGAATATGTCTTCGGCAGCAGGAAGGCCTCATAATTATGGCGAGATTTTTTTCGATACGATGCATTATACCCCCGCAGGCAATTATTTGATTGCCGAATTGCTGTTGAAAAAACTACAGCAACTGGATTTCTTCCCCGCTGAATACGAATTTATGAACAATGACAGGTCGTCTTTGCAGTCTCAGAGCAAACATATGGATTACAACCTTGATGAATCGAGCAAAAAAGAGCTTAATGAGTATAAACGAATTCTTACAGAATTCTATAATGAGATGTTCGGTATAAAAATCGGTTCGATTGTCATGAACTGCAACCCTTTCACATTGGGACACCGATACCTGATTGAGCAGGCTGCGGCAAGCTGTGATTACCTGATCATCTTTGTTGTACAAGAGGACCAATCAATTTTTCCCTTTGATGACAGACTGAAGCTAGTCGATGAAGGCGTCGCCGATTTAAAGAATGTAACGGTCATCCCAAGCGGCAGATTTATCATATCTTCATTGACATTCTCAGAGTACTTCAATAAGTCAGAGATACAGGACCGTGTCGTAGACTCATCAATGGACGTTACACTGTTTGCAAGAGAAATCGCACCATGTTTAGGTATTGCCGTACGTTTTGTCGGCGAAGAACCATATGATAAAATTACGAAGCAGTATAACGACACGATGCGGGCAATTCTACCGCAACATGGAATTGAATTTGTTGAGATTCCGAGAAAAGAATGGAACGGGAGCCCTATTAGCGCTTCTCGTGTCCGTTCCTTGCTGGATGATCGAAACTTTCAAGAAATCTCAAAAATTGTTCCCGATACGACGCTGAAGTATTTGATAGAACGATTCCAATAACAACTTATTGACTTGGCCAGCAGCTTATGTATACTATGGGTAAGGGCGCAGATCTTTCTAGGCCCTTACCCCTTCCTTTTTGGGTAACGGGAACTTCATATAAATTATAATACAACAATTAAAGAATCACACATCTATTGCCTGGATAAAAAGACTTATTCGGTGAGGTTTTAATATGAGAAAACACATTTTAACCTTGATTCTTTTCTCCCTGGCATCCTTTTATTTTCTGACAACCGATGTAATCCTAAATGATGAAACAGCCAGCTTGTTTGGGCATGAAAAAGTAATCACAGTATATTCTGCTGCCATGCTGTCTTTGGGAGCAGGTTTTATCCTGTTTTCAATGATTCATAAAAAAACTTCAACGGTTTCCAGCCGTAAATCAGCGCTGTTCATCCTGTTCTTAACTAGCATATTGACCTTGCTTGGCTTTATATTGACAAACGACCCGATCATTTTTATCCTGTTATCCATTATTCATATGCTTTCAACCGGTATTATAGGGGGAGCTGTCCATTATTATGCAGCCATGGCGCTGTGTGAGAAAACCTATTCGGGACGGGTAATCGGCCTGGCGATTGGAACGGAAGCTCTGATGCAGGTGATTTTGCTGATTGTCATTCCCTCTTCCATGCCAAGGGCGCTGGTTCTGATAGGAGTGCTGTGTATCGTTTTCTACCTTGTGCTAAAGAAAACCCCTTCTGCTTTAACAATACAGCAACAGCCCAAAACGGCTTCTGTCAATGCTCCTTCAAAGAAATATTTATATTCTGTGGTGGCAATTATTGCAGTCATTTCCCTTATGGGCGGGTATAATGACGGAATCATCACCGCTATGCATGTACAGCAAACGGTAAATATCTATGCTTATCCCCGTCTTTTTTACCTTGTAGGTATTGTGACGGCAGGTTTCATAGCAGACCTGCACTCACGCAGGTACCTGCCGGTGGCAATGCTTTCGATAATGATGTGTTCCTCAGTTGGGGTAATGTTTTTGAACAGCCCGATTACCTATGCCATAAATGCCAGCATTTTTTTTCTGTTTGCCGGGTTTGCCATTCTATATTTTACCGTAACCTTTTTTGATATCGCCCCCTCTGTAGAAAATCCCATGCTGTGGGCCGGCATGGGAAGAACAGTCCGGTTTCTATTCATAGCAATCGGCGCCTTATTCTCAGAGGCTTTATTCACAACCCTGTCTATCAATTTTATCATTGCTGTTTATATTATTTTATCGGTTATTCTTCTGGTGCTGTTCTATATATCAGGAAGCCTTACCATGGAAGCGCCGCGAGCATCTGCATCGGAGAGTCCAAAGACAGAAATGGTAGACAAGGCTAAATGCTTTGCTTTAACAAAACGGGAAATAGATGTATTGATTTATCTGTTAGACAATTTGCAAACCAGAGAGATTGCTGAATTTCTATGTATCACCGAGCATACTGTCAAATTTCATATTTCAAATATTTTTGATAAAACCGGAGCGAAAAACCGGTTGGATCTTTTTATAATATTAAGTAAAAATGATGAACCATACTACCATGCACAGAAAAGGGGATTCTCAAAAAGGGTATGAGATAAGGCAGATTTTTAGAAAAAGAAGTATCTTTTTATTGAAAACTATACTCGCGTATAGTTATTTTTTTTGAACCAAATTGGTATGATTTACCTGGTATTGAATATTAGAAAAATAGGAAGGAGGTTTGAGAATGTATAAAAAAAATAAGTTGATGCCGGCAATTCTGGCCCTGATCATGGTCCTTGGATTGATATTACCGGGGCCTTCTGCTGTTTTTGCAGAAACTGATGAGGAACAAGCCCTTGACACAGTCATTGATACAGTCCTTGATACGGAGGAGGGAGCTGCTCCGATGATGATGCAGGTTAGTACGGCTGAATTTGCCGGCGGGGACGGATCATCTGATGCTCCTTATCTTATTGAAACTGCGGAGCACTTGGACAATGTTCGCAATTATCTGGGAACTGAACATACAGATAAGTACTTTCAATTAATTGAAAACATAGATCTGGACCAGAGCCCATACAATCAGGGCCAGGGATGGAACCCCATCGGAACAGCCGACAATTTTTTTGCCGGAAGCTTTGACGGCAACGGGAAAACCATCAGCGGACTCTATGTCAACCGAGCCGATGTAAATTATATCGGTCTGTTTGGTGTAATCAAAGATGCGGCTGTCATTGACCTGACCCTGGAAGCCGTGAACATCACCGGCAAAGAGCATGTGGGAAGCGTGGCAGGCTATTGTAACCTTAGTACAATAGCCGATTCCTGCGCCACAGGAACCGTGACCGGCTCCGGTATCGATGTTGGCGGTTTGATTGGATGGAATTATGACAGTACCGTAACCCGCTCATGGACTGCCATTACAGTAGTGAATACCGGATACAGCAATAATACCGGGGGCCTTGTCGGCCGCCATCGGGGCGGGGGCATAACTGACTCTTACGCGTCGGGATGCGTTACCGGAAATGACGAAATCGGCGGCCTGGTAGGGAGTCTTCTAAACGGTAATGCAACCGGCTGCCATGCCACGGGGGCTGTGGAAGGCCGAAGAGCTGTGGGCGGCCTGGCGGGGGATTGCTTTAGCAGCATAGTTACCAACTGCTATGCAGAGGGAGCAGTAACCGGAAGAAGTGATATTGACAGCATATCGGAGCATGTGGGCGGCCTGGTCGGCAACCAAAGCGGTGGCAGTATCAGCACCTCCTATGCCGTCGGAAATGTAAAAGGATCTGATCTTGTCGGCGGTCTGACCGGGTTTATCGGCGCGGGAACAATAAGCAACTCTTACGCCAGAGGAGATGTAACGGGTTCTGATCTTATCGGCGGTCTGGTTGGGGGGATAGGATATTCCTCGATCTATAACTCCTACGCCGCAGGACAGATAAGCGGCGTTACGCATGTCGGCGGGTTATTGGGAGCAGACCGTTATGAGGCTGGTTTTGCCGGTGCGGAGTGCTACTATGACACGGAGACGACAGGTCAAAACGACACCGGCAAGGGTGTACCAAAGACTACCGCTCAGATGAAGCAGCGGGCCACCTTTAATCCTGAACCGGGAGTCGGATGGGATTTTGATACGATCTGGGCAATCCGGGAAAATGTAACTTACCCCTACCTGCAGTGGCAGACACCTGTTAGCCCGCAGGAAGTTACCAGAAGCAATCCCCGGTTGGCATACGGCGGTTCCGACGGTTATTTGGCAGTGTGGCTGGAAACAGAGTTTTTCATGGAAAACGACATTCCTAATACGAACAGCAGCATTGTCGGGCAAAGGATTCACTCGACAGGCAGTCTTGCCGGAAAATCGATATACATCGCAGGCTCGTCTGTAAGCTGGCCTTCTGTGGCCTATGATGAAATCAACCATGCTTATCTCGTGGTTTGGGAGGACGGCAGCGGCTATCAGTCTGACCCGGCCACCCAATGTGATATTCTGGGCCAGTTTGTGGATGCAAAAACCGGACAATTGATAGGAAGCAGCTTTGCAATATGCCAGGATGAATCGGATCAGCATTATCCCAGGGCAGCCTATAACAGCGCCAGCGGCAGCTTTATGGTGATTTGGCATGAAAATGATGAGAATCTGAACACCTGCGGCAGGCTGGTCAGGTTCAATTCACAGAACAAGCGAGCCGAACTGCTTGGTACCGGCAAAATCCTTATTGGGGATGAAGAAGATGTCGCTGCGCCATGGGGACAGCATGATGTGGTTGGATCAGGGATCGGAAATAAGTTCTTCGTTGTATGGGCGGATGACCGGGAGGACAGCTATACCTTCTCGATCTATGGACGTTTTATAGATGCGGAAACCGGTGAACTCCAGGGAGCCGAAGATATTATTATCCAAATTCCCGATGCTTCCATGCCCGATGACTCATACTACGAACCCTCCGCTGCCGGAGGGAATGGCAAAATCCTTGTAACTTGGACGGATTATTCGAGAATATACGGAAGATATCTGGATGGAGATACGATGAGCCCATTTGAGAATGGTTTTTCAATAACCGACGGTGCAGATGATGCAGCGGTAAGTGAACCTTCCAATGCCTACAATTCCTTGAGTTTAAACTTTCTTACAGCCTTTGTTGAGGACGGAGATCTCGCCTTTGCGGTATCCGGTGATGACAGCATACAGCTGACACCCGGCAGTCCTCTGACGATTGCGGGTAAAGCTGCAGACTACACAGGCCGCAAGGAGTTTCCCTGTGCAGTGTATGATTCTGCGAAAAAGCGTTATTTTGTGGTGTATGCGGTCACAACTGCCGGGGATGAGCCTGACAGCACCATTGAAGGGGTATTCGTATCGACCGGCGAAACAGGTCAGATTGCGAAAGTCAGCGTCTCAGCCAATCCTTCAAGCGGTGGTACGGTCACAGGCGGAGGAGAATATGTCCCGGGAAATTCCGTTACCGTTTCTGCTGAGGCAAAATCAGGATACAGATTTATAAACTGGACGGATTCCATCGGTAAGCCTGTAAGCAGTGCCAATCCTTACACATTCACTATGCCTGATGCAGATGTAGAATTAACCGGAAACTTTGAGAAAAGGGGCAGCTCGGGATCCTCGTCTTCCCATGTGATCGTACCTCAGGAACAGGTGCCTTTGGGGAAAGCAGAGATTGAAATTGTGCTGACCATCGGGTCCGATCTCGCCTTGGTGAACGGCAAAGAAGTAACGTTAGATGCGGCGCCGTACATTAAACCACAGGCGGACAGAACCATGCTGCCGGTACGATTTCTCGCGGAACAGCTTGGGGCTCAAGTCTACTGGCTGCCTCAGACCGGGCAGGTCAGAATCGTTTATGGCAGTACGGAAATAATTCTGACAGTCGGTTCCGGGAAGGCGCTTGTCAATGGCAAAGAGGAAGAAATGGACTGCGCTTACGAAATCGTCAACAGCCGGACTTTTGGCCAGGTACGCTTTATTTGCGAAACCCTGGGAGCAACGGTCCAATGGGATGCGGCAAGCCGGAAAGTTACCGTTCGAAAGTAATCAGGAGAACTGAAATCTGAAACTGGAAAACTGAAAACCAACCATTTACGTATCGGGAGACAGATTCATCTGTCTCTCGTTTTTTTATTTAATGGAGGCAGAGGGTCTTAATATTAACTTTTTCGTAAAGAATTTTAAATATTTCGTAAAGCACTAAAACCCGAAACTTGGTATGGTGAAAAAGAAGAAGTGGCTGTGAAGGAAATCCAAAGCCTGATACAAGTGGAGAGTTGATACATGAATTGCAGCAGGAAAAAGGACCAATCGATTTTGCAAGAGGGATTGCGGGCAGATTCCATCGGCTATATGCCGGGATTGGATGGGTTGCGGGCATTGGCGGTATTAGCGGTAATCGTTTACCATCTCAATCCGGACTGGGCACCGGGGGGACTTTTAGGGGTAAGTCTTTTTTTTGTGCTTTCCGGGTACTTGATCACCAATATCCTGCTGACGCAATGGGAGCAAACCGGAAGGATTGATTTGAGAGATTTCTGGCTGCGCCGGGCGCGGCGGCTGCTGCCGGCTCTTTTTGTCATGCTGGCAGGGGTGCTGACCTGGTCTGTGCTTTTTGCACCGGAACGTTTGACAGCTTTGAAGCAGGAAGTTCTGGCCGCAATATTTTACATCAGCAACTGGTATCTGATTTTTCATCAAGTGTCTTATTTTGAACAATTCGGTCCGCCGTCTCCTCTGGGGCACCTTTGGTCCCTGGCGGTGGAGGAACAGTTTTACCTTTTCTGGCCGCTTCTTCTGGGATTGGGACTGCGCTGGCTACCGCAGCGAAAATGGATTATCGGGGGGACAGCGGCTGTCGCTTTGGCTTCGGTTATAGCGATGGCGCTGATTTATATGCCCGGTCAGGACCCCAGCCGGGTATATTATGGGACGGATACACGTGCTTCTGCTTTGCTTGTCGGAGCTTTGCTTGCTATGATACTGCCCAGCCGGAAGATGGCTGCAGGCTTGTCCGGCGGAAAGAGACTCGCAATTGATACGGCGGGAGCCATGGGGTTGTTGGCAGTACTTATCATGATGGTGAAAACCAACCAATACCAAGCTTCTCTTTACCATGGCGGGCTAATGCTCTACTCCTTGGCATCGGCCTGCCTGGTGGCTGCTCTGGCTCACCCGGCCGGCTCTCTGAGCCGGCTGTTCGGGTGGCGTCCTTTGCGCTGGCTGGGGAAGTGTTCCTATGGGATTTATTTATGGCATTACCCGGTCATCGTTCTGACAAGCCCGGCCGTGGAGACGGAAGGCCCGAACATCGGGCGTATGCTCCTGCAAATTGCGGCAAGTATTGCCCTGGCGGCTCTGTCACGCCGGCTGATCGAAGATCCGATCCGGTACGGACGAAAACATTACCGCAGGCTTACAACGGGCTTTCCGCAGCGGCATAGACCACTTGCTTTAAGTGCAAAGATATCTGCAAACATATTGCTGGTATTCCTGATACTGTTTTTAACGGTCAATCATGGGATTCCGACTTCAGCAGAAAATTTAAAGGCGGGAGAATTATCCGATGATCCAGTTCAGATAATAGCAGCGCCGGCACCGGAAAATCAGCCGCTGCCTGCCGGATCAGATCAGGTCAGTGATCTCAAAGGGGATGATATCACGGCAATCGGTGATTCCTTGATGATTAATGTTGCTCCCGTTTTACAGGAGCGTTTACCCGGCATCGTTATCGATTCGAAGATCGGCAGGCAGATGTATGAGGCTCCGGATATCATTTTCAGGCTTAAGAGAGAAGGCAAGCTTGGAAAAACCGTAATCATTGCCTTGGGGACGAACGGCTCCTTTACGGAAAAACAGCTGACCGAGACCTTGGACGCGCTGAAAGGGACGGAGGAGATCGTACTGGTAAATACGCGTGTTCCGAGACCATGGGAATCGGTGGTGAACGAGACGCTAACCCAGATTTCGGAGTGTTACCCGAATACGAAGCTGATAGACTGGTATTCGGCGAGCAGCGGCCATGATGATTATTTCTGCCCGGACGGTGTCCATCTGGACAGGACAGGTGCGGAAGCCTACAGTCAACTGTTGGTTAATAATATATCATGCGAAATCGAGGAGAGCATGATATAATGATGCCACACTGGTTCATGTCGCGGAAAGCTGCCGCATGATAGAATGGAAAAAGCCTGAGGATGGGATTATGGACGAGAATAAAATAAAAGTATTGGTGGTTGAGGATGAGGATTCGATACGGCGCTTTATTACACTCAATCTGGAGATGGCCGGCTATGAGGTTGGTGAAGCGGCAAGCGGAGAGGATGCACTGGCTCAGCTCACAGCGTTTTACCCTGATGTGGTTGTGCTGGATCTGATGCTGCCCGGGATCGACGGGCTGGCAGTCTGCCGGCACATCCGTGAAACGTTGCCGGAACCGCTGATTATCATGCTGACTGCCAAGGGACAGGATACGGATAAAATCATGGGACTTGAACTGGGAGCGGATGATTATATGGTCAAGCCTTTCAATCCGTTTGAATTAATCGCCAGGATCAAAGCAATGCTGAGGCGCCGGAATCGATTTGAAGCCGAAAGAACCACCTATAATGAGGGCGATCTGCGCCTTGATACTGCGGCCAATAAGCTGCTGAAAAACGATATGGAGGTGGAACTGACCCCAACGGAATATTCTTTGTTGAAAATGTTTATGCAAAATCCGGGAAAAGCACTGAAAAGAGATGAACTGTTGAATGCCGTCTGGGGAGAGGACTATTTTGGCGATACTAAAACGTTAGATGTACATATCAGGAGGCTCAGGGAAAAAATCGAGGATATTCCTTCTGAGCCCCGATACATTAAAACCGTTTGGGGATCCGGGTACCGCTGGCAGGCTGAAACCGGCAGGAGGCTTCCATGAGAGGGATCAGAGGGAGACTGACTGCGAATTTTATGATCGTAATTCTGGTTTCTGTGGCCTTCCTGGAAGTGCTGCTGATCTATACTGTACAGCAGAATTATTACGCTAGCTTAAAGGGCAACCTGACAAACCAGGTTAAAATCAGCGCGGATATGTATTCCAGGTACTATTCCGATGCCTCGCTGGAAGATAATGTCCTGTATAATGTTGATGCCTTCTGGAATCAAAGCAATGCCGAGGTGGAGATCATCGATCGGGAAGGGAGAATCGTCATGGATTCTCAGGGAACGATCCCCGGCCCGGAAGAGCCCGCGGATGATATCCAGGACGCTCTGAATAACAGGATGGGAGAATGGGTCGGGAGACTCAACGGTCAGAAGGTGATGGCCGTAGCCTATCCTTTGAAATCAGACGGGGAAATTGTAGGCGCCTTGCGCCTGATTGCTTCTACCGAAGCCATTGACAAAGATATCCGGAACACGATGAAGGTTTTTATCGCCGTCGGTCTTTTTGTCGTTCTGATTGTCGGTTTGCTCAGCATTTTCTTGGCCAACACCATTCTTGTTCCCTTGCGGGAGGTCACTGACGTTGCAGAAGGCATGGCTGCGGGTGATTTCCAAATGAAGAGCAGAAAAAAAAGGAATGACGAGATCGGCAGACTTTCGGATACCCTGAACTATATGGCTGATGAAATTATAAAAAAAGAAAAACTGAAAAATGATTTTATTTCCTCGGTTTCCCACGAATTGCGGACACCGCTGACCTCGATTATGGGCTGGGCGATAACGCTGCAAAGCGAGAAATTTCAGCAGAAGGAAATGCTGAATGACGGTCTCAGTATTATCGCCAAGGAGAGTGAGCGGCTAACACAGATGGTTGAGGAGCTCCTGGACTTTTCGAAGTTTGTTTCCGGCAGGATCAAGCTTGAATATGAAACGGTCGACCTGGCCGATCTTCTGGAACATATCCGAAAACAACTTACACCCAGGGCGGCACGGGAAAAAATCGATTTCACCGTTTCTTATCCTGACCACATTTCCGAGATCGTATCTGACGCTAATCGATTGAAACAATTGTTTATCAATATTCTGGACAATGCCCTGAACTTTACCTCCGCCGGAGGACGCGTCAGCTTTCGGGCTGAGTCTTCGGATCGGGAATACAGATTTACGATTGAGGATACTGGATGCGGTATTTCCGCCGAAGAGCTGCCGATGGTGAAAGAAAAGTTTTATAAAGGCAAGAGCTCGCATTCTAAAAACGGAATCGGGTTATCCATCTGTGAAGAAATTGTGACCCTGATGAAGGGGCGGCTCGAAATCAGCAGTGAGGTCAACGTGGGGACGACTGTTGTCATTACGCTGCCGAAAGAGGTTTGCTCCAATGATTAAAAAATGTTTACTTTTCGTGTTCTCTTTTATGCTTTTTATTCTTAGCGGCTGCGCCGAATCTTCGGGGGCCTCAGCCGGTAAGATCATACCGCCATCTAATCAGGCCTGCCCGCTGGGAGGCACGTGGACTGTAATCCGGGAGTTGGATGTGAACGGGGATACAAGCGATGCGACACAGGAATGGATCGGGAGTGATGTCCAGTTCGCCGAAGGCGCCGTCGCATTGGGCGGGCAGATATGGGGCAATCTATCCTATAAAATCAAAAGAGTGAATGCAGCCGATTATCTTATGACAAAATATATCCCGCCATCTTGTATTTCTCTTCCGGAAACCCGGACGGTCGACGTCATAACTGTTTACGCGGCTTCTAATTTTCTGGGCGAGGTCATGAAGCTTGATGATGAAAGTATGGTTTTCTTTGTTCAGAACAAGAACCTTTTACTCAGGAAGATTTCAGATCAGGCGGACAGCACGCCGGGCGCTGCCTATGCAAGCATAAAGGAACTGAATCAAGGCGGCAATGAAAAAACTTCCGGAGTCCTGTTGGGGCTGAGAATTCCCTCGGACGCCGGTTATGCTTATCGTACCTTCTGGATTGCTGCCGACCATCAGCAACTCCGCCCTGTACTGGCTGCCGAACAGCTTTTTTTTCCGCGCACCAGCGGTTTTTGGGAACTCAATGTTCGGAATATTGCTGCCGGACGAGCAAGCAGCATACTTACGGCTCGTAATGTAACGGCCAAGTCTCTTGAAGCGAAACCGAAGAAAAAAGAAAAAGATTTCCAAGGAGAAGAAAACGAGAAAGACTACTCCGATCAGAAAGAAGGCGCCGATCCCGGAAGCGAAACTGACCAGAGGGTAAGAAGTATCGATTATATCGGGAATGATTATGTGGCAGTTCAAAAGGAGACCGATGGGATAAGCCGGCTGCAGGTGCTTCCGGTCGACAAGCTTTCGTCGCCTGAGAGAATCAAGATTGTCGATTTGCTGGGGGACAAGGGATTAAAAACATATCTCAGCGCGAGGGATCATGCGGCGGCAGCTTTGATCGGAAAAGGGGCAGTCTCGATTGAACGGGATGAGTCCGGTGAAAATATCGGTCTCACCCGGAAAAACGGACATTGGCTGCTTACGGGTAGAATCAACTATAAAAATAGAGAGGGGCATGAACATGCAGACTTTGATCTCAAGATCATCCCGCCCGCCGGTTTGATTTACTATGATACATTAGCCATAAGCTGGCATAAGATAAAAGATCGTGTTCCGGATGCATTGGACGCCTTTACCTCGCCCAATAAGGATATCGCGCTGGTAAGAACGAAGAACAAACTGACAGTGTATCGGATTGGCGCTGTGCAGTTGGAACAAAAGCCTTTGGCGGATATCGATCTTCCGGAAGGAACAAATGTTATCATGGCCGAATGGGCGACAGGATCTTACGTTGGCAACTGGGAGAATTCGTTCCTTTCCTATGGAGCCCAGACAATATCAGTCAGCTCAATCCGGGTACGTTGAGTGTCAATGCCGCCGGGCCGTCAGGCTCAGGCGGTTTTTTTTGTATTTCGATGGCCACAACGGACCTTTATCGGGAAAAGATAAGAATAGAATAATATAAAAAAATAATAAATTCTCCAATAAAATCGGCCTGTAAAACGTCATAGTTATCAGAGAGGAGGGTAACGCCTATGCAGAATAATTTAAAGGATTGCGGTCTTGCAGCACTGCTGGATGGAGATAAAACTGCATTTGACAGTGTTTATCAGGAATTAAGGGTACCCGTATTTACCGTCATTTACCGTATTACTCAAGATCGGATGCTTGCCGAAGACGTAATGCACGACTTGTTCATGAAGCTTTTTCAGGCGTCGAACCCGACTCGAATCAAGAACCCTCGTGCCTGGACGTTCCGGATTGCACGCAATCTGGCAATTGACAGTGTGAGGAAGACTAAGGCAGATGTTTTGCCGGAGGATCTGGCAGATGACAGAATGCCGCTGGAGGATTCTGTCGTTGAAAGAACGATCGTAGAGGCAGCCCTGCGCCGTTTGACTCTGGAGGAGCGTGAGATTGTAACCCTTCACGTTAATGCCGGCTTGAAATTCAGGGAGATTGCAGATATTACCGAAACGCCCCTCGGCACGGTCTTGTGGAAGTATCAAAAGGCGATTGGAACCCTGCGGAATGATTTGAATGGAGGATTAAAATGAAGAGACTTGTTTTTTCGTTGATGATAATGCTATGCCTGGCAATTCCAATGCCGGTTATGGCCGGAGAAATTGATTCGGTGATGCCGCTGGACGCCGCCGGCAAGACCGTGGATGCGCCGGACAGAAGCGGATTTGCGCTTGATAACGGCGAAGCCGACGATCGATCCGCGATTGGCGATGTTCTTTCCGACTGGGAAACAAACGGTTATCCGGATGACATCGGAGGGGTTTTTTATGATCAGGAAACCGGTAGAATGACAATTTTGCTGGTCAATCCAAGTATCGGACGGGAAACGGAGTTGAGTGAGATCATCCCCGGTGTTGCTTTCCTTCCGTCTGTTTACTCTTATAATGAATTATTGGCTGTCCAGGACGCTATTACAAAAGAAATGATGGCGCAACCAGATGAAGAGGCTATGATTTATTCTGCAGGGATAGGCTTTACCGCGATTGATGGCATGATAACCGGATTTGGAGAGAGCGGGAAAGAATTTCGCGTTGTTGTCTCTGTTGATCAAAGTGTGTTTGAGGAAACGGCGGATCGACTGTATCAGCGTTACGGCGATATGGTCTATGTGGAAGCGGGGACGGCTCCCGTTACCCTCGATGGGCGTCTTGATACACCAGCCCAGGCAGTTACAGATATGCAATGGCAATTCGTACTGATCGCGCTGTTCCTGCTGGCCATTTTGGGCATCACTTTACTGTGGAATCGCCGTCACTACAACTACGCCCTGCAAACTGCTAACGGAGATACTGTTACTGACTCAGAACCGATGTCCAGAAAACAGGTTGTAGCAGTCGTAAAGGAGGCCGCGATCTCGCCAAGCGACGAGATCTATGGGCGGATTCAAAAAGATCTGCAGGAGAGAGAATAACTACAGGGGCGGTTTCGTAAGAACCGCCCCTGTATGATGTTCTTGATTCAATCAGCCTACACCATCTGCTGCCGTCATGATTTTAAGTACTTTTCCAGACAGTGAATCGATGGTAATGTAGTAATTTCCGATTTTTGAAAAATCGTTTTGATTTGTGGGGTAGAACGTAATGCACCAAACGGGTGCTTTCGGGTCAATAACATTGAGTGCAGCGTGGATTGAGAACTTGGACAGCGTTTCACCCGTTAGAGAGTATCCCTGGATGATGGCATCTTTGGCTGTTTGAATTGCAGCAGTCAACAAGCACAACAAGTCGGCACATTGGAACATGCTAAACTTCCCAAAATGAAAAAAACATGATAAAATATGACTATATAAAGACGCCCGATTATGGGCTTTTATTTTGACTTGAGTAGATGCGGGGCGGAATCTGAAGCAGTATGGGCGTCATTGATAATTCGGACAAATAAGGAGAGACGTATAAAATGAAATCCAGAATTCCTGTCATAATTCTTTGCATGATTACCCTTCTTTGCCTGGGGCTCGTATATGGGTATTCTATTTTTGTTGCGCCTCTGGAGGCGGAATTCGGGTGGGTTCGTTCAGAAACATCCCTGACATTTACCATATCCATGATTGCCATGTGCCTAGGCATCATGTTCGGTGGCCGCTTCAACAATAACAAAGACAAGCCCTTTTTTACGCTGATTATCGGTGCTGTTCTCATTGCGGCCGGTTTTATAACGGCAAGCACGACGCAGACACTGATCTTGTTTTACATCGCTTACGGCGCGGGAGTCGGTTTTGGTGTGGGTATCGCCTACTCCCAGTTGATTTCCGTCGGGACCAGAATGATTCCCGGCAAGCAGGGCATTTTATCTGGAATCCTCATGATGTGCTTCGGTCTTGGAGCTCTCGTTTTAGGTTCGATCTGCAACACTCTGATGGCTGTAGTAGGCTGGCGTCAGACGTTCTGGATTATGGGAATCATTTTCGGAACTCTTCTGGTGATTACGGGTTTCTGTCTTCAGTTGACCTGCAGGGACAAAGAAAAAACCGCAAAAACATTAGCACCGGATGAAGGGAAAAAGGGGCATTTCACGTCAGCACAGATGCTGGCCACCGCGGATTACAAATTTTTCTATCTCTGGCTGATTACACTGTCGGCGGCCGGTCTTGCCCTTATGGGTCATATTGCTCCCTGCGCCATGCAGATCGGTGCAACTTCCTCCGCTGCAGCTTTATTTACCGGTTTGACATCTGTTTCAAACGGTATCGGCAGGCTTGTATTCGGCGCGGCTTATGACAAATTCGGGGTAAAGCGGACCGTCGGTTATATTTCCGTTCTCTTTGTTGCAGCCGCCGTGATTGCAGCTTTAGCCGTTACGCTTGCCAGTGTTCCTCTTCTGGCGATCGGTTGTGTTCTCGTGGGAATGAGCTTTGGAGCCTCACCCACATCCACATCTGCCCTTGTGATTCGGTTTTACGGCTCCAGGTTCTTTTCAAGCAATTTCGGCATTACCACGACGCATCTGATCCTGGCAGCATTTTTGGGTCCGTACCTTGCAGGGTGGCTATACACCTCCTCCGGTACATATGTCACTACCTTCTACTGCGTTATCGGGTTCTCTGTAGTCTCGGTGATTATTGCCAGATTAATGCTGGGCATCGCTAAAAAAGCCAATAGGAACCTCATGTAACCTATTTCGGAA
>JAVBVR010000003.1:0-158774 GCA_036677845.1 Anaerovoracaceae bacterium | reverse complement strand
GAAAAAAAGAAAGAGAAAGCGGAAAAGGAAGAAGCGGGCACGTTGCAGAGACCCCTTTTCGTTAAAAAGGACGCAAATCGTCCGGAAGTTTAAAAGAAAAGGAGAATTAAAATGAAAAAGAAGATGAGAAAGAAGTTAGCAGGTATATTGGTTGGGGCGGTGATGGTCGCCGGACTGCTTGCCGGCTGCGGCGGAAACGCAGCGAAAGACGCCGGAGGGCAGGCTCTGCCGACGGTGGGTATCGTGCAGATCGTGGAACACCCCTCCCTGGACACCATTCGCGAATCCATTTTGGCACAGCTTGCAGAGGAAGGCTTTGTTGACGGGGAAACAATCACTGTTGACTATCAGAACGCGCAGAATGAGCAGTCCAATCTTAAAAGCATCTGTCAAAAATTTGCTTCGAATAAGTATGATCTGATTATTGCTATTGCAACACCGTCAGCTCAGGCAGCACTCGGTGAGACGACGGAGATCCCGATTATATTTTCCGCAGTAACCGACCCGATTGCCGCAGAACTGGTGGATAACCCGGATGCCCCGGGTGGCAATATTACCGGAACCTCCGATGCGGTATCCGCTGAGATGATCATGGATCTGGCAAGGGAAATTACGCCGGAAATCAAGACGATCGGTGCATTGTACAACTCCAGCGAAGTGAATTCCGTTTCCGTGATCGATGATCTGAAGAAATATGCAAAGACCAACGGCATGACGGTTTTAGAAGCCCCAGTGACAAGCTCCAGCGAGGTTCAACAGTCGGCAGCCTTCCTGGCTGGAAAAACAGATGCAGTATTTTCGCCCATCGATAATACCGTGGCTTCAACCATGCCCATCGCGGCCAAAACCTTTCAAGATGCAAAGATTCCCTTCTATGTAGGTGCAGATTCCATGGTAAATGACGGCGGACTTGCCACCTATGGAATCAACTATTCCGTCCTTGGAAGGGAAACCGGAAAGATGGCTGCCCAGGTGCTGAACGGAACAGATCCGGGAACCATTCCCGTGATGACCATGAAGGATATGGACATCTATATCAATCAGAATACAGCTAAAACCATCGGTGTGATCTTTCCCCAGTCCGTGCTGGACAAAGCGACCGTTCTGGGAGAAGAATAATACGTCAATCCAATGAGCAGGGGCTTGCCGGCTGGTCCGTCAAGCCTCTGAATAGAACAATCGGAGTGTATATTATGGCGATCGGCGCGATACTGGGCTCAATAGAATTAGGTTTGATCTACGCAATCCTGGCGCTGGGAGTGTTTCTTTCCTTCCGGACTCTGAACACTCCTGATCTTACGGTAGACGGCAGCATTGTCACCGGCATGGCTGCTTCCGCCATGGTGTGCAGTGCAGGAGGAAATCCCGTCCTGGCACTTCTTGCAGCGTTCACCGCAGGCTGCATTGCAGGATCAGTAACAGCGCTGTTGAATACAAAACTTGGAATTCAGCCGCTGCTTGCAGGGATTCTTGTCATGCTTGGATCTTATTCTGTTAATCTTAGAATCATGGGCGGTAAATCCAATATAGCCATCATAAAAGCGGATACGGTATATAAAAATTTTCATGAGCTGGCGCCTGTGGAACACAGTTCGCTGCTTCTGGGACTGATCATCCTGACCATAGTGACGGCTTCTTTCTATTACTTTCTCAGGACCAGGCTCGGATTTGCCCTTCGGGCTACCGGGGACAACGAGGATATGGTGAGAGCGTCCGGAATCAACAGCAGCACCATGAGGCTGATCGGGCTGGCACTTTCCAACGGGATGGTGGGATTTGCAGGTGGTCTTCTCGCGCAGTATCAATCTGTAGCCGATGCCGGCATGGGAGTCGGCATGGTCGTGATCGGGTTGGCTTCCGTCATTATCGGAGAAGCCGTATTCGGTACCGGGTCGCTGATGAGAAGGCTGATTGCCGTTTGCCTGGGTGCGATTCTGTACCGTATGGTCATCTCCTTTGCATTCAATCTCGGCATGCCGTCTACAGATTTGAAGCTGGTTTCCGCAGCCATCGTAACGATTGCATTGTCAACAGGGATGATGGGCGAGAAATATTCCATTGTCACCCTGATCAGAAAGGGTGGTGGGAAAAATGCTTAAAATTGAACGAGTCAGCAAGACCTTTGGGAGGGGAACCATCAATGAAAAGCTGGCATTGGACGAATTGAGTCTGACGGCGGAAAAAGGCGAGTTTATAACGATCATCGGCAGCAACGGAGCAGGAAAATCAACGCTGATGAATTGTATATCAGGGGTATTCGGCATTGATGCAGGGAGGCTTTTTCTGGACGGCAACGATATTACAAAGCTCCCGGAATTTAAGCGGTCCCAATCAATAGGGCGCGTCTTTCAGGATCCTCTTAAGGGAACTGCTTTTGATATGACCATCGAGGAGAATCTGGCCATTGCCGCAGGCAAGGGCAGAAATATCGGACTCCAGCCCGGCTTGACCAGGAGGGAACGGGAATTTTTCCGAGAAAAATTGGCGCTTCTGGATATGGGCTTGGAAAACAGAATGAAACAGAAATCCAAACTCCTGTCAGGCGGACAGCGGCAGGCACTTACTCTTTTCATGGCGGTAATCGCCGAACCGAAGCTGCTTCTGTTAGATGAACATACGGCTGCGTTAGATCCCGGCGCAGCAAAAAAAGTCCTTGCACTGACAGACGAATTTTCAAAGACCTTCGGGCTTTGCACCCTGATGATCACTCATAATATGAAAGCGGCGCTGGAACATGGAAACCGCACGTTACTTATGAAGGACGGGCGTATCGTAATAGACCTGACCGGAGAAGAGAGAAAAAACATGACCGTTGACAGACTGGTTGCACAGTTTGAAATCGACAACGACAGAATGCTGCTTTAACAATGCTGCTTTAACAGGTAAAAAACATTGTTTATTGGGTACTGCCGGTGGTATAATATTTCTGATAGGGATAATGATAGATAAGTGACAGTGATATGATATTGAGGGTTGAGCATCATGAGAAAATCGGCAGATGTATTGGAAGTAATAGACAAAAAAAACGCAAAGGTTATGCTATACAAACATAAAAAGTGTCATGGATGCGGATCCTGCAATAAGCATATGCACCCCGGTTCGGTTTTTGAAGCGGATAACCGTGCTCAGGCGAAACAGGGTGAAATGGTTGATGTCAATGTACATAAGAGGTTCTCCTTGGCAGAGTTCTGTATTGCTTATCTGTTGCCGACTGCAGCTTTTTTCGGTGGCCTTTTTCTTGGGAGTATCCTCTTCCCTGGCGATAACGGCGGAGCAGCTGCGGTTGGGCTTGCATTCGGACTCCTGATCGCTGCCATCGTGATCAACGTGATATACAGGAAAAACTACCATCCTCATTATACCGTTACCATCGTGAAGGTAATCCGGCCGGCGGAACCCAGGCTTTAAGGTATCGATAGATAAAAGCATGCAAAAGAAGTTAATTGAACTGGAGGTTGTTTATGAGCGATATTATTTATTTGACAGACGAAAATTATGAAAGTGAAGCGATGCAGTCAGATGTTCCTGTTCTGGTCGACTTTTATGCCGACTGGTGCGGCCCGTGCAAGATGGTGGGTCCCATTATTGAGGACATGGCGTCAAAGTATGCCGGCAAAGCAAAGATCTGCAAAATTAACATTGACGAACAGAGAAAGTTGGCGATTGCAAATAAGGTGATGAGCATTCCTACACTGTTCTTTATCAAAGACGGTGAAATTAAGGAGAGGATATCCGGTGCTCTGCCCCAGCCGGTTCTGGAAGAAAAGCTGGATGCTCTGATTTCTCTTTAATTCCAATCTGATATCGGTACGCTTGATCGGTTTCGATATAAGCAAGTCCATACCGGAAGAATCGGGGTTTTATGTTCTCTATTACATTTATCGATATGTCGGTATTAATAACGGGGCTTTTCCTTATCAATATCGTTATCGCCATGACGATCATCTTTCTTGAAAGGAAAAACCCCTCCGCAACCCTGGCATGGATTATGATCCTGTTTCTGGTTCCTGTGGTAGGGATTGTTTTTTATTTTTTGTTTTCCCAGAATATCGCAAGGCAAAAGATCTTTCGCATGACAAAATATGAAGAGGCAATCATAAATGCTTCCCTGAATGAGCAAATTAGTGCGATTAAGCACGGCGACTTTGCTTTTACCAATCCTGAATCCAAAAAGTGGCAGGATATGATCCGGCTGCATCAAAGCTACAGCAACGCTTTCTTTACCCAGGATAACAAGATATCCGTGCTGACCGATGGGAAGCATAAATTTGACAGCCTGATCAAGGATCTCAAGTCAGCAAAGAAGTCTATCAATATCATGTATTTTATCGTGAAGAATGACGGTATGGGCCGGCTTCTCCTCGACACACTCGTACTGAAAGCCAAAGAAGGGGTGGAGGTACGGCTTCTGATCGACGCCATGGGCAGCCGTCAGATCTCCGGAAAATCACTGGAGCCGCTCCGCGAGGCGGGAGGTCAATATGCGTTTTTCTTTCCGCCCATGTTTAAATATTTGAATTTAAAGCTGAATTACAGAAATCATAGAAAGCTGGTGGTGATCGACGGCACAGTGGGATACCTGGGTGGTTTCAACGTCGGAAATGAATATATTGGCAAGAAGAAAAAATTTGGTTTCTGGAGAGATACTCACTTGAGACTCATGGGTTCCTGCGTGCAGGATATGAATGCCCGTTTCATTTTAGACTGGCGTTTTGCATCCGGAGAAAATATGGTAATATCCCAGGCATATTATGATGAACCGAATCAGGCCGGTACCACGGGAATCCAGATTGTATCCAGCGGTCCGGATTCATCAAAAGAAGAAATCAAACAGGGCTATCTGAAAATGATTTCCTCAGCCAAGAGAAACATTTACATTCAGACCCCCTATTTCGTCCCGGATACCAGCATACTGGAGGTTTTGAAAACAGCCGCGCTGTCCGGTGTGGATGTGAAGATTATGATCCCCTGTATGCCGGATCATATGTTTGTATACTGGGCAACGTATTCGTATGTGGGAATTCTCCTGAATATGGGAGCAAGAGTCTATATCTATGACGAAGGCTTTATGCATGCAAAGACCATTTGCGTTGACGGTGAGGTTGCCTCCATCGGCTCCGCCAACTTCGATATCAGGAGCTTCCGGCTCAATTTTGAAGCAAATGCATTTATTTATGATGCTGCGGAGGTCTATAAGCTGGAGGCGATTTTTGAGACCGACATGATGAAATCCCACGAACTGACGAAGCACCTTTATCGAAACAGATCCCTGGTTATTAAATTTAAAGAATCCATTTCTCGGTTACTTTCGGATTTGTTATAGAAAAAGATGACCGGATAAGAATTGTTTCGGAGTACCGATAAAAAAACTTGATTATCATAGAAAATTTCTATATAATGTTACATTATGTAGAAAGGGGAACGATAATGTATTTTAACAACATGGACAAGGTTGATCCCGAAATCGGAGCTGTAATCCGAAGGGAAATGGCTAGACAAGAAAACAAAGTTGAACTGATTGCATCGGAGAATTTTACAAGCAGTGCCGTCATGGAGGCATGCGGCAGTGCTCTGACAAATAAATATGCGGAAGGCTACCCCGGACACCGATACTATGGAGGATGTGAACATGTGGATGAGGCAGAATCCTTAGCGATCGAACGGATAAAAGCGTTGTTTCACGCAGAATATGCCAATGTTCAGCCTCATTCCGGATCCAGCGCAAATCTGGCGGTATATTTCTCCCTCCTTTCACCCGGAGATACCGTACTCGGTATGGATTTATCAAACGGCGGGCATCTGACCCACGGAAGCCCTGTCAATATGTCGGGGAAGTATTTTAATTTTGTTCCCTACAAGGTTGATTCCCATACGGAAAGAATTGATTTCGACCAGGTCAGAAAACTTGCTGTTGAAAATAAACCGAAGCTGATTGTTGCAGGCGCAAGCGCATACCCGAGAATTATCGAAGCCGATCAATTCAGGGAGATTGCTGACGAGGTCGGTGCGCTTCTAATGGTGGATATGGCTCACTTTGCAGGTTTGGTCGCTGCCGGATATCATCCGAATCCGGTAGAACATGCCCATGTGGTAACCACAACGACTCACAAAACACTCAGAGGCCCAAGAGGAGGAGCGATCCTCTGCAAAGAAGAATTCGGAAAGAAGATCGATAAGGCAATCTTCCCCGGCATACAGGGAGGACCGCTGATGCATATCATCGCCGGAAAAGCCATATGCTTCAGAGAAGCAGCCATGCCTGAATTCAAGGACTACCAGAAACAGGTTCTCCTGAACGCACAAAAAATGGCCGACGAACTTTTAAAGCTTGATTTCCGGCTTGTTTCAGGCGGTACCGATAATCATCTGGTGCTGTTGAATCTTACCAATAAGAATATTACGGGAAAAGAAGCAGAGAAGCTGCTGGATGCGGCAGGTATCACAACAAATAAAAATACAATTCCTAACGATCCAAACGGGCCCTTTGTAACAAGCGGTATCCGTCTTGGAACGCCGGCGATGACCACCCGGGGATTCAAAGAAGCTGAGATCGCAAAGGTTGTGGAAGCCATCGGCCTGGTGTTAAACAATCCGGCAGATGCTTCTGCGGCTGACAAGGCAAGACAAATCGTTCAGGAACTTTGCTCGGCCTATCCGCTTTACTAGCATCATTGAAAAAAGAAAGACAAGTTATTCAAGAATAAAATTATAGCCAGAGTATCATTATCAATGATGGCTCTGGCT
Source organism: Anaerovoracaceae bacterium (assembly GCA_036677845.1). Taxonomy (GTDB): domain Bacteria; phylum Bacillota; class Clostridia; order Peptostreptococcales; family Anaerovoracaceae; genus Anoxybacterium. Next base: position 152,030 of record JAVBVR010000003.1, on the reverse strand, counting down.
TTATTATTATCTTGGGAGGCAAACCTTCGTCTCCGGAATGCGGAAATCCTCTATTGTAAGAGAAGGATTTGCCATCAGAAGACTATCGGACACCATAAGCAATTTTTTACAGATTGAATCCAGTGTATCGCCGTTTTTTACTATATAAGCGCCTGACATCGGGCAGGTCCTGTAGTGATCTTCTGATGGTATATTCAGGGAGATATCCTCCAGGTTGCCGGTAAAATCTATGTTTGGATTGCTGCTTTGAAGTGCTGCAAATGTAATTTCATAACGATCGAGTATTCGGGTGAGTGTATCTCCGCGTTGTGTCTTATAGACTTTGCTGTCAGAAGAAACCTTGCTGCCGCTGCCCGGGATACGAGGCATTGGAGTCAGTTGCGGGAGAGTCATGTTGTTGTTGTTGTTATCATTGAAATTATTTAAGTTGTTGTTGTTATTATCACCTTGAAGCGGGATGCAAAGCTCCATTCCAATTCTTAAATTGTAAGGATCAAGATTCGGATTTGCTCTCATCAGCGCATCCAGCGTTATCCGATATTGTCTGGCCAGCATGTATAACGTATCTCCGGCTCTGATCGTATGCATGAACCCATCGCAAACCGGCATCTGTTCAGGAGTGCGAGGCTGTGGGGCAGGAGTTGTCGGCGCCATAGGAGCGGTCGGAGTAGTGGGGGCAGGCACACCTGGTGCCGGCATTGTTGGCGAAGGCATCGTTGGCATCGTTGGCATCGTTGGCATCGTCGGCATCGTTGGTATGGTCGGTAAACCGGGTGTCGGAGTCATTGGCGGGGATGGCACCCTGGGTGTCGGTGTCGTCGGCATGGTTGGTAAACCGGGTGTCGGTGTCGTCGGCATAGTTGGTAAACCGGGTGTCGGAGTCATTGGCGGGGATGGCATTCCGGGCGCCGGGGTAGTCGGTGTCATCGGGGTAGTCGGTGTCGTCGGCAAGGCCGGTAAACCGGGTGTCGGAGTCATTGGTGGTGATGGCACCCTGGGCGTCGGGGGCGTCGGCATGGTTGGTAAACCGGGTGTCGGAGTCATTGGCGGGGATGGCACCCTTGGTGTCGGAGTAGTTGGGGTAGTCGGGGTAGTCGGGGTCGTCGGCAAGGGCGGCAAACCAGGTGTCGGAGTAGGCGGTGTAGTACGCGAGAGCCATGCGTCGCTCTGAAGATTCACGGTTGGTATGCATAGCTTCATTCCGATTTGAAGCATATAGCAGTCAACCTGTGGATTGGCATTGATTATGTCATCCAAAGTTAATCCATACTGTTTTGCAAGCATATATAAGGTATCTCCGGATCTAACAGTATGAATGATTCCCCTGCATCCGGGTCTATGTTCTTCAGGCATTGCCAGGTTAGTCGGAATACATACTACCTGACCGATTTGCAGATTGTAAGGATTAACACCTGGATTGGCATTCAAAACATCCTCCAACAGTACGTTATATTGTCTTGCGAGCATGTAGAAAGTGTCCCCCGGTCTTATTGTATGCATGATTCCTTCACAGACGGGAACCGGGCGCGGCACTGGTGCGGGAGCCGGAGCAGGCTGGGGAGCCGGTCTCGGTTCAGGTGTCGGAGCAGGCTGGGGAGCCGGTCTGGGTTCAGGTGCCGGAGCAGGCTGGGGTGCGGGTCTTGGTGTGGGGGCCGGTCTGGGTTCAGGTGCCGGAGCAGGCTGGGGTGCGGGTCTCGGTGTGGGAACCGGTCTTGGTTCAGGTGCCGGAGCAGGCCTCATACCCTCTTCCGGACAAACAGGTTCTTTGATTGGCCAGCAGGGAGCATCTTCCCAATCGCGCCGGTCGTGAATTGGTTCCAGACAATCTGTTCGGCGGCCGGGGATACAGATTTTTTGACCATATCTCAGATTGTACGGATTCAGAATTCGATTTGCCTCCATAAGCATTGCGACAGAAACTCCGTATTTTTGTGATATGGAATACAGTGTATCGCCGGTTCTGACCGTATACACCTCAACGCATACATATTCTGTTGGGAGGTTTGGGGGCTGTGGAAACTTAGGGCTCATACAATTATCTTGAACCATAATTTATAAATCACCTCTCGTTCAAATTTTACTACCATATTATTTAAATTGACTAATATTTGTGATAAAATATTCTAATTAGGGACAAGCCCGCAAACGGTATTTGCCTCTTTGGATGAAAGGAGACGGCATTGAGCAAGATAAATCTGGACACTCTTATTTTATATGATAATATCCGGCGGGATGAAATTGTAAATGCTGCTGTGAAAATATTTAACGAATTTGATTATCATGAATATATTTCATATATGGAATCCGATTATTATATGATCCAGAGAAGGCTTCTGGAAGCAACAGACCGCTTGGGAATTGAGGGGACCTACTGGCAGAATCATATCTGTAGGCTGGTTGCGGAAAGTGAAAACAGATTCAGCCTTATGAGCGAAAAGAACAGTCTGGACGACAATATCCGAAACCTTGCTGTCCGGGAACTGGGAGAAGTGAAAAAACTGTACAATCTGGAATGGCGGAAAGTCAGCGCGATCTTCCATGATGCCGATGTATCGGTATGTTCCATGAAGCAGGAATCTGACAAGGGGTCCGGGGCAGGCTGCCGTGACCGGATCAAAAGAGCGCTTGAGTCTGATTTAAACGAAGAAAGCGCCGAACAGATCAAGGCATATTACCAGGAGTACGGCTGCGGGTTACTTGAACGGTATGAAGCCTTTGTATGGGATAACATGCTGGTAGGCGTAACGAATTATGATAAAATTACTTTTGATCAGCTTATCGGTTATGAGAAACAAAAGCAGACCTTGATTGAAAACACGGAATTCTTCCTGAAGGGGTTTCCGGCAAATAATGTTCTGCTGCACGGTGACAGAGGAACGGGTAAATCATCCTGCGTAAAAGCACTTCTGAATCAATTCAAAGCAAGCAAGCTGAAGCTCATCTCCCTTCATAAAAACCATGTGGATCAGCTGTACAAAATTATTGAATTCGTCGCCGGCAGAGGATGTAAATTCATCATCTTCATTGATGATCTGTCTTTTGAAGATACGGAAATCGGGTATAAGCATTTCAAATCCATCATCGACGGAGGGATTGAAGCCCAGCCGTCCAATATATTGATTTATGTCACTTCCAATAGAAGACATATCATTAAAGAGACCTGGAAGGACCGGAGCGAGAGCGGAGAGGTCCATTCCAACGACGGAATGCAAGAGAGGATGTCCCTGGCAGATCGATTCGGCTTGTCTGTCACCTTTACATCGCCGGATAAGGAGGCCTATCTGAATATCGTGAAAGGTATTGCAGCGCAGGCTGGCCTGAATTTAGATGAGGAAATTTTAATGGAGGAAGCCCTCCGGTGGGATGCGAGGCAAAAAGGTCGATCCGGCAGAGCTGCAAGACAGTTTGTAAACTATATTCATGCAAAGACCATGAATGTATAAAATAGAATAGCAATGCAAAGCTATTTGTAGAATAAGGAGAGTGCATCTTGAGATTTTTTAGAAATAATCCGCTGGCTGTGTTGTTGATTCTTTATATGGCATACCAGTCATTTTCCGGCAGTCAGTTTCGTGATCCGATGGCATGGGTAATGGATAAACTGATCCTTCTCCCGGCAATTCTCATTGGGTTGTCCTTTCATGAATTTGCTCATGCCTATGCGGCAGACCGGCTGGGAGACAATACGCCGAGAATGCAGGGCCGGGTTACCATCAACCCCGCTGCCCACGTTGACCCCTTTGGCTTACTGGCACTGTTCTTTATCGGTTTTGGCTGGGGCAAGCCGGTTATGGTCGACTCCAGAAATTTTAAACATACGAGAAGAGACGGACTCATCGTGGATCTTGCAGGTGTAACTGTAAACCTTATCCTGGCAGTTATCTTTGCCGGAATCCTTAAGCTTTTGGTCGTTACCCAGTATGATTTTATGGCAAACACCATACCAGGCGGCATTATTATGGATATGGTATTTGCCGTAATCTCCATCAATATCGTTCTCATGATCTTTAATCTGCTTCCGATTCCTCCTCTGGACGGCTTTGGAGTCCTGACGGAGGTGTTCAACTTAAGGGAAAAAAAGTGGTATTACCAGGTATATAACAACGGATTTATGATTCTGCTGCTGCTTCTGGTTTTCAACGTCACAGGCAGAATTCTTGTGCCGACGGTAAACTTCATCTACAGTATCATATTGAACCTTTTCTTCTGATAAACTAATATTTCTGCAGGAATTAGCACTCTAACGCCAAGAGTGCTAATTTTTTGTTTATTTATTTTTGCCAGTGGTATATAATAATTATGGCAAATTGAATCAAAGGTGAAACTTGGATACTGGGTTCACATTTGCATAAATGTGCAGGGTATTTTCATGGATTTGATTAAAAACCCTGCACTTTATGAATTCGCAATTGCCGATTAACTGCTGTAAAACAGGGGGGGTTACTATGAATTTTGAAAGATTTACACAAAACGCTCAGTCGGCGGTAATGGACTGCCAGAATATAGGGGTGCAGGAGGGACACCAGCAGCTGGACGGCGAACATTTGCATCTGGCGCTGATGCTTCAGCAGGACGGGCTGATTCCGAAGCTTGTCGGTCTAATGGGAGTGAAAACAGGGGAAATCGTCGGGGAGCTTCAGGGAGAAATTGAGAAGCTCCCCAAGGTACAGGGCGGAACTGACAATATGTATACTACGAGACGCCTGAATCAGATCCTGATCAATGCGGAAAAAATCGCCTCGGACTTCAAAGATGAATATGTCAGTGTCGAGCATATCTATCTGGCTTTGCTGGATGAGAAAAACACCCCTTCAAGCAGGATCCTCAGGAAACACTCCATCACGAAGGATGGTTTTTTAGAGGCTCTTTCCAAGGTAAGGGGAAATCAGAGAATTACCAGTCAGAATCCCGAAGATAATTATGATGCACTGAACAAATACGGTCGTGATCTGGTGCAGCTGGCCAGGGAAGGCAGGCTGGATCCTGTGATCGGAAGAGATTCCGAGATTCGTCATACCATACAGATTCTGTCCAGAAGAACCAAAAACAACCCTGTTCTTATCGGTGAGCCGGGGGTCGGCAAAACTGCCGTGGTAGAGGGTCTGGCCCAGAGAATCCTGAACGGAGACGTTCCGGAGGGTCTGAAGGATAAGACGATTTATGCCCTTGACATGGGCGCACTCATCGCCGGGGCAAAATTCAGGGGAGAGTTTGAAGAGAGACTGAAATCCGTGTTAAACGAAATAGAAAAGTCGGACGGCAGGATCATCCTGTTTATTGATGAAATCCATAATATTGTGGGAGCCGGAAAAGCCGAGGGTTCCATGGACGCAGGAAACCTGCTGAAGCCAAAGCTGGCCAGGGGAGAGCTGCATTGTATCGGTGCGACCACGCTGGATGAATACCGGAAGAATATTGAGAAGGATGCTGCGCTGGAGCGAAGGTTCCAGAAGATCCTCGTAGAGCAGCCGACGGTAGAGGATACCGTATCAATACTGAGAGGCCTGAAGGAACGATTTGAGATTCATCACGGGGTCAGGATCACCGACAATGCCCTGATCGCATGCGCAACGCTGTCGGAGCGGTACATCAGTGACCGCTTTCTGCCGGATAAGGCCATCGATCTCATGGATGAAGCTGCGTCGAAGATCCGGATGGAGATCGATAGCATGCCTGCCGATCTTGATGAAATTGCCAGAAAGATCATGCAGCTGGAAATCGAGAAGCAGGCGCTCGGCAAAGAAACCGATAACAGTTCCAAATCAAGGCTTGCCAATATCGAGAAAGAACTGTCCGAACTGAAAGCGCAGAATTCTGCCATGAGAGCCCAGTGGGAAAATGAGAAGAAATCCATTACAGACCTGAAAGACACAAAGCAGCAGATCGAGGAAGTGAAGCTCCAGATTGAGGAGGCGGAACGAAACTATGACCTGGAAACTCTTGCGAAATTAAAATACGGTACGCTTCCGGAGCTGGAGAAAAAACTGGATACGGAGATGGAACTCAATGAAGAAGCGCGGGAAAAGAGATTGCTTAAGGAGGAGGTTACAGAAGAAGAAATCGCTGAAGTGGTTTCCAAATGGACCGGAATCCCGGTAAGCAGGCTGGTGGAAGCGGAAAAAGAAAAGCTGCTTCGCTTGGGCGAGGTGCTTCATCAGAGGGTAATCGGACAGGATGATGCGGTTGCCGCTGTATCTGAGGCTGTACTGAGAGCCAGGGCAGGTTTGAAGGATGTCAACAGGCCTATCGGTTCCTTTATCTTCCTGGGCCCGACTGGAGTGGGTAAAACAGAACTGGCGAAAGCCCTTTCCGAAGCCCTTTTTGATACGGAGAAAAACATGATCCGAATCGATATGTCTGAATACATGGAGAAACATTCCGTATCACGTCTTGTCGGAGCACCTCCGGGATATGTAGGCTATGATGAGGGTGGTCAGCTCACTGAGGCAGTCAGGAGAAGGCCATACAGCGTCATTCTTTTTGACGAAATAGAAAAAGCCCATCCGGATGTCTTCAATATTCTGCTTCAGCTGCTGGATGACGGAAGACTGACCGACAACCAGGGCAGGACTGTCGATTTTAAAAACACCATCGTTATCATGACTTCCAATATCGGAAGTCCGTATCTCATTGAAAACATCAAGCCGGACGGCACGATTCCGGAAGATGTGAAGGAAACGGTGGAAAACGAAATGAAGCATCACTTCCGGCCGGAATTTCTCAACAGGATCGATGACGTGGTAATTTTCTCACCGTTGACAGAAGATCAGATTATGAAGATCATTGATATCGCCATGGTCCACATACAGGAAAAGTTAAAAGGCAGGAATATCACTGTGACGCTGACCGATTCGACAAAGCGTTATATTGCGGAAGAAGCGTATTCTCCGGCATATGGAGCAAGACCGGTCAAACGGTATCTGCAGAAGCATATTGAGACGGAAATCGCCGCTAAGATCATAAGGGGTGAGGTTCGCGACGGAGAGAATATCATCATTGACATTAAAAATGACGGATTGAGCTTCTAAAATCACGTGGATATTCTCTCAAAAACAGCCTCCTTTAAAATGCTGCGCATAAAGTCGGCAATCGGTTTCACGGTTTTCTAGGAGAATACCCGACGCAATAAGAAAGGACAGGAATCTCGATTCCTGTCCTTTGATTTTTTTCTGGCTAATTTATTCAATATGTTCGCGTCTGATTGTATGGTTTAGATAACACCCTGTGCGTACATAGCTTTTGCTACCTTCAGGAATCCGGCGATATTAGCTCCTGCCACATAATTTGTAGGCATGCCGTACTCTTTGGAAGCGCTGTCGCAGGCTGCGAAAATCTTAGTCATGATGTCGTCAAGCTTCGCATCAACTTCTTCGAAGGACCATTCCAGTCTCATGCTGTTCTGGGACATTTCCAGAGCGGAAGTAGCAACTCCGCCGGCATTGGCTGCCTTGGCAGGTCCAACGAGAACGCCCTTGGACAGGAAGTACTTGACAGCTTCGTTTGTGCAAGGCATGTTAGCGCCTTCACCAAGCGCATAGCAGCCATTAGCAACCAGTTTTTTAGCGGTTTCTTCATCGATGTCGTTCTGAGTGGAGCATGGAAGAGCTATGTCGCACTTAACATCCCATACGGAACCGCCGTCAACATATTTTGCATTTGGACGAAGTTTCACGTATTCGCTGATTCTCTTTCTCTCAACTTCTTTAATCTGCTTTACTGCAGCTACATCGATACCGTCTTCGTCGATGACGTAGCCGTTGGAATCCGATACGGAAACAACCTTGGCTCCATAGGACTGAGCCTTTTTGCAGGCATAGATGGCAACGTTTCCGGAACCGGAGATAACGACTCTCTGTCCTTCAAAGCTCTTTCCGTTTGCTTTGAGCATTTCTCTTGTAAAATAGATCAATCCATAGCCTGTAGCTTCCGTTCTGGCTAATGATCCGCCCCAGCCGATACCTTTTCCGGTAAGAACGCCTGTGAATTCATTGGTGATTTTTCTGTACTGGCCATACATGAAGCCGATTTCTCTTCCGCCTACACCGATGTCTCCGGCAGGAACGTCTGTGTTTGCACCGATATGTCTGTAAAGCTCTGTCATAAAGCTCTGGCAGAATCTCATAACTTCAGCATCGGACTTTCCTTTCGGATCGAAATCGGATCCGCCTTTGCCTCCGCCGATCGGAAGAGTGGTGAGGGAGTTTTTGAAGATCTGTTCGAAGCCCAAGAACTTGATGATTCCAAGGTATACGGACGGATGGAATCTGATTCCTCCCTTGTAAGGGCCGATGGCACTGTTGAACTGCACTCTGAAGCCTCTGTTGACCTGAACTTTACCATTGTCATCTACCCAAGGAATTCTGAACATGATTTGTCTTTCAGGCTCAAGGAGTCTTTCTACGATACCTGCCTCAACCCACTGAGGATTCTTTTCCAGTACAGGAGCAATGCATTCGAGAACTTCTTCTACTGCCTGATGGAATTCCGCTTCGCCAGGATTTCTCTTCTTAACGTCGTCTAAATACTTTTGTACATTGATTGACATTTTTTTCTCCTCTTTCTTATTTTTATTTTTTAAAACTGTAATAAAAAGTAAGTTTTCTTTCACTCATAACATATCATAACCAAAAATTAGAGTCAATATTTATACGTACAAAATTGGCCTTTCCGGCAAAGTTGTAATTTTCTGAAAACAAGGAAAATCAACAGGTCTGGCACTGTATACTTTATACATGGCATAAGGTTTCCCATGTTTGCCGCTGCGAAAAGCGAAGAAATATTGAAATATGTGCGGAGTCTGGTGATGACAAATCAATGTAAATAAATTACAGAATAAAAATCGGCGCGAAAGGGAAACTGTAACAATATGGAAAGTATGCCGAAAAACCAGAAAATTTGTGCAAACGAAATCCGGAATTCTAATTAATTAAATATTCTGACTAAACAGCAAACGCCCTGCAGCTCTGCTGCAGGGCGTTTGGCTATGGTTAGTAGGCAGGTAATGTGCTTGTTATGATTGTTCCAGCAGTCTTAAGGCAACGGCCGGATCGTATACGGAATTAATTTTTGAAGCATAGGAATCACTCTTCTCAATATCCCGGTCCGTGACAAAATGGACATCAAGCAGGCCTTCCGTCTGATAGCCGGTTTTCAGGAAATTCATTTCAGAAAGAGCCAGACTCCAGCCTTTCAGCCAAGTCATAAGTTCCTGCTTCTGCTGTTCGGACCCGCTGTAATGGATCAAAAGATCGATATCGCTGTTCAACCTCGCCGTGCATGAGCTTGTACTTCCGAACAGGTAGATTCCTTTTACTGAATAAGCATGCATGTCAATCTGGTTCGCGATCTTCTCCGCCATATAATAGCGCCACTTCCAGCCCTCGCTGTCCTGAGGGTCGGATTTGTGCTCGTACTCAGCGGTGAAATTCAGTTGTTTTTTTCTGTCGGGTCTCTGCGGCTGTTCAAGAAAAGCAATAGCTTTTTCCAGATCGGCATTCATCAGAACCACCAATTCTTTTTTAAAATAATTCTCGGAGATATTAATTACCTTGATCACATCGGAAAGATCCGCATAAGCAGGAAGTATTGTCCCGAGTGAGTTTGTATTTTTATGAAAGAAACCAGATTTGAATACAATGCCGTCATCTTCAGGGTATAGAGGCAGGTATTTGATATTTGCTTCAACGAGATCCTGGAAAAAGTGAGTTCCGAAGGAGAGCTCGGGCTGCTGTTTCGATTTCTTTTTTGCAATTTCGATGAGCATGGCTGTGTTGCTGATATCAGAATAGGTCACCTGGACTCCAAGCTTGATATCGCCTCGGCTGCCCCAGCGACCAGGCCCTATGAGGATAAAGCTTTTCCTGTATAGTGTCCGGTTCAACTCGCTGACCGCATTCCCTACTCTCACAAGATCATGATGCCTCTCCAGCCTGCTGTATTCCTCCGGATCGACGTAAACTACGGTTTTAATACCCGTAACCTTACCGTTGGAAATATACTTGTTGGCTGTAAATACGGTGCTTTGAGCCGGTATTTCCGAAGGTATGGCAACCGGAAGATTATCCCTGCTGTTGCTTTGAGGCCGGCACTGCAGGATATAAAAGTTCTCCCCGTCTGATGCAAATTCTACATCAACCGGAAAACCAAGTTTTTCTACCAGCAGGGACATGAGTGCCCGAATCTGTGAAATGGCCGGGGTTTTATTGATCAGTCCGTCAAAGGTGACGATGACGTCATTGTCAACGGAATCGGCACTGAATCTGCTGTACTCCGTTATGATATCATCTTTCAGAAAGGAGACTGCGTGGTTCAGGCAGGGTATTTCGCTTCCGTAATCACGGATGATTTCTGCTATGGATACTGTTGCAAAGCGGTTGTTATCCATATCGAGGACGTCCATCATCTGCGGGGAGTATTTTTGCATTTCCTGTGGGATATGATTGACGCGAAGCTTCGGCTGGCCCGGTGAAATCAAAATCGGAAAATCATCGCCCACCCGATCTACCGCTCTGGTTCCGAGACCCATGACCATGCGCAGAAGGCCGTCTTCCCTTTTAATACGCGGAGACCAGCGGAATTCGTTGTTGCTGAAGCCGACCCCGGCGTAAAGAGGGAAGAAGTATGGCCCGATGCGGCGCCCCACCACCTCTTGGATCATGATGCCCATCTGCTCGGAATAATCCAGCAAGCCGTGCTCCTTTCTGTATTGAATGGAATCGGGGCTGAACATGGAGGAATAAACCTCCAGAATGCCGTCAACCAGGCAATCCAGACGCTCTGATTTTGTTCCGGTGTTGGTGAGAAACAAGCTTTTATACTTTCCCGAAAATGCGGTGTTTTTTTGGTCCTCCAGCAGGCTGGAGGAACGGATGATCAACGGTTTTCCCTCACTCTGATCCAGCACCTTGTACAATTCGCTTAGGATATAAGGAGACAGGTTTCCGTTCTTGATGGAGTGGACGACCTTCGGATAACTGATCCGCACTTCCAGAATGTCCCGATATTTATGTTCGTTCAGTTCGTCCAGGTGATTATCGTGAAGAAAATTATCCAGCTCATCTGCTGAAATATACCAGGTTTTCACCATTTTCACGTTGGTGAATTCGGGTTTGCCTTCAATATGGGAATGAATGATCTTGTTGGCAAGGAAAAAACCAGTCGCCTTTCCTCCAACCTTACCTTGGCCTTTTGGAGAGCAGATGATTCCATCCAGAAGCTCGCAGAAGTCAGAAACGCACAGATATTTCCTTGCATTTTCGATCATTTTGGAATTATCGGTCAGAAATCTTCTTACCAGTTCCACGATCAGCCATCGCTTTGTTGCCTTACTGGACATCTCGTTGGTTTTAACCGCTTTCAGGTATTGAACCAATGCTTTGGAGATATCCTTGACGCCGGAGTCCTTTTTGTCTACAAGCTTAATCAGCTCGTAGGTCTTGCCCTGATAGATCCATAAATTGATATAATCAAAGATTTGAGAATCGTCGAAAATGGTTTTTGCTGCCTGAAAAACGCTTTTGCCCAGATTCACAGAATCCATCACGGGAAGATCGCTCCTGGGAAAATTAATTTCCCCTTGGAACTCGTGTTCCGACCAGTTCATGTCTTTAAAGATATCGGCAATGCAGGCGGAGTCCGTTTTTGCCAGCAAAGTCAGCATCTTTTCGCAGACGTATAAAAACATGGAGTGATCTGTATTTTGCAGAAACAGCAGAATTGCCCCCCAGTTACTTCTGGATTCTGTCGGCTCCAGCTCCTCGCACAGAATACGGCTTGAGATTTTAGCGGCGACGGCGGACAGCAGCTTTTCCTCTTCTATTAGAAAAGAATGAACGGAAAGCTCCATTGCATCCTTCGTGTATAGTGCCCGAATCTGGCCTCGCAGACGTCCGTTTACAAGGATATCGGACCGGATTTCACCTTCCGGAGTTTCCGGAATCGGTTTGAAGTGATAGAGTTTGTCATCCAAAGTTATCGTAATGGTGCATGCACGGACGTTGCAGAAGCCCCGCGGAAGAATTCTGCAGATTTCCGTCAGGATATCCGGCAGAGATTCCTTTCGTAATGCTTCATCGACCCGATAAAGGGTCTCCAGTTCCTTTGCCCGTTCTTTCAAAAAATCAATATCAAAATTTGTTATTTCGTTTTGCATTTTTCTACCTCGAAGGATACTACAAAAACAGCCAGACTATATCCTGCGGACATAGTCTGAACTGCAATGAAATCGTATTGAAGGACTAAACCCAGCCGCGCAGTTTTACGGCTTCCGCCACCCGGTTGATTGCAATCACATATGCGGCGTCTCTCATATACAGACTGTTTTCACAGGAAAGCCTGTAGACAGCCTGGAAAGCGGATGTCATTCTGGAATCCAGCTTTTCCAAAACCTCTTCTTTCGTCCAGAAATAATTATTATTACACTGAACCTGTTCAAAATAACTGCATGTTACCCCTCCGGCATTTGCGAGGAAATCGGGAACGAGGAAGATGTTCCGTTCTTTGATCAGTGCGTCACAATCCGGAGAAGTCGGGCCGTTTGCACCTTCGCAGATCACTTTTACAGTTTTGCTGATCTTTCTGAAGGAATCGGTTGTAATCTGGTTCTCGAGGGCGCAGGGCATAAGGATGTCGACATCCTGTGCGATCCATTCATCACCGTCCAGTACTTCACAGCCTAATTCTTTCGCTTTCTGTTTGTTGATCGTACCGAAGGAATCCTTAATGGAGACCATCTTTTCAATATCAAGGCCGTCCAGCTTCCGGAACGTATATGATTTGCTGTCATGCTGGTCCCAGCATGAAACCGCTGTGATACGACCACCCATTTGAGTATATAGCTTTGAGGCATATTCTGCAACGTTCCCGAAGCCCTGCAAACTTGCAGTCGTTTCTCTGGGATCAATATGTAATGCGTTGAGAGCTTCTCTGAGGGTATATATTACTCCGTAGCCCGTTGCCTCGGTACGGCCGAGGGAGCCTCCCATACCGACAGGTTTTCCTGTGATCATTCCGGGATAATGTCTTCCTGTGATTGCCTCATATTCATCGAGCATCCAAAGCATGTGCTGACCGTTTGTCATAACGTCAGGCGCAGGAACATCCTGTACCGGCCCGACCATGCTGGCGATCTTCCTTACATAACCTCGGCACAATCTTTCCTGTTCGGCCTTGGAAAGATTATGGGGATCGCAGATAACCCCGCCTTTTCCGCCGCCTAATGGAATGTCAACAACCGCACATTTCCAAGTCATCCACATGGACAAAGCCCTTACGGTATCTGCCGTTTCCTGCGGGTGAAAGCGGATACCTCCCTTAGCCGGTCCGCGGGCAGCATTATGTTGAATTCTGTAGCCATTGAATACCTTGGTAGTTCCGTCATCCATTTTAACCGGAATGGTAAAATGAATTTCACGGCTCGGCTGTCTTAAAAGATCACGGACCGACGAGTCCAGATCAATCATATCCGCTACGTGATCAAATTGCCTTTGTGCTGCTGCAAAAGGATTGTATCCTTCCTGTTTCATAGTAAAACCTCCTATTTATTGGCTGAATGAACGCGTATCAACACTATCTGGACGTACGCGCCGATTATATTTTTTGTGCATGGAAACCGGCTGCATTCATGCCGGAGCACTTCACAGTAAATTCTGCTGCAGAATCTTTCAATGCCATAATATTCTACAGCAAATATCCTTGTCAACACGAAAAAACAAGTTTAAATGTTGTGACAATTCACGACTGTAATTAACTGTAAATCGGCAAGATAACAGAAGAATGCATTATTCTGTATACAAAAACAGAAAAACGTTAGACACTTTGAAAAATAAGGGATTATAAGCTGTCATGCAGTGAACGACAGTCTGGGGAGGAGTCTGTGGAAATTACATTAAATGTAATTTGTCAGGGTGTTTTCCAAACAAAAATATCTGCGGTATTGTTAATATTTTATTTATACAACCAGATTGATCGGTACAAGTTGACTGAATTTATCGAAAATATACAGAAGATCATCTGGTTTCAACAGTGATTTTCAGAAGGACAGTGGAATAAAATAGTAAATTATATTGTAAATCATTATGAAAGATTGCATAATAAGGGTACAGATAGTTCGCAACCAGGATTCGTTTGGAGGGGTGTGCATGCAGGAAAAAATGTACCAGGAGTTCCATAAAGAATTGGTGAGCCGTTTGACTGACAGACAATTTCTGAAGAACATCAGACTTTCCAAAAAAGCCGTGCTTGAAGCAATCCATTTGTCTGACAGCTGGAAAGCTGATGTGAAAGCGATTCTGGAAAAGGAGAAGGTTAGCTGCAGGGACGTGTTAAGCCTGTGCAGGTCTGCCTTGGCATCACTGTCAGAAGAGCCGAAGGCTGGCTGGCTCCATTCCATTTACGATGATCTTCTGGAACGATTGTTCCCCGACAAATACCAGAAAGAACAGGCGAGTCCTTATGATGCAGCGAAGCTCTTTTATCTGGAGGTACTTCGTTCTTTCCTCCAGTACGAAATCAGAAACAGGCCCTTCAGTCCGCGAATGCACATGGAGTTTCTGGAGGAGGATGATTTTAAAAATACAGATACGGCAGCTGAGTACAGAAGGCTTATGGGTATCATCCGGGAGCAGTATATTTACGAGTTTATGAGACTCGGATCAGAGGCAACAAGGCATAAGACGCTCGCTCATATTGCCGGCGTCCACTATATTTCTATGCATGCGGGCAAACAGCTTCTTTTGGCGGGTGTTCCTATCGATCTGGCATTGCTATCCGGTGCGGCGTTCGGCCATGATATCGGCAAGTACGGCTGTAAACCCGAAGAGGCAAAGCGAATCCCCTATCTCCACTACTACTACACAGATAAATACTTCAGACGAAACCGTATGCCGTCAATCGGACACATCGCAACGAATCATTCGACTTGGGACCTGGAGCTTGAGAATCTTTCCGTAGAATCCCTTGTTCTGATCTATGCAGATTTCAGGGTCAAGAGCATCAAGGAGGCAGACGGAAGAGAAGCTGTCAAATTCTTCAGCCTGGAGGACTCTTTTCAGGTGATTCTTGATAAACTGGATCATGTAGATGATGCGAAACGGGATCGTTATGTCAGGGTTTATGCCAAGTTGAAAGACTTCGAGGATTATATGGAAGGCCTTGGCATCAATACAGATCTTACGACAATCGAGCTCAGACAGCCGGAGAAGAAGGACGCCTCCCTGTTCAACCCCGAAGAAGTTGTCAGAAGCCTGAAACACCTCGCCGTTAAACACAATATTATCGTCATGCATAAATTCAACAGCGAATCTTCGTTCAGCGACCTGATCGAATCAGCAAGAAGCGAGAAGAACTGGAAGAACATAAGGGCCTACCTTAATATATTTCAGGAATACTCTACCTACATGACTCAGAAGCAGAAGCTTATGACCGCGAATTTTCTTTATGAAATGCTGATGCACAGAGAAGGGGACATCAGACGTCAAAGCGCGGACCTGATCGGAAACATTATCATCCATTTCGACGAGGAGTACAGGAAGGAGCTGCCCGACGGAGTTAACCGCGAAACGGATGAGATCACAAGCATTGATCTTTGGGAAAAGTATCTTAAGCTCATCATTCTGCCGGGTCATAAGGTTACGGAACACCACAGAAGATGGCTGGGTTACACGTTGAAATTTGTCGTAAGTTTCGTACTGGAAAACTGTAAAAAAGCGGACTGGAGAAAATATTTCGATACCTTTCTGACATATTATAGCAAAGAGGATCTTGACGACGCTACTGCATTTATTCTGATGGACTCCGCCGGCTCTCTGCCTATGACGGCCTGTTCAAGAGGCGATAAGCTGATGCTGATGGAGTTCACCGCGCGAATGCAGCAAAAGGATTCCGTTGAGGTACGTGTGGCAGCCCTGCGCTTTATGCTCCGTCTGTCGAAGGACCCGGAAAGCAGAACGCTTTACCTTTCCATGATTCTTGACTGTCTCGGCAAAATCGAATTGCCCGGGGAGATCAGTGCAGCATTTCTGAAATACAAGATCCTATGCAGTTTAGGCCTCGATGAGAACGGAGGACACAAAGAAAGTCTTCAAACTCTTTTAAGCAGTGACCCGTCCGTTTCCTCAGAGATCTTTCTTCAGAACTTAAAGGCAGCGACGCCCTGGATTATTAAAATTATAAATCTGGAGCTTCTGCTGGATCAGATCACAAAGGAACCGGGAAATCAGACATTGCAGGTTGCCGCACATCTTTCCAACCTTGTCAAGGTCAGTGAACGGGTGGCGGTCCGTCACCGGGCGGGGGAGGCGCTGCTTTCTATCATTCCCATGCTGTCGCTTGCGCAAAGAAACGAGATTGCCGTCGAGCTGAGCAAAGGTCTGGAAATCGGCGAATACGAGTTTTCCAAGTACATTCCGGAATATCTGGGAACCCTTGCCATGTATCTGCATCCCGACGAGCTGGATGAATTGATTCAGGATCTGAAAAAGATGCTTTACAGCACCAATGACCGGATCTGTTCTGTTACACTCGATACGCTGGGCGTTATGCTGCAGAATTATGCCTCGTATCAGGAACGATTTCATGAATGCGACACTGACATCCAAAAGCGCAGAGAAATCATATTGGGGCTGATTCTCAAGGGTTTGTCGGATTACCGGGAAGGAGTGAGCCAGGAGGCTTTTCTGGTCATTGGACAGTACCTGTTCGGATCTCCGAAATTGGCTCTGGATGAGAAGTCGAAAGTATTCTCTGTCATTTATAAAAAAATGCTCACGCTTATAACCGGTCAATGGGAGTCGGAGCTTTCCTTTTTCAACAGCGCCGCTTCTCTGAATCACATTTATCGTTTTATTTCTGAGTATTTGTTTCAATACAAGAAATTCTCACTGTCTGTCTCCGAGAACATCGCTTTTTTCCCAGGCAGCTTCGATCCTTTTTCCCTGGGACACAAAGGGGTTGTCAACGGAATCAGAAATCTCGGATTTGAAGTATATCTTGCGGTGGACGAATTCTTTTGGTCAAAAAAAGCACAGCCCAAGATGATCCGCAGGCAGATCATCAGCATGTCCGTAGCGGATGAAAAGAATGTTTTCCTTTTTCCGGACGAGATCCCGATCAACATCGGAAACCCTTTTGATTTAGAAAGACTGAAGGAGCTGTTTCCAAACCGCAGCATCTACATCACTGTGGGGAGCGACGTCATCGATAAAGCATCCTCCTATCTGGCGCCCAGACAGAAGAATTCCGTTCATAGCTTTCCTCACATCGTTTTCAATCGAAATGGTACAAACGGACCGGACGGGGACGCCGGAACACCGAACCACCCAAAGGACTATCCCATGCTTTCCGGAGAAATCAAATGCTTCACCCTTCCGCCGAATCTCGAGGAAATCAGCTCCACAAGGATCAGGGAGAATATTGACTCCAACCGAGATATTTCAGATCTTATCGATCCGCTGGTGCAGAGTTATATCTACGACAACAGTCTGTATTTGAGAGAACCTCTTTTTAAGGCTGTGTTCAGTGCGAAAAGGATTGAGTTTGAGATTGTCGGCAGCTTTCAGAAACAGCTGGTGCAGGAGGTAATGGAAACTCTGTTCCGAAACCATGAAAATAAAGAGCAGATCCGCTCCTATCTCATGCGGAAGGGGACAAATGCGGTAATTCTTCGGGACGGCAATCGGAAGCATATTCCCGCCGGCATCGTAACATTCCATGAAATCGGTATGGCAGATCTGTATGACGAATTTGAAAGTCTGAAGCTGGCCTCCTATGTCAGAAGCATCACATCGGGGAAAATCATTGTCCTGTCCGGGGTAGCAGCTGCAAATGAAACCCAGATTAAAAACGCTGAGCAGCTTACTCTGACGGAGGCTCTGGCCTACTGCCTCAAAAACGATTTTACCTATGCCATGTTTCACAATCATCTGGGAGATACCGATCGGGAGCTCATTGAGCTTCTGGAAAGACAGGGGTTCCTGCCGGTCTATAAAAACGGGCCGGATGACCTGTACGCAGTGGATATGAAATTTCCTGTCACATTCCTCAGCGATATCGAGACCACGGTGAAAGAGCCATTCAATCAGCGCCCCAAGATCTTGAGCGTTATAGAAGAGTCCCACAGGAAAATACAGCAGACCCTGGCGAAGCTTTACCCGGGAAATCTTATTCTGACATTGGATTCGGGAGTAATGACCCACCGGATTGTTGATATGATCACAAAAGAGAACGGGGTTCCCAACGAACTGCTCCAATCCGGGGAAACAGGCGAGTATATGTGCGTTCCGTTCGGTAATATTCTGAGAGGTATGACGGTTCCCAACACCGTAACCAAATCGCTGCAGATGGAGAAGCGATTTGAATCCGAAGCCAACCGGTTCCGTATCACAGAATATCCCTATTATTCCCCGCTGATCAACCAGATCAGAACCATCAAATCGTTCCGGAAGCCTGTTTTGCTGGTGGACGATCTGCTTCACAAGGGTTACCGGATGCGTGAATTGGATCCCCTTCTGAGACAGGAGGAGATCGATGTGAGAAAGACCATTGTCGGAATACTCTCCGGCAGGGGCAAAGATGTGATGACGCTTCAGGGAAGGCAGGCGGACAGCGTTTATTTCATACCCAACCTGAGATCCTGGTTTGTAGAATCAAGTCTGTACCCGTTTCTTGGGGGAGACGGGATCAACAGGAATGATCATACCAATGCAGGTATCATACCTTCCGTCAATATGATCTTGCCCTATGTTGCGCCGAGCTTTATGATTGATCTTCCCAGGGCGGCTTTATATGATTTTTCCATGGCATGTCTGGAAAACGCGAATCATATCCTGACTGCGCTGGAGGAAGAATACCAGATGATCTTTGAAAAAAACCTGACTCTCAATAAGCTGAGTGAGGCGGTATTTTCTCCACGTTATCCCGATAAAGGGCTCAATGTGAACTATGACCTGAACCACCCGCCCTCCGCCTTTATAAACAATGATATTGAGCAGCTGAAGCGCCTGGCAAACCTTATACTTTGAAGATCGGAGCAAGCTCTCCAGAATTGTGTATTATGTACTGACAGGAGACGGACTATGTATTGCCTAAAAGATTTATTGAAAGAAAAAGAAGGGCTGCCCATAGAAGAACCCAGGTTAGCCCCCTTTGACCTCAGGAAAAAATTGCAGGTGAATATTCTGGGGCTTGGCGATGTGGGGGGGGCTCTGCTCACAGGGTTGAAGCTTCTGGGAGGAGATGTCATATCGAAGATCGGGATTTTCAATCACGGGGCTGCTGCACAGCGCTATGAATATGAGATGAACCAGACGTCCTGGCCCTGGGATTATGAGCGTCTTCCGGAGGTGGAAATCGTAGAAAGAGAAAACCTGTTTGATTGTGATGTCTTCGTCTTCTGTGCATCAAAACTGGTGCCTGCCGTGGGTACTGAGATCGCCG
This sequence comes from Anaerovoracaceae bacterium, assembly GCA_036677845.1. Taxonomy (GTDB): domain Bacteria; phylum Bacillota; class Clostridia; order Peptostreptococcales; family Anaerovoracaceae; genus Anoxybacterium. The sequence goes on along the minus strand of JAVBVR010000003.1, from coordinate 132,599 downwards.
ATGTCAGGATGATCCAGCTGGGCGCTAACAGAGAAATCATACGGGATTATGCAAAACTGGCCAGAGACAAAGGTTTCCATGGGCTTTTTGCCGTTGTATCCGATCCGGTGGAACTGCTTTGCAGAGCCGCCTATATGGAAAGCAATCAAGGCGAATTCGGTGTCTTCGACGGAAAAGGACTTCGGGCTGACCAGATTCAGGGTTACGGGTTGGGAGTCATGAACAGCAGAGCAGCCTATTACGCGAAGAGGGAGCCCCGTTTCCGTTCCTTTTTAACGGAAGGCAGATCCTTCGGCCCCCACGGGAAAGGTCTGGTGATCGCCAACAGCATCGAGCATTATGATGATGCGCTTTCAAGAGAGCTTACAAAATTGGCAGTTGAAGCCAATTTAAAAATAAGGGAAATCGGGTATAAGCCTTATATCGCGCCGGCACTGTCTTCAGGAGCAATTTCTCTCTTGCTGACGATGAGGGGAGAATGGCATTACAGTTCCACATATCTGGGAGGCGTTTTTTTCGGGGCAAGAAACCGCTTGACTGAGGATGGAACGGAACTGGAAGCCCTGACTCTGCCTGAAGGTTTATTCCGCAGGATAGAGCATGCTTATCGTGAATTGGAACGGATCGTCTGACAGTACGATCTGCTGTTCGGGAGGTGATCCTATGTCGGATCTTGTTATGGTAAGGCCCAGCTGCAGGGAACGGATTAAAACAAAGCGTCTCAGTGAAATCCTGGAGAGCAGTCTTGAGGGATATTCTTATGAAACAATAGTTACCGTAGAGGAATTTGATACTCTGAGAAATAAAAAGATCCTGTTTGCAATTTCACTGGGGGAGTCTGGCATAAATCTCGAGCTTTATCCGATCCTGAAAAAAATCAGACTGGAAAGATCCTGTCTGGAAGGCAGCGTGGGCGGCATCATCATTGACGGAAGCAGCGACCTCTTTACCAAATCAGTTGGAAGGGAGCTTGCCTTCAGCGCCAATCTTTCAGGATGCTCCTTTCCCGGAAAGCCGCTGGTGGAAGGAACCAGATCTCTGGAAAATTATAACTTTGTCGCTGCCAGACTGGATGTGGATAACCTGCAGGCCTACATACATTCCGGTAAAGTGCTGGTAAAGCAGCTAATGGAATTCAGCCCTCCAAGAAGAAAACATCCGAAAGTGCTGGTGCTACATGCCAGTAATTATCAGAAGTCGAATACCCTTGCTTTGTGGAGAATGGTTCAGAGGCATCTTTCGGATTGCGAAATCACGGAGATCTCTCTCAGAAACGGTACGGTTATGGACTGCGTCGGCTGTCCTTACAAGACCTGCCGACATTTCGGAGAGACAGGAAACTGTATTTACGGGGGGGTCATCGTGGAGCAGGTTTTTCCTGCCATTATGGAATGCGACGCGCTGGTTATGGTCTGCCCTAACTACAACGATGCCATCAGTGCAAATCTTGCGGCGTTTATCAATCGCTTGACCGCTTTGCTGCGTAAGACGAAATTCTATGACAAATATCTCTTCGGTATTATTGTTTCGGGTTACAGCGGGGGGGATATCGTCGCCCAGCAACTGATCAGCGGGCTTAATATGAACAAAACCTTTATCCTTCCGAGCCGTTTTGCTATGATGGAGACAGCAAACAGAGGAGACAGCCTAGCACAGATCGAAGGAGTCGGAGAAAGGGCGGAGGCTTTCGCCCGGAATATGAAAGGGCATATCTATGAAGCGTAAATTCACAACAAAAGGCAAGATCATATGGCTGCTTATCATTTTGGGCTTATGCGCCTTGGAATTCCCCGGGATTTTCTTTGTAGGAGATAAAGCGTACCCGTTTATTTTCGGCATGCCGTTTTTCTATGCGTATATTCTGTTCTGGTGGCTTTATCTATGCGGTGTGATCATTTATGCATACAGGAATAACTGGGGCAGAAATCAGTAAGTGATCTGAGAGTATAAAAACCATTCGACTGTATTCTATTCCATCAGCTTATGATTGAACTTATAACCGACTCCGCGAATGCTGATGATATATTTCTGGCTTTCCGTGTTTTTTTCCAGTTTTTTTCTCAGCGTACTGATATAGACCATCACAGTACGGGAGTCACCCCCAAGGCTGTTGGTCTTCCAGATCAGTTCAAAGATCTGATCCGCCGTAAAAATACGCTTCGGATTTTGTATAAAAAGCTGAAGGATATCAAATTCTTTTGCTGTTAGGCTGATTGGCCGACCTTCTGAGAAGACCTCACGGGTTTCCATGTTAACTACAAGCCCTGGAAATTCAAAAACTTCATTTTTTTCTGCAGCACCGGATCCTGTGGATTTCTGTCTTCGGAGGTGCGCTTTGATCCGTGCGATCAATTCTCCGGGGAGGAAGGGCTTGGTCATATAATCATCTCCTCCCACAGACAGTGCTACAATTTTATCGATTTCCTCCGATTTGCAGCTAAGAAATAAAATGGGGGAATTATCTGTTTTTCGAATCTCCATACATAGATCAACGCCCTCAACGTCCGGGAGCATGATATCAAGAATGATAAAATCCGGCTTTTCCGTCTTGATCTGTTCGAGGGCCTCCTTTCCGCTGTAAGCGGACAACGGGATAAAGCCTTCCTTCATGACGTAGGAACGGATCAGATCATTGATTGGTTTTTCATCGTCGATAATCAGTATTTTTTCACCGGCCATAGCTACAACTCCTTTATTATTTAAGGGATAGAAACAACGAAATCGCGAAATCGAATTCGCCTTGATTTATTTATAATTTACAATTTTAGTCATAATAAACAGGAATAGTGAAGATAAAGGTACTTCCTTTTCCCAGATTGCTCTTTGCCGAAATGGTTCCGCCGTGCGCTTGAACAATCTCTTTTGAGATCGTCAGCCCAAGGCCGCTTCCCACCTCCTTACCGGTTCGGACAGGGGTATGCGCCCGGAAGAAGCGGTCGAAGATATAGGGTAGGTCCTCCTGGGGTATCCCGATGCCGCTGTCCGATATGGTGACGGTATAGTTCTTTTGATTTTGGTCGCTTCCGAATTTGATTTTTATTTTGTCTCCGGCGTTGGTGTACTTGATTGCATTGAACAGGATATTGGAGAAGACCTGGTCGATTCGCTTTGGATCCGCGATGACATATTTATCATTTAATGTCTGAGAATCCAGCTCAATAACCGGCTTGATTCCGGCGGATTTGACGTCCAGTAGATGACCGTCAATAAGCAGCTGTGACAGATCCAGCGCCGATAAATGCATGAAATTGAAAGAAAACTGGTTGCTTTCCAGCTTTGAAAGCTGGAACAGGTCATTGATCAGGTGTTCCAGCAGCAGCGCTTTGGAAGAGATGATCTCCATCGCGTCGCCTCTCTCTTTGGGAGAATCGATGGTGCCGTCATTCAGAGCGTTCACATACCCAAGGATGGAGGTAATGGGTGTTTTCAGCTCATGAGAGATGTAGGAAAGCAGCAGATCCCTCGATTGTTTTGCCGACCGAAGCTGCTGCTCGGCGTTCTTCATTCGGGTGACGTCTCTGATAATTCCTTCCACCGCAACGGGGATATCATCCTTGTAGAGGATGGAGCTGTTGAATTCCCCCCAGAAGGTGGAACCGTTCTTGTGATGCAGTCGGAAGGTGCTGTCCGTATCGGAAAGCTGCTTTCCGTTGAATATGGATTTAACGGCCTCGAAATGCTCAGAATCCGTAATTTCCAGATAGAATCTTGGGTTTTGGTAGAATTCCGCAGGCCCATATCCGGTAAGCGATTCGACAGAAGGGGATACGTAGGTAAACGCAGGCCTTGGTTTCAGAGTGTAATAAAAGATAGCATCGGTTGCATTTTCTGCAATGATGCGATACAGCCTGTCCGCAATGGCAATCTCATCTCTTGTTTTCTGAAGATATATAACGAATATAAAAAAGTTCAAGATATTGGAAAAAATGATCTCTACCAGATACAATGTTGACAAATCATTGTAATACAATTCGAAAGCTGATAGTGCTGCTTTTCCGACTCCCCACATAAAGAAGACCAGGATGCAGAGCGTTTTCTCAAAGGTAGGTACCGACCAGTACTTATATACGATATAGCACAGAATGGAGGTTATGATGATCTGATAGATGGACACGGGCAGGTAGATGGAAAGGTGATCAAAATTGTAATAGACGCCCAGCAGATACCACATGGTAATATAAAGAAAAAAGCGGTTCCAGTAGGTCGGAATCTGAGTATGCATAAAGGCATAGGCCCCGTAGAGCAGGAAGAGGATGTTCAGCAGGTCGAATATTTTGCGAAGCTCCAAAAGTTCCACGATACCGTTATTAATGGACAGAATCAGAAAAAGCAGGCTCAGGGAATACGCAATCCAGCAGAAGCTCCAGTACCGGACATACCGCTCCTGGCCCCGGGCAAACATATAAAAATATACAAAGGACATCAACAGTGTAAGAATGATAAACGGAAAGATAACGCTTGGAAGATACATAGACTTTCCTCCCGCAATATGGAATAATTTTACTATTGTATCATGATTTAAGGCATCACTTTATTATAAAGGAAACTCGTGATATAATAAAGAGAAATTCAGAAGAAAAAAGGAAAGGTTAATGATATGGTGGCGTCAACTCCGGTATTGCTGATCGTATTTGCATTCGCTTTTATTCCTCTCATTTTTGCAGAAATTGCCAGAAACAAGTCGGTTCCAACCATAGAGGACTTTTTTGTCCAGAGCAGAAGCATGCCGACATTTATGCTTATTTTTACGGTGTATGCAACCTGGATGAGTGCCTTCGCATTTCTCGGAGCAAGCGGGTACTTCTATGAAATGGGTCCCGTATACATGACTGCCTTTGCCTGGGATGTTTTATTCGGGCTGCTGTTCATGGTGATCGGAAAAAGGGTGTGGTATTACGGCAAAAGGAACCATTATATCACTCCCACGGATTTCTTCAGCGATATTTACAATTTCAAACCCTTGAACATCATCGTAACCGTGGTCATGATCATTTTCACCATTCCCTACCTCCAGATTCAGCTGTCGGGAGGCGCATATATCATCGAGATCGCATCCAATGGTCTGATACCATGGAGAGTATCCGGACTGATTTTCTACCTGATCATTATTATCTATCTTTGGGCCGGCGGTTTGCGCGCTGTTGCCTTGACGGATATTTTTTACAGCATCTGCCTTTTTATATCCATGCTTTCCATCGGTTTTTTTCTGATTCACAAAGCAGGAGGAATCGAAACCGTCTTCCGGACCATTTCAGAATTGGATGTGAGCAACGTGACGCTGCCCGGGCCCAAGGAAAATGCAGGTTCTCTTCTTTGGATTGCGATGTTTATCACCGTGCCCATCGGAGCTCTCATGGGGCCTCCCATGTGGATCCGGTGCTATTCTGCGGAAAAAAAGAAAAGCTTTGACTTGATTCCGATCTTTATCAGCCTCGCCGCGATACAATGCCTCGGAACCCTGTTTGCCGGCAGTGCAGGTATTATACTGGCGCCGGGAGTCGCACAGACTGACAGCATCATTCCGATCATGCTTTGGGAACACGGCGATGCGGTTTTAAGCGCGCTATTGTTCTGCGGTGTGGCGTCTGCGGCGCTTTCTACGGCAAATTCTCAGATCCACGCGATTGCGGCAGTCTATACCATGGACATCCATAAAAAATACATCAATCAATCCGCATCAGAAAAGAAACTTGTTTCTGTCGGGAAGTGGGCGGTCCTGATCATTTCTGCGACTGCCTACATCCTGCTTTTGAATAATCCTGTTATGATTATCTATACCGGAACTATTGGAATGAGCGGAACGGCTCAGATCTTTGTGCCGGCTGTGGGAGCACTGTTCTGGAACCGTTCCAACGGAAAGGCTGCAGCCTGCGGAGTTGCTGCGGGGATTCTCGTGCTCATCGCCGCCGCCGCTGCAACGAATTGGCATATCAGTTACTGTGCGGTTCTTGCGCTGGCGGTTAACGCCATCGTTTTTGTTTCCTGCAGCCTGACCTTCGTTACGGATATGAAAACGCGGGAAAAGATCGTCCGGTACCGGGACCAATATGGAAAAGAAGTTTAAAGAAAGATTAAATTTTACACCGCAAGTTTAAAATAACTTAAAATTTTATATAAAGGAATCTTAAGCATGCCCAAATGGTATTGTGAAGTTTTCAGAATAATCGTAAAATTAGCTTAAATCATTTTAGCTATTTTTTTTTAGGGAGGAGTAAGAAGAGAATGAAGAAACTGATTGCAATTTTACTGACATTGACCTTGATTCTGACCGGATTTACGGGCTGCGGCGGAGGAGGCGGCGGAGCTGAATCCGGCGGCGGAGGAGATACTGTCAAACCTGTTGTTTTAAGACTGGCTTCTGACGCTCCGCTGGAGCATATCGCAACGGGACTGAACGAGGAGGCCTGCGCACTGGTTGAGGAGAGAACAGAAGGACGGGTTAAAGTAGAATATTTCCCGGCCAGCCAGCTGGGCGGATATGAAACCGTTTATGAAGAAATCGTAAGAGGAACCATTGACCTGGGCCAGATCACCATTCCGGATGCTCTGGATGCCAGACTTGGTGCCGCCTATGTACCTTATTATGCGAAGAGCTTTGAAGAAGCGGCAATCCTCTTTGCTCCTGATTCCTATTTGTCCGGAGTACTTGGGGAGCTGACCGAACAGAATGGCGTCAAGTTCCTCGGTATTGTTCTTGAGGGCTTCATCGGTATGGCCTTTGTTGCAGAGCCAAACGATATGATGACCCCGGGCACCAATAAAAAGGTAAAGACCAGAAGTCCTGCCATGGCCACATTCAGAGTCGCCCAGGAAGATCTCGGCTTTAACCCGATCACCGTACCTTATGCGGAAGTTCCGACCGCAATTCAGACAAAGGTTGTTGACGGATGGGTAGGCGGTACCCCGAATATCAACTACGCATGGGTCGGTCAGGTAATCAAGCATATGTATGTCAACTACATCCATGCCGAAGCGACCAGCTATGTGGTCAGCGAGAAATCTCTGGCGAAGCTTTCTCCGGAAGATGCACAGATCGTGATCGAAGTATTCCAGGGACAAAGCGAAAAGAGCTTTACACTTGCAAAAGAGAATGAAAAAGTCTACATGAAAAAGCTGGCTGACGATTACGGCGTGGAAGTTGTAGAATTTACACCGGAACAAATCGACGCCTATGCAAACTTTGTCCGTGAAAAATCATGGCCGAAGCTGGAAGAACTTCTGGGAAAAGAGCTTATGGATGGAATGAGAGCGGAAGTAGATAAACTGTAGCGAGATTCTTCTCCATAGACGATAACTCAATCAAAGGGAAGGCTGATCCTTCCCTTTGATTTGATCTTGACAAGAAAGGAGACAATTCATGAATAAACTGGAACAAACGGCCTTTTGGAAAGCTCTGGCCAAGTTTCTCCGCTTCGGTCTGGTCGTATCATCAATCCTGGTCACAGTGATCACATTCGCTGCGGTTATCACTCGTGCTTTAAACATCAATTTCCTCGGTTATGAGGAGATTCTCATTATCTGTGCTTTTTGGCTCTACATGCTCGGTACAGCCTACGGCAGCTTCGAGGACAGTCATATCAAGGCTGACGTTATTGTGGTCATGATGCCGGAAGGCCGTACGAAATCAATGGTGGCAATGGTCCGAAATACACTGTCACTTGTTTTGGGAATCATATTTTTATTATGGGCTCTGCAGCTGTTCCAATGGACGATTATTATGGAAAATAAAACGCCGGTCTGGAGAATTCCCATGACGGTTTCCCAGTCATCCCTGCTGTTTGGTTTGACAGTGGCTACCTTCTACAATGCGGTATATTTATATGATGAAGTCAAAGCCTTTATCGGCAAATATATAACGAAGACAATTCCCATCGACTCATCGTCACATGACATAAAGGAGGTATAGGAGATGCTCGTACTAATCGCGGTTATTGTACTTATCATAGTACTGTTGGTGGGAGTTCCGATTCCCTTTGCCTTCTTTGCTTCTTCACTGGTCATCGTTGTCGGGGGTGGGTATGATTATACATTTCTGCTGCCCTATGGGTTCAGCAAAGTAAGTTCGCTGATCCTGGTCGCGATTCCTCTTTTTATTCTGGCGGGAAACCTCATGGAGAAAAGCGGAATCGGAGAGGGCTTGATCAACTGGGTTGAAATGTTTGTCGGCCGCATCAGAGGGGGCCTGGGACCGGTCATGGTCATTTCCTGCGCGCTGTTCGGCTCCATCTCCGGCAGCGGATTTGCCACACTTTCCTGTATCGGAACAATCATGCTGCCGAGAATGGAAGCAGCCGGTTATCCCCGCGGTGTATCGGCCGCTTTGATCTCGAGCGCATCTCTATTGGGCCTGCTGATTCCGCCGAGCCTGAACATGATCGTGTATGCGTTCATCGGCGGTCAATCCGTGCTGGCGTGTTTTCTGGCTACTGTAATTCCGGGTATTATTCTCGTGATTCTGTTGAGCCTGACGACTCTCTGGCAGCTTCGCAAGTGTAAGGATATCAAGCTTCGCGATCCGATGCCGCCGGATGTATATGTCAAGACGCTCGGAAAACGGACTACCAGGGCTCTTCCGGCCATGGTGGCTCCTATTATCATTCTTGGCGGTATTTACGGAGGCTTCCTGACGCCTACCGAAGCGGCTGCGGTGTCCGTCGTTTATACGGTTCCCATCGGGATCTGGTTCTATAAAGGCTTGAACAAAAAAACATTTAAAGATGCTCTGGTAACCGCAAGCACCACGGCCGGAGTCGTTATGGTCATGCTCCTTTCAGTTATGATGCTTTCCAGACTTTATATTATGGAAAATGTTCCTCAAATGATTCTGGATGCCATGACCTCGATTACGCAGAATACTTTCATATTGATACTGTTCGTCAACCTGTTCCTGATCATCATCGGCATGCTGATGGACGACACCAGCGCCATTCTGCTGACAACGCCGATCCTGCTGCCGGTTGTGATGCAGCTGGGCGTCAGCCCGGTCCACTTCGCGGCTATTATGGGCGTGAACCTGGGCCTTGGATGTGTGACTCCTCCGACGGCTCCGTTCCTGTACCTGGGCGCCAGAATCGGAAATGCGCCAATCAATGAGATGATGAGGCCGACCATGTACTACATATTCTTCGCATGGATCCCGACCCTGATCATCACAACCTATGTTCCTGGACTGTCGCTGTTCCTGCCGAAGCTGTTCGGTTTTGTATAAGCTATTTGTATCAGTCAATCGAAACAAATCTTTATAAATTCAAACGATACAACAATTCAAACAATAAATCAATTCTAACGATATAATATTCAAAAAGGTTCTGCCGGAAAGCAGAACCTTTTTATACTCGTAGATGATATATGCTTTTCCCCAATCAGTCCAGCATGGCCGCCAGTTTGAGGATCGCTTCCGTTTCTCCTGCAAGCTTGCTTTTAAGAATCGCCTGCTGGTCCTTGATTGCTTTTTCATAGATGGCGATTTCCGCTGAGAAATCACCGTTCTCTGCTTCGTATTTTTCCATTAGGCCCCGGGTTGCCGCTTCCACGTCAGCAGGAGTGAAGTTCTTTCCGGTTCCCCAGTACAGATTGTTCTGATTGCTTTTGCCCCAGAACATATCTTTAAACTGGGCGATGACTTCCGGACTGAAGTACATATTGTACCATTCCAGAACATTGTTTACCTGCCATGCGTACTCATCTGCAGCGGTAACAACGTCGCCGGCCCTGAGTAAGGTAACGATTTCCTGCATCAGTCCAATATTTGACTGGGGAGCTTCGTGAGGAACGACGGGAGCCTCGTACATCAATCCGAGCAACTCATCCTGGGCATACTTGAACGCCTTAAGGTTTTTCTTGTTCAGTGCCTTTGCCTGGGCTTTCAATTGGTCCGCCTTAGCGCTGTCTCCGGATATTACGGCAGCATTGTAATCCTTGTTCAGGCTGAGGATCTTTTGCTTTGCATTTTCGGCTGATCCCTTCAGCTTGCCCAGGGCGGCTTTATAAGCTTCCGTATTTCCGCCGGCATCGGTGCAGATTTCCTCATCAAGTGCTGCCAGAAGCCTGTCATACTGGGCAGTATAATCCAGATAGAGGGCCGGAGTTTTGTCGATATAGGAAACCAGGGCTCCGTAAAACTTGATATTGAACTCCATAACGTCCTTGTTGTAGGTGCTCGGATCGTCAAAATTGGAATGATATCGTTCCACATAGAACGGAAATACCGTTTCCATATCCTCCTGCAGCAGGAAGCCGTTTACCGTGGAGGGTACGCCAGCTGCATAATAAGAGAAGTCGTCGGAGTAAGTATAGGTCTGATAGCCCGCGGTCTTGACTCCGGCAGGGAAACAGTTGACCGGTTTTGGTGAAAGCGGGTATTCGTTTACGAAATAGTCGATCATGCTGAACATTTCGGGAGCGGAATATACACTGGTATAATCGGCGAATTCATAAGCGGGAAGCTCAAAATTCACAAAGGCCAGCGTCTTTCCGACCCATTCCGGATGGGCGATATTGATCATATTCCAGGCGCCGATGGTCCAGTCGAACTGGGTGTAGGATGCGCCCCATTCTTCGGAGCCGTGGCAGCAGATTATGATATCGTTATCCGGAACATAACCGCTGTCTTTCATTGCTTTCGCCATTGCCAGAGTCAGGGCGACCGCACAGCTGTTGTCCTGAAAGCCTTTGAAATACATGTCATAGTGAGAACCGATGATGATCTGCTGGTCGGAGCTCTTACCCTTGATCTTTCCGACCACGTTGAATGAGGTGCCGTTCTCTTCGACGATATTATCGACTTTTAGAGTTGCCGTTACTGGTCCTTTTTCCAGCTTGGCCTTGATATATTCTGAATCGTTGAGGCTGATGCTGACACACGGGATGCTGGTGGGTCCGCAGATATCCTGACAATTCAAGGCATCCTTGCTGATCTGGGCAAAACCGCCCACATTGGCGCTCATGATAGCGGCTGCCCCCTGGAATTCCGCTTCCAGCATGGGGTATGTAATCCACCAGTTGGCTCTCTGGTCCAGGTCAATCAATACGATTTTACCTTTCACATCGACATCAGCATAATCGTACATGGTACCGTCGCCAACGAAAATGACTTCTGCGGTGATTCCGGCCTTCGGAGTGGCAGCAGTCGCATAGGAGTGGGGAAGGATTACCTTGCTGTCCCCCTCAAAGGTCAGTGACGCTCCGTTGAACTGCCATTTGTCAACCTTGGTGGCGACTTTTTCCGTTTCAGCCAAACCCAGCTTTTTCATTTCTGCAAGCAGATAATCCGCTGCGGCATGCTCTGCATCACTGCCTGCCGTTCTGCTTCCGATGCTGGAGGACCAGTATTTCGGATTCATCGATAATTCCATCGCAATATCGTATGCATACTCATGATCTACGGCAGCAAGGAATTTTTCATATTCAGCCTTTACTGCATCCGGAACCTGGACGCCTTTCGGCTGTTCCTGGACCGGCGCGGGAGCCGGTTCGGGCTGTGCCGGTGCGGGGGCGATGCTTCCGTCAGGAATGGCGATCTTCTGATTTACAAAAATCAGGTTCGGATCCGCAAGCTTATTATATTCTGCCAAAGCTTGCCAGGTTGTTTTGTACTTCTGGGCTATTTTCCACAGTACGTCGCCTTCCTTGACCGTGTATGCAGTGTCAGCAAATGCGAATCCGACACTTCCGGTGATCAGCGCCAATACGAGGAAAACACTTATTACCTTGCTCTTCAAATCGTTCACCTCCAAAAAAATTACCATAATATTCTACAACACAATTCTACACCCATTAGACGGAAAAATCAAAATATTCATAACATAGCAAAACAGTTACAAAATGTTAGCATGCTTGTACCAGTTTCAGCAGTTTGAAGCGGTGCTCTGCGATGCATAAATATTCATCCCATTTCAATAACGGAATTATTACAGTACGAATTATTTTTTGACCTCGGTTATCTTTTAGGCTATAATGATTACAATTATTTATACCCTCTTCTCATTGGGGAACAGCCGTGAAGAGACGAGGAAAGGATAGATGGAGGTAAACAGCATGAACAGTGATAAGATTAAGAACGGCCCTTCCGGCGCGTCGGTGCGTACCCTGTTTTACGGAATGGGCTATATTCGTGAAGAAATAGACCGGCCGCTGATCGGAATCGTAAACTCACAAAATGAAATTGTTCCGGGTCATATGCATCTTGACCGAATCGCAGATGCAGCAAAGAAGGGTGTCTCGATGGCCGGAGGAACGCCGATAGAATTTCCGGCAATCGGGATTTGCGACGGGATTGCCATGGGCCACGACGGAATGAAATATCCTCTTGCGAGCAGGGAACTTGTGGCCGATTCTATTGAAGCTATGGCAAAAGGCCATGCCTTTGACGGACTGGTGCTGATCCCCAACTGCGACAAGATCGTGCCGGGAATGCTGATGGCCGCTGCCAGGCTGAACATTCCTGCCGTTGTGGTAAGCGGCGGTGCGATGAGAGCCGGGTATTCCAACGGAATGGTTCTGGACTTCAACAGCATCATGGAAAAAATCGGCGCCTTCAGAAACGGTGATTGCACGGAGGATGAGCTGGAGGAGGTTGCTTTAAATGCATGTCCCGGCTGCGGATCCTGTTCTGGCCTCTTCACGGCAAACAGCATGAACTGCCTGACCGAGGTGCTCGGCATGGGCCTTCCGTATAACGGCACCGCGCTGGCAGATACCGGCGAAAGAATCCGGCTTGCCAAGATGGCCGGAGTTAAAGTGATGGAAATGGTCAGGAGAGATATCAGGCCGAGAGATATTCTTACGGAAAAGGCCTTTCAAAATGCCATTGCCGTAGATATGGCCATGGCTGGATCGACCAACACCGTGCTCCATCTGCCCGCAATCGCCCATGAGGCCGGTATCAAACTGGATTTGGAACTCTTTGACCAGATCAGTGAAAAGACGCCGTATATCGCTAAGATCAGCCCAAGCGGACATCACCATATCGAAGATCTTCACAGAGCCGGAGGAATTCCTGCGCTGATGAATGAGCTTACGAAAAAAGATCTCATCGATAAAGGATGTATGACCGTAACGGGATTGACCATCGGAGAGAATATTTCATCATGTGAGATAAAGGATAACAGTGTGATCATGTCCATCGACAAGCCTTACAGAAATCGCGGGGGATTGGCAATTCTGAGAGGCAACCTGGCTCCGGATGGCTCTGTCGTGAAAGAATCGGCGGTAGCAGAGGAGATGCTTGTTCATTCCGGACCTGCAGTGGTCTTCAATTCGGAAGAAGAAGCCTCAGAGGCGATCTGGGCCAAGAAGATCAAGAAAGGCGATATAATTGTGATCCGGTATGAAGGGCCCAAGGGCGGACCGGGAATGCGCGAAATGCTGTCGCCGACTTCATCTATTGCCGGAATGGGCCTTGACAAGGATGTGGCGCTGATTACCGACGGCAGGTTTTCCGGAGCATCGAGAGGAGCATCTATCGGTCATGTTTCCCCTGAAGCGATGAGCGGCGGTCTCATCGGTCTGTTGAAAGACGGGGATATCATCCATATTGATATTCCGGGCAGAAAGCTTTCTGTTGAGTTATCTGATGAAGAAATTGCTGCCAGAAAAGCCGCTTTTATGAAGCCGGAGCCAAAGGTGAAGTCCGGATATCTTGCAAGATATGCCAAGCTCGTAACATCAGCCAACACGGGAGCAGTCCTTGAGCTGTAAGCATATGAGAATCATTTTGCGTCAAGAGACAAATTTCTACGGGAATTGAGTGAAACCGCTTGCAATTTCAAAGCATATTAGAGTATAATTTAATGGTTAGTTTAATTACTAACCATTATTTTTTAGGGTTGGCAGCAGACATACAGCGGAGAGCCTGACCCGTCTATTTTATCTATGAAGGAGTGAGAGTAATGGATTTAGGACCGAGTCACAAGCGGATGAATATGTTATTTGAAAATGGTAAAGTCCATGCTTTCACTGTAGCTTTCGGGCGCCGCTAAGGCGGTTTGCTTCTGTTTACCGCTTCAGCCTGGATCGTATCCATTTTCCTGCAGTGACACAGTTCGGAGTTTTTATGCGAAGCAGGCGGAATTTTCAGTTCCGCTACATGAGTTCGCCGTTCTTTTTATGTCAACGGGGTTCATTTCGCAGTAAAATCCATGAATCATAGTATCTGTGATTCAAGAGTTTCATGTCAGTAAAGGAGGTAGACCCATGGAAAATGAATTTGCAATGGATGCAACAATTCAGACAATTATAAAATTCCTGGAAGCAAAAAAATACAGCAGAGCAAGGGATGAAATATTAAAGAACAATACGGTAGATATCGCAGAAATTCTGGAAGAGGTGATCGAGGAACTCGGCATTGAAAAGGCGATCATCTTGTTTCGCACGCTTCCAAAAGATGTTTCTGCCGAGGTCTTTGCATATCTTCCCATCGACGATCAGATCGAAATCATCTCAGGGATTACAGACCGGGAAATCCGGCACATTATTGATGAGCTTGCTTTTGACGATATGATCGACGTATTGGAAGAACTGCCGGCCAACGTTGTTGATAAAATTCTAGAGAAAACAACTAAGGAAGAGCGGCATCTCATCAATACATTTTTAAATTATCCGGAAACCAGCGCAGGCAGCCTGATGACGCCGGACTATATCAGTTTGAAAAAGAATATGACAGTGGCGGAGGCACTGGCATATATCAAAAGAGAGGGTATGGACAGCGAAACAGTCTATACCTGCTATATAAAAGACGACGGGAGAAAGCTGCTGGGTATCGTATCCCTTAGAACTCTGGTTGTATCCGACGACGATATCAGATTGGATGAACTGATGCACGAGGATATTATCTGTGTAAATGTGCTGGACGACCAGGAGGATGTTTCGGACACCTTTAAAAAGTATGGTTTTCTGGCGATTCCCGTCGTTGATAACGAACATCGGCTGGTGGGGATTATTACGGTGGACGATATCCTGGATGTCATTGACGAAGAAACCACAGAAGACTTTCAGCGAATGGCCGGTGTGGCCGTATCCACCGAGGAGTATCTGGATATGAGCGTCTGGAAGCATATCAAAAATAGAATCCCCTGGCTTTTTGTCCTCATGTGTTCCTATGTGATAACCGGAGGTATCATTTCAAGCTTCGAATCGGTTTTGTCTAAGGTGATTGTTCTTGTTACCTACATGCCGATGCTCATGGGGACCGGCGGAAATTCAGGGTCTCAGTCAGCAACGCTGGTGATCCGCGGTCTGGCGCTTGGAGACGTCGATACGGGCGATGCGCTGAAGGTGCTGTGGAAGGAACTCCGGGTAAGCTTCTTTATCGGTATTATCCTGAGCGCTTTGAATTTTGCCAGAATCTACTGGCTTGAGGGGCAAGGATTACTGGTAGCTCTTACTGTATGCTGCGCCATGCTGTTCATTGTTATGGCGGCGAAAACGATAGGCAGCATGCTTCCAATGGCTGCAAAGAAGGTAAAGATTGACCCTGCACTCATGGCCAGTCCAATGATCGCTTCCCTGACTGATATGGTATCGGTCATCACATATTTTGCTTTGGCATCGCTGATATTGGGGATATAATATCCCCTTTTTTTATTATGCGGTAATATCGCTTTCCTGATATTTAGGAATTTCTGTTATTCCGCTTTTTATATTTTTTGTTTTTTGTTATGATCTGGTTATGATATAGAGGAAACAGGAGAGATAGAAAAAATGAAAAATAAAGGTTTAATAACGCAGGCTTATGTCAATACTTTAATTAAGAAACGTGATAGGGATATACATAAGGGCGATTGCGGAAAGATTCTGGTCTTCGCAGGATCCGCAGGTATGGCCGGAGCCGCGGTATTATGCGCAAGGGCTGCGTTGAGAACGGGGGCGGGTCTTGTCAGGGTTTCCATACCGGAAGAACTTTTTCCAATCATTCAGATCGGAGTGCCGGAAGCGACTTGTATAACCCGGGAGCGTTTATTTGAGGATTTGATGCAATACTCGGCCATTGCCATCGGTCCGGGGTTAGGGGATGAGATTAAAAATGGCAATTTGATAAAGAAAATTTTGTTTACTACGGACAAGCCGGTCGTGGTTGATGCGGATGGACTCAATCTGTTGCGGGATGAACCGGGAGTTATGAAAGATGCAAGGGCAAAGCTGATCATAACGCCCCATCCGGGGGAGGCAGCGCGATTGCTGAACTGCAGTGCCGCAGAAATCAACGGGAACAGGCAAAAGTCTGCGAGGGAGTTGGCCGCTGTCACCGGAGCGGTAACGGTACTGAAGGGTGCCGGCAGTGTAGTGGCAACACCGGATGGAAAAACATATATTAATACAACAGGAAATCCCGGCATGGCGACCGGAGGGAGCGGTGACGTTCTTACCGGAGTCATTGCAGCCCTTGCAGGGCAAGGCCTGGATTCGGAATCTGCTGCGGCGGCAGGAGTATACCTGCACGGACTGGCAGGAGATCTGGCTTCAGGCAGGATGGGAGAGTATGGTTTAATCGCTTCAGACATAGCAAATATGGTAGCCTTGGCAGTTAAGAGCAGCCTGGATTCGCAGGAAACGTTGGAGAAATAAGGCATTTGACACGAAACAGCGACAGCAATTATAATAAAGACAGAATGTTGTTGTCGGCAGCGTAGTGCTGCAGGGAATTGTTTGAGGTGAGCAAATGTCTGATTTTGTAAAAGTTGAAAATGGCCTGTCATCAGAAATGATCAACGGTATGAAGGCCGGATATGAGGAAATGGGAATGCTCAATTTGAGTCTTTCTGAGGAAGGACTTGATCAGGATAGAAGAGAATTGGAAAGCTATGTAAATTATTTAGTGGAGAGTGAATGACTTGATAGTTAAGAAAGGCGATATTTTTTTTGCAGACCTAAGTCCCGTCATTGGCTCGGAACAAGGCGGAGTCAGACCGGTTCTTATCGTGCAGAATGATATTGGAAATAAATACAGCCCTACGGTCATCGTAGCGGCGGTTACCTCTCAGATAAATAAGGCAAAGCTGCCCACCCACGTTGAAATCGGCGCTCTGGGTCACGGATTAAACAAGGACTCGGTAGTGCTGCTGGAACAGCTCAGAACCATCGATAAAAAGCGTTTAAAAGAAAAAATCGGCAAAGTTGATGAAGATATTATTTCAGAAGTAAATGAAGCACTCACAATCAGTTTAGGTATGATTGAATTCTAACGACGGTTCCAATCTGACAGATCGATTGGAACGAGGAGGAACACATGAAAAGAATTGCAGCAGGATTGGTAATCATTTTTTCAGTATTCGCCGTGACGGTTGCGGCGGCGGCCGCGGCCGGCACACCGGGATCAGAAGACGATCCGGTGGTGACCAAGAGCTATGTGGACAGTCAAATAGCACAGCTGAAAGGCGGAGGTACGGCTTCAGGCTCATCATATGCAGTCGTAGAAGTGGCGGCCGGACAGAAGCTGTTCGGTAAGGGAGGCACGGAGATGATTCTCCGCAGCGGCGAGGCGACCGCCATCGACAACGGCGCCAACGGTGTTTCCGATATCACGGCGGGGAGGGATCTGATGACCGGCCAGGTTGTAGGCCAGAATCACCTGCTGCTGGTTCCGAGGGACGATGGCAGAGGGATCCAGGCAATAACGGATCTCTTCGTTATGGTTCGCGGGTCTTATTCAATACAATAAAAATGAAAGCGAAAAGGAATCCTCCTTTTCGCTTTTGGCATTTTAT
This sequence comes from Anaerovoracaceae bacterium, assembly GCA_036677845.1. Lineage (GTDB taxonomy): Bacteria > Bacillota > Clostridia > Peptostreptococcales > Anaerovoracaceae > Anoxybacterium. Next base: position 114,897 of record JAVBVR010000003.1, on the reverse strand, counting down.
ACCTGTTATAAATTTTCGGGTTACCGCTATTTACTACGGAGGTAAAAAAAGGTACAATGTAAAAAGTGCATTTATACATAAAGGGAAGGAATACAGGGGATGAAACTGCTAGTCAAGGAAAACAAGATTTTACTTGCCATCATTGCCATTGCGGTAATTGTTGCATTTATCACAATCGGGGGAAGGGTTTCTGTAGAGACAAAAAACAAAACGTATGATATTGTTTTGGACTATAACGAAATCAAAGCTATGGCGGACCAGTCAGAACATGATATTTCGTGGTGGCTCAATGAATTCAAAAAAATGGGGATCAATAAAGTCGGCCTTGCTGAGGAAAGCATGGTGAGCCTCATGGAATATACGGATCTGCCCATCCATGCGAATGTGATGGACATCGTCATGAGAGACGCGGATTGGGAATCGGAATATCCCGCTGATTTTATCAGAGAACTAAACCAATTCGGTTTCGATCGATATGACGTTCTGATTGAGGCCGCTTCGGCCGAAGCTTTCGATTTTGTAGCCGGAGGCGTCAGGGAGCGATACCGTCCGGAGAAATTCTTTATAAAGGAAACCGGTAACGGCGGCTATATCCTTTTGAACGGCACTGCCAAGCAGACGCTTTACTCGGAAAAATACAAATTAATGAGCTCGATCAAAAAAGGCTTTATTGAAAAGGATGAAATCGTAAGTTCAAAACTGATGTACCTCAATTTCGGACTGCTGCCGTCCAAGGTTCAAATCGTTGAGGAAGCGGAAATGGACATTATCCCTAGAACGGCGAGTTATGAAAGCTGGAACGATACTAAATATGCAAAAGCCGTCATTGACAGCTACGGGAAGCTTGCCAGGACACCGGAATATCTCATCGTCGGCGGAGAGAGTGTCATCGGTTTTGACGACGGTATCGATACTGCCCGGGATTATATCACAGAGAACCATACCACCATCGGAATGGTCGAGCATACGACCCAGCTGCAGCATATTCTCCAGTACGGAGTCAATGATATTGTCAGAAGTACCGGCTATGATGCGGTAAGGATCTTCAGTGTCTGGGACTATATTCAGAACCGGTACCAGTATTACGGGTATGAAGGAGCCAAGGAGATCGAGAACACACTGTTTCGCGCAGTTGTGGAGCGAAACATCCGGCTGATCTATTTCAAGCCGATCAAGGAATTCAAGGACCAGCATGTTTATGTCACGGACCCGGAAGAATACCGGACCATGTTCAGCAATCTGGAGAAGAGGCTCAGCGAGCATAATATCGTGTTCGGAAACAAGGCCTCCGTCATGGAACCATATCAGGTCGGGCTCTGGGCAAAATTGATCACAGCACTGGGCTGTGTTGCAGCGGCGGTACTGTTGATCAGGACAATTCTGCCCATCGGAAGGAAGCTTAAGGCAGTATTGTTTGGACTGGGGGCAATCGCCGCCGCAGGCGCGTATACTGCCATGCCGGGTTATGCGGAGCTGATCACTTCCTTTGCCGCTGCAGTGATTCTTCCCTGTGCGGCGACTTTATACATTGTCAGGCAGAGCAAGGAATTTGCCGATACACTTCCCCGAACGGAACGTTTGCATCGGATTGCCGGTCTTGGGATTCTGACTCTTGCATGCAGTGTTGCAATTGCACTTATCGGGGGAATGATGACCGCTGCGCCGATTTCATCTGTGAATTATATGCTGGAAATCGATATTTTCCGGGGGGTCAAACTGGCTCAGCTTTTACCCCTTGTTTTCTTTATCGCCGCCTATCTTGCCTATTACGGATTCGGGACGAGCAAGAAGCATCCGGGGACACTGGAATATCAGGACCTTAAGGAAATGATGAACGCCAGCATCAGGGTTTGGATGGTCATTCTGGGAGTGATTCTTCTGGGAGTGGGCTATTACTACATGGAAAGAACCGGACACGATTCCTCCATCGAGGTTTCCAATCTTGAGATGATTTTCAGAAATGCTTTGGAGGACGATCTCATTGCGAGGCCGAGAAGCAAGGAATTCCTGTTTGCATTCCCGTCGGTCATGATGCTCGTCTACACCTCGATTCGAAGATTCAAGCTGTGGCCGATCCTGTTCGGGCTGGCTTCCGTGATCGGGATGACTTCTGTGGCCAATACCTTCATGCATATCAGGACACCTCTGTATCTTGGTTTTGCCAGAACAGGATTCTCTCTTCTCTTTGGTATCGCCGTCGGAATTGCAGGAATTATAATTTTTGAAGCAGGGTATAAGATATATAAAACGCTGGAAAGGCAGATCAATTAAATGGTTCGAATACTGATCTCCGGTTACTACGGATTTAACAATATCGGCGATGAATCCATCCTTCAGGCGGTGGTTGACAATCTCCGCGACAAGCTGAATGACATCGAAATCACCGTATTATCGCAGAACCCCGATTTTACTGCGCAGAAGTATGAAGTTCATTCCGTATGCCGGAAATCCGCAGTGGATATCATGAAAGCCGTCATCAAATGCGACCTCCTGATCAGCGGAGGAGGAAGCCTTTTACAGGATGTCACCAGTAAAAAGAGCATTCTCTACTATCTGATGATCATATGGGCTGCGTTCTTTTTCCGGAAGAAGGTATTCATCTACAGCCAGGGTATCGGCCCTATCCTTTCGAAGATCAACCGAAGGCTGACGGCTGCCACGCTTCGCCATGCCCATGGTATCGTGGTAAGGGACGAAACATCCAAAGAGCTGCTGATGGAAATCGGGGTCAGGGGAGACAGGATCATTGTCACTGCTGATCCGGTTCTCAGAATTAAAAGGGCGGAGCTCTCCGTCGGCAGAGAGATCCTGATTCGGGAGGGTTTTGTTCCCGATACCGGAGGGATGACGGTGGGCTTTGCCATCCGTGAGAAGAAAACCGACAGCAATTTTGTCGAGGAAATCTGTATTTCGATTCGCCGTTTGATCGAGGAATATCAGGCTAAGATCGTCTTGATCCCGTTTCACTATTCGGAGGATATGGCGGTTATCGAAGAAATTGAAAAGCGGCTTGGAAATAATGTCTGCTGCATCAAACATAAGTATCTTACAAATGAAATGCTCAGCATCATCGGGAATATGGACGTGCTTGTTGGAGTCCGCTTGCACGCATTGATTCATGCGGCAATTATGAATGTACCGATGATCGCAGTTTCCTATGATCCGAAGATCAACTCGTTTATGCACTCCATCGATATGAAGGCCATGTGCAGCGTCTATGATTTTAAAAATGACTTTTTCATTGAGGAGTTCGACAAGACGGTTGCCCGTTCTGACTCTATCAAATCGAAGGTGGGAAGACGGATTGAAGTACTGATCAAAAAACTGGACAAAAACGAGGAACTGATTCGGGAATTGATGAAGGAGAAGCTGAAATGCCAAGCAATAGGAGAACACGAATATTAAACGTTCCGGTGGATATGGTGGACAGCAGCGATGCCTTGGAAATCTTACGGGTACTTATGGAAACAGAAGGCTGCAGCCTCATCGCAACGCCAAATTCGGAGATTATCGTCAATGCTTCCAAGGATCCGGAGCTGAAAGAGATTCTGGAGCAGGCAGACCTCGTGATCCCGGATGGGATCGGTCTGGTGTATGCTTCAAAAATCATGGGAGTTCCGCTGAAGGAGAGGGTCACCGGAATCGATTTTCTGGATGCCATCCTGGGATATCTGGAAGAAACGCGTCAGTCGATCTTTTTCCTGGGAAGCAGGCCGGGAGACGGTGCCAATCCGGGGATTGCTGAAGCAGCTGCGGAGAAGATGAAGGAAAAATACCGCAATCTTTGCATAGCAGGAACCCACCACGGGTACTTTAAGGAAGCGGATGAGGACGGCATTGTGAAGAAAATCAAAGATTCGGGAGCTGATTTCCTTTGCGCCGCCCTAGGTTCGCCAAAGCAGGAGAAATTTATATACCGGCACAGGGAAGCCCTGGGAGTGAAAGGCGCCATCGGTGTGGGCGGGAGCCTCGATGTGTGGGCGGGAACTCTGAAGAGAGCCCCCGAGTTCTACCGGAACCATGGGCTGGAATGGCTGTACCGGCTTATCCAGCAGCCCAGCAGATATAAAAGAATGGCGGCTCTGCCGCTTTTCATGATAAAGGTTGTTATAAACCGATTCATAGGAGGGAAATAACTATGGCAATTGACTATGAAAAGCTAAAAGAAATTGCATGCAACATCAGGGTCGACATTATCAAGGAGACCTATCATGCGGGTTCGGGTCATCCGGGAGGCTCGCTGTCTGCAGCGGAAATCCTGGCTGTTCTGTTTTTTAACGAGATGAACATTGATCCCGCCAACCCGAAAATGGAAGGGAGAGACAAGTTCGTACTTTCCAAGGGACATGCAGGTCCGGTATTGTATGCCGCTCTGGCAAACAGAGGATTCTTCCCCAAGGAAGAACTGCTTACCTTCCGTAGACTGGGATCCAAATTACAGGGGCATCCGGATATGAAGAAACTCCCCGGTGTTGAAATGTCAACCGGATCACTGGGACAAGGCTTTTCCTCATCTGTGGGAATGGCTATTGCCAACAAGCTGGACCAGAAAGCAGCAAGAGTCTATGCGCTGCTGGGAGACGGAGAACTGCAGGAGGGGATCATTTGGGAGGCAGCCATGGCTGCGGCCCACTACAAGCTGGATAATCTGGTCGCGATCATAGACTGGAACGGACTGCAGATCGACGGAAAAAACGATGAAGTTATTACGGTTACCCCCATCGATGAGAAATTCAAAAGCTTCGGCTTTCACATCATCAACATTGACGGCCATAACTTGGAAGAAATCGTAAATGCATTGGCCGAAGCCCGTGAAACCAAAGGCAAGCCTACTGCGATCATTGCGAAAACATCCAAGGGGAAGGGCGTATGCTTTATGGAAAACCAGGCAGGCTGGCACGGTAAAGCCCCGAATGAAGAAGAGGCAAAGAACGCAGTGTCGGAATTGGGAGGTGAGTGGTAATGTCTGATAAGATGGCAACAAGACAGGCCTATGGAGAAGTACTCCTGGAGCTGGGTGAAAAGAATCAAAACATCGTCGTACTGGATGCGGACCTTTCCAAATCTACAATGACGACCTATTTTGCGGGAAAATATCCGGATCGTTTTTTTAATATGGGTATATCGGAGCAAAACCTTTACGGTGTTGCAACAGGACTTGCACATTCCGGAAAGACCGTATTTGCAAGTACCTTTGCTATGTTTGCAGCAGGAAGGGCATTTGAGATTATCAGAAATTCAATCGGCTACACAAAAGCGAACGTAAAAATCTGCGCAACCCATGCAGGAATCACCGTCGGAGAAGACGGCGGAAGCCATCAGGCCATAGAGGATCTGGCACTGATGAGAACCATTCCGGGTATGATTGTTCTCAATCCTTCCGACGGAATGTCGTCGAAGCTTCTCATAAAGCAGGCTGCGGAAATCAACGGTCCCGTCTACGTCAGGCTGGGCAGAGCCGCTGTTCCGGGCATTTATGAGGAAGACAGCAAGGTGGAAATCGGTAAAGGCATGTGCGTAAGGGACGGCAGTGATTATACTGTCATAGCCACCGGAATCATGGTCAACGAAGCTATGATTGCAGCTGATATGCTGGCAAAGGAAGGGATCAGCCTTCGGGTGATCGACATGCACACCATTAAGCCAATCGATAAGGATATCATCATAAAAGCGGCAAAGGAAACCAAAGGAATCGTTACTGCGGAAGAGCATACCGTTTTGGGCGGTCTCGGTTCTGCTGTAGCTGAGGTTGTGGTACAGAGCTGTATGACAAAGATGGCCTTTGTGGGTATTCAGGACACCTTCGGAGAATCGGGCAAACCTGCAGAACTTATGGTAAAATACGGACTGACGGCGGACAATATCGCCGCGGCGGTAAAAAGTCTGTGATTGTTTCCGGGTAAGCCTCTGATTTTATGCATTACAATCCAAATGCCCTAAAATAGTACGAATAATAAACTCCCTCCCTGAATAGATTTTAATAAAAATTAGCAGGAGGGAGTTTTGATTGTGAGTAAGACAGGTGTTATTAAAAAGATGCGTACGCCAAGCAGAAGAATGATGATCATAATTGCTGTTATCATAATTGCAATTGCCGCTGTTGTGGCGGGGTTGATGATTTTTGAAGGTGATGAAAAGGTGGGTTACAAAGTTTTAGGGGAATCGGAATACCCTCAGCAGATTTCAAGCCAGGTCATTCCGGAATACCGGGCACTGGAAAGGGCTCTGGCCTGTGTTGTCGATGATAAAATCTATGTCATCGCTTCAAGGGGTGAGAAACCGACCTCCGGATATGAAATTGCGATTGATAAAATGAGTGTCGCCGAAGAGGATGGAATCAAGACGCTGAAGGTGTATGCGGTATTCAAGGATCCGCAGCCGGGCACCGCGCTGACTCAGGTGCTGACTTATCCTTTGCAGGTTGCAGAAACAGATCTTGCTTATCTGCCGGATCAGATTGAACTGAAGGTACAATACGAAGAATAGGATGTGCGTCAATATATAAACGGCATGAAAGCAATACGGAAAGCCTTCACGCTTTTGACAAAAGCGTTCAAAAGCTTTCCTATTTCACTTTTCATGCCGTTCTTGCTGTGAACGCCGGGCCGGTTGCCCTTACCGAATCAGAAAGAGTACTGCCTTTAAATAAAGTGTAAATATTTGACATAATTAATTAAAAATGGTATGATAGGGTCAGGAGGTGAGGGGGTTGGCTGATAGCATAGAACGAGTCTTGTTCAGAGAAGCTTCTTTGATGGAAAATTATACGGCAATGGACAAGCTGAAAATCGGAATCCTGGGGATTTCTGCCGGAGCCGGAGCAAGTTTTTTCGCCGGTTGTTTTGCCAGATATCTGGCGAATACCCGAAAGCATTGCCCTGCTGTGGTTGAATTGGGCGGCAGTTCGCTGTTTGATTCCTACGGAATGGACAAGCGCTTTGCAGGGAGAACCTGGTTTCATTTCTATCAAGCGCTGTCTGAGAATAGAAGTATAAGAGGCATGCGAAACATGGACGAAGGGATCAATTGGATTCTCAGGGCGCCGAATGAGGAATTGATCCGTCTTTCATTTGAACAGAAGCTTCAGTTGACTTGCCATGCGAGGGGAGATATTATTTTTTGCGATTTGTCCGGGGACGGCGAGCCGGAGGAACAGCTTCTGCTGAGCATGGATCAGATTATTGCTGTAATTGACCCCATGCCCTCAAAAATGCTGTCAGGATTCAGAACGCTCAGCAACTTGAAAACTATGGAGGCAAAGAAAGGCTCTGTGATTTATGTGGTCAGCAAGATGAACAAAGGAGTAAACCGAAGGCAGATGCTTGATTTTCTGAAAGTCAGAAATCCGTTCTTTCTTCCGATGATACAACCCGAAAGCATTTACACTGCAGAATTCAACTGCAAGGTTCCCTATACCATCGGCGAAGTAAAGCGAGCACTTCAGTCCCCCTTGGGTGATATTGCATCGGCTCTGTTTTTTTCTTGATCCCCGGAGTCCCTCTTCCAGGAAATGTAATGTATTTGTAATGTAAGAAAGTCTTCAAAATCATCCTGTTTTATATTATAATATTTTGTAGGTTTATGTATAAATATGTAATGCGAAAGGCAGTAGAAATATAGCCAGCAATAGAAACAGGAAAGGACTCCACCCATGATAGTTTTTGACAATGTGACAAAGTCCTACGGAACCAATATCGGCATTCAGGATGTGAGCATCAAGATAAACAAAGGTGATTTCTGTTTTCTGGTCGGACCCAGCGGCGCAGGAAAATCCACATTTATCAAGCTGATATTAAAAGAAATCAATGCGGATAAGGGTAGCATCAAGCTCAGCGAAATGGAAATCACCAGGCTTTCCAACCGTGAGATCCCAAAGCTGAGACGAAGCACCGGCATCGTTTTTCAGGATTTCAGACTTCTTCCGAAGAAGACCGTCTATGAAAATGTCGCCTTTGCGATGGAAATCATACATATGAGCTCGCGATCAATCCGAAGGCAGGTACCGCAGGTACTCAGTCTTGTGGGCATCAGCTCAAAAGCAAGTAAATATCCTCATGAACTCTCCGCCGGAGAACAGCAGAGAGTAGCCATTGCACGTGCAATTGTCAATAATCCCGCCATACTGATTGCGGACGAGCCTACCGGCAATCTTGATCCGGATACCGCGTGGGAAATCATGAGACTGCTGGAACAGATCAATCTTCGGGGGACAACGATTCTCATGGTCACCCATGCGAAGGATATTGTCGACAAAATGGGAAAGCGGGTTATTGCAATAGACAAGGGGCGGATTGTTCGTGATGACGCAAGCGGAAGCTACGGTGCATACGAGGACGAAAGGCTGCTGAACTGTGTGCTTTCGGGAGGTGTGTTCAACAACCATGATAAATAGTTGGGGTTATGCCGTGAAGCAGGCATTCAAACAGGCTTTCAGAAATAGAGCAATGAGCATCGCCTCGATGTTTTCCATAACAGCAATGCTTTTAATATTGGGTCTCTTTTTCATCCTGGTTGTCAACATCAATATGGTTTCCGAAACTGCCAAGAAACAGTTTGATACCATTCAGGTCTATCTGCTGGATACGACAACCTATGAACAGGCGGCCGCCATGCTGACGGAACTTTCTAAAGCAAACGGCGTGCAGGAGGCTTCTTACCTGTCCAATGAGGAAGCAATGGCAAAATGGAGATTAAAATGGGGGGATAATGCATATCTCCTCGACGGCTTAGAGAATAATCCGCTGCCTAATTCCCTGATTATAAAGGTTACTATGCTCGAAGCGGCGGATTCGGTGGTGGCAAAGGTAAAGGCCTTTGACGGGATTGAGGATATTAAATATTATAAGGATACAGTGGACCAGCTGATGAGAGTAACCCATTTCGTCCAGATTGCTGCTCTGATTGTAATCGCGTTTCTGGTGATCGTATCGGTTGTGGTCGTATCCAATACCATAAAACTGACGGTGCTTGCCAGAGAGCGGGAAATCAGCATCATGAAATATGTCGGGGCAACCAACTGGTTCATCCGCGGTCCGTTTTTAGTCGAAGGAATCTTGATCGGGATCCTGTCTGCGCTGATTTCAGCAGGCATTATCAGTTTCGTATATTATAAGATCACAGAGTTGATAGGACAGGAGATTTTTGTCATGCTGTCGACGACAATGGTTCCGGGATCCTTTCTGGTCGTCCATCTCGTTTGGATCTTCCTTGCGCTTGGCATCAGCATCGGAGCCTGCGGAAGCATTATTTCAATGAGAAGATTTCTGGATACGTAATGGTGTTAAATTTGGATCCGTAAGGGTGCAAAATTGGATCCGTAAGTGTATAAAAACCGGTAATAACAGAAGAGGTAGTATAAGGGGGACTGCATCGTGAAAAGAATCGTTTCATATGTTTTCATCTTTGCACTGACCGCCGCATTGATTACAGTCGGAGCGAGTTATGCGGACGGTGAACAGCAGCAGCTGAATGATATCAACCAGCAGATCAATGATACAAAATCGCAGCTCAACGAGGGAAAGAAAAAAGAAAAGCAGCTGACCAATCAAATCAAACAATTGGAATTGCAGATCAATGCTGCAGAAAAAGAAATCGACGACCTGAAAGGGGATATCAACAGGACGGAGCAGCAGATTGCTGTGGTTCAGTCGAATTTAAATCAAGTTGAACAGGAAATGAAAGCACAGGACGAAGAGCTCCGGAATCGGCTGAGAGCCATGTATAAGAACGGAGATATCGGAATGCTTCAGATCATCCTCGGCTCCGAAGACATCACCGACTTTATGAGCAACATGGACATGGTCCAGAAGATCTTTGACAATGATGTGGAAATTCTGAGGATTATGGAGGATCAGCATAAACAGGTAGAAGCACAGAAAAAACAACTGGAAAAGCTGCAGGCCCAGCTGCTGGCAGAAAGGCAGAAGGAAGCGGACAAGCAGGCTTCCCTCCAGGCTTCGCGCGGCGAGGTCGCCGGCCTGAGAGCGCAGGTAGCCAGCGATAATAAGGCGCTGGAAGCCGAAATCGATGCATTAAATGAGGAAGCAAAACGGCTGGCAGAAGAAATCAGGAAGCTGCAGGGGAATCAGGCTTATGCCGGCGGTACCTTTGCATGGCCTTCCGAAAGCAGCACCAGAGTCACCTCGGAATTCGGAATGCGTCTTCACCCTATTCTAAAGGTTAATAAATTACATACAGGGATCGACATCGGTGCGGCTGCCGGAACCAATGTTCTTGCGGCGAACAGCGGTACGGTCATTAAGGCCGGCTGGAACAACAGCTATGGCAACGTGATCATGATCGATCACGGCGGCGGAATTGTTACACTGTACGCACACAACAGCAAGCTGCTGGCAAGTACCGGCGATGTGGTTGCCAGAGGCCAGGCGATCGCACTGGTAGGCTCTACAGGAGTCTCCACAGGCCCTCATATCCATTTTGAAGTGCGCGTCAATGGAGAATACCAGAATCCAAGGAATTGGTTATAGCGAGGCGAAACTGTTCTCCGCCTCAATACTACGCAAAGGGGTCGAAATTTTCTGCGGAGGCGTTATCATATGGACGGGATTCATCCAATTGTTCGTGAAATTCTTTCGAAGCGGGGCATCACGGAAAAAGAAGATGTTCTCGAATTTTTATCAGAAAAGCCAAGTTTGACTTACGATCCATTCCTGCTGAAAGATATGGAAGCAGGGGTGGATTTCCTGTTGTCGTCCATCAGACAGAACAAGAGGATTTGTATCTACGGCGACTATGACGCCGACGGGGTGACTTCAATTTGTCTTCTTATGGAGATACTCTCCCAGCTTACCGATAATCTGACTTATTATATCCCCTCCCGCTTTGACGAGGGTTATGGTTTGAACATGGATGCTGTCGAGCTGATCAAAGAACAGGGAACGGATTTGATCCTGACCGTCGACTGCGGCAGCGTATCCTATGAGGAAGTGGAATACGGCAAAAGGATCGGAATAGATTTTATCGTTACCGATCATCATAATATCAACGACAGGCCGGCAAACTGCATTTTGATCAACCCGAAGCAGGAGGACTGCAATTATCCCTTTAAGCATCTGGCAGGCTGCGGGGTTGCTTTCAAGATGGCTCAGGGAATCCAAAGAAAAGCAGGGCTGCCCAAATCCGTTTTGAACGGAGTCCTGGATCTGGTGGCCATCGGTACAATAGGAGATATCGTACCTTTAATCGGAGAAAACAGAACTCTTGTAAAATACGGGATGGGAATTATCAATTCAAGAAGAAGGCCGGGTCTGAACCGCCTTATGGAAGAAGCCGGACTGGCAAGAGATAAAATAAAATCGGAAAATATCGCATATATTATAGTACCCCATCTGAATGCGGCAGGAAGACTGCTCGACGCCAGAATCGGGGTCGATCTTCTTCTGACTAGAGATGAAAGAAAGATCGAGGAGAATGTAGCGATTCTCCTGCAGAATAACAGAGAGAGGAAAAGAGTTCAGGAGGAGGCATTCCGGAAATGCAGGGAGATGATTGCTGCGGAACTGGAAAAGGACCTGTTCTACATCATAGCACCGAAGGATATTCATGAGGGGATCGCCGGTATCGTCGCAGGTAAAATCAAGGATGAATACGGAAAGCCTGCAATTATCGTTACGGAATCCGGCGGAGACGGATTTCTTAAAGGAACCGGAAGAAGCATCAATGCTCTGAATCTATACGAACTGCTGAAGAAGCATGAGGACCTCTTTATTAAATTCGGCGGTCATTCCGGCGCTTGCGGATTTCTAATGAAGTCAGAACATCTGGGTGAGCTGAGGCTTCGTTTAAACAGTGAGATCGAGGCAATATATCGGGACAATTCCGGTCTGTTCGACTTCAGCCTTCCCATTGACCTGGTCCTGGAAGAAGAAGAGATCGATATCAATCTGGCTCTCGAACTGGAGAAGCTGGCCCCCTTCGGGTGCCAGAATGAACGGCCCTTATTTCAGCTTAAGCGGATACAGGCTTCGAGTATCAGTTACATGGGGCCGGGAAGGCAGCATGTCCGGTTTTCCGGGCAGAGAACCGGCGGGCAGGATATCACCTGTATTCTTTTTCAAAAAGCTCAGGATTACACCGATCTTCTGATGAAAGGAGAACCTCTGGATCTGGCAGGCTATCCTGATATCAATGTCTGGAACGGGGATAAGAAAATACAGTTTGTACTCAAAAGCATCTCATGTTAAAATAAGCCGTGTTGGAGGGCAATAATATGTTCATGATGAAAAAACGAAACCTGATCCTTCTCATTGTCATTGCGGTTCTGTCCGGTGCAATGCTCGCAGGAGGAACGGTATACCTGGTGGGATACGCATCAGGCGGATATATGGCGATAACAAATGATGAGTATGAAAACTACAAGCTGATTAAGGAGAAATACGGCAGGCTGGCGGAGCTGGAACAATACATACAGGAAAAGTACTATGTTCCTGTAGACGAAGATCAATTAAAGCAGGGAATGTATAAAGGATTATTCTGGGGGATCGGGGATCCTTACTCTGCCTATTTGACAGAGGAAGAGTATAAGGACATCATGATTTCCACAACAGGTGAATATCAGGGAATCGGCGTCACCATAGCACCTGATGACAGCGGTCTGATCAATGTTGTTTCACCTATCGACGGATCTCCGGCTGAAGCGGCGGGCATTAAATCAGGGGATAAGATCATCAGCGTCGCGGGTAAAACTTATGACGGCAGCAGCATCGACCAAGCGGTAGCCGCAATGCGCGGCAAGCCCGGAACCAAGGTAGACCTGATTGTTTTGCGGAGCGGCAGCGAACTGAAATTCAGTATTACACGCGCCAATATCGTAATGCGGTCGGTCCGCTCAGAGATTTTAGAGGGAAATATCGGCTATATCAGGATCAGCTCCTTTGAAGAGAAGACTGCGGAAGACTTCAGACAGCAGCTTCGGGATCTGGAACTAAAGCAGGTAAAAGGACTCGTGATCGACCTGAGGGACAACGGGGGCGGCCTGGTTGAATCCAGCGTGAAAGTCGCAGATCTCCTGTTGGAAGAGGGGGTTGTGACTTATACCGAAGACAGGAAAGGAAAGCGGCAATTTTACAAGTCTGAGCCAGGGAAAACAAAACTGCCCTACACGATTCTTGTGAACGGAGGGACTGCCAGCGCATCAGAAATTCTCACAGGCGCCGTTAAGGATCATCACGCAGGAAAGATCGTCGGAACCACAACCTATGGAAAGGGAATTATCCAGAGCGTGGAACAGCTATCCAACGGAGATGCTGTTAAGCTCACAATCATGCAGTACTTCTCCCCCGATGGAAACGTGATTCATAAAGTAGGTGTTACTCCGGACATCGTCGTCGAATTGCTGACTGATGATGCTGCGGGAGAACCATCAGACCACTCGTCAGACCGTCAGCTGAAAGCGGCAGTGGAGCTGCTTCAATAATCTGAAAAAAGTATTTTCACGATAACCGCCTCCCTTAAGATGCTTCGCATCAAGGTCGGTAATCGGTTTCACGGTTTTCATTGAAAACACTTTTTTCAGTCGTGTTTCAAATATAAGGGCAAAGGTTAAGAACCTTTGCCCTTATATTATTCATAAGTTTCCGTTACCTCTTTGACCATATCCGGGAACTTCTCCAGCACTTGAACAAAGTGATCAACCACCAACTGGTCAAACTGGGAGCCGGCTCCGTCAGTCAGCTGATTTTGTGCATCCTTAAAGGGGAGCCGCGAACGGTAACGCCGGTCAGACAACATGGCATCGAATGCATCGGCCACTGCTATTATACGCGCCATAAAGGGAATCTCTTCTCCCTTCAGCCCTCCCGGATACCCGCTTCCGTCCACCCTCTCATGGTGACATTTCACGATAGGGGCTACCTCCTTGAACATAGAGATCGCGGAAAGGATATGTGCACCTTTGAGCGGATGCTTCCTGATTTCGGTTATCTCCCGTTCCGTAAGTTTTTCTCTTTTAAAAAGTATGTCATCTGATGTACCGATTTTTCCCACATCATGAAAGAGACCGCTTACGCGCAGCAGATCCAGTTCCTCTTTCCTCATGCCAAAGGACTCCCCGATTCTGACCGCGTAATAAGCCACCCGGTCCGAGTGGCCGCGGGTATACGTATCCTTTGCATCCACGACCATTCGAAGTGCCTCAATGGTATCCATATATCTCTCGCGAAGCTGCTCATAGGTTTTATTCAGCTCGTCGTTTTTTATGTTGACAAGAGAGTGAAGGAAGGCATTGTTAATAGAGGAAGCCGCCTGACTGGAATAGATTTCAAGTAGCTTCAAACCATCCTCAAGATCGTCACTCTCAACATAAATAATGCCGATATCCTGATGATATTCGTTTATCAGCGGAATAACCACGCCGCCGGAAAGCTTTACGGCACTTTTGTTAAGCCTGGCATGACCGATATGCTCCATCAGCGAAGGATTCAGCATTTCCATGAAGTCGTGTATGTCGGCGTGATAAACACCGATGCCTTTGAAAATACTGTTGTTGTTCCCAGGAGTAAACTGGGTGATATCATCCACCAAAATAAATGCATTCTCGCTGTTCACAAGAGGGAGAATTTCAGCTAAAATTTCTTCCAGAATGCTTCCGATGGGCTGAAGCTGATAAATTTTCGGTACAGCCTGCAGGATCTTATTGAGACCTTCCTGGAATTTTTTGATCAAGCGCATCTGCGCTATGGATTTTATCCCCGATTCCACAAGCAGTAAAAGCTGGTCGAAGCGATCACTTTTTTCACAGTATCCCTGGATGTCCAGTGCCCTGATGGTTTCCAGAGGCGGAGCCAAATCCTTGTGCCCGGTCAGCAGAAGGATATAGATCTCTCTGTTAAACTCCCTGATTTGCCGCACCACTTCGTCTCCATGGATCGGATTCATCAGATAATCGAGGATCAGCAGGTCGAAGTGCTCCTTTTGAACGCGTTCAATCGCTTCCAAAGGACAGGTCAGACCAGTATAATGATATCCGCTTCTTTTAAGAACGACTGACAGGGAGTCTACTATGCCCGGCTCGTCGTCCACCAGAAGAATTTTATAATTTGAAGATATCTGGAATCTTTCGCGTCTCATATCATAACCATCCTTTCAAAGCGAAGGGAATGCGCTGAATGACAGAGCAACGCACCCGTTTTAATGAATAATCTGTCTCGTATTAATGATTTATGCTTCAAGAATACCCTCCTTGTCTGATCTGCCTTGTAAGACTGGGAATTGTGATATAAAAGCTTGTGCCTTCCCCCTCCTTGGAGGAAAACCACATATTGCCGCCGAAACGGCCTTTGATAGTGGAAGAGGACATGTACAGTCCAAGACCTGTCCCATCCTTTCCCTTGGTAGTAACCATCTCTTTGAAAAGCCGTGGCTGAACGTCATCCGGAATTCCCTTGCCGTGATCTTGAAATACAAAATTGATTTCTTCGTCATTATTACTGACAATAAGATCAATTTCACCGGGCCGTCCTTCATAGGCCTGGATGGAATTGCTTATGATGTTGTCAAAGATCTGCACCAGATTGTTTAGCTCTCCTTTGATCTCTGTGTTGGAGTTGATGGAGGAACTAATATTCAGACTGCAATGTGAAATTTTCAGCTCATGCTGCATAAGTAACTCAATGCGCTTTAAAAGCTCATCAACGGTAAATTTGTCGGTGCTGGAATCGTTCATTTGGACTGCCTGTCCCTTGACTGCACTGATAACGTCTGACATGTATCGGCAGTAGGGCTTCATCTTGATCAGCCATTCTTCCATCTCTTCGGCAATTTCCAAGTGGTCCTCAGGGTTAACCCGGAGATCCGAAATGGATTCCCGGTATTCTGTTACCAGATCACGAAGAGCTTCAATTCCGCCGGACAAGGACATGATCGGGGTTTTTAGATTATGCGCAATTCCGCCGATCATATGGCCCAAGGAAGCCATGCGCTCCTGCTCCATAAGGATTTCCTGATTGCGCTTGATGATCTCAATGTGTCGTTTATACTCCGTCACATCCTTGAAAAGCAGGATGGAGCCCAGATTTTTTTTGTCAGAATAAATGGGGATAATCTCGATTTCAAAGTGCTTGTCAAAATTCGGACCGCAAATATGGTCCTCTAAAGCAGTGTGATTGCGTTGCGTCTTTGCAAGCTCAAGGCCTTCCATAATACTCTCTTCATCGAAGGAAACAGAGGCATCGTTAAGCACACTTAGCAGAGGTGCCTTTCTTCTGATCTTCACCATATCCCCGAAGGTCTCAAGGAATGTCCGGTTGTAATCGATGATCTCCTGTTCTTCGTTGACTACGATGTAGCTGTCGGAGATCAGGTCTACAATCTTCTGAAGCGCGATCGGGATCACATTCATCAGCTTGAATTTAAAGATTGCGATTGCAAAAAACAGCATCGTTACAGAAAAAGAGATGTTTTCATAGAATACCTGTATTGTCACGATTTTCTGGGTGCTAAGGATGACTACCAGCAGAGGCACCGCAAACCCAACTGTGATCAACAGCGATTGCTTTGAGAAAAAACCGGAATTCTTAATGGAGAAGGAAAGTAAAAACAAAAGTCCAACCAGAATGCAGCCATAAGAATAGAACTCATGGATGGGATAATAAGGTCCGTAAACGTACTCCGTGCTGATGAAGCTGTATTCGACAATAAACAGATGGTGCAGGCTGTTGGTCAGCGCGACAAGGATGGAAATTACAGGAATAATAAACACAAGAAGATACTTCCAGTTCCAACGGATACGGGTATTCGCAAACACAACACCGAACATTAGCAGACATACCGGAAGCAAACAGATTCCAATGTACATGAAGTGCTCCAGTACCGGGTAAAAAACGCCCTGTGTATCATAAAGAATCTTTTGAATCAGCCGAATGACTGTCCACAACAGAAGGCAGGCGTTAGTCAGAAGAAACGCGTAGTGAATCTGTCGCTTTCTTTTTATTCGCGCGATGATATCCGTATTGAACAACAGTAGAAGCATTGAGATGATCAGCATACTATACAGGAAAACATTATGATTTATCATCATGCTACGGTCTCCTTTTGCTTGTCCAAAGTAAAAACAAGCCTATGTACTACAAGTAGAATATATTATTCCAAAAATCGAGTTTCCTGCATAGGCGCAAGTATCCGGCTAAGATAACCACGATCGATTTCGGGCCAAACGAATCCCAGTTTTTTCAGCGTTCCAACCGTGTAATCTGCTGAGATTCGGATCGGCGCGCCATAGACCAGCTCACCTCGCATCAGATATACGGACGCGCCCTGCAGGGCTTGCTGTTCATCATCCTTTCCTCTTCTTTTGCCGGAAGTCTGGGGACGAATGATAATACCAAGGGTGTTGAACTCTGAGATCAGTTCCTTCACTCGAATGGTTTTCGGATTCATCAGGTGGTAGATGCGGCCTTCTCTGTGCGGATTGCGCAGGAGCAGTATTATTGCTCCTGCTGAGCTTTCTACAGGAGAAAATTCCAGCTCTTCCTCTAGGATGTTATCGGATACTGTCCCCGAAATCACAATTTCTCTCATTGCAGCGTAAAATGCGTTTTCCGCCATGTTGGGCTGGAACTTGCCGTCTGAATGCCGACCGGTCAGATTGCCCATGCGTAAAATAACGGCCCCGAGCTTGTCTTCCCGGATCGCCCGCAGCACCCGATTCTCTGCCTCAAATTTACTGCGTACATAGATATTACCTTTATAATTCTGACCGATATAGAAGTCCTGCTCAGTAAAGAGGCCGGTCACATTCTGCTCTACCAGATAATTACCGGTAACAGAAACGGTAGACACATGCCCGAGGAAACAATGGAAGCGTTTGCAAAAGTCGATGACTTCCTGGGTTCCCTCAACATTGATTTGACGGATCTGATCATAGGACCCGATATACTTGACCATAGCGGCGCTGTGAATCACCGTGTCCACAGTCTTGCCCAAAAGTTTATAATCCACTTTGGCTAGTCCGAATTCCGGCAGGGAAACGTCGCCGCAAACTGCGTGAACACGACCAGAAGACAGGCGCTTTGATTCTTCACCAAAATAGAATCTCATGATCCCTTCCAGCCGATCAGCAGCATCCTGATCATTCTTGGCACGCACCAGACAATGAACGGTCGAATCCGTATGAATCAGCAGCTCATGGAGCAAATGGGCTCCCAGGAAACCTGTGGAACCGGTCAACAATACTTCACCCAAGGATTCGGACGCTGCCTCCGACACGGAATCAGCGTCCGTAGCGGATTCGTGCACTTCGAGCGGTATCACCGGGGTTTCAATTTCCATAAGCTCCTCATCAGGACCAGTGAAACCGGAAGCCCTGGCAGCCAGCTCGCGGATATTGGAGCTGCTGTAAAAATCGGAAGCGGTAAGCCCCCATCCATCCTCGTAAATCAGGGAAAGGATCGCGATGACCGAGAGGGAGTCGGCACCCAAATCAAAAAGGTTATCCTCTATTCCGATGCTCTCCAGCCTTAGAACAGATTCAGCCACCTCACAGAGCCTGGTTTCAATCTTGTTGCTCGGAGGGATGTAACTTCGTTTTTCATTGGCTAACATTGGTTGAGGTAACGCTTTACGGTCAATTTTTCCATTTGCCGAGACCGGTAGAACCGGCATACGGACAAAAAATGAGGGTACCATATATTCCGGTAATTTCCTTTGAATATGCCCGCGCAGTTCCCGCTGCGAAAGCTCCCTGTCTGCCACATAATATGCGCACAGATGCTTCTGTCCTGCGTACTCGATTCCGGTTACGACAGCGTCACGTATGGCTTCATGCTGCACCAGACGGTTTTCTATCTCACCCAGTTCTACACGAAAGCCGCGGATTTTGAGCTGATGGTCCAACCGTCCCAGATATTCGATGTCGCCCTGAGCAAACCACCGGACAAGGTCCCCGGTTTTATAGATGCGTTCTCCGGGCATATATGGGTCGGGTAAAAACCGTTCTTTTGTCAGTTCCGGCTGACCGATGTATCCCCTGGACAGTCCCACGCCGCCGATATAGAGCTCACCGGGAATTCCGATGGGCAGCAAATTCAGGTGAGAGTCCAGTATATAAAGCCGCGTATTGTCGATGGGCCGTCCGATTGGTACACAGTTCAGCGTGACTTCCGGGGAGCAGTCGAAATAAGAGACATCCACCGTGGCCTCGGTAGGGCCGTAGAGGTTATACAATTCCGTGCCGTAGGGACGGTACAGCAGCCGGTTAAACCGCCGTACCTGTTCCAGTCCAAGGGCTTCCCCGCTGGCAAAGACCTGACGGAGTCCGGACAACTCCTCTGCGCGGCCGCTGCTCTCAAGGTATTGTAAAAAAGCGTTGAGCATAGAAGGAACGAAATGCATGGTGGTAACCCGCTGCTTTTTGACTGCATCAATGATGGCGGCTGGATCCTTCTCAGCACCCGGAGCAAGCATGGATACCTGTGCGCCGGTGATCGCCCACCACATGAGCTCCCATACGGAGACGTCGAAGGTGTAGGGTGTTTTCTGAAGAATGACGCTTTCCTGGGTCAGAGGATAACGCCGCTGCATCCACCAAAGGCGATTCACCAGCCCCCTGTGCTCCAGCATGGCGCCTTTCGGCTTGCCGGTAGATCCGGATGTGTAGATGACATAAGCCAAATCACCAGGGTCTGGATATTCCTTCGGTTGCGCACCGGTTTCGGCGTAGCTCTCCGGCTCGTCCAGATTCAGTACGGTACAGGAACGAAGAGGAGTATAGTTAGCGGCATGATGGGTCAGAACGATAGTTGAGCCGCACTCGGTAAGCATATGTTCCGCCCGTTCCGGCGGGTTGTTCGGATCGATCGGCAGATAGGCTCCCCCGGCTTTCATCACACCCCAAACCGCTAAGACCATCTCAATGCTGCGGTAGAACGCCAGGCCGACAACACAATCCCTGCCGACTCCCAGTTCTTGGAGGCGGAGAGCAAGCCGGTCGGACCGGTCGGTAAGTTCCCTGTAGGTGATGGATTTTTCCCCGCAGGCTACGGCGATGTTGTCCGGAGTCTTTGCTGCCTGTTCGTCCAGCAGCTGAGGCATGGTCTTATCTGACGGATACTCCGCTTGTGTCTCGTTAAAACGGTATAGAATTTTTTTTCTTTCCTTTTCTGAGAGCATATTCAGATGCTCGATTTCTTTCTGAGGATTATCCAGCGCGTGCCAGAGAAGGTTTATAACATGCTGGTGTACGAAATCAATTTCTGTGGCGCAGAAAAGGTCCACCAGATAATCGTAGTCGACGATAAGCTGGCCGTGTTCTCTGTCATTCAAATTGATGATGAGGGATTCTATCTGATGGCCGTTAAAGTGCCAGCGGGAAATGTAATTGCCCGAAAAAAGGTCCTTTTCAAATCTGGAATTTTGGTACGTCACTACAATATCAAACAGGTTGTCAGAGGTTTTTTTCTTTTCCCTTACGTGGCGCAGCAGAAGATCGTAGGGGTATTTCTGGTGCCGAAGGGAGGACAAGATCTCCCTTGAGACGAGATCCACGAAGCTGTCAAAATTCATATCGTAACGAATAGGGATGCAAAGCGGGACCCCGAGACTGGCAAACATGCCTGCTGTGTTTTTTTCCGCCGCATTGGACCGATTCAGGAGCGTTGTTCCCAGAACCACATCTTCCTTGCCTGCCACACGGTTCAGATACATCGACACAGCGGCAATAAAAAGACTGAACTCCGACACCCCTTTTTCCTGACAATATTCATGAATCTTTCTGGAGAGCTTCTGCGGCAGAACCAGTGTTCTGCGCTTGGCTCTTGATGAGATGCCGCTTTTCTTACGGCTCTTAAGAGTGCAGACCTCCTGCCAGTTTTCAAACTTCTCTTCCCAATAGCTCTTGTCGCTCTGAAAGCGCCTTGAGGCCAGGTATTTCTTCTCACTCTCTATGTAGGACGTATAGGATGGCAGGTGATGATCAACAGGGCGGCCTTCCTGCAACGCGTTATAAAATTCAGAGACCTGATTCACAAGCAGGATCATGGTCCATGCATCAGAGATCAGGTGGTGCAGACGCATATAATAACCACCATCGTTTTCACCCACGCGAATGAGTGCAAAATAGAAAAGCGGGGCGCCCGTCAGCCGGAAGGGCAGGGCCGACTGGACTTCGTCCCATCTGTAGAGTTCCTCATTAGATGAAAACTCATATCGGTCAAAACACACCGGCTCGTATGGAGCTACATACTGAATCGGCTCGCCGTTTTCCTCTGCAATCCGAAACCGTATTGCATCGTTTTTCTCGATAAAGAGATTAATCGCTATTTCCATCAGGTCGAGGTCGACTGTTCCCTGAATACGGAAGGTAGCTGAAATCACACCGATGCTGGTATCCGGGTACAGCTTCTCCGTATACCATATCGCCTTTTGCTGATGGGTCAGCCGATACCGCAGACCAGTGATCCCCGTGCTTTTTTGAATTTGTTCGATTTTATTCTCCTCAGTTTCCATTCGATTCAAACACAATTTTTTCGACATAGGCCCCCCCTTACTATGACGGAATGATCTAAATTCATACATAATAAGTGTAGCACTTACTCCAAAATTATGCAATTATTTATCAAATATTCAAATGAAACTTCGATCGGTGGATACACAATGGGATGAAACACACAATTTTACAGGGAAATGCTATAGTCTGACTTCTTTCAACAGCTTCAGATAAAGATCAACTCCGGTTTGCAGTATGTCCTCGTCAAAGTCGAAGCGGCCGTTGTGAAGCGGGATGCCGGTACCGGTTCCAAGGAACAAAAACAGTCCCGGGATTTCCTTCTGATAGCAGGAAAAATCCTCTGCGAGCAGGAAGGGCTTTTCAAAGGTATGAAAATGATAATGATCCGAGAGGAGTTCTTTCGCCTCCTTGAAAAGGCCGGGATCATTGATCACTGCGGGATGGCCGTCATTTCGTTCAAAGCTGATGCGGCAGCTGTATTCTTCTTCGAGAGCCGCTGCGATCTCTTCGATTCTTCGGAACAGGTAGCTTCCCGTATCATCATGGAAGCAGCGGACCGATCCCTGCAGCACCGTTTTGGCTGCAATAGCATTCCGTACCGTGCCGCTCACCATTTTACCGAATTTCAACAGACGGTATTCCGTATCGGGGAGTTCTTCTCTTTCCATCCGATAAAGCTCATTGACCAACCGGCAGCCGATTGCAAGAGCGTCGACGCCCTCCTCTGCATTGGCGCAGTGGGCGCTTCTGCCGTCGATCACGATATCCAGTTCACTGGATTTCGCCATAAACTCATTCGCCCTGGAGCCGACGGAATGCTTTTCGAGCATGGGCCACAGATGAAAGCCGTAAATTCGTTCTACTGCGTAATTGGAAAGAATTCCCGCTTTGCACATATCACCGGCCCCGCCGGTGGTCTCCTCGGCAGGCTGGAAAATCAGCAACACGTTATATGGAAGCGTGTGGATGATCCGATCCAGTTCGCCGGCCACTCCAAGGAGCATCGCCATATGACCGTCATGGCCGCAGGCGTGCATTGCACCTTCATGGACGGAGGCATATTCTGCACCCGTTTCCTCATTGACGGGAAGGCCGTCCATATCACTGCGGAGCGCAATGGTTTTCCGGCGGTTTTCACCTCTCCCGTCGCTTTCTCCTGACTGAAAAAACGCACAGACTCCGGTTCCGCAGATCTCACTGATCTCGCAGCCGTAATGCCCCAGCACTTCCAGAATATATTCTTTCGTTTTATATACTTCAAATCCTAGTTCGGGAATCCGGTGCAGGTCCTGACGGTATGTTTTCAGTAAATGATTCAAATGATTCATGGCAATCCTTTCATGGCTGCGAAACTGTGATAAAATGTTTCGGTTGGGAGCGTATTTATTGATATTTGAAACTATAGAACAGGTGCCGGGATTAGTCAAGCTTTAAATCTGCCTTATCTGCTTGACGTTAAATCTGCCTTATCCGCTTGACGGAATGAAAATATAAAACTAGAATGAAATCAAATCAAACAGGAGGGAATGAAAATGGTAGATAAGCTGACGATTTTATGGACAACAGGGGATGAGGAGACGGCGCTGAATATGATCCTCATGTACACATTGAAGTCGAACCAGAACAAATGGTGGAAAGAATGCAGTTTGGTAACCTGGGGCCCATCCAACAAGCTTCTTTGCTCCAGCACTGAGGTTCAGGCGCTGGTTCAGGAGATCATGAAAGAGGGAGTGAGGGTCATGGCATGCCAGAGATGCGCGGAACGGTACGATCTGGTCGACCAGATCAAAGACATGGGTATCGAGGTTAAGCTGATGGGAGAACCCCTTACGGAGTATCTGAAGGATGAAAGCCGCAGAGTGATTTCCATATAATGGTTCCGCATAAATTGTCGGAAAGATGAAAAAAACTCTTGCAATTAAGTGAAATATAAAGTACACTAGCTTCATTAATGTTGATAGAGGTCGCGAAGTAAAAGAAGATATGAAGAGCCGGCAGGCAATGACTCATATCAGAGGTATCCTTCGCCGAACCCGGTTTTCAGGCATGAAAACTGCGGTGGGGTCATGGTGAATATCCATGACACTGTCTACAAATGTAGGCGCGCTATCCTTAATGACGGTAGAAATTGGTCTGTGACGGCCTGGGTGAAGGTCCGCCATTCTATTAGAGTCAGTAAGGGAAGCTTACTGGCTTTTTTGTTTATCAAACGGAGTTTGTGAACGAAAGCCCGCAGGAGCGGCTTTTGTGTTTCCCTCAGGTTTGGTAAAGTAAAAAGCCGCTTATGCGGTTTTAAAGTTAACCGATACAGTAAGAAAATGTAATAAATAGAAATTAAAGCAAAAAATACTTGAAAGCGAGGTGCGAATAATGAGGAAAAACGGAACAGACAAAAGCGGCATACTGAAAATCGGGGGCGTTTCCTCAGATAAGCTGGCAGACGCCTGCGGAACACCGTTGTTTGTGTATGATGAAGCAGAGCTTGAAAAAAGGATGCAGGACTTTAAATCCTGTTTTCGATCAGAGCATTTTGAAACAGAAGTGATTTATGCCTCCAAGGCGTTCACTTGTATCGCACTGCTGCATAAGTTGAAACAATACGGCTTCGGTTTGGATGTGGTCAGCGGCGGTGAGCTGTATCTCGCAGAGCAGGCAGGTTTTTCGATGGATCAGGTTTATTTTCACGGTAACAATAAAACCGAAGCCGAGCTGGAGATGGCACTGAATCTTGGCTGCGGAACCATCGTAGTCGACGGTATCATGGAGTGCCGAAAGCTTGTGGAAATTTCAGCGCGGCTCCGTAAACCTGGAAAGGTCATGATCAGGATCAATCCGGGGATAGCAGCCCATACTCATAAATACATCATAACGGGTGACTTGGATTCCAAGTTCGGCGTTATGTTTCACGACGAAACGGCCATCCTGGAGATGATAGGACTTGTCAGCCGCAGCAGCTTTATCAGCTTTGAAGGCTTTCATGCCCATATCGGCTCACAGATCTTTGATCTGAGAGCTTATGATGCGGTAATTGAACGTCTGATCAAATATATCAAGAAGCTGAACAAGGAGCATAAAATAGAAGTAAAGAACCTTGATTTCGGCGGAGGATTTGGTGTCCGCTATACCGATGAAGACAAACCAAACGAGATAAAGGAGGTATGCCGCAGGATCATTGAGAAGTGCGAAGAAGAGCTGCTCAAAAATGACCTGCGCCTGAAAAAACTTATGATCGAACCGGGGCGATCCATCGTGGCTGAAGCAGGATATACGATTTACCGGGTAGGCTTCATGAAGAATACCCCCAATAAAGCATACCTGTTTGTCGACGGAGGCATGACAGACAATATCAGAGTCGCTCTGTACGGCGCCAGATATGATTGTGACCTGGCCAATAAAATGAATCAGGAGAAGGAATACAAATACACTGTTGCAGGAAAGTGCTGTGAATCAGGAGATATTCTGATTGAGAACGCGATGCTTCCAAAGGCAGAATCCGGTGACCTGATGGTTGTATACGGGACCGGAGCCTATGGTTATTCCATGGCGAACAACTACAACCGGATCAACAGACCTGCCGTGGTTTTTGTCAGAGAGGGAAAGACCCGGACTGTGGTCAAACGGGAGAGCTTCAGTGATCAAATACGTTTCGATACGGATGAGGAGGTAATTATATGAACGTAGTGCAAAAATATGGTGGAACAAGCTTGGACAGTATGGATAAAATTCGTGCCGTTGCGAAACACATTGCTTCCTTCCGAAAAGAAGGTGACGGAATTGTTATTGTCGCAAGCGCCATGGGAGGGACGACTGACGAACTGATCGCCCTTGCCAAAGAGGCCGGAAGTGAGATCCCGAAGAGAGAGCTGGATGCGCTGCTGGCCACAGGGGAACAGAAAACCGTGGCCCTGCTGGCTATCGCGCTGCAAAATCTCGGAGTTCCGGCAGTATCCATGACGGGCTTTCAATCCGGCTTTATCACAACAGATCATCATTCCAAGGCAAAGATCAAAGAGATCAATACTGATCGGACCGAGCAGTTTCTGAAAGAGGGTAAGGTGGTCGTACTGACGGGATTTCAGGGAATCAGCGAGGAAGGTGATATCACAACTTTGGGCCGAGGCGGATCTGATATTACTGCAGTTGCCATTGCAGCGCAGCTTGGATGGGACTGTGAAATCTACTCCGATGTGGATGCGATTTTTACGGCAGATCCCAAGATCTACCCCGACGCAAAAAAACTGGATCGCATCACCTATGATGAAATGATGGAGCTTTCCTCCACGGGAGCAGTCATTCTGGAAACGAGAAGCGTAGAAATTGCGAAAAAATACAATGTCAAATTATATATTGGCAAATCTTTGGAAGGTAATAAAAGAAAGGGAACTTACGTTATGAACGATAGCATTTATATTGAGGATATGCCGGTGACGGGTATCAGTATATCGGATGATTGCGCGATTTATTCGCTGAGAGGAATAGAAAACGACGGTGTCGCCATAGCGAAACTGTTCCAGCTCCTGGCTGATCTGCATATCAACGTGGATATGATCTCCAAGCAGATTTCCGGCGACAATCAGTGTACCGTATCCTTCAGCTGTACCGACGCCCAGTCCAAGGATCTGGACAACGCCATTGAAAACCACGAATTTCTCAGTTCGATAACCATTGAGAAGCAGCCGAACCTCTCTATCCTCTCCCTTGTAGGAGTAGGAATGGCGACGGCGACGGGAGTCGCCAGCAAGGTGTTCTCCATCCTTGCACAGGAGGGGATTATGTACTATCAGATCACTACATCTGAAATATCGATCTCCGTTACGGTAAACAGGGAGGAGAAGATCAAGGCCGTTATCGCTTTATGTGAAGCCTTTGGTCTCTAGCCATGATCGCATTTACCAAATATCACGGCTGCGGCAATGACTTTATCATTATGTCTGAGGAGACTGCGAATGGCCGAAGCTATCCGGAACTGGCAGCAAAGATCTGTCACAGGGCGCGGGGAATTGGGGCGGACGGATTGATTGTTGTGAGAGAGCAGCCTCTTGAAATGGTGTACTATAACAGTGACGGAAGCCGTGCACCCATGTGCGGCAACGGAATCCGATGCTTTGCGAAATACTGTTATGATGAAGGGATTTGTACAGAAGAGTGTTACCCGGTGAAGACCCTGGCGGGAACCATGGGTGTAAAAGTAGTATCCAAAAAACCTTTCCTTGTGGAGATCAATATGGGCAAACCGGATTTCAATCCGGAACGCTGCGGAATCAGAACTGCGGGAAAAAACTTTCTGAAACAGAGGCTTATGCTGAAGAACGGCCGGGTTGAGGTGAGCAGCTGCTTTATGGGAACCGTTCATACTGTTGTCTGGCTGGATGATCTGGAGAATGCCGA
The DNA here is from genome assembly GCA_036677845.1 of Anaerovoracaceae bacterium. Taxonomy (GTDB): domain Bacteria; phylum Bacillota; class Clostridia; order Peptostreptococcales; family Anaerovoracaceae; genus Anoxybacterium. The sequence continues at coordinate 88,049 of JAVBVR010000003.1, read as the reverse complement.
TCTTGAAAAGCTGGGAAGAGAAATCTGTGAGCATCCGGTCTACACGGAAAAAACCAATGTCAACATGGTTCAGATTCTAAACAGAAAAACGCTGAAGCTGGTGACTTTTGAGCGGGGAGCAGGAATGACCCATGCCTGCGGAACAGGAGCCTGTGCAAGCGTAGTGATCGGAGCACTGGAAGGAAAATGTGAAAGAGATGCGGACGTGCTTCTGCCCTATGGAACGCTCCGTATCAGCCAAAAACAAGATGATGAAGTTATGATGACTGGACCGGCGGTTAAGGTGGGCCAGGGCAGTTTTGAAGAATAGAAGGGAGAATTACCTATGTTGAGAGGATCAATTGTTGCGTTGATTACGCCGTTTAACGAAGACGGAAGCGTTAATTTCGATAAGATCCGTGAATTGATTTGCTGGCATGCTCAAGAGGGTACGGACGGAATCTGCATCCTGGGTACCACAGCGGAAACACCGGCTCTAACGGTTACTGAGCGGGATCGGATCGTGGAGGTTTCCATAGAGGCGGCTGATAATAGAATTCCCATTATCGTGGGAAGCGGATCCAATAATACTCTGGTGGCCAAGGAACAAAGCGTCAAGTATGAAAAAATGGGAGCCGATGGCCTGCTGGTCATCACACCGTATTATAATAAAACCAATAAGGCTGGTATGATCCGCCACTTTACGGAGATTGCGGACGCGGTATCAATCCCCATGATCCTTTATAACGTTCCGGGAAGAACAGGCTGCAGTCTCACTTATGAGGCATTGAAGGAATTGAGTCGGCATAAGAATATTGCAGGGATCAAAGAAGCGAGCGGTGACATCTCTTTTGTTGCTAAAATCGGAAGGCTGGCGGATGAGAACTTTGCACTTTACTCAGGAAACGATGATATGATCGTTCCGCTGATGTCCGTTGGAGGATCAGGGGTAATTTCCGTAGCCGCCAATATTATGCCTGCTGAAATGCACCGGCTGGCGGCGGCTTATCTCGACGGAGATGTGACTCTTGCAAGGGAAATTCAGCTGAAGTATCTTGATTTCATCAATGCGTTGTTCATAGAGACCAATCCGATTCCGATCAAGGAAGCAATGAACATCATGAACATGGGCGTAGGAAAATATCGGTTGCCCCTTTATGAAATGGATCGTGATGCTAAGGAATACCTCATGAAGACAATGGAGGTCCTTTTCGATCAAGACCGTCTTCCGGCAGCAGTATAAGGGGAGCCAGCAAATAAAAAGGGATAAGTATATCAGAATAGGAATAAACGAATGAAAGAGGACGTAAACGATACATTAAAGATCGGACTTGTGGGTTATGGAAGAATGGGCCGCCTGGTAAAGCAGACAATCGAATATACGGGCGGAGTGGAGTGTGCGGCGGTCGTCAGGCCGGAGTACTCCGATGATCTTTCCCAGGTCGCTGAACACCTGCATGTGGTGGTTGATTTCAGCCATCCCGCTAATCTGGATATGATTATTCGGTATGCGGAACGCAGTCAAACAGCAGTGGTGTTCGCAACAACGGGATTTACCCCAGAGCAGGTTCTGATGATTGAACGATTGTCAGCAAAGGTTCCGGTGGTATATACGGCAAACTTTTCTCTGGGAATTACAGTTTTTCAGCAGGTGCTGCGGCAGATCACTCCTGTTTTGAGGGACGCCTTTGACATTGAGATCATCGAGAAGCATCATAGGATGAAGCTGGATTCTCCCAGCGGCACGGCGAAAATGCTTCTTCAGGCAGTGGAGGAAGGCCGGGAATACACAAAGAAATATGGCAGGGAAGGCTTTGGAAAAAGAGGAGACGAAATCGGGATCCATTCCGTCCGGGGAGGAACCATAGCAGGAGAGCATACGGTACTCTTTGCGGGAGAGGATGAGATCCTGGAAATAAAGCATCAGGCTCATTCCAGGCAAATCTTTGCAACGGGAGCGGTCCTGGCTGCGCGCTTCGCGGCGGGGCAGGTCCCAGGGTTATATGATATGAACGATGTCCTGTTTCAAAATGTACAATTAAAAGAGGTGACAGAATGAATGCAAATGAAATCATACAGTATATCAGCAGCTCGGTTAAGAAGACTCCGGTCAAGGTATATATAAAAGAAAAGAAACAGCTCCCCTTCGAAAACTGCCAAATTTTCGGGAACGGAGACAGGATCGTCTTTGGGGAGTGGTCCGACATAAAACCGGTAATCGAGCAATATGCCGATGACATCGAGGATATCGTCGTAGAAAGCGATCGCAGAAATTCTGCCATTCCGCTGCTTGATACCAAAAATCTCAATGCCCGGATCGAACCGGGCGCCATTATCCGGGAACATGTGGAAATCGGTGAGCACGCTGTCATTATGATGGGGGCCGTGATCAATATCGGAGCGGTAATCGGAGACGGAACCATGATCGATATGAATGTGGTTCTTGGCGGAAGGGCAACGGTAGGTCGAAACTGCCATATCGGAGCGGGAAGCGTGCTGGCGGGTGTTGTGGAACCGCCCTGTGCAACCCCTGTTGTAATCGAGGATGACGTATTGATCGGAGCGAATGCCGTGGTGCTGGAGGGTGTCCGGGTCAAAAGAGGAGCTGTTGTGGCTGCGGGAGCCATCGTAATCGAGGACGTTCCGGAGAATGCCGTGGTAGCAGGGATTCCTGCGAAAGTCATTAAAATGAAGGATGAGAAGTCAAAACAGAAAACAGCACTGGTAGATGCCTTAAGAGAACTGTAGCTTTGTATAAACCGATATCGGACAAGCAGAAGAGGATGCCGGAGGGCATCCTCTTCTGTGCTTTATGAGGCCTGTTTCTTCCAATGCCTTATCAGAACAAACAGTTCATGGAACCAGAGCGGCGCCGTGGACAGCATGGCCAGATCGACCCATTCCATGATGGATAATTCCTGCGTTCCGAATACTTCGATCAGAAAGTCGATTTCCGTAACCCCGATCTGAAGGAGCAACCCGAAGAAAAAGGCAAAGATCATCATTTTGTTCTCCAGGTGGTTGAATCGGAAAATCGATCGATTCATATTTCTCATTCCGACGGCATTAAACAGCTGAGAAACTCCTAATGTCGTAAAAGCATAGGTCTGGGATTGAACATAAATCCCTTTGTCTTCCAAAGTCAGCCTCAGATTTTCCAGGTTTATAATTTGTCCTGTTTCCATCAACGTACGGATCGGTGTGATCAGGAATGCCGCCAAGGTAATCGCCCCGATGACGAAACCAAAAAAGACGGTTGCCGTAAGGCCTCCCTGCGCAAACAGACTTTCCTTCGGTTTTCTCGGTGCGTGTTTCATGGCGTCGGGATCGCCGGAGTCGACACCCAGCGAAAGCGCAGGCAGCGAATCGGTAATCAGATTGATCCACAGAATATGGATTGCTTTCAGCGGCGAAGCCAGGCCGGCCGTAATTGCCGCAAACATGGTAATAATTTCCCCCAGATTGGAGGATAAGAGGAATATTACAGTTTTCTTGATATTACTGTAGATATTCCTGCCTTCTTCGATTGCTTTCTGTATCGTTGCAAAGTTGTCGTCGGTAAGAATCATATCGGCTGCGCCCTTTGCGACATCCGTGCCGGTGATTCCCATGGCAACTCCGATATCGGCAGCCTTGAGTGAAGGGGCGTCGTTGACCCCGTCCCCGGTCATGGAGACGATGTGGCCGTGAGAGCGGAATGCGTTGACGATCATAACTTTATGTTCCGGCGAAACCCTTGCAAAGACTCTGAGGTTTGGTACAGCAGCATTGAGCTCCTCCTGGGACATATGATTCAGCTTATCGCCGGTGATGCATTGCCTCTCATAATTTGCAATTCCAAGCTCTTTGGCAATGGTGAAAGCAGTATCGATATGATCGCCGGTGATCATGACGGTCGTTACCGATGCGCCCCTGAATATTTCTACGGCATCCTTTGCTTCCGGACGCGGAGGGTCGATCATACCGGCCAGACCTGCGAATACAAGGCTTTCTTCCTCTGCGGAATCATCCCCCACCTTGAAGGAAAGGGCAAGGACACGCAGGGCCATGGAGGCCATTTCTTTTGCCACCGTCTGGATTTTCTCTCTATCTTCGGCAGTGATCGCACGGATTGTTCCATTTGCGATGATTTCATTGCATTTTCCAATGATCCGGTCAACAGCCCCTTTCGTATATGCAGTGACTCTGCCGTCGGAATTCCTGTGAACCGTTGTCATCATTTTCCGGTCAGAATCAAAGGCCTTCTCATTAATACGGGGTTCCACAGCTTCCAGTTCTTTCTTCGCAACGCCGTGGAGGAGTCCCATATCAAGAAGCGCAAGCTCAGTCGGATCGCCGAATCTCGAGGAATCTTCAATGGACGCATCGGTGCAGAGAACGAAACCTTCAATAAGCAGTCTGTCAGTGTCATATCGAAGTTCAGACACACCCCGAATAGTTTCATCGGTATATACTTTTGTAACAGTCATTTTATTCTGAGTAAGGGTCCCTGTTTTATCCGAGCAGACAACGCTGACGGAACCCAAGGTTTCCACGGCGGGCAGTTTCCTTACGATCGTATTGACTTTGACCATCCTTTGGACGCCTAAAGCGAGAACGATGGTTACAACAGCAGGAAGACCTTCGGGAACTGCAGCAACGGCCAGTGATATAGCGGTCAACAGCATTTCCATGATATCACGACCTTGGAAAAGAGCTTCTACGAAAAGAGCAGCACATAAAACAACGGCGAGAATACCCAGAAGCTTGCCCAGATCACCGAGCCTTTTCTGCAAAGGCGTCATTGCGTCTATGCTTTCGCTGATCATTTTGGCGATCTTTCCGATTTCCGTATCCATACCGGCGCTTACGACGACTCCTTCTCCTCTGCCGTAGGCAACGCTGGTTGAAAGATATGCCATATTTACCCGGTCTCCGAGAGTTAGATCACCGTCTGCGATGAATTCTGCATCCTTTTGAACGGGCACCGATTCACCTGTAAGAGCGGACTCCTCCACTTTCATATTGATGGTACTCAAGAGACGCAGATCAGCCGGTATGATCCTGCCCGCTTCCAATAGAACGATGTCTCCTACGACAAGCTCTGAGGCCGGTATTTCAATGGGTATGCTATCGCGCCGTACCAGAGCGGTGGGGCTTGAAAGTCTTTTTAAGGCTTCCAGTGATTTTTCAGCCTTGGCTTCCTGAATTACACCGATGGTCGCGTTGAGCAGGATAACCGCCATGATGATGACAGCATCACTGGCCTCCTGTAAGAATAGAGATATAATCACTGCTCCAAACAGGATGTAGATCATAGGATCGCGAAGCTGTGATAAAAACATTTGCAGCTTTGTCCTTAGCTTTTTTTCCCGAAAAGCGTTGAGGCCGTATTTTGCCAGGCGTTCCTGTGCTTCGGCGGACGACAGCCCTCTCTGGCTGCTTGTGCCCAGCTGTTCCAGGACTTCATTGATATTCTGCTGTTCGAACATTTCTAACCTCCGTATATTTCCCGAATAAAAAAGACCCTGACATAACACGCACATAAAGCGGATGTATTATGTCAAAGTCTTGTTACCTTGCACGGGTTTAGGACCAGGCACAAGGCCGGCTGTTGGTCCTTAAACTTAAAACTACTCCCTTTAACGAATCTGAGATTGATACCAGAACAAATATAATGGAAAAATATTCTGTTGTCAAGCAAATGATCAAATGATATAATATACTGTAAAGCGATAAAGTATTAAAGTAATGGATAGCCGGAAAAATCTATTAATACTCAATGAACAATTCGGTCTGGGATATTATTTTATGATATGAGAGGAATCTGAAATGAGTTACGAGTCAAGATTCAAGAATGCGGAGACGGATGCGCTTTTCAAGGCGATACTGACCCTGGAAACCGAGGAGGACTGTTACCGTTTCTTCGAAGACATCTGTACAATCAATGAAATTCATGCGATTTCGCAGAGACTTCACGTAGCAAAGCTGCTCTATGAGCATAAGACCTACAATGAAATCGAAGAAATCACAAAAGCCAGTACGGCCACTATCAGCCGGATCAACAAATGTCTGGTGTACGGTGCGGATGGATACAGGAGAATTCTGGAAAAAATTTATCCGAAATGATTTACAATCGCTGGATAATCATATAGAATAATCATGTAGGGTGTGCGCGGCACACAAAGTAGTTTTGAAGGAAGGTAATTCATTATGACTCAGTTGATTGCAACGATTTCATTGGTAGTTTTTGTGGTTGTAATGCTTTTGGTCGGCATTTACAGCACAAAAAAGGCAGGTACGGTAGAAGGTTTTTTGCTTGGCGGCAGGAGTATAGGTCCGTGGATTTCAGCGTTTGCTTACGGTACCACCTATTTCTCAGCCGTTATTTTTATTGGCTATGCCGGTATGTTCGGATGGAATATCGGGTTTGGCAGCATGTGGATCGGTGTGGGGAACGCTCTTATCGGATGTCTTCTCGCATGGATCTTCCTCGCGAGAAGGACGAGACGCATGACAAGAACTCTGAATGCCAGAACCATGCCGGAATTTTTTGCAGCCCGGTATGACAGCAAAAGGATGAAGCTTTATGCCGCCGCTGTTATTTTTTTATTCCTGGTACCCTACGCGGCAGGTGTTTACAAAGGCCTCGGCACCATGTTCAGCGCAATATTCGTCGGCGCCGATCCGGTAACCTGTATGCTGATCGTAGCAATTCTCACCGGTATTTACCTGGTTCTGGGCGGCTATGTAGCAACAGCAACGAACGATTTTATTCAAGGAATTATTATGATTTTCGGACTGGTTGCAATGGTTTGCATCCTGGTTTCCAGACCTGAAGTGGGCGGTTTTTCAGCGGCCTATGAAAAGCTTTCGGCGATCAATCCTCAGCTGGTGGATTTAACCGGAGGCAGCAGTACAAGCTTTCTGATCACGAATATCTGTCTCACAAGCTTCGGTGTCTGGGGGCTTCCGCAGATGGTTCATAAGTATTATGCCATTAAGGATGAGAGCTCCATCAAGATTGCCACAATCGTCTCCACTCTGTTTGCGACGTTGATCGGTTGCGGCGCTTATTTCACAGGATCCTTGTCAAGACTGTTTATTGAATCCGATGCAAACGGAATGCCCAATGTTCCCGGCGGCTTTGACGGCGTTGTTCCCGGTCTTTTAATGAAGGCACTGACAGAAAATGTCTTTTCAACGGTGGTGTTGAGTATTATTCTGCTGCTGCTGTTATCCGCATCCATGTCTACATTGTCTTCCATCGTACTGTCATCCAGTTCGGCGGTTTCCATCGATTTTGTCAAAGAAGTGCATCCGGAAATTAAACCGAGAAGCCAGGTTCTTCTCATGCGGCTGCTCTGCCTGGTCTTTATTGCATTGTCGTTTTTCTTTGCCACCGCAAATATCTCCTTTATCGTAAACCTGATGTCATTCTCCTGGGGCGTAGTGGCAGGCTCCTTTATCGGTCCGTTCCTCTGGGGTCTGTATTCCAGAAAGATCACAAAAGCAGGAGCCTGGAGCGGAATGGTGTCGGGAATCATCGTGGTCGGGGGATGCATTGTTTACTTCTCGTCGACAGCAGGGTTTGCGGCAGCGAAATCCATGGCGCCGATCTTCGGAGTATCCGCTATGGCTGCCTCTGTTGTAGTTACTCCCTTGGTCAGTGCATTCACAAAGAAGTTCAGTGAAGAGCATAACCTGAACGTATTCCGCAATACGGAAAAGATAGTAAAGAAAGAAGAGAAACAAGAGAGGCAAGCACTCAGCGAAGCATAAAAAGAAGAATTAGCGCTCAGCGAAGCATAAAGGGTGAATAAAAAAGACCGGATCGGAAAGATCCGGTTTTTTATATTGACAAAAGTATGGACGGGGATTAATATAATATATGAACAAATATTCATATATACATATATAGGCGAAGGAGGCAATTGTTTTGAACAAGAAAAAAGAAACACCACATTGCGATTGTAATGTGATTCATAATGATATCGTCGAAAGAGTCAGAAGTGAAATGCCTGCACCAGATCATCTTTACGATCTTTCTGAGCTCTTCAAAAGCCTGGGTGATCAGACAAGACTGAAAATTCTGTTTGCGCTCTCCATGAATGAAATGTGCGTCTGCGATATCGCAGCCCTGCTGGACATGTCGCAATCGGCCATATCTCATCAGCTAAGAGTACTCAGGAACGTAAGGCTGGTGAGATACCATAAAGTGGGCAAGGTGGTTTACTATACTCTGGATGACCAGCATGTCAACGAGATCTTCAGACAGGGTCTGGATCATGTGGAACATCAGTAGCATAGGACAGAAAGCAGAGGTGGTATTATGACAGACATGATTTTGAATCGAGAAAGCGATCAAACCATAAACGGAAAAGATTCCTGCGAACGAAACGGGGGATGCTGCGGAGGAGACTGCGGGCATGAGCATGGAGAGTCGAATCTCAGGTCTTGGGAATTCATTGGAGGTCTCGGACTCTTTGCTACGGGAATCAGCCTGAACTTTTTTGCCGGGCGAATTCCGGAGCTTGCCTTGGCCGGAGTGTTTCTGGCCGCGTATTTACTCGTTGGGAAAGAAATTCTCCTTACCGCAGGAAGAAACATCTTAAAGGGCAAGATCTTCGATGAAAACTTTCTGATGACGATTGCCAGCTTAGGTGCGTTTGCCATAGGAGAGTATCCTGAGGCGGCAGCAGTCATGATTTTCTATCGGGTAGGGGAGTATATGCAGGACAGGGCTGTATCCAGTTCACGGAAGTCTATTTCCGCTCTGATGGATATCAGGCCGGATACTGCCAATAAAAAGACGGCCGACGGCATTCGGGTGCTTGCTGCGGAAGAGATCAGAACGGGTGATGTCATCATCGTGAAGGCTGGCGAAAAAGTGCCTCTCGACGGGATTGTGACCGAAGGCAGTTCTGCTATGGATACAAGGGCCCTGACAGGAGAGTCTCTTCCACAGGATGTCAGTGCCGGTTCACAGGTGCTTTCCGGATCTGTCAACGGACCGGGTTTGCTGGAAGTGAGGGTAACAAAGGAATTTTCCGAGTCTACTGCAACGAAAATAATCGAGCTCGTTCAGAATGCGGGCAGCAAGAAAGCAAAAACAGAGAATTTCATCACAAAGTTTGCAGGATATTACACTCCCGCAGTAGTTGGTGTGGCGGCTGGGCTGGCTTTGATCCCGCCCTTTGCTCTCGGGTTGGGGAGTTTTTCCGACTGGTTGTATCGGGCTCTTGTTTTTCTGGTCGTTTCCTGTCCCTGTGCCCTTGTTATATCCATCCCGCTTGGATTCTTCGGGGGAATCGGTGCGGCGTCCTCCAGAGGAATCCTGGTGAAGGGGGGGAACTATTTGGAAGCCTTGAACAAGGTCGATACGGTCATCTTCGATAAAACCGGTACGCTGACCAACGGTGTATTCAGAGTGACAGGCATTGTGAGCTGTGACGGCTTCTCGGAAGAAGAAGTGCTGAAATATGCTGCTTATGCGGAGTATCATTCCACTCATCCCATTGCTGTATCCATAGGAAAAAAATACTTCGAAGACCCTACTCATGAAATTGATGCAGCTCAGATCACCGGACTTGTTGAAAGAGCCGGTTTCGGCATCAGGGTACAGATTGGATCACAAATCGTACTTGCCGGAAACAGCAGACTTTTAGAGGACGAAGGTATCATTGCAGAACCTATGGATGAGACCGGGACGGTTGTTTACATTGCTGTCGACGGAAAATATGCGGGCGCTGTCGTGATATCCGATGAAGTTAAGGCAGACAGCGGAAGGGCAATCGAAATGCTGCGTAATATCGGCGTGAGGCAGATTGCCATGCTCACAGGAGACAGTAAGAGAATCGGAGATAAGATTGGAAAAGAACTTGGTATCAGCGAGGTCTATTCGGAGCTGCTCCCCCACCAGAAGGTTGAAGTACTGGAATCTGTCCTGGCGAAAAAACTGTCTTCACAGAAAAGTGGGAAAGTTGTCTTTGTCGGCGACGGAATCAATGATGCTCCGGTACTGGCCCGGGCAGATATCGGAATCGCAATGGGCGGAGTCGGTTCCGACGCCGCAATTGAAGCGGCGGATATTGTGATCATGAATGACGAGCCGTCAAAGCTGATCACTGCAATTCGGGTGGCAAGAAAAACAAGAATTATCGTTTGGCAGAACATTGTCGGCGCCCTGGGAGTAAAGGGAATTGTACTGATGCTGGGAGCTTTCGGATTTGCAACCATGTGGGAAGCGGTATTTGCCGACGTAGGCGTTGCAATTTTTGCAGTATTGAATTCGGTCAGAGCGGGGAAGATCGCATAGTCAGGCAGGTACTTGACAGACAACTTATCGAATATATTTTCCAACAGGACTGTAAAAACAGCTGAAATCCGTGTATAATGAATGGTATTTCAGTTGTTTTTTTATGGAGCGGGGAATTCTTTATGTATCTTTATCTTTTACACAATGAATATATGGATCAGAAAACAAACGAAACTCAGACCAAGGACCGCTCTCACCATAGTGAAATACTCATACGGAAAGCACTGTGGGACTATTGCGCAAGGCAGAACACGGAGCATGCATATGACATGCCGGCAGCGGCGTTCGTTATCGAGAGAGAAGCCAAAGGAAAGCCCTTTTTCAGTGGATTACATCAAGCCGGTGGAGCAGGAATGCCGCCGATCCATTTTTCCGTCAGCCATTCGGGAAACCGGTGGGCCTGCCTCATTGGGGCAGAGCCGGTAGGCTTTGATATGGAGATCTGTCGGGATCAGATCGAGTATCTGAAAATTGCCCGACGCTTCTTTGCGGAAGAAGAATATGATCTGGTTTGTTCCGGCGGTCTAGACACTTTTTTTGATATTTGGGTCAGAAAAGAAGCATATGTGAAGTTTACCGGTTCTGGTCTGGGAGAAGGACTGAACCGTTTCTCCGTCGCAGAGAACGGGAAATTTACAGGCGGGGTTATTTCCAAAAAAAATGGTGTTTGGTCAAGGCAGCTCTGTACGATTCGACCCTGTGATATTGCAGAGGGAATAAAAGCGGCATACTGCTGCGGCAGCGGGGCTGTTGTCAAAGCTGTAAACACGCTGGATGGACCGTGAATACCGCCGGAAAGCAAGTTTGGAAATGATGTAAATTTAAGAGAGCAAAAAGGAAGGCAGTACAGTTATGAATACGTGGAAGGTTTATAGCAGCGCGGTATTATTCTCCCTGATCGTGGGATTTTCTTTTCTGGGAGTCAAAACCTGTGTCTCTGTCGCCACCCCCTTGGAAACACTTACATACCGTTTTAATTTTGCATTTCTGGCAACACTCGCTGCAGTATTGACCGGATTGGCAAAAATGAATTTGCTGGGAAAGCCGAAAAAAAAGCTGGCATTGACAGCGGGATTATATCTTGGATTTATGGCACTGCAGACAATCGGTCTGGTATATTCAACCTCCATAGAAAGTGGAATCATCTTTGCGGTCATACCGATCATGGCCAAGGTCATTGCAAGCATTTTTCTGAAGGAAGGCACGAACTGGAAGCAGAATATTTTTGTCTGCATGTCTGTCGCTGCGGTGATAACCATGTTTGTGCTGGGAGCATCGGATATCACAGTCAACGTTACGGGGCTGGTCATTCTTCTGCTGTCAAGCTTAAGCATGGCTTGCAGCAATGTGATGATGCGATATGTCAGGGGAGTGTATCAGCCCTTTGAGATATCATTTTTCATTGCAGGAGGCGGCTGTTTTCTGTTCAATCTGACAACAGTCATTACAGGGATTCAGAACGGAACCCTGGGGGATTATCTCGAACCGCTGTCCCATTGGAATTTTATACTTGCCACCGCGTATCTCGGGATACCGTCGACTCTGGTTTCAGCCCTGATAATGGCTTATATGCTTGCGCATATAGAAGCGGTAAAAGCGACGATTTTCGGCAATCTTTCCACTGCCATCTCTATTGTGGCGGGCGTGATTGTCTTGGGTGAGCCGCTTCAACCATACCATGTCCTTTGCACCTTACTGATCATTGCGGGTGTAATCGGACTCAGTCTGCCGTCCATGGCAAAAAACAAACAAACGCTTGTTGATACAGAAGAGAAATAAAGTAAAAAGAGAAATAAAATGAGCACTTCATTTATAAATAAAAAAAGAAAGAAGGGTTGCGCGATGAAAGTACAGATTTTGGTTGAGAACAGGACAGGTCATCCTGCATGCATGGCCGAATTCGGCCTTTCCGTTTACATAGAAACAGGGGAAAGAAAACTACTTTTTGATCTTGGGGCATCCGACCTGTTTCTGCATAATGCAAAAGGGGTGAGGCTGGATCTGGAACAGGTGGATACTGTGGTGATCAGTCACGGGCATTTTGATCACACCGGAGGGGTACCCTCTTTCTGTAAAATAAACCGGAATGCGAAAATATTCCTTCATGAAAAAGCACTTTCCGAAGCCTATGCCATGGAAAACGGCAAAATGGAGGAGGAGCCCTGCAGTATCTTATGGACTGCGCAGCAGCGGGAACAAGTCAGAGACCGTCTGGTATACACGGCGGGAGCCGAATGGCTCACCGAAGATATCGTAATATCGGGGACGATTCCGGGAGTGAATGATTCGGAAATAACGGATATTTTCTATCTGAAACAGAAAGATGGCAGTCTGACGGAGGATCCCATGGATCATGAGCAGTTTCTCGCAGTCAGAGAACGGGATGAAAACGGGGTGAGCAGAGGAATTTTCGTCTTTTCCGGCTGCAGCCACAGGGGTGTGATTCCATGTCTGAACTATGCAAAAACACTGTATCCGGGCGAGAAGCTTCTTGGCTTTCTTGCGGGAATGCACCTGTACAATACGGATGCGGATAAGAGAAAAGCCATACTGATGCGCGTGGCCGGGGAAGAAATGGAATATGTTTTACCGGTTCATTGTACGGGTATTCATGCAATCTGCGATGCAAAGCAGATCTTAGGAGAACGCTGTGTTCTTGCCGGAGCGGGAGACCAGTTTACTTTTTAAACAAAAATTCAGGCTTGCATGTGATTTAATATGGTACGAAGATACCAGAATGTGAGAGGATTTTAATATGCCGAAGGATTGCCGCGATACGGCCTTGCATTATTTGGAACATCGGGAGCGCAGCGCACATGAAGTCAGATCTCATCTGTTATCAAAAGGCTTCGGGGAAAACGAGATTGAAGAGGAATTAAAATATCTTCAGGAGTATCATTATGTGGACGACCTCAGATACTGCGGCAGCTACATCGATTACGGCATTCGAAAGGGAAGGGGCCCTGTGCGGCTTCGCTATGAGCTCTCGGAAAAGGGCATCGATTACCGGATCATTGAGCAAATGCTGAAAGAGTGCTTTGACCGTGATACGGAGAAGGCCTGTGCCTTGAAAGAAGCAAGAAGATTGCTGACCACCGACGAGCCGGATAAAAAAACCCTTGCAAAAATCGGAAGAAAGCTTGCTTCCCTGGGCTATCATTCGGATATTATTTATGACTTGATCGGCCGGTTCGGAAAGCCCTGAAAACTTTGTATTCTTCTTGACATAATATGCGGAAAAAGTTTAAAATATAAGGGTTAGAGAAAATTATGAAATAACGGCGCCCTGATAAGGGCGCCTGCGGTTTCGGGTTTCGATCAATATGAAATTTAGATAGAGAAAAAGGAAGATGGAAAATGTTTGAGAATTTATCGGAAAAAGCCATAGCCGATCTGCAGAATGAACAGGCAGACCGATGGGAAAAAGAAGACCTCTTAGGAAAATGTGTTACGACAAGGAAGGGGATGCCTTCCTTCGTGTTTTATGAAGGGCCGCCTACCGCAAACGGAAGACCCGGCATTCACCACGTCATTGCAAGGACGCTGAAGGATTCGGTGTGCCGTTATAAGACGATGCAGGGCTTTGAAGTTAAGAGAAAGGCAGGCTGGGACACCCACGGGCTCCCTGTTGAGATTGAAGTGGAAAAGCAGCTTTCCATGTCCGGGAAGCAGGATATCGAAAAATACGGGATCAAGGAATTTAATCAGAAATGCCGTGAATCGGTATTCACTTATGAGAAACAGTGGAGAGAGATGACGAAAAAAATGGGTTATCTCATCGACCTTGATCATCCCTATATCACACTTGATAATGACTATATCGAAAGCTGCTGGTGGATTCTGAAGGAATTCTTCAAGGCGGGCTTGATTTATGAAGGACACAAGATCCTTCCATACTGTCCGAGATGCGGAACAGGACTTGCTTCCCATGAAGTAGCCCTTGGCTATAAAGAAGTAAAAACCAATACGGTCATCGCCAGGTTCAAGAGGACCGATGCCGATGAGTATTTCCTTGCCTGGACGACGACACCTTGGACTCTGGCTTCCAACGTGGCTCTTACCGTCGGTGCGGATATCGATTATATCAAGGCGGAACAGGACGGCAGCATCTATTACGTAGCAAAAGCTCTGGCTGACAAGGTCCTGGGAGCTGATTCCTATCAGATCCTTGCGGAAATGAAGGGAAAGGATCTGGAATATCTGGAGTATCACCAGCTTATGCCTTTCGTTCAGGTGGATAAGAAGGCCTTTTATGTGACCTGCGCTGATTATGTCACGATCGAAGACGGTACCGGTATTGTTCATACCGCTCCCGCCTTTGGTGAGGACGATTATAACACTGGGAAGAGATACGGGCTGCCCGTGCCGAATCCGGTGGATGAGCAGGGGAATTACACTGAAACCCCCTGGGCCGGAAGGTTTGTTCTCGACCCGAGCCTCGACGTGGATATCATCAAGTATCTGGCAGCAGAAGGAAAGCTCTATAATAAGGAAAAAATGGAGCACAATTATCCCCACTGCTGGAGATGCGGAACGCCGTTGATCTATTATGCAAAACCGAGCTGGTATATTGAAATGACGAAGCTGAAGGAACAGCTTGTAGCCAATAACAACGCAGTAAAATGGTTTCCGGATTTCGTCGGAGAAAAGCGCTTCGGAAACTGGCTGGAAAACGTCAACGACTGGGCGATCTCCAGAAACCGTTACTGGGGGACTCCAATCAATATCTGGAGATGCGAATGCGGTCATCTTGAATCCATCGGTTCCAGAAAGGAACTGGCGGAAAAGGCAATCGAGCCTATAGATGAAAGCATCGAGCTGCACAGGCCGTATGTGGACGATGTCCATATCAAATGTGAAAAATGCGGCGGAACCATGTCCCGAATTCCGGAGGTTATGGACTGCTGGTTTGACAGCGGAGCTATGCCCTTTGCTCAGCATCATTACCCCTTTGAAAACAGGGAACAGTTTGATGACGAACTTTTCCCGGCTGATTTTATCTGCGAAGGCATCGATCAGACCAGGGGATGGTTCTATTCTCTCCTTGCCATTTCTACCTTTATTAAAGGACAGTCTCCATACCGCAACGTTCTGGTCAACGATCTGATCCTTGATAAGGAAGGCAAGAAAATGTCCAAGTCAAAGGGCAATACGGTGGATCCGTTTATACTGTTCGAAAAATACGGAGCAGACGCAACCCGCTGGTATCTCCTTTATACCTCGCCCGCCTGGTCTCCGACGAAATTTGACGAGGACGGACTCATTGAAATCGTAAGCAAGTTCTTTGGTACGCTGAGGAATGTATATAATTTCTTCGTTCTTTACTCAAATCAGGATGAAATCGATCCTAAGGACTTCTATGTGGATTACAAGCGAAGACCGGAGCTGGATCGCTGGATTTTATCGAAATACAACCGTTTGATCCAGGATGTCACCGAGGAGATGAACCGTTATGACCACATGAAATCCGTAAGAAAGATTCAGGATTTCGTATCGGAAGACCTGTCGAACTGGTATATCAGAAGAGCGAGAAGGCGGTTCTGGGGTGAAGAAATGACTGAGGACAAGATGTCTGTTTATATCACCACAAATGAAATACTGGTGGGAGTGGCACAGCTGGCAGCTCCTTTTGCACCTTTTATCACGGATGAAATGTATCAAAAGCTTACAGGAGAAGAGTCCGTGCATCTTTCCTTCTACCCGGTAGCCAGGGAAGAATACATTGATGAAACCGTGGAAGCCAGAATGGATCTGGTCAGGGAACTGGTGGGTCTGGGCCGCGGTGCCAGAGAAAAGGAAAGGATTAAGGTCAGACAGCCGCTCCAAAAGATCCTGGTTGATGGCAAGTATGAAAACCTGATCGGCGATATGACGGAACTTATCACGGAAGAACTCAATGTGAAAGAGGTTGTTTTTGAAAAGCAGCTTGATCTTTATATGAATTTCGGACTTAAGCCCAACTTCAAGGTTGCCGGTCCGGCACTGGGGGCTAAAATCAAGGCCTTTGGCAGCGCACTGGCCAAAACGGATCCTGTTTTGATCGTTGAACAGCTGGAGGCGAACGGGGAAGCCTGCCTGGTGATCGAGGGAGAGGAAATGCACATATCGAGGGAATATGTGGATATTCAGATTTCTGCAAAGGAAGGGTTCACCGTGTCCATGGAAAACAATGTGTTTACTATCCTGGATACTACCATCACGCCGGAACTGGTCTCCGAAGGTCTTGCCAGAGAGATGGTCTCCAAGGTACAGCAGATGAGAAAGCAGAGAGATTTCGAAATGATGGATCAGATCAAAATCTTCTACAATGCGGACGAAGAAGTCGATGCCGCTCTGACGGAGCACAAGGATTACATCATGAAGGAAACCCTTGCCGTAGAGATCAGATCAATCGAGTCGGAGCTTGTGGAATATGATTTGAACGGCCATAAGACCGGAATCGAAGTGCAAAGAATTTAACCAATCAGTATCTAAAAGCGCCCGTCAAGTGGGTACTCTCTCGAAATCTTTCATGAGAATACCCTGACGGGTGCTTTTTAACTGTTATAATCGGTTATACTTGTGTTGTTAAATTATCATCTTCTTTAATGTGACCGCATTCCGGTTTATAAAAGAAGACTTTAACTACATATTCAACACGTGATTCTACGCCAAATAAGAATTGGCCGCATTTGTCCGTAAATGCAAATGTTACAGGTTCTAAATCACAGTCTTTTTTTGATACTTTTTTGAATAGTTTAACAACGGCATTTTGAACAGGAATTCCATTCGGGAACTTAACAACTCCGTGAATTGCAGCTCTCTTTTCCGGATCAAGAAAGATGCAAACGTCTTTTTCCTCATTTGGTTCCAATTTAAACTCAATGGCTTTCAATTTCCAACCCACTCACTAGCACCTCCATTCTTTACTAAGTAACAAAACAGCAGGCACTTATCGGGTCATAGATCTATTACAATATCAAGTTCAGCAATGTGATCATCTGGAACCTTTATTGTCCCATCTAATATTTCTATTGAATCGTTTTCATCACTTTTCTGTGTTATAGAGGAAATTGAACGTTCCGATAAAACGGAGTCAAGATTGATATTTCTTCCTCCATAATGATTATTGATCATGAATGACGTCATGAATTTATCGCTTAAGGGAGCAATTTTATAATCGCCAGGTCGCAAGTAATGGCTTGCATAGTTTTGTATTAGCGCAATATGGTTTCCCCTATTTTCTATATCAAAATAGTAATTTACAACAGCTTCGGCAGTTTCTCCTGAACATGCTGCAAAAATTTTGTGGATTCTAAGAACAGGAATTCCATTTAATATTCCATTTGACAAGATGGTTAATTTATTATTAGTAAAAACAGGTTTGATACCTTTTTTAATGCATAATTCTTTGACATAATACATCATCAGGATACCTCCCATAACATGATATGAACTGTATCCCAAATTGACACAACATTTCTGCCATCAGGACTAGCGGATATGGAATCATCTCTGGAGGTTAAAGAAGGAGCAGGGAACACAGGTCGCGCATTTTCCGCAGACATCACTGCCGGCGCTGTTTGGCCGGCCTCCGGATGCATCAAGGTACGAGCTGCCGAAATCCTGATAACGCTCTGCATTCTTTTGCAATATCTCATAGCATTTTTTCCGTTGAAAACCATTTCGTGACAATGCACCGGAAGGACAACGGCGGATGCATGCGCCGCAGCGGCCGTTCTTCTTGTAAATACACAGATCTTCTTCCAGAGGGCGATCCGGCTCTACGTCAAGATTTGTTACAATGGTGCTGTATCTGCCGCAGCAGCCTTTTTTTGTAATGAGCATATTATTCAGACCGAAGGTGCCAAGCCCTGCTGCCCAGGCAAAATGCCGATGTGACCAATTGCTGATCAACTTTTCCTGGTCGAAGGTATAGGCTTCCGGAGAAACAGCAGCTTCAAAACCCATGCCGGACAATTCCTTTGCCAGGCATTCGTTCATATTTCGAAGCATCGAATTGGTCTCTTCATACGCCAATGCCCATTCCGGTGAAGCAACGTTTCCAGCTTCCCGGTTGGTATAGGCCAGTTCTGCAGAAAACGGCACAAAATAGGCTACGACGATGGAGGCAGATTTCAGAACCTCTGCTGGAAGCTTATGTGTCGGCGAAATAGTATCCCGTAATTTTAAAATATCAGGATGGCTTGCATCTGCAAACCCTACGAGCGGCTCTCCCCATATCGTTGAAATACCGGGTCTCATTTCATATTCCTTGACATAATTCCGGATCATCCCGGCAACGGTTGCTTTCATAATGAACCATTTCCTCTTTTCTAAATCTATGGTGGATGAATATATTCATACTTCAGATTTTCACTGGATTGAAACCATTCTAACACATTTCAATTTTTTTTGTTACAAAACGGATAAATCTGGCTATAATATATAAAAATATAAGCGGAGATGTCCCGCATTCGATGCGTTAGAAGGGGGATTAAATTGATGAATCATTTGTTCTCGGAATTTCAACTTAAGAATCTGTCTCTTAAGAACAGAATCGTGATGCCTCCGATGTGCATGTATTGTGCTCCGGAAGACGGAAGGGCAACCAGATGGCATGTCATCCATTATGCGACCAGGGCGATAGGGGGTGCAGGTTTAATCATTGTGGAAGCGACCGGAATTTCACCCGAGGGAAGACTGACCTCCAATGACTTGGGGATCTGGGAAGACGTACAGATTAAGGGTCTGTCCGAAATTGTAGAAGCAGTTCACGAATGCGGTGCAAAAATCGGGATTCAACTAAACCACGGAGGCAGAAAGTGCAAAGCAAGGGGCGTTGAGATAGAGGCACCGTCTCCTTTCCCCTATGAAGAAGGGGATGCCGTACCGAAGGAAATGTCAAAAGCTGATATCGCAGAGACGGTTTCGGAATTCAGAAACGCTGCTGCCCGTGCTGAGAAGGCAGGATTTGATCTGATTCAAATCCATGCAGCACATGGCTATCTTCTCAACGAGTTTTTGTCACCGCTGACAAATCAAAGGACAGATGAGTACGGGGGTTCTCACGAAAACAGAGTCAGGCTTTTAGGTGAGGTGCTGGATGCAGTCTCATCTGTCTGGCCTGAGGAAAAACCCATTGAAGTCAGAATAACCGCAGAGGATTATCAGGACGGCGGCAATCACCCTGAGGATCTTGGCCGCATGCTGAATCTTGTTAAGGGGAAAGGATTGGATTCAGTGAATGTCAGCACCGGTGGTCTGGTTCCCGTCGTGCCGGAGACCTATCCCGGATACCAGGTGCCGAGCGCCGGTATTATCAAGGGGATCACAGATTTGTCTGTAGCAGCAGGGGGTATGCTTTCCGACCCACAGGAGATTAATCAGCTCATAGAGCATGGCAAAGCAGATATGATCTATCTCGGAAGAGAACTGCTGAGAAATCCATACTGGCCCTTACAAGCGGCCAAAAAACTGGATTGTGATATTGAATGGCCGAAACAATATGAAAGAGCAAAAATAAAATGACTAATTGTATTATGAGCACAGGGGGCTGTTATTGCAGATGAAGGAATATAAGAGAATTCCAAGCCATATCGGTGTGATTCCCGATGGAAACCGGAGATGGGCAGCAGAGCGGGGCATGGATAAAAAAGAAGGTTATCATTACGGAATCAGTCCCGGATTTCAATTATATGAACTGTGTTCGGATATCGGAGTCAAGGAACTCACCCTGTACGGATTTACTGTCGATAATACAAAAAGACCGGCAGCACAAAAAGAGGCTTTTCAGAGGGCCTGCGTAGATGCCGTTCTGGATCTGGCTGGCAGGGATGCGGAGTTGCTGGTGCTGGGAAATACGGATTCTTCCTGCTTTCCAAAGGAATTGATACCCTATACGAAACGCGTGAAGTTCGGGGACGGCCGGATTAAGGTGAATTTTCTCGTAAATTACGGTTGGGACTGGGATCTGAGCCATCAGGGAGGACCGGCTTCAAAGGATATTTCAAGAATGGATCTGATCATACGGTGGGGAGGCAGAAGAAGACTCAGCGGCTTTCTTCCAATCCAATCGGTATATGCGGATATATACGTTTTGGACGAGCTGTGGCCTGATTTTCTCCCGGATCATTTTTACGGAGCTTTGGACTGGTATCAAAATCAAGATAAGACTTTGGGCGGGTAATAGATATAGATGCGTTTTTGAATCAAGTATACAATATTCCTGTCGGAAATGTTCGAATAATAAATTGCTTTCAATATTGATTTATGTTAGATTTATTGCATAAAACACGTGATGAAAAGGAATATTCAGAAATGAAAAAGCTTCTGATATTGGTCATTGAAGGCTGCTCTTTGGAGTATATTTCCCTGGAAAATACACCTAATATTTATCGCATAGCAAAGGATGGCTTTTGCAAGTGCGTTAAGGCTGCTGTACCGACAATATACAATGTCAATCATACGACAATACTGTCAGGCAAATTTCCTTGCGAACATAAAGTGATAGGAAATTCCGTGTGTCTTGCCGGAACCCAAACATCTGAGCTGCAGGATAGTACTGATTACGGCAATATTGAAACCATTATGGATTTCATGCGTAAAAAAGGAGCTTCCACCGCATTACTGACCGTAAGAAGCGAGGTACTGGAAAACCTGGGGAGAAATGTGGATTTCGGCATCAGCGCAGAGAATCCGAAGGATATTCTGATCCGATACCTGGACATGCCGGAGCCGCCCCCCGTGGATAGTTTGTTTGCGGCAACATGGATATTGGATGCATGTTACAGGCTGATTAAGAAGAATTCCTTCGATGCGGTCTATTGTGCGACCAATGACGCCATGATGAAACAGCATGCGCCTGATTCAAAGGCAGCGCTCAGGCAGATGAAGAAAATCGATGAATGGCTCGGCAGGATCTACGATCTGGATCACGAAAGAGAAATCTATATTACCGGCGGGTACGGAATGAGCAGCAAGCCGCATCTGGTCAACCTGCAGAACATATTAAACAAAAAGGGTTTCCACGTATTTTGCCATTCTCCGTTCCTTGGCGATACAACAGAACCAAATCAGAAAAAAGCCAGTGAGCAAAATGCGAAGAACCAGATCGGGATGAGATTTCTTTACCTGAAGGATGAAAGTCAAAAGGAAGAGCTTGAACATTTCCTGGAGTCTGCTCCCTACGTGGACATGATCAGTCCGAGGGAAGAGGCTGCCAAACGGTTCAATATGCCGGAGGAGCTGATTGGAGATTACCTGGTTTTTGCTGCGGAAGGCTATGTTTTTGCAGATTTTGACGGAGAGGAACTGGAACTCGAAAACGCCAGATCAAACGGATCCTTACTGGAGAGGGCAATTCCCCTTATTGCGGTCAACGCAGCGGAAGTACCGGAAAAATACCGGTACAGCAGAGACATTGTAAAGATTATAATGGAATCTGCGGACAGGGTCTGATTACTTCGGTTTACCGGGATTTACAGAGGGTATGATGAAAACAGATATCACCAATTTGACTATAGAAGAACTCGAGCAGTATCTGGAAAAGCTGGGGGAAAAGAAATTTCGTGCGAAGCAGATCTTCGGCTGGATTTACCGAGGGGCGGGCAGCTTCGAAGAAATGACGGACCTGTCAAAGGAATTGAGGCAGAAGCTGGAAGATAATGCGGAGCTAAAAAAGCTTCGAATCCTGAAGGTACAGAATTCCGAAAAGGACGGGACCAGAAAGTACTTACACGGCTTGGATGATGGCAATTCCATCGAAACCGTATTTATGAAATACAAGTTCGGGAATACGGTTTGTATATCTTCCCAGGCCGGGTGCAGGATGGGATGCAGCTTTTGCGCCTCTGCAATCAACGGATTGCAGAGAAATCTTTCAAGCGGGGAAATGGGCGGTCAGATCCTGTCCATTGAAAGGGATACAGGTGAAAAAGTCGGGAATGTTGTTGTTATGGGCACAGGAGAACCCCTTGACAATTATGAGAACTTAATCCGCTTTATCACAAATATCCACGAAAAAAACGGGCTGAATATCGGGATGAGAAGCATCACCGTCTCGACCTGCGGTCTGATTCCAAAGATGCTGGAGATCGCGAAGGATCTTCCCCAGATCAACCTTGCGGTTTCTCTGCATGCGCCAAATGACACCATCCGGAACAGACTGATGCCCATCAACAAGAGATATCCCATGGAGGAATTGCTGAAAGCCTGCAATAAGCATATCGCCATGACAGGCAGACGGATTACGTTTGAATACGCTCTGGCAAAGGGATTGAATGACAGCGATAAAAATGCGGAGGAACTCGCTGCAAGGCTGCGGGGACTCAACTGTCATGTCAACCTGATTCCGCTGAACCGTGTTGATGAAACGGGCCTTCATGGCACAGAAAGGGCCCATGCGGAAAGATTCCTTGAATTATTGAAAAAACGTGGGATCCAGGTCACAATTCGAAGGGAATTGGGCAGCGATATCGATGCCGCCTGTGGTCAGCTGAGACTAAAAAATAATGGGAATTGACGTTCTCGTCTTGCCCAGATGTCTTGACTTAGTGTATAATGAGTTAAAATTAAATTAATTTAAGGGGGCGATTAATATGGTTAAGTTATTGGTTGGTCGCAAAGGCAGCGGGAAGACCAAAAGTATGATCCAGCTTGCCAATGACCGGGTAGAGAAAAGCGACGGCAGTGTCGTTTTTATCAACAAAAATCATAGATTGATGTATGACTTGAAGTATAAGATCCGGGTTGTGTGCATGGAAGAGTATGAGCAAATAACCAACAGCGACGAATACATCGGGTTCCTTTACGGGATCATCAGCTCAGATCATGATATTGAAGTTATTTTTATAGATAGTATATTAAAACATGCTGACGTCACGCTCACAGATCTGCCTGATTTTTTAAGCAGATTGAAAGAAATCTCAGATAAGTATGAGATGGAGTTTATCGTCAGCATCAGTGCTACCATGGAGGAAATCGGCGATATTGCGGCTCAGTACGAGATACTGAATTAATACGCTCCTGAAATATATGTTACACTGGCGGTGATCGGATCACCGCCTTATGTATGTTTGCGGTGAGAAAATGAAATCAAACAATATTAATAAATTAGTTTTATGGGATTTGGACGGTACACTCATGCACTGCGGATCGGACGGAACCAAAGCGCTGAACGAAACGTTCCGAAGAATCTACGGATTGGAAGATGCATTCGCCAAAGCGGGAATCGGCCATGCAATGGATGCGGTCATACTGGACAGAATCATGGAGCGCAATAAACTGGATAAAAAGGGATTGGAGGAGGTCAAAAAGGAGTACATCGGTATTCTGAGCATGATTCTCGGCAGCAATCCAAATAAGAGAGTTCTCCCGGGGGTAAGGGAGCTTCTAGGGCATATCGACGCTAGCGGCAGCAGCTTCAACGCGCTGTTGACGAGCAATCTCCGCTCTGGTGCGGAAACAAAACTGAAATCGGTGGGGTTGGAACGGTACTTTCCAGTAGGCGGATTCGGCGACGATTTCGGTGAAAAATGGGACGCAGCAGAAAAAGGGATACGGGAAGCGGAAACCCAATATCGTGTAAAATTTGAAAAAGAGCATATTTACATAATTGGTGACAGCATTTATGATATTGAGTGTGCAAAGAGGATCGGAGCCGTGAGTATCGGTGTTGCGACCGGTTTTGCGGAATATGAACTGCTCAAAAGCAGGGAGCCGGATTATCTTTATGAAGATTTGTCCGACTGGAAGAGTATTATCAGGATTCATAATTGGAAATAGAGGCAGACAATGAAGAAAGTAGTATTGTATATTTTTATCTCAGCAACGCTATTCAGTACCATGGAGGTTGTTTTAAAAATTGCCGGCAGCCATCTCGACGCGTTCCAGCTCACGCTGATCCGGTTTCTGACCGGAGGTGTTTTCCTTTTACCCTTTGCATTGCTGGAGATTAAAAAACACCATACGGTTTTTACAAAAAAAGACATCCTTCATATGCTGGCGATGGGAGTGGTTTGCATCTGCATCAGCATGGTTTTTTTCCAGCTAGGTGTGGAAAATTCAAAGGCTTCAACAGCTGCGGTGATCTTTTGCATCAATCCGATGTTCACCATGCTTTTCGCACATTTTATAACAGAAGAAAAGCTGAATCGTATTAAAATTATCGCATTGGCTTTCGGGTTGCTGGGAATCTTGTTTATGATCAATCCCCTTCATTTAGAACCGGGGAATACCCCTCTGGGCGTAAGCTATTCCATCCTTGCCGCTATTACCTTCGGTCTATACAGTGCGATGGGAAGAACCAGCGTCAGACGTCTTCGGGGCATAACTCAGACCAGCTTCAGCTTTCTTTTCGGATCCGTCGTGATGATACCGATCCTGCTGATTATGAACCGGCCGATCCTTTCAGGCATTTCGTCCGATAACATCTGGATGGTTCTATACGTCGGCATCATGATTACCGGGTTGGGATATCTTTTCTATTTTCTGGCCATGGAAACCTCCGATGCGGCGACCGCTTCCATCGTGTTTTTTGTTAAACCGGCTCTAGCGCCGATTTTTGCGGTCATTGTTCTTCACGAAGCGGTCGGAATCAACGGGTTAATCGGTATTTTACTGATTTTTGCCGGATCCTACATCAACCTGAGAGAACAGAAATCAAAAAAGATGATGAAACCAGAAGAGGAAATAATCAATGAAGAAGATAACCATTAAGGATTTTGAGGACACCTTCCGAAACAGAGAGCCCCAATCGTTAGGTACTTATCAATATTATTCCGTTCTGGTTCCGCTGGTCGAACGGGACGGAGAACTTCATATCCTGTACGAGGTACGTGCGGAAAACATGAAACGACAGCCCGGAGAGGTTTGTTTTCCCGGCGGCAGGATTGAAAACAATGAATCGGCCGAGGAATGTGCTGTGAGGGAAACATCCGAGGAACTGAACATCAAGCGGTCAGATGTCCGGATCATCGCGCAGATGGACTTTCTGCATACATACAGCAATTTCACCCTGTATTCTTTGCTGGGAGTTATTGACTACGATGTGGTAGCCGGAATCAGTGTCAACCCGGATGAAGTAAAGGAAGCATTTCTCGTCCCTGTTTCTTTCTTTGCGGAAAATGAGCCGGAAATCTATTATTTTGATGTTATACCAAATATCGGACCGGAATTCCCCTATGAGAAGATCAATCTGCCCAATGGTTATAATTGGCGCAAGGGGAAATCCACAGTACCGATCTACCGGTATGGGGATCGGGTTATCTGGGGCCTTACAGCCCGTATTACCAACCATTTGATCGAATTGGTCACAGGTAAAATCTGAGGGCGCAGCAGCCGCCCTTTTTTCATTGGAAAAAATTGAGGGGTTACCATATTCCCGTCACAATCCTATACTTTAAGGCATGGGGAAGCATTTTGAATCCGATAAACTGCTTAGAACATGCCGATATTTGTTAATTAAATATCTATCGGCGGAAGTGAGAACTAGAAGGAGGACAAATATGAAAAACCGATTTGTCACAATCACGTTAACTCTTATTATGCTGCTTGTATTGGCAGTACCTGCTCAGGTATTCGCCGCAGATCAAAATCTACCATTCAATCAATCCAATGTTTTTAACACTCAAATAAGTAAAATATACAGCCAGTTACCGCAGTCTGCAGTCAACCAGCTGACGGATGCGTTAAAGCAGTGCCAGAACGGCAGGATCGATTCTGCTCAGCTTCAGAGCCTTATGAATCAGTTTTACCTGAAGGTCCCTGCAGCTGAAAATGCGGCATGTCCTGTACCTGCGAATGCTGAAACAACAGCCCCTGTCAAGGAAACAACCATGACACCGGCAAATCCGGCAGCAACACCCGCAAAACCGGCTGTGCCGGTTAGGGAGCAGACGCCGGCACCTGTAAAGCAGCCTGCAGCACCTGCAGCACCTGTAAAGCAGCCTGCAACACCCGCAGCACCTGTAAAGCAACCTGCAACACCTGCAGCACCTGCAGCACCTGTAAAGCAGCCTGCAGCACCTGCAAATTCTGCTTCCTCATTCGGAGCATATGAACAGCAGGTAGCCGACCTTGTCAATAAGGAGCGGGCAGCCGCAGGCCTCCCGGCATTGAAGGTGAACACAAAACTGTCCGGAGTTGCAGAAAAGAAGGCGGAAGATATGAGAGACAAAAATTACTTCTCTCATACTTCTCCTACGTACGGATCCCCGTTTGATATGATGAGACAGTTTGGCGTCAGCTATAAAACAGCAGGAGAAAATATTGCAAAAGGTCAGAGAAGTCCTGCAGCAGTCATGGACGGCTGGATGAATTCACCCGGACACAGAGCGAATATCTTAAATTCCAGCTACACGGAAATCGGTGTGGGATACGTTACGGACAGCAACGGGAACACATACTGGGTACAGATGTTTATCAAACCCTAGTGCGATCCAGAAACAAAAAAATCAGTACAATTCCCCGAATAAGCTTTAAAAGGCAATGGGAAGGGCGGAGTCAACTCCGCCCTTCCCATTTTTACGGTTGTGATTCTCCGAAAAACAGCTGATTGTAGATAATTCTAGTTTTTTCTTATATAATAATAAAAAAAGAGTTTTTACGGATGCACTTACTTCATCCGGGTGAGGTTGACCAATTAATTTAAAGAGGAGGAATTGTGATGACGTTCCAATTGGCTTTATGTCAGATGAAGGTGGTCATGGATAAAAAAAAGAACCTTGCGGCTGCAGAGTCGATGATCCGCGAAGCGGCTGATAAAGGGGCTCGTGTCGTCGCGCTGCCAGAAATGTTCAACTGTCCGTATTCCAATCAATATTTCAGGGTCTACGCCGAAGGAGAGAGCGGAGAAACGGTAAAATTTCTCTCCACGTTGGCGAAGGAACTGAAGATCTGTCTGATCGGCGGCTCTATACCCGAGCTTGAAGAAGATCACGTATATAATACCAGCTTTTCATTTAATGAAAAAGGAGAGATGATCGGCAAACATAGAAAAATACATTTGTTTGATATCGACATTAAGGGTGGTATTCGATTTATGGAATCTGAGACTTTGACTCCGGGAGAGACCTTAACCATACTGGATACAGAATTCTGTAGAATTGGAGTCGCGATCTGTTATGACGTGAGATTTCCTGAGCTGTTCCGTAAAATGACGTTGGAGGGGGTTCGGCTGGCAGTGCTCCCGGGAGCATTCAATATGACCACGGGACCTGCTCATTGGGATCTGACCATGCGCGCAAGAGCGCTCGACAATCAAATCTATTTTGCTGCGGTTTCTCCCGCCAGGGATACGGAAGGCCCGTATCAGGCTTACGGAAATTCCTGTGTAGTCAATCCGTGGGGTGATTTCTGCGGAAGAACTGATGCGAGAGAATCCATCGTTTATGCGAAGATTGATCTTGATTATCTGGAAGAAGTCAGGAATCAGCTGCCATTGCTAAAGCATAGAAGGCCGGCGTTATACTAATCAATGCTTTATAGATTTTCCAGGCGCTACTCTTGTCAATTTGGTGATTTATGTAACCCAATTGTAACAATTTTGTAAAAAATGCTTTTGTTATTTATTTGGATAAGGTATAATTGTCCTAGATTATTTTCTATAATTCTTAAGGAGGAGAAGAAGAAATGATGAAAAGAGTATTAGCGTTAATGTTAGCTTTCATACTCGTATTTGGACTGGTTGCCTGCGGCGGAGGTGCAGAGAAAGAAGCGCCTGCTGCTGAAACCTATGACATCGCTATGATTACCGATATCGGAACCATAGACGACAAGTCGTTCAACCAGGGCACCTGGGAAGGTGTTGTAGCTTATGCTAAAGAAAAAGGAATCACTCACAAATACTACAAGCCGACCGAGCAGAGTACCGACGCTTATCTTGCGGCGATTCAGCTAGCTGTGGAAGGCGGAGCAAAAGTTATTGTAACTCCCGGTTTCCTGTTCGAAGAGCCCATCTATCTGGCTCAGGATTTATATGAAGATGTAAACTTCATTCTGATTGACGGAAATCCGCACAATGCTGATTATACAGAATTCCGCACCAATGACAATGCGGTAGGTATCGTGTTTGCCGAAGAACAGTCAGGTTATCTTGCCGGTTATGCAGCGGTAAAAGACGGATATACCAAGCTGGGATTCATGGGCGGAATGGCAGTTCCTGCCGTAGTCAGATTCGGATACGGATTTGTGCAGGGCGCTGAAGCAGCTGCTGCAGAGCTGGGCATCTCCAGTGTCGACGTGAAGTATCACTATACAGGAAACTTTGACGCAACTCCTGAAGCACAGACTCTGGCTGCTTCCTGGTATGCAGAAGGTACGGAAGTAATCTTTGCATGCGGCGGTGCTGTCGGAAACTCCGTTATGTCAGCTGCCGAGGCTGCCGGAGCAAAGGTGATTGGTGTTGACGTAGACCAGAGTTCAGAGTCAGATACTGTTATCACTTCCGCCATGAAGGGTCTTGCTGCTGCCGTTCAGACTACGCTGGATCAGTATTTTAACGGTGAGTTCCCCGGCGGCGAAGCCCTTGTGTATGCTGCGGATATGGACGGCGTACAGCTTCCGATGGCAACTTCCAAGTTCGAAACATTTACTCAGGAAGAATATGACGCTGTATATGCAAAACTTGCCGCAAATGAAATTACTCTGAAGAAGGATACCGATGCGGAAGCAGCTACTCAGCTCGGGACAACAATTGTTAAAGTAACCGTTGTCGAGTAAGCCCGGAAGCAGGAACTAGAACCACAATCAGCAGGCGATGCAATCGCCTGCTTTTTTTAGCAGGAATCGCGGAACCTCACTTTGCGGGACAGATGATATCCGGGAAGCGGCAAATGGTCCAAGGATAAATTGATCGTTTATTTTTTCATGCAAATCGGATATAATGGTTCTAG
Organism: Anaerovoracaceae bacterium; assembly: GCA_036677845.1. GTDB lineage: Bacteria > Bacillota > Clostridia > Peptostreptococcales > Anaerovoracaceae > Anoxybacterium. The sequence continues at coordinate 58,901 of JAVBVR010000003.1, read as the reverse complement.
CGATAAATGCCCCGCAAAATGGAATCATATGATTAAAAATACTGCCAAGGAGAGAAGATATGGACTACATCATTGAAATGTTGCATATCACAAAAGAATTCCCGGGAATCATTGCCAATGATGATATTACTCTGCAACTGAAAAAAGGTGAGATACATGCGCTGCTTGGAGAAAACGGCGCCGGCAAATCCACCCTAATGAGTGTTCTTTTCGGATTGTATCAGCCGGAGAAAGGCCTGATCAAAAAAGAGGGACAAGAGGTAAAAATCAATAATCCCAACGATGCCAACGCGTTGGGAATCGGCATGGTTCATCAGCACTTTAAACTGGTCCACAACTTTACAGTACTGCAGAATATTATTCTTGGTGTTGAAACGACGAGGAACGGGCTCCTTAAGATGGACGCTGCCAGAGAAAAGGTTATGGAGCTCTCAAACCGGTATGGGCTGATGGTCGATCCGGACGCCCTGATCGAAAACATAACGGTGGGAATGCAGCAACGTGTGGAAATTTTAAAAATGCTCTACCGCGATAATGAAATTCTGATTTTTGACGAGCCTACTGCCGTACTGACGCCGCAGGAGATCGAAGAGTTGATGAAAATTATGAAGAATTTGTCTGAAGAAGGCAAATCCATTTTATTTATTACCCACAAGCTAAATGAAATTAAAGCGGTTGCAGACCGCTGCACTGTACTCAGAAAGGGAAAGTATATCGGAACCGTTCCCGTAGCGGATACCTCCAAGGAGGAAATGTCTGAGATGATGGTGGGCCGAAAGGTAAGCTTTGCGGTTGAAAAAGGGGAATGCACGCCCAACGGCGTACATTTTGAAGTCAGAAATCTCACGGTGAAATCCAGACATGGCACGAAAAAAGCGGTCAACAATGTATCCTTCACCGTGAAAAAGGGCGAAATCCTGTGCATCGCCGGTATTGACGGAAACGGACAGTCCGAACTGGTCTATGCCCTGACCGGGCTGATGCCCATCGAAAGCGGTCAAATCCTGTTGAATGGAATTGACATTACGAAAATGAACGTCCGGAAGCGAAATGTTTCCGGATTGAGCCATATTCCCGAGGATCGGCATAAGGACGGTCTGATATTGGACTATAATCTGACAGAAAACCTGATGCTTAAGAAGTATTTTACTCCCGAATTCCAGAAAAACGGCTTTATCCGGTTCGATGTGGCAAACCAATATGCGGAGCGGCTCATCGAGCGATTCGATATCAGAAGCGGACAAGGCGCAAAAACGACAGTAAGAAGCATGTCCGGGGGAAATCAGCAGAAGGCCATCGTAGCCAGGGAAATCGATCTGAATCCTGATTTGCTCATCGCGGTGCAGCCAACCCGCGGACTGGACGTCGGCGCAATCGAATATATCCATAATCAGCTGGTGGAACAGCGGGACTGCGATAAAGCAGTTCTTCTAATCTCTCTTGAACTGGATGAGGTTATGAATGTCAGCGACCGGATTCTGGTCATGTATGAAGGTGAAATCGTTGGAGATCTAAACCCGTCTGAAATCACAGTACAGGAGCTGGGACTCTATATGGCCGGATCAAAGAGAAGCGAGGTAGCCGTATGAATAAGTTGAAAAACACTTTGCTGAGTGATAGCTTTAATCGGGCATATTCCTCCATGTTCTCCATCTTCATCGGACTGCTGTTTGGGCTGATTATCTTGCTGGTCAGCAACCCGCCCCAGGCACTTGACGGCTTTGTAATCATATTAAAAGGCGGATTCAGCACCGGAGCCAAGGGAATGGGACAAGTGCTGTACTTTGCGACGCCGTTGATCCTGACAGGCCTTTCTGTCGGCTTTGCGTTTAAAACCGGGCTTTTTAATATCGGTGCTGCCGGCCAGTTTATCATGGGAGCCTTTGCTGCCGTCTACATAGGTGTCAAGTGGACATTCCTGCCTGCCCCCTGGCATTGGGTCATCGCGCTCCTGGGCGCTGCCGTTGTAGGCGGGCTGTGGGCCCTGATCCCGGGTCTGCTGAAAGCATACTTGAATGTACACGAGGTAATTGCCACCATCATGATGAATTATATCGGAATGTATCTGGCAAACTATCTGGTAAAGCTCCATGTTTACGATTCGAAAAAAGGACTTTCCATGAACACTGCGGAATCAGCAGTCCTGCCAAAGGGCGGATTGGATTATGTCTTCTATAATCCTCTTGGTTCGACCAAAGACCTTTCCACCGTAAACAGCGGCATCTTCATAGCAATTATAGTGGCGATTATCGTCTACATTATTTTAAATAAAACCACTTTCGGCTATGAGCTGAAGGCCTGCGGATACAATCCACACGCAAGCAAATATGCGGGAATCAACGACAAGCGGAATATCGTACTGTCCATGGTGATTGCCGGGATGCTTGCCGGACTGGGCGGCGGTCTTCTTTATCTTTCCGGAGCAAACGGAAGACATATCAAGGTTGTGGATGTACTGGCCGCGGAAGGCTTTAATGGTATCCCGGTCGCACTGCTTGGACTGTCAAATCCAATCGGTATTATATTTGCGGCGATTTTCGTCTCTTATATCACCCAGGGCGGAAATTATCTGCAAACCCTTGATTTCGTACCGGAGGTCATCGATATCATCATAGCCTGCATTATTTACTTCAGCGCCTTTGCACTGATATTCAGAAACATACTGCCTCGCATCATCAAATACAGGAAAGAACAAGCAGCCAGAAAAGCGGAGGCACAGAAGCAATCATCTGAACAGACAGACAATCCTGCGGAAGTAAAGGAAGAAGAAGGGAGTGATCATTGATGGGTATTCTGTTTCTTGTGTTCCAGCAGACGATGTTTTTCTCAATTCCTTTGCTGATTGTTGCTCTCGGAGGTGTTTTCACCGAACGCAGCGGTGTAACCAACATCGCATTGGATGGTATGATGATCATGGGTGCGTTCACCAGCATCTTCTTCATCAACCAGATGCAGGGCAGCATGAGCGGACAGCCGCTGCTGTTGATGGCGATCGTGATCGCTGTTGTTACCGGAATGATTTTCTCCCTGCTGCATGCCTATGCGGCTGTGAACCTGAAGGCGGACCAGATCATCAGCGGTACGGCGTTGAATATGTTTGCTCCTGCTTTTGCAATCTTTGTTGCAAGGATGATTCAGACAAACGGGGTGCAGCAGATCAACTTCGTAAACACATTCCGGATTTCTTCAGTACCCGTTTTGGGAGAAATTCCTGTTATCGGCGGCTTGTTCTTTAAAAATGCATACATTACGACCTACATCGGCTTTGCAATACTGATTCTGTCGGTAGCCGTATTATATAAAACAAGATTCGGGCTCCGTCTCAGAGCCTGCGGGGAACACCCCCATGCCGCAGACTCCGTAGGTATCAACGTATACCGGATGCGGTACGCAGGCGTCATGATTTCCGGTGCTCTGGCTGGACTGGGCGGACTGGTGTTTGTAATACCGACTTCGACCAATTTCAACGCAACGGTATCCGGTTACGGATTCCTTGCTCTCGCTGTCATGATCTTCGGACAATGGAGGCCGCTGCGGGTACTTTTTGCGGCGCTGTTTTTCGGATTGATGAAGACCATCGCTTCGGCGTATTCGGTTATTCCGATTCTGGCAACCTCGAATATTCCGAGTGATATTTATAAAATGATACCTTTTATTGCAACTCTTATCGTACTGGCGTTCAGCTCCAGATCCTCACAGGCTCCGAAAGCGGTCGGAGTCCCGTATGACAAGGGCAGCAGGTAGGAGAAGGAATGTCTTTTTTACCGGTGACAACTAAAGAAATGCATGAAAGGGGATGGCATCAGCCTGACTTCGTCCTGGTAACAGGCGATGCTTATGTTGACCATCCCTCTTTTGGAACTGCAATCATAAGCCGGGTATTGGAAAGCCGCGGATACAAAGTGGCGATCCTGCCCCAGCCTGACTGGAGGAACACAGATGACTTCAAGCGGTTTGGAAGACCGCGGCTTGGATTTCTGATCAATGCGGGGAATGTGGATTCCATGGTAAACCACTATTCCGTGTTCAAACATAAAAGAAAGACAGACAGCTATTCTCCCGGAGGCAAAGCCGGGAGGCGGCCGGATCGAGCGGTCATCGTATACAGCGGCAAAGCCAGAGAAGCCTATAAGGACGTACCGATCATGATCGGAGGGATCGAAGCCAGCCTGAGGCGTTTTGCCCACTATGACTATTGGGATGACAGAGTACGCCGGTCCATATTGCTGGATGCGAAGGCGGATCTTCTGATTTATGGTATGGGAGAGCGTGCCGTCGTGGAAATCGCCGATGCGCTGGATTCCGGCATCGATGTGAAGGATATCGGCTGGATCAAAGGCACAGTCCACCGTATCGTAAACAGCCGGTTCAGGGACGGGGTTTTGGAAGAACAATATGAAAAGGAACTGTTCGGGGACGCGGACACGGTGCTGCTCCCCTCTTACCGGGATATTACTTCAGAAGATCAAAGGATAAAATACGCAGAAAGCTTTTTGCTCCAGTACCAGAATAACGATTATATCAACGGAAAACGGCTGGTGGAAAAATACGACCGGACCGTTTATATTGTTCAGAATCCTCCCCAGGAGCCTTTGTCAGAGGAAGAACTTGACGATGTTTACGAGCTTCCTTACGAGGGGACTTACCATCCGGCATATGAAAAAGACGGCGGTGTTCCGGCCATCGAAGAGGTCAAGTTCAGCATTACGGCAAACCGCGGCTGTTTCGGCGGCTGTGCTTTTTGTGCACTGACTTACCATCAGGGCAGAGAGGTAAACGGAAGAAGCAGGGAATCGGTTGTCAGGGAAGCGAAAAGGCTGACCGAGAGAAAGGATTTCAAGGGATATATCCACGATATCGGAGGCCCGACTGCAAACTTCCGGAGGTCTGCCTGTAAAAAGCAGCTGAAAGCCGGTGTGTGCAAAGACAAGGATTGCCTCTATCCGAGGCCCTGCGAGATGATGGACATCGACCATTCGGAATATCTGGAACTGCTGAGAGAAGTCAGAAAATTGGACAAAGTGAAAAAGGTCTTTATCCGGTCCGGTATACGGTATGACTATCTGCTGGCGGGTAAGGATGATGAATTCGTGGAAGAACTGTGCAGGCATCACGTAAGCGGAACGCTGAAAGTAGCGCCGGAACACGTTTCAAACCGGGTCCTTTCGAAGATGAGGAAGCCGCCCAAAGAGGTATTTCTCGCCTTTAGTAAAAAATATAAAGAGACCAATGAACGGCTGGGAATGAAACAGTATCTAATCCCGTATTTTATTTCCTCCCACCCCGGTTCGACGCTGGAAGATGCAGTAGAGCTGGCACTGTTTCTAAAAAAGAACGGATTTGTTCCCGACCAGGTGCAGGATTTCTATCCGACTCCGGGAACTTTGTCCACCTGCATGTATTATACAGAAAGAGATCCTTTTACAGGAGATAGGGTCTATGTTCCGAAGGATCTGGAAGAAAAGAAAATGCAGCGCGCCTTGCTGCATTTCAATAAACCTGAGAACAGAGAGCTTGTAAAGCGTGCGCTGAGGAAGGCAGATAGAGAAGACTTAATTCCGGTGCTGCTCGGTTATCATGAGAAAGAGGAAAAAAGGAGCAGGCCGGTTGAAAAGAATAAAAGAAAAGTAGGGAAGCGAAAATGAGCCTGATTGCAAAATTGCCAGCCATCGTGGAGGAGAGCAGGGAGGCATGCCGATCCGTTACGGCAGGCAGCTTTTCCGTTGCCGAAATGATCGGCAACGGTGAGAATTTCCTGGTACACAGTGATAATCTACCCTTTATGAAGTACCTGCTGGAACAGAAGGAGATGGCAGGGAAGATCAGCCTGATTTACATCGATCCACCCTTTTTCTCAAAAGCGAACTACGGAACGGAGATCAAGCTTCACTCGGATAAAATCAGCAAAATACCTGTGATAAAACAGAAAGCCTATCATGATGTCTGGGAAGAAGGGATGGAGGAATATCTGAGAATGCTCACAGTCCGGTTTCTCCTGATGAAGGAGCTTCTTGCAGAAGACGGCTGCCTATGGGTACATCTGGATTGGCACAGCGTCCATTACGTGAAGGTTTTGCTGGATGAGATTTTCGGTGAAAAGAACTTCATCAATGAAGTAATATGGCATTATAAATCCGGCGGGGTCAGCAAGAATTATTTTGCCAGGAAGCATGATACGCTGCTGTTTTATGCCAAGTCGCCGAAGTATTATTTCAAGGCACAGCAGGAAAAGTCCTACAATAGAGATTTTAAGCCTTACCGGTTCAAGGGTGTTGCGGAATACAGGGATGAGCTGGGATGGTATACCATGGTCAATATGAAGGACGTATGGCAGATCAACATGGTAGGCAGGACTTCAGCGGAACGTACCGGATATGCGACGCAAAAACCGGAGCAGCTGATCGAGCGGATACTCGAGAGTTGCACGAGGGAAGGGGACATTTGCGCGGACTTCTTCGGAGGTTCCGGGACTCTGGCCGCTGCGGCAGACCGTATAGGCAGACGTTGGATTTCCTGTGACATCGGAGATTTAGCGGCAATCAATACCCATAAAAGGCTAATTTCCTTTACGAAAGCAGGTTATCGTTTCTTCACGGAGACGGACCGAATGGAAAACAGGGGCTGTTTAAAGGTTAAAACCGATTTGCAGACGCTTTCGGTCTCTGATAAAATTAAGCTTACCATAACGCTTCAGAAATATGAGCCAAGCACCTTACATACGATACCCGTGGAAGAAAAATATATTTCTGTGATAAAAAAAATAATCAGAGAGGATTCCCTTCAGCTGGTGGACTACTGGAGTATAGACTTCGACTATGACCTGATTACCTATCAGCCGAAACTATTTTTCTGTAAAGGAAACGAGGGAATACCGATATCTAGTGAATGGCTTGCAAACCGGTTCGCAAACATTGCGGTTCGATGTGTGGATATTTTCGGTAACAGCTCATTTCAAGTAATTAATCTGAGGGGGTAAGTTCTATGAAAATGAAAGTTGAGAAGGAGAGTATTAAAAAGCTGGGTGTCGATCTGCTTTTTATCATCGCAGGCTGCTCCATCAGTGCGGTTTCCACTATCGGAATCCTGATTCCAAACGGGCTGACCAGCGGAGGGATCACCGGTATGGTTCGTATTATACAAGGCTTTGCCAATGTTAATTTTTCCGTCCTCTATTACGGATTTGCCATCCTGATCCTGATTGTATGTGCCATCCTGCTGGGGCTGAAGGAAGCCAGGAAAATAGTGCTGCTGACCATTATATACCCCTCCATCCTGTTTTTATTTGAGCACTTCAATTTCTCTCTTTTGGAGGAAAAGGATCTGTTCCTCGCGGCAATCTACTGTGGTGTTCTGGGAGGGATTTGTTCTGGCTTGGTGTTTTACAGAGGGTATTCCTTCGGAGGAACCGATACCATAGCGAAGATTATCCAGAAAAAGCTTCTCCCCCATGTTGGACTCAGCCAGATCCTGATGGTAATCGACGCCTGCGTCATCATCGGCTCCGGTTTCCTGTTCGGGCGGAATATCGCACTGTATGCTCTGGTCACCCAGGTAATCTTCTCCAAAACCGTTGATTTTGTCATGTACGGTTTTGAAACGAAGGCGGTGCAGCTTGAGATAATTACAAACAAACATAACGAAGTGGCCGCTTATATTATGAATGAAATCAACAGGGGTGTGACCAACGTAAAGGTCACCGGGGAATATACAAAAACAACGAGAGATAAGATCGTAACCATCTGTTCTCCCAGAGAAAGTGTGCTGGTTAAAAAGTTCGTGGCGAAAACTGACAGAGACGCATTCGTGACCGTAATTCACGTAGATACCGTCTGGGGACGCGGGGAAGGCTTCAGTGACATCATGAAGGAATAGCAATTAACTTATTAATAAAGGACATTCAGGTAAAGACCATTAATAGCTGACATTAAATTTATGGAATCAAGCCGTTTTTATTTGACTTTTCCTCTGTTTCAAAGTACAATCTTTATTAGCGCATCGATTTGAGCGCTTTTTACATGGGGCACTAGCTCAACGGATAGAGTCGCAGACTTCGAATCTGTCGGTTGGGGGTTCGATTCCCTCGTGCCTCACCATTATACTAAGCTGATGCCTGGGGGAATCGAACCCGCAAGGGCGTCAAGCGTTGAACGGCTGAAAAACAGCATGGTATGCTGTTTTTAGCTTGACGGTTCGAGCCCATGAGGGCGAAGGACGGCGGATGCGGAAGCAGACGTAAATTCCCTCGTGCCTCACCATTATACTAAGCTGATGCCCGGGGGAATCGAACCCGCAAGGGCACGAACGTAGAAGCCGCTTTTATGCACCCGTAGCTCAGTTGGATAGAGCGTCAGACTCCGACTCTGAAGGTCACAGGTTCGACTCCTGCCGGGTGTACCACAAAAAGATAGCCATCCTTGTGATGGCTATCTTTTTATCTGGTTAGATCGATACCTTGCAGCCACTCGAATTATAATATCAAATTCCCGGGCTCTTCAATATAATATAGCATCAAGTTAGAAGGAGACAACTAGAATGATATATAAAAATCGATTCAACGGGCCGCCGCCGGCCAATGGGCCGGCCAGTGAACCCAACGGGCCGGCCATCTCACCTCCGGCTGAGGAGCCATTGATTTCGTTAGGGCAAATGAATTTTCTGTTTCAGGTCAGGACGCTCTGGAGAGAAATGGCGACGTGGACCAGGGCATACCTGATCAGCAGGTTTGCCGGACAAGGAATCGCAGAGTATGTGTTTCAGCGGTTATATCGTTTACCGCGTAACTTTGGAGATTTGATGAAGCTGGTTTATGACGATCTGATTGCAGAACAGTATGTACAGATCATATCCTCGCAATTGGTGCTCACGAAAGAAATCATTGACGCACAGATTGCCGGCAACATCGAATTGGTGAATGAAAAAGTAAGGCAACTATATGACAGAACTGAAGAAAGGTCAAAATTCATCGCATCAATTAATCCCTATTGGCTGGAGGAAGATGTGAGAAGCCTAATCAACACATATCATCGATATACCCTGGAGGAAATAACCACACTGCTAACCGGGGACTATGAAAGAAATATTGACATCTATGACAGGCTGCTTCAGCATTCAGATTCGATAGGCAATTATTTCGTCGAGGGTTTATATAATTACTTGGCATATGGTACGCAGAGGCAATAATTAAACAATAACCGCTATTTGACAATTAAAAGCGGAAAAGTATTTCTCAAAGCACAATCTGCTCCGATTTTTTGTTATAATAATACTAAAACCGCACGAAAGGGAAGCAAAACGATGGAAGAACAAAACACAATGCTGGATTTTATGGATGAAATTGAAAAATCCATGAAGCGAATTTACAAAGATGATGTGCTGGCGGGAACGGTCATATCAGCAGGCGGAGAGGAGGTTCTGGTCAATATCAACTATACCTCCGACGGTATCATTCAAAAAGAAGAATTGGTCGAAGATCATATATATCAGGAAGGCGATGAAATATCGGTGCTGGTCCTGAATCCTCATGATGAAAACGGCAACGTGATTCTTTCACATAAACAGGCAGATGAAATTGTCGGATGGGATGACTTGGAGGAAGCCTTTCAACAAAAGAAGAAGATTCATGTGAAAGTGAAAGACGTTGTCAAGGGAGGCGTATCTGCAATTTACCGAAATATAAACTGTTTTATTCCCGGATCTCTATTATCCTACCGCTATGTAGATGATATGAGCCAATATATCGGAAAAGATCTTGAGGTAGCCGTTGAGGACTTTGACAGAGAGTTAAAAAGAGTCGTTCTTTCCAGAAAAACAGTAGAAACAATTGAGCGGCAGGGAAAAAAGAATGAGCTGATGGCGCAGCTTCAGGAAGGCGAGATGCGCCAGGGGATCGTGACCAAGCTGATGAAATTCGGCGCATTTGTTGATCTTGGAGGTGTTGAAGGCCTGGTGCATCTGAACGACCTGGCCTGGCACCGCGTCAATGATCCTTCAGAGGTGGTTTCCGAAGGAGATCAGGTAACTGTTTATGTGGCCAGCGTCGATAGGAAGAGCGGAAAAATCGGTCTGGTTCTGAAGAAGGTTGATGAGGATCCTTGGCATGGGGCGGCCGATTATTACAAGGTTGACGATATCGTCGAGGGAACGGTTGTCAGGCTGACAGATTTTGGGGCATTTGTAGAAATTGAAGAGGGGATTGAAGGTCTCGTCCATCTGTCTGAGATTTCATCAGACCATATCAGAAAGCCTTCCGATAAGTTGATAGTAGGAGACCGGGCCCAAGCCGTCATCCTTAAAATTGATGAGAAGAATAAAAAGCTCAGCCTGAGCATCAAAGAGGCGGAAGGGCAAGTGCGCGACGGTATTGATCTGGTTCAGGATGAAAAAGCCACTACCCTTGGGGATCTGTTCGGAGACAAGTTCAAGGATTTTTTTAAGTAGCTGTATATAGTTTTCAGAATCTCTGTCACGTGGAGTGACAGGGATTTTTTTAAACAAATCTTTTCTGAATAATTACCAAATATTACTCGTATTCATGAAATTATTGGTATGTTATACTTGCCTCACAAAAATAGAAAGGATGATCTGAAGGATGAAAAAAAATACGAGTAAAATGATCTTTGTCGTTACCCTTTCTCTGTTTCTGGTTTCCGGTATGATCGGCAGTCACTCTTTCGCGGCAAAACCGGATAAAAAGGCGCCTACCGCTCCGTCAAATCTCACCGCGGCTGCCGTTACAGATGCTTCTGTAACACTATCATGGAAGCCGTCAACGGATAATGTAGGTGTAACAGGTTATCTTGTTTATCAGAACAATCTTAACCTTGCCTCCACCCCATCGACTACATATACGATTTCCGGTCTGCTGCCGAATACCTCCTACAGATTTTCCGTTAAGGCGAAGGATGCAGCCGGAAACCTCTCAACATCCAGCAATATCCTGACCGTAACAACGGCACCGGCACCTGCATCCGCTCAGCCCTCCGCAAGAATTGTGGGATATTATGCCGCATGGGCGGCCTATTCCGGCTTTACTCCGGATAAGATCGACGCCACGAAACTTACTCACATCAATTATGCCTTTGCCAATATTGGGACAGATCTGAAAATTACAATGGGGTATCCCGACAAGGATCCAAATAATTTTGTGTTGTTACAAGCATTGAAGCAAAAAAATCCTGACCTGAAGACTTTGATCTCTGTCGGAGGATGGACCTGGTCGGGCAGGTTCTCCGACGCCGCCTTGTCGGACACTTCCAGAACGATATTCGCGGACAGCTGCGTTGCGTTTATAAAACAGCATGGTTTTGACGGCGTGGATCTAGATTGGGAATATCCTGTCAGCGGAGGCCTTTCTTCCAATGTCAAACGGCCCGAGGACAAGCGCAATTTTACTTTGCTGCTGCAGAAGCTTAGAGAGAAACTGGATGCACAGGGGGCGATTGACAATAAGCATTATATGCTGACGATTGCAGGCGGCGCAGGCAGTACATATGTGAACAACGTTGAACTTTCAGCCATACATCCATATCTCGACTATGCTACCATCATGACCTATGACCTTCATGGTACATGGGACGCCTACACGGATATGCATGCTCCGCTCTATATGAACACCGACGTTTCCCCTCAGTATAAAATCAGCGTGGATTCCAGCATCCAGGCATGGAAGAAAGCCTCTTTTCCCATGGACAAGCTCGTAATGGGAATCCCGTTTTACGGATATCTGTATTCCTCGGTTCCGAATGTCAATAATGGCTTGTATCAGACCTTCTCAGGGGCGAATTCCATCAGCTACAGCAAGATTGCAGCCGGTTATCTGAATCAACCGGGGTATGTAAGATATTTTCATCCCCAGTCTCTGGTGCCATGGCTGTATAACGGTTCTACATTCATCACCTATGAAGATGAACAATCCATAGGTTATAAAGCGAATTATATCAAGGCAAACGGCCTGGGCGGTGCAATGATATGGGAACTCAGCCAGGATCCGGACAGAGTCCTTGGAACTGCAGTATATGAAGGTTTAAAATAACCAGGCAATATCATATCAATTTTTTTCATAAGCAATATTTGTTCATCTACAGGTGAATTAAATATTGCTTATTCATATCTAAGTGAATAACCCGATACTATTCCTGCCAATACTGATTCCTTTCACTTTTTTTCGCGGGAGTATGAAAGATATTCTTGAACCACGAAAGATCATTGACCGTGAGGCAGCCGAGTACAATGAGAAAAAAGAAATAGAGCATGCATAATGAAGGGGCGCCGATCCATATGCAAATCCTGTCTGTCAGAAAGCCGGCAGACAGTAAATCAAGCGCAAAGACTACGGCTGCCCCGGATAAGGATACGGAAAGAACGGGTTTCATAAGCCAATCTTTGGTATTGAACCGCAGGCCGGTGCTTTTCAGGAGCCTTCTCAGACTGATTGCAGTTTTGAACAGGCCTCCGGTATAAAAGACGAAAATCAGGCCTGCCAAGCCCTTTATGGGCAGCACGTAGCAGATCAGGATGACCTTTATCAACGCATCCATAATATTATACCGGAGTGCACTGACTTGCTGGTTCAGAGCCTTCAGAAGCTCGTCAACCACGATGTCAAGATAGACCAGTGGGATTAATGGTGCCAGGACTTTCATTAAAAAACCGCACTCTACGCTGTTATAGATCACCATTCCGAGCTTTTCGGAAAAGGATGCAAAGACACCCGCGATTAAAATGGACATGATGCAGGTGAGCTGCAGGGCACGGGTAACAGAAGTTTGAACCTTGTTTTTTTGGTTAAGGGCATTCGCTTCCGATATCTCGGGGATTAACAGTGTGGAAAATGCGATAATGACAGAGGAAGGAAACATCAGGACAGGCATAACCATGCCGTGAATCTTTCCGTATTGTTCTATGGATACTTTTCTGGAGAACCCGTGTTTTTCAAATCCTGCTGGCACCATAACATTCTCCAGTGTTTTAAGTCCGGTACGGACCAGGGAACTCGCTGATACGGGAAGGGATATGTAAAGGAGCTTTTTTAGGATTCGTTTCTGATAGAAAATTTCAGAAATACGATTGCCAGTATTTTTGAACTCAAACCAGTAAAGAGTCAGGGAGCACATGCAAGAAGCCAGTTCCGATATGGCTGTACCGACCGCTATGCCTGCACAGGCATACTCTGGACCCCCTTGCATGAAATAATCCAGGATACTGATAATGATATAAATCTGTATCACCAGCTCAACAGCCTGTGCGGCAGTCGGAGGAACCAATCTGCCCACAGCATAAAAATAGCCCTTGATGCAGGCGGAAACCCCCGCGAAGGGAATTCCGACAGCAAGCAGCTTTAATGGAAATACCGTTCTGTAATCACCAAGCCATTCAAGCCCGATATGCCCGGCTCCAAAAAATAAAAAAGCAAAAGCGGGTACGCTGAAGCTGAAACTGACAATAATCGCTTTCATGATCAGGGCTCGGGAAACAGCAAGCGAACCTCTTCCGCCTTCCTCGGCTACCAGACGGGTTACGGCGACATTGATGCCGGTGACTACAAAGAGGATCGACATCATATAGACGGAAAAGACCAATTGAAGCAGGCCGATCCCCTCGGCTCCGATTTTGTTGGACAAAAAAACCCGAAATGAGATGCCAACGGTATTGAACAACAGCGAAGTTACGGTAATAATCAGCGCATTGACATAGAATTTTCTCAATCATCTGCTCCTTGCTTCACATTGATCTTAGAAATATATGCATGGAGCAGGTTACTTATTATATTGATTCATCGCTTCTTGCAGTTCTTGCAGGCTGGTATCGTTCCAGACATTAAAACTGCAGGGATATTTAGCGCCGCAGGACAGGCATTCCACATATTGGTCCGAATGGGTTAGCTCCCGGTTGTCATAGAGAAAGGAAAGAAATTCTTCCTTGTTTCTGCGTCCGGGAGCATCTGAGTCAATCTGATAGGTGTATACATGGGAGGCCTCATATTTTACAACAAAACGGTTGTTATGACACAACGGACAGCTTAACACACTGGTATTACTCATTGCAGACTCCTTATCACCGGCACAATCAGATTTTCCTGCTTTTTTCATGTTTCCCGTTATGCACACCGATTTTTTTACCATCAATGATACCGGCATCCGCATTGTCTCTGGGTTCCATTTTACGCAGTTCCGGGTTGCTCTTATCCCGGTCCTTTATTCTGTTCTTGTTATTGTCCATTGTTTCTCTCCTATGACTATGGATTTTATTATATCTTTTCTATTCATTGGGTAATTTATACAAAGAACCGGAAAAGATCCAATCAAACATTTTTTGCAGGATCAACCGTCACAATTGATATCGATCATAAAAAAACGATGGCCTGATCAATACTCGGCCATCGTTCTAAATTATATGTTCGTAATTATTTCTTTTTATATCCCCGGTATTAACGATAGGATTCCTCAAGAATCTTTAGCGTATCTTCCTTGCATATCGTGCATGGATCCACCTGGAAAAGACCTCCCATGGTGGCATATGCGTTATCTGCGATCCTCTCTATCTCATCTTTTCCGATACCATAGTCTGACATCTTCAGATTATCCACACCGCAGTCTTTCTGCAGCGCCTGAAGGGCAACGCAGAAATCGGTCGGCTTATCGGCATCGGTTTTGCCGAGTGCCTTGGCCATATCGATGAGCCGCTCATCGCAGCTTCCGGATTTTGCAAGAAAAGTATAATATGCAAGGCTGATCATGATCAATCCGGCTCCGTGGGGAAGATTATAATGATAAGCACTCATGGCGTGTTCGATGGAGTGCTCCGAGATGCAGCCGGAGGTGGATTCTACGAGGCCGGATAACGTATTGGCCAAAGCCACATCAGCTCTTGCCGCTTCGTCGCTTCCATCTGCAACCGCCTTTGCCAGACTCTTTCCGATGAGGGAGATCGCCTTTAATGCAAAAAGATCACTCATTTCATTGGCAGTATTATTCAAGTAGCCTTCCGTGCTGTGAAACAGCGCATCGAAGCCTTGAAATGCCGTTAAATCTGCCGGTACACTCATCATAAGATCCGGATCAACAACGGAGAGTGCAGGGAAGGTCCTGTCATATCCAAAGCCGATTTTTTCATCCCCGTTAGTGATAACCGTCCATGGATCTGCCTCCGTTCCGGTGCCTGCTGTTGTGGTAATTGCAACAACGGGCAGGGGTGCATTCGGAACCGGCTTACCTTTTCCGGTTCCGCCGGAGATGTAATCCCAGTAGTCGCCTTCGTTGGCGGCCATCACTGCGATGGATTTTGCCGAGTCGATACTGCTTCCACCTCCGAGGCCGATGATAAAATCGCATTTCTGTTCCTTTGCCAGAGCAGCTCCTTCCATAACGTGTTCTTTGATCGGATTGGGAAGGATCTTGTCAAAGAGAACGTGTGTAACGCCGGCCTTTTCAAGCTGTTCCTCCAGCTTTGCCAGGTAACCGTGCTTTCTTATGGATTGTCCGGCGGATATCACGATCAACGCTCTGCTTCCCGGAAGCTGCTGCTTATGCAGGTTGTTTAAAGTACCCTTTCCGAACAGAATGCGCGTCGGCATGTAATAATGAAAACTCATGTTATCACCCTTTCTTATGAATATATCAATTTAATGGTACCCATTCTCCAACAGAATAGTCAATATAATTTTCATGCTACTACAATTTAATCCTGAAAGCCGGTAGAATTCGGTTTCTATTTAACGGGGATAGAGAAAATTTATATGGTGATAATATATAAAAAAGGGAGGGGTGGTTACCCTGAATGAAGTGTTGGTTGAGATCGTCCGGGCAGTGATAGCATTTTTTACCCTCTTGATATTCACCAGGTTGCTTGGCAAGCAGCAAATGAGTCAACTTACTTTTTTTGATTATGTTCTGGGGATTACAATCGGTTCCATAGCGGCGTCTCTTACGATCGAACTGACCTACGATCCGTTGCCTATGTGGATTGGGATGCTTACCTGGATTATTGCCGTCCTGGTTATTCAGTGGGGTACAGTGAAATGGAGGTATGCCGCGAAATATGTCGACGGTGAGCCGACCGTTGTAATCATGAACGGAAAAATCATGGAGGAAGCCATGAAAAAACTCAGGTATCGGATCAGCGACCTTACGGAACAGCTGAGGGATAAGGGAGTATTTGATCTATCTCAGGTTGAGTTTGCCGTACTGGAGGTCAGCGGAAAACTGACCGTACTGAAAAAGTCCGAGTACCAGCCGGTTACACCCAAGGACTTGAATTTAAAGGCGGACTATCAGGGCATCAGCACGGAAATCATCTATGACGGAGTGGTTGTGGACAGCAACCTGAGGCAGGTGAAACGGGACCGGAAGTGGCTGTATCGGGAATTAAAGAAGCAGGGTATCAAAGACGCTTCGGAAGTATTCTATGCGGAAGTGGATCCGTCCGGAAAGCTGTTTGTTGACAAATATAAGGATAAGATCAGAAATAAGACTGATATCAGTGATTACAAGGGATTCTACTAGGGGGGGTTGGATACTGTGAGAAAAGCAATAGCCATTCTGATTCCCGTATTGCTTCTGGTGTTGTTCGTTATAATTTTTACCAGCTCTACTTTTTTAAAAAAGCCCTTTGGTACCGAGGATGATGTGCCGGCTATCATAAATCAAATAAAAACACAAGCTGTCAACGACGATTGGAAGAACGCGGACGCCGACGCGGAGCGGTTGGATAAGGCATGGGATATTATTACGTGCAGAGTGCAGTTCAGCGTCGCACGGGATGAGATAAGAGATGCAAAGACAAGCATCGCAAGACTGAGGGGATATGTCAAAGCAAATGACAAGGCAGGAACGCTGTCAGAACTGAGTGAATTAAAAGAGTATTGGACAAGTCTCGGGGAGTGAATCGGAAGCCGGTGAAGGAGACCGGCGGTCATGTTTTATTGATTTGCTGAAAAAAAGTAATTTCCCTGCAGTTTTCAGAATATTGTAAAACTTTGTTGATTACCAAATTCCGGAATGCTATAGTTGTAAGTGAAATTTCGTTGTAGTTCAATGGTTAGTAAAAAACTGGAAGAAAGGGTGAATGAATTGAAAAGAGCACTGGTTTGTCTGCTTGCACTCATCGTTGTTATGAGTATGTCGGTTACGACGGCATTCGGTTATTCCGCAAAGGATGTCATAGTGACACCCGGACAAAGCGCGGCCACTGTTGACGGTGAGGAAGTGGCTCTGGACGTGGCTGCAAAAATCATCAATGGAAGAACAATGATTCCGATCCGATTTGTGGCGGAAAGCCTGGGTTTTGGCGTCGAGTGGAACAAAGAAGACAAAACCATAACCATCGGGGAAAACGGGAAAGTGTTTCTGACGGTGGGTTCTGCAGAGGCTGTTGTTGATGGAAAGACGGTGACTTTGGACGCTGCACCGTTGATTGACAATGGCCGTACCCTTGTGCCGCTTCGGTTTATATCTGAAAGTCTGGGTGCGGAAGTAAGCTGGAATACCGAGAAAAAATATGCAGAGATTCATTATTCCGACCAGCTCATCAAAGCGAGAGAACTGTATGGAAGTGCCGTCGACGGGGAAAAGGCGGTTCTTGACGCACTGGATGACAAGTTTGCTTATAAGGTAGCTACAGATCTTGCAGCTTTCGGAGATGCGAAAGACGGCAGGGGAATGCATCTGGTCGGAAGCAGGGCCGGGAAAGCAGCCGCGCAATATGCATATGATACTTTCAAAAAAATCGGGTTAAGCCCGCAGTTTCATACATTTAAAGCGACCGGCTGGGAGTATTACGGTTCCAGCCTCAGCATAGAAGGTCATGCAGATCTTGATTACTTCATCACATCTGCTCCGCATACAGCGCCGACACCTGCTGAAGGAATTACAGGGCAGCTGGTTTATATAGGCAAAGCCACGAAGGAAGAGCTGGACGGAGTTGATCTGACTGGAAAGATTGCACTCGTTGATTTTGATTGGGATTATACTCTTTGGATGAACAATATCGAACATCAGGTTGCGAATCACGGTGCAATCGGGCTGATCTATTTCATGACGAACGGATACGGCACAGATGAAAGCGGCCAGGCCGAGTTTGTAGGAGATTGGTCCGGCAAAATGGCAACCATTCCCACCTGGTCCATGCGGCAGGCCGACGGTTTTGAATTAGCCGGGCTGGCGAAGAATGAAGAACTGACTGTTACCGCAGTCTCTGACTGTAAAATCATTGATAATGCCACGGGTTACAATGTAATCGCCTCCATCAAAGGAACGAAATATCCAAATGAGTATATTGTGATAAACGCCCATACGGATGCCTACTTCCATTGTCTTCAGGACGATTCGGCTCCTGTGGGGTTGATGATGGCCATGGCGAAGGCAATGGTTGATACCGGGTATAAGCCGGACAGGAGCATTATCTTTGTCACAACGGACGGCGAAGAAGCAGGCGGCGGCGAAACTTTCTATGATTGGCTGGTCGGCTCCTGGGCTCTGGTCAACGATAAAGTCAATGAGTGGGGAGGCAAAATTGTCAACGCCCATACAGTAGAAATGATAGGAGACAATCAATCTACCAACTTCGGATACCGTGCCTCCGATGTGATGTACCTCTTTACCAAGGCCATAGCTCATGGTATGAATGTTTCCGGCGGCTATAAAAACGAAGTCCTGGTGGATAACTATATGACAACATCTTCAGACGAGTGGGCGTTTTCTTACATGGGGAATCCGACGACAAGAACCATCATGGAAAACAGAGCCGATGAAGTATACCATTCCACTATGGATAATCCAGACCGATTCAGCTATGAAAACTACGTGGAACATATGCATGCACAGACCACGCTTGTTTTAAGAATCGACAAACAGCCCTTCGCACCATATGATCTGGCAAGAGATGCGGAGCTGTATCTGGACTCTCTGGATACCGATACACTGAAGACCAAGGGACTGAATCCGGAAACCATGACATCCGTACTATCGAATTATATCGAGAAAGCCCAGCAGCTGATCGATATTAACTTGGAGATATCCAGGCTTTACCGGGATACAGTGGAAGAAGGAAAGAGTGTGGCGAAGGTTGATCCGCTGATCGCTGACTATAACCGGGCAATGCGTGCTGCTGCGAATACGATGATTAAGGGAACCCAGTATGTGGCTCTCGATATTCCGGTCAACCAGATCGAGTATTATCAGAGAATCCCGGCTGTTTTTGAAGATGCAATCGCCGTGCTGAAATCAGGCGAGGGGGATAAGCTTCTTGACGCACTCTATGGGCTTGACAGTGAAGATCTTGGCCAGTATTCCGTATGGTACACCGAGTGTCTGGAGTATGATACATGGGTGAATGCTTATCACGAAGCCCTTGATCCGGAGAATCCGGATTACGATACCAAGTGGGTGACGGGTATCCTTCTGAAATATTATGATGTCTATCAGATCCTGGAAAGGGTAAACAGCAAGATGGAGGCCGGTAATACGGACTTTTCCGCAGAAATCAATGAATTGACGAAGATGAAGGTTGATGCGGAGAAAAGGCTGAAAGAGGGCTTTAACAAAGACCTCCAGGTCTGGAAGAAGGTCGCCGGCCTGCTGCCGCTGACCCAGGCGGAAAAAATATTGGCAGAACTCCAGGCAGTAAAGTAGGCAGATTCATTCGCCTGGAATTTGGAAAATCAGTTAACGAAATAAATCAGAGAGTCCCTGCGATCGCATCAATGGGACTTTCTGCTTGCAGCCGCTCCGACAGTTTGCCTAGCTTTTCCTGAATCCTTATTGTATAATATTAACAATTAAATCCAGTCCTTTGAGAGGAAAACGGATATGTCATCATCAAAAAAATATTTATATCTTCTGAAACTGGTTCTGACCACAGTGCTGTTCTGCAGCGCCTTGTCTTTTGAAAATGCTCAGCAGCAGAGAGTGATTCTGCTTGTCTCGATCTTTGCGGTTTTTTTGGCTGTGGGATTCATTCGATTTTTGATCGGGCCGGAGCATCGGTATTACATTTTGTCCTTTTATCTTGATATCGTTCTGGTTTTTCTGATGGAACAGAACTCAAGGCTGCTCCTCAATTACTTTTTTCACTCCTTTTACGTAATCATTCTGCTTGAGGCTGTTCTTTCCCTGAATCTGAAAAATGGTATCAAGGCAGGCGCCGCAGCAGTTCTGGTTTCCATGATCAAGTACGGGTATCTCAATTATTATAAATTCAGTTTTGCCAACATTTCTCAAATGGCTTTTTTTCTGATGGTAAACGTATTGATTCTAGTGATTGCAGGCTTTGCTCAACACAACCGGGAGGAACGTCAAAGAAAGGATGTTTTGTACAGAGAACTTCTGGATGCACATAAACAGCTGAAACAGTATTCCGATGAAGTCAGCCGGCTCTCAATCATTGAAGAAAGAAACCGCATTGCACGCGACTTTCACGATACCATCGGCCACAACATGACTGCCCTGATCATGCAGATGCAGATGGCGGAGCATCTGTACAGAGAGGATGAAGGCCGGGCTGAAAAGCTTCTGAGAGATGCGGTGAACACTGCCAGGGACAGTCTTTCCCGTATCAGAGAGGTTGTTGAGACACTGCGGGGAGATGAGAATGAATATCATCATAGCGATGCGATTCGCCTGCTCGTCTTGGATTTCTCAAAAAAAACCGGTATTCAGATTCGATTGGAACTGGTTGAAGGAAAAGACCCCGGTGATTCCGGAGCCCGCATGGCACTGTACCGGATTGTTCAGGAAGCGCTCACCAACGCGGTACGTCATGGAAAGGCCACTGAAATCCTTGTCAAAATCGAGTATTTGTCAAAGGAGATACGGTTCCATATCCGAGACAACGGAGTGGGATCTGCGGAATTAATAGAGGGCTTTGGCCTGAAAGGAATCAGAGAAAGGGCGGAAGCCTGCGGCGGCAGCGTAAAAATTGAGTCCGGACAAGGTTTTTTTATTGAGGGCGTGTTAAACTCGGAGGGGGAAAGATGATTAAGGTTTTGCTGGTTGATGATCAGGACATTTTGGTGGAAGGCTTGAAGCTTATCCTGGGAAAGGAGGATGATCTGGTCATCTGCGGCTCGGCCGGCAACGGCAGAAGCGCTTACGAAGCATGTCAATGGAACAGCCCTGACGTTGTATTGATGGACATCAAAATGCCGGCGGTAAGCGGCGTGGAGGCGACCGCCATGATCAAAAGGGATTTTCCTCATATTAAGGTGCTTGTACTGACCACCTTTAATGACGACGAGTACATCTACGAAGCATTGAAACACGGTGCATCAGGATACCTGCTTAAGGATGCTTCACCGGCGGAGATTGCAGATGCCATACGGACCGTTTATAAAGGAGGAGCATTGATTCAATCGGAGGTGGCGGTCAAAGTGCTGGGTCAGTTTTCCGAGCTGGCGAAAGGAAAAAAGGAGAAGGAGAGAGATCTCCGGGCCGAACAGCTGACAGAACGGGAAATTGATATCTGCAGGCTGATTGCGGAGGGGAAGAATAACCAGGAGATTGCAGGGGAATTGTACCTGAGCGAAGGAACGGTGAAAAACCACATCACCAGAATTCTGATTAAGCTGAACCTGAGGGACAGAACCCAGCTGGCCGTTTTCACAATAAAAAATGATCTGTAGTAGTAATTTCGCAGCCTTTTGAAAAGCCGGAAGAGAGCCGCAATATTCAGAAGGCTGCCTTATTTTCTCAAAAAAGTGCAAATAGTCACAGGTATAATCATGTGATTGTGCATCCAGATACAAGAGGAAATGTAGATAACAGAGTAGAATATAGCTGTAAAACGGGGCAGCTGTATGATAATTCTACGGTACCTCAACGGACAGGAGGGTTTAAAATGAAAAAAAAACTGACAGTGTTGCTGTTCCTGCTGCCGGTTCTGCTCATGGCAACGAGCTGCGGAAATACGTTTACCGATTATAAAAAAGCGGTTGAAAAAACAGGGCGGATCGAAAAGGGGCAGAGCTCCGCGGAGTTTTCCATAACCATGGAGTCCAACACGGAGGGGATGAGTACTGAGGACCGAAACCGGCTGAGCTATTACAGCAGCATGAACGGGAGTTTTCAATCCGTCTTTGATTACAGCAGGAATCAAGGAATACACAGAAACTATATGAATCTGGGCGGACTGGGTTTTGACTTTGATGTGTACCAAAACGGAGAAGATAAATACGCCAAGCTTCCCGTCATAGGTAAATATTTAAGGCTGGACGATCTGCTGAAGAAAGCAGGAGAGAAGAAGGGTTCAGCGGAAAATGAGGAGGCATCGTATAAAATGCTCTCTGATGATACTCTGGAAGCGCTTGGCGAAGAATGGATCGGCATGCTGCAGGAGAAGGATGTATTCAAGGGTAAGGATATCGTTCTCACAACCCCGGATGGAGAGGTGAAGACAACCGTTTATACCATCACCCTGAATGACAGTCAGTTCAAGGCATTTGAAGAAAAAGCCATCGTCATCCTCTCCGGGGATAAGAACCTGAGAAGCAGTTATAAAGAAATAATAAGAACGTATGCCGATTATACGGAAGAGGCAGATTTTAATGAAGTAGTTGCCAAGATGAAGGAGTATCTCATGAGAGATACCCTCAACAGATTCCGGTATACGGCTTATGTGGATATCGACGGATATATCGTCAATGAAACGATAGAGATGGAAATCAGTCGGGACGCAAAGGGACCGGGAGAGCCGAAGTTGATACGTTTCAACCTGGACGTTAAGAAATGGGGCATCAACAAAGATCAGAAACTGGAATTTCCTGAACTTACCAAAGAAAATACACTGAAAGCAGAAGATCTGGATCAATCCGTGTTGTCATCGTTCAAAGACCTGTTTTTAATTAAAAAATAAGGAGTAAGAAATGTTGCACGTTCAAAACCTAAGGAAACATTATGGAGCGGTTAAAGCAGTTGACGATATCTCCTTTGATGTGGAAAAAGGCGCTGTTTTCGGACTGCTGGGACCCAACGGCGCTGGAAAATCGACAACCATTTCCATGATATCCACCTTGCTTCCACCATCCGGGGGAGTCATTTTATTTGAGGGAAAGAGTATTCTGGAAGAGCCGGGGTCGATACGCAAGAAGCTGGGTGTTGTTCCGCAGGACATCGCGCTCTATCCGACTCTTTCCGGATTTGAAAATCTTTTGTTTTGGGGAAACATGTACGGCTTGAGAGGTACGGATCTGAAAAGAAGAATCCATGAGGTCTCGGAGATCATCGGCTTGAACGGCCGGATCAAGGACCGGGTCGATAAATACTCCGGAGGCATGAAGAGGAGGCTCAATATCGGAGCGGCACTGCTTCATATGCCGGAAATCCTGATCATGGATGAGCCTACCGTCGGGATCGATCCCCAGTCGAGGAATCATATCCTCAATACTGTTCTGGAACTGAACCGTCAGGGTATGACGATCATATACACCAGTCATTATATGGAGGAAGTCGAATCTCTTTGCAGCCGGATCTGCATTATGGATCAGGGAAAAATCATTGCATCGGGAAGCAAAGGCGAATTGGTAGAAAGAACCGGAGGAAAAACCGAAATCGCATTGATTCTGGAGGCATCCAAAACCAATCTTCGAGAGTTTGTCGGAGGTCTGGACGGAATTGACAGCCTGGACCAGAAGGAGGATCAGATCCTGATTCGCTGCGATAATGCTGATTTGATTCTTGCGGATATTATAGAGAGAATAACCGCAAGCGGTAATCATTTGCGGTCCGTTAATGTGAAGAAACCGAATCTTGAAACAGTTTTTCTCCATTTGACCGGCAGGGCGCTGAGAGATTAAGGAGACAGAAACATGAAGATTTTAGCGATTATCAGAAAGGATCTTGCGGGATTATTCAGCGACAAAAAAGCTCTGATTATAATCCTGCTCATGCCTGTTATTCTTATGGTCATATTGAGCTTCGCGCTGAAAGGAATGTTTATGACAGACGGCTCATGGGGGAAGATTAGCATTGCCGTTGTAAAAGAGTATGATGCCGAGACGGATCGCCGCCGCTTTGACGACGCCTTGCAGCAAGGGCTGCTGGCCCGGGGTATGGGTAAGGAAGCGGCGGGGAAGCTGGCGTCGGCAGGGGAGGATACGGACCCGGAACGGATCTTTTTTCACGAATTCCTGGATAGCAAAGAGGTATCGGATATCATAACCTATCGCATTGAAACCCTTGAGAAAGCCGAGTTGCTGTTAAATAACGGAGAAATATCCGCAATTGTCGTTCTTCCGGACGATTATCTTTATAATATGAAGATCAATTTGCTGACGCCCTTCCGCAACGAAGTGGAAATTACCGTTTTATCAGGCTCCGGCGCCGACATGGGCGGCCAGGTTGTGAAATCCATAATCCAGGCCTACTCAGATTCCATATCGTCTGCCATAATCGGAAAAAATGTTCTGATTGAAGCAGCCATGGCCAACGGAGTGGGAAATGAAGGATTCCGGGAGATGGAACGCGTCATGAAAGGGATCATGAACGCTCTGGAGACTGTCAGGGTTGAGGTGGACGATCTGGCACTGGAAGGGATGAGGCCCATATCCAGTTCGGATTACTATGCTGCGGCCATGCTGACCATGTTCATTCTTTTTGCGGCTGGACACGGAGGAAGAATGCTTTTGGAAGAGAAGGGAAACTTCACCTATCAGCGGATGATCGTTGCAGGCGTTTCCAAAACGGGGATCTTAACGGGTAAATTCATCGTCGTATTCCTCATCGCCCTGCTGCAGATTACGGTTATGACGGTCTTTTCTTCTTTTGTGCTGAAGGTTGTCTGGGGTGATCCTCTTACCGTTGCTTTGACCGGTATCGCAGCTGCCTTTGCAGTGGCAGGTGTAGGTGTTGCCGTTGCGGCAGTCACATGGCGGGCAGGCAACTTCAGGGTGGCGAATATCTTTGAAACAGCGATCATACAGACAATGGCCCTCTTGGGGGGAAGTTTTTTCCCCATCGATATTCTTCCCGCTGGGTTTCAGAAGTTGAGCTTCCTGTCTCTGAACGGAATTGCCCTTAAGGCATACCTGAAATCAATGATGGGATATGGACTGGAAGAAGCAGCGGGGTATATCGGTATCCTGACAGGGGTTGGCGCTGTATTTGCAATCCTTGCTGTTACGATTCTGAGAGGAAGGGGGTATGATGTCGATGCTGGGTATCATCAGATTAAGACTGCTCAGGCTCAGGGATGAATTTTGGATTTACCTCGTCCTGATGCTCATGGCCTTTGGATTAACGGCCATTTTCGGAATAGCTTTCGATGACTACAAACCTACGGTGCTAATCGTTGACGAAAGCAGGAGCGGTTATTCCCAAACTCTGACGGAAGAATTAAAAGAGGATCAAACCTTTGTATTTTCAGAATCGGGTCGGGAGGATGCTGTAACACAGGTCCGGGAGGGAAAAGTCCTTGCAGCTGTATTGATCAGGGATAATTTCGAAGCCTCGGTAAACGGAGGTGATTCCGTTCCTCTGGGCATCATGAAGCTGAAGGATGACACGTTGCTCCTCACCCTAAAGCAGCGTTTATCGTCCGTTGCTTCCAAAATGAACGGCGGCATCAGAATCGCAGAAATTACGGCTAACTATATCAGCTCGAATGATCCGTCTTCAGACCGTGAGGCGGTAAAGGAAAGCGCATTCCGTGGAGTAATGGAAGCCTGGAAATATAAAAATCCCATAGCCGTTTCTGCTGCAACCGTAAATACCGGTACAGCAAACGGCTATGACAATCTGAAGCATTCCATGATCGGCTTCTCTCTGTTCTTTTCCATGTATACCATGGTATTTGGTGTCGGAACCATTCTTTACGACAGACAGTACAAGACATGGGAGCGCATGATGATTGCTCCGGTTTCCAAGGCATCCATTCTGGGAGGAAGCATGATCGTAACCTATCTTGTCGGATTCCTTCAGCTTGGAATCCTTGTGATCGGGGGGAAATATCTGCTGGGGATAGACTGGGGAAGAAGCATAGCCGGAATTCTGCTGGTCGTGGCGGCATTTGTCTTTGCAGTTACCGCTTTGGGATTGATGCTTTCGGGAGTGGTTAAGACACATGCTCAGCTTGCCTCGATTACTCCGGTGCTGTTGACGAGCACCTCCATGCTGGGAGGATGCATGTGGCCGCTGGAAATTGTTAATAACAGGGTCTTGTTGTTTCTGGCAGAGCTGACTCCGCAGAAATGGGCGGTTCAGGGCATGGAAGATATCGCCGCAAGGGGATTGGGTATTGAGGCTGCGGCCATCCCGTCACTGGTGCTTGTCGGAATGGGTTTAATCTTTTTCTCGGCGGGTGTAAGACTGGTACGATTCAACTGATCCTGCAGGAAGCTATAATAAAGCAGCCCGGAGCGCGCCGACTCCATTTCCAACCTTATAGTCTTTTTCTGGATGGAAAATTCGTTACCAACGAAATCCTGACAGAAAAGAAGTTCTTTGAATATCTGAGCCGTTAAAAAAAGCAGGGGCTGATTCATCTGCCCCTGTGCTTTTCTTTTTTCTTCTGCTGACGGAGTTCATATTTCCGTTCCGCCTCAGCATCCTTTTCCTGTTTCGTTTTTTGCTTTCGCTCCGTTTTATTGGCTTCCTGCAGAGCTTTCAGGGCTTGCTGTGCTTTTGTGCCTGCTCCAGGGTTCTGAAGCTGGCGGGATATCTCTCTTTGCATGCGCTTGGGATTGATCCTGCGCTCCTCCATACCGGTTCCGGATATTGGCGGGCTTAATCTGAGATTTTTCCAGTTTTCATTCAGAAAGCGGTAAACCTCATAATCTTTCGGTTCCGGACCGAAGATGATCCTGCATGCTTCAATCTTGTTATTTTCCGTTCGTTCATAAATACCGATCCAGAATGGATCTTCAAAGAATACGGAAAGCTGTGCCTTCAATTTTGTCATTTCTTTCCTCCTTTATCATCCTGTTTCAGCAAAGAACGGACAACCAAAGGAGGCAGGTTACTGACAGCGGCACGCACGCTGCGCCCGGACTACCAACCGGGACTGTGTTTTTATCTTTGCTTCTCACCTATAGACCTTCAGGTCAGGCGAAACAGCAGCACAAGTACTGCCTATATTATTCTATGATCTTTTTTCTGACTCGTCAAGAAGAGAAAATGTATGTTTTACAATTCCATTACAAAATACAAAAATCCCCAATTCCATGCGTAAATATTATATAATAAATAAGTCGAATTTCGTCATTTTTGCTATAATTTTTGTGCATGGAACAGGTGGGGGATATGAAAAGGAACTTGAGATTAATGTTTTTACTCACGGTGGTTATCCTATTGGTGAGTCAGACGGTTTACGCATCCCAATCAGGGATTACTCAAAAGGACATCGACGACGGGATTTCCTTCTGCAGGGATTACCCTGTTTATCTGCAGGTTGACGGCGCTAAAGTGTATCCGGATGTGCCGCCCGTAATCATAAAAGAAAGAACGCTGATTCCGGCCAGAGCAGTTTTCGAAAGCATGGGGGCCGCCGTGGCCTGGGATGAAGCTGCCAGACTCGTTGAAGTCTCTTTGGGGACTTCAAATGTCAAGCTGACCATTGATTCTGCAACAGCCATCGTCAACGGTGCTTCGGTGACGATGGAAGTTCCTGCTATGATTATTAACGATCGTACCCTGATCCCGGTTCGATTTGTAGCGGAATCCTTATCCTGCGGGGTGGGTTGGGATGACCAGACCAGGACAGTGATCCTTACTTCTCCCGCGAGCAATGAAAAAACAGCGGTTACCTCCATTGATTTTAAGGAAAAATCTGATTATTATCGAATAACAATAGAGGGAGAAGGCGTTCTGGGGAGATATAAATCCTTTGCCTATGAAAAACCGGAGCGCTTCGGAATTGATATTAAAAACGCCCATCTGGAAATGGAATCCAACGTAAAGAATATTAAAAGTGATATGGTAAGCGGGATTCGATATTCCCAGTTTGAAACGGATACGGTAAGAGTCGTAGTCGATCTTAAGGAAAAGGTGACCGGCAAGATCAGTTATTCTTCGGATAAGGATAAAATTTATATCGATTTTGATAAGAAGCAGGCTGATAAATATGAGGAATTGGGAGATGTGACGGCAGATGGACTTGATGTGATCGATTGGCGGGCAACGGCAAAGCTTGTGGTGATTGATCCTGGCCATGGAGGGAAGGACACGGGAGCCAGAGCAATTCGGGACGGCGTAGAAATCCTCAATGAAAAGGATCTTAATCTCGACATTGCGCTTAGACTGAATGAAATGCTCAAGGCGGCAGGGGTAAGTACCTACATCCTCAGGGAAACGGATGCCACCATTACCCTATATGAAAGACCGGCCCTTGCAAACGCCGCTAACGGCGATCTGTATGTGTCCGTTCATAATAATTCCTCTTCAGAGAATCCAAACGCAAGGGGCATAGAAGTTTTTTACAATTCTAAGACCAGCGAGTCTGATTACGGAATATACAGTAAACGTCTGGCGGAGGTTGCGTACGAAGAATTGATCAGGGAAATCGGCATTCCCGGCAGAAGGTTAAAGAACGAACCAGCCTATGCGGTGCTGAATCGGACTCAGATGCCGGCTATTATCATTGAAGGCGCCTTCCTTTCCAATACGGAGGACCTCAAAGTGATGATGACCGATGAATTCCGCCATAAATATGCGCTTGCAGCTGCCAGAGCCATCATTCAGATCCTGAATGAAAGTGTCCGGTCAGAATTGCAAGAACGATAGCAATGCAAAATAACAGAAGCCCAATGCAAAATAACAGAAGCCCAATGCAAAATAACAAAATCCCGAACAGAAATCGTTATTATTCGGGAAATACAACTTCAATAAGTCCGGCGGTGCAACGTCAAGAGGGAAAAGTTGATAAATAGTTAAAAATTCTGAATAAAAGATGGAAACGAGACACCTCCCAACAAAGCCCCTGATATGATTAAAAAAACGGGGCAGAAAGCTTCAGCCGATTATACGGCTGACTGATACAGGCGGTTGTCCTTCAGCAGCCGAAAGATCAACCTGACCAGTTTTCTGGCAGTTAAAGCGAGTGCGCGTTTGTGCTGGTACTTATTGACCTCTTTGTATTTGAGGTCGTAGTAGCGCCTAAACTCTATGTCGCAACGCATAAGAGAATTGGCAGCTTCGCATAAGTAATACTTGAGATAGCGGTTTCCGGATTTAATGAGCCGGGTATTCTGTCCCTCGAATGTGCCCGACTGATGTTGTGTCAATGCAAGTCCTGCATATTTTGCAAGAGCCGGATGGCCGTCGAAGCGGTTGATATCGCCGATTTCGGCAAGAATACCTGCCGAGAATACCGGCCCAATGCCGGGGATTGATATTAAAGTATTTGGGATATTCGTAACCTGGCGTTCGATCTCCTGATCAAGCGATTTGATCTGCGCCTGCATGGCGCGCATAGAGGAAATGGATATAGAAAGCACCTGATTCACGGAATCATTAACGGTTTTGGGCAGGCGGTAAGAGCCTCTGGCAGCAGCCTGAACGACAAACAGCCGGTGGTTTGAAGTTAACTTCCGGTTCAGGGGAACAGACTTAGCATGAAGCAGCCTTACGGCTCAACAGGAGAAACAAGAACTATCACCTGATTGACCATGTGTCAATTATATCATGAGTATCATTAAGCCGGTTGGCTTACGGGAACTAAGCAGGAACTCCGTTAAAGCGTCCTGCAAAACATATTATACGAGGAGAAACAGGAATGGCAAATAAAATGAACCAATTTAAAGGCAGCAGTGATTATGTCGTTTCCGATGAGCTGATGCATGCGGTAAATGTGGCCATCGCGCTTCAAAAACCTCTGCTCATTAAAGGAGAGCCGGGCACGGGTAAGACCATGCTGGCGGAATCCATATCCAAAGCTCTGGACAAGAATCTGATCATTTGGAACATTAAGTCCACCACAAAAGCCCAGGAAGGATTATATGTATATGACACAGTGCAGAGACTGTATGACAGTCAATTCGGTGAAGGCGACGTTTCCGATATTAAAAAGTATATTAAGCTCGGAAAGCTGGGGGAGGCATTTCGTTCTGAGGATCAAGTCGTGCTTCTGATTGATGAAATCGACAAGGCCGATCTGGAATTCCCAAACGACCTGCTTTGGGAACTGGATAAAATGGAGTTTTATATCAATGAGACGAAAGAGACCATCCGCACCAAACACAGGCCCATTGTCATCATTACTTCCAATGCGGAGAAGGAACTTCCGGATGCATTTCTGAGACGGTGTATCTTTCATTATATTGCATTCCCTGAGCCGGCAAAGATGGAGGAAATCGTGCGTGTCCATTACGGAGCTATTGAAAATAAGCTTCTGGCTCAGGCTATGGAGGCCTTCTACTGGATCAGGGACATGAAGGAGATCCAGAAGAAGCCGAGTACGTCGGAGCTCCTTGACTGGCTGCAGGCACTGATGATCAGCGGAATCTCCGTCGACAGAATCAAGTCGGAAATTCCTTTCGCAGGAGTCCTGCTGAAAAAAAATCAGGATATCGACGCTATGTATGAGATCAAGGAAAAGGGCTATACCTTAAAGAGATGGTTATAATATGTTTATTTCTTTTTTTTATTTATTAAGAGCGAGGGGCTTGAATGTTTCACTGAACGAGTGGCTTGCTCTCACTGAAGCGCTGGACAAGGGGCTGTGCAAGGCTAGCCTGCTGGATTTTTACCACCTGTGCAGAAGCATCCTGGTTAAGAGTGAAACAGATTATGACAAGTTCGATCTTGCTTTTGCTGAGTATTTTGAAGGAGTTGTTACCCCTGAGGATATTCCTGAAGAGATTTGGAAATGGCTCAGTGAGGATGTTAGAACAAAGCATATCAACGACAAAAATATGCTGGACGACTTTGTTCTGGAACTGGAGGAGCTGCAGCGGCGTCTCCAGGAACGAATCGAGGAACAAAAGGAAAAGCATGACGGCGGGAACTACTGGATCGGAACCGGCGGAACTTCTACGATGGGGTATAACGGATATCATGAAAGAGGGATTCGCGTCGGCGGCACAGGGCGCCACAAGAACGCGGTGCAGGTTGCCGGCGAGAGAAACTTCAAGGACTTCAGGCAGGACAACATTTTGGATATCCGTCAGTTTCAGGTGGCTTTCCGGAAGCTGCGCCAGTACTCTTCAAGACTGGACGGTGCAAAGACGGAGCTGGATATTGACGGAACCATCGATGAAACCTGCGAAAATGCCGGAAATCTAAGACTGGTATGGGAGCGTCCCAGAAAGAACACGGTTAAGCTGCTTCTTCTTTTTGACTCTGACGGATCCATGATGCCCTACAGCAATCTATGCAGCCAGCTGTTTCAGGCAGTCAGCAAGTCGAACCATTTCAAGGATCTGAAAGTCTATTATTTCCACAACTGTATCTATGAGCACCTTTATACGACTCCCCACTGCAGAAGGGGAGAGTGGATCGACACGGAATGGGTGCTTTCCAACCTCAGCAGCGAATACAAGGTTATCTTTGTCGGAGATGCTTCTATGGCGCCTTCCGAGCTCATGAGCAAGGGCGGGAACTGCTTTGTAGGCCTTTACAACGAGATCCCGGGCATCGACTGGCTGAAACGATTTAAAAGCAAATATCCGAAACATATCTGGCTCAATCCGATACCGGAGCGAGAATGGGAATACACATACGGAAACAGAACTTTGCAGAAAATCAAGGAGATGTTTCCCATGTACGAGCTAACCATTGACGGGCTGGAGGCGGGGATCAAGAAATTGCTTGTAAGCAGGTGATGAGGACCACAGAATATTCTAATAATACAAATCCGAAGGTCCTTTGTATTCCTGTATGGTATTCCCGCCGTCCACGATGAAGGACTGGCCTGTAATATAGGAAGCTTCCTTTGAAGCGAGAAATACGATCATATTGGCCACTTCCTCCGGGGTTCCCCCGCGCCCTGCAGGCGTATTCAATCCTCCTGCAGCCTCACCCTCTGTCTGGGATGCGGTTGCAATCCAGCCGGGAAGTACGTTATTGATCATAATGTTATCTCTGGCTGTTTCAATAGCGACGGACCGGCTCATGCCGATGACAGCTGCTTTCGCCGCACTGTAGGCGGCTTCTCCGGGGTTGCTGACCACAGGACCTGTTACGGATGAGACATTGACGATTCTGCCGTATTGGGCGGCTTTCATATGAGGCAGGACGCATCTGGTGACATTGAAGCAAAGCGTAAGATTTCGAGCGATGGAAACATCCCAGCTTTCATAAGACAACTCGGAAAACTCTGTGAAATCTTCAGATTCACCAACCTGTGCCATTCCTGCATTATTCACGAGTACATCAATTGAACCAAAATCATCGATGATTTGGTTGATAACCTGATTCGTCAGCGTGCGGTCTGTAAGATTGGCCACATATCCCTTTGCATCCGCGCCGAGAGCCCGGAGTTCATCCGTACGTTTATGAATTCGGTCCGTGGTGGAAATGAGAGCAATCCTTCCGTCAAGACGGGCCAGGAGCCTTGCCGTACTGAATCCTATTCCATGTTCACTTCCCGCTCCTGTGACGAGGCAGACCTGATTTTTGAAATTGATAAATTGATTCATTTCATTCCTTCCTCCTGTATGACTGTCACTCTATGGTGATTATCGTATTTATTATAGCATAAGCATGAGTTGCTGAATATTTATTTCATCCCGCCCACCCTCCGGCATGCATCCGGACGGTGAGCGGCACCGGGAATTAATTCCGGAACATCTGTTTACATTTTTTCAGAAATGTGATAATATGTTCGTAATAAAAGATTACATGTTCGCAATCGGGTTTAAGGAGGAACTTTCTGATGGAGCCATTAAAGGAACGGGAGCGAAAAATACTCACATATATGAAGGAAGAGATCAAGAAAAAGGGATATCCCCCCACAGTCAGGGAAATGTGTACGGCCCTTGGGATCAAATCCACATCTACGACACACAAGGATCTGGAAAATCTCGAAATGAAGGGATATATCCGAAAAGACCCCGCCAAACCCCGGGCGCTGATGATAATTGATCCCGATACGGGAAAAAGCTTTGGTGATCCGGAGACAACGGAAACAGCTCGTGAGACGCTGGAGAGGTCCGATGTGGTAGATATTCCTGTGATTGGCAGGATTGCTGCGGGTACACCGATCCTTGCGGAGCAGAATGTTGACGATACCATCCCTGTACCTGCGCGCTTTCTTCCGAAGGGAAACAGCTTTATGCTGACAGTAAAAGGGGAGAGCATGGTTGAAGCTGGAATTATGGATGGAGATTACATCCTGGTACATCAGCAGAATACGGCTAACAACGGAGACATCGTAGTTGCAATGGTAGACGGATTTGAAAGTGAAGCCACCGTAAAAACCTTTTTTAAGGAAAAGGGTCATATCCGGCTACAGCCGGAGAATCGGAATATGAGTCCGATCATTGTAAGTGACGTGAAAATTCTAGGGCTTGTAAAGGGAGTTTTCCGTTATCTGTAATTCAGCATAAAAGCCACGGGAATGCGCAGGCGTCTTCACGACATGGATAGGACTGAAATCACTTTTGGGAAGGCAGATACAAAGTATCTGCTCTCTTTTTTTGGCAAAAAAAAGAGGATTGATATCTGTTGAAAATCCGGAGAAAAAATGGTAATCTTATTCACATAATAAACGTCGAAAGATGTCGCAGCATGGAAATGGGTGTGACCGGGGAGAAGAGTTTGCGAAAGTATATCATAGCCTGCACGGTTTTATATTTGGTTATTTCATCCTATATCATCATTCATTTGAGCTTTAGCACTACATACATGAAGCCGGCGGAGAATGTTCGCATTTCCAGCCGTGCCTACGGAAAAGATATTCAGATCAACCAGTTCGGTAATTGGAAAACGACTTATATAAAAGGTGTGGATATCGGTGCGGCAAAACCGGGCGCATTTCCCGGTGATTTTGCTGTTTCCAAGAAGGAATATCAGCGCTGGTTCAAGCAGATCGCGAAGATGAATGCCAACACGATTCGTGTTTACACAATCCTGGGTCCGGAATTCTATGAAGCACTGCGGGATTATAACGAAACCCATTTTCGAAAAATATACCTTATTCAGGGGGTATGGGTGGATGAAGGTACGATTCTCAGAGAGGAAGACGCGTTTTCCCCTGCCATTCTTGATCAGTTCCAAAGTGATATCACGAAGGCGATTGATGTAATTCACGGAAATATCATGATTGAGCCCATGAAGGGAGAGGCCTCAGGGAGATACTCCAAAGATGTATCCAAATGGGTGCTCGGGTATATCCTTGGCATTGAATGGGATGGTATTTTTGTGAAAAACACGAACGATCTTCATCCGGAAACGATAGACTATGACGGCGCTTATCTTAAAACGGAACATGCAAGTCCTTTTGAAATCTTTTTATCACGGGCCGGGGATACGGCTATTGCGTATGAGACGGAAAAGTATGGGCAGCAAAGAATGATTGCATTTTCGAACTGGCCGACAACAGATCCTCTTGCCCATTCCTCAGAGGAGGAATCCGTCAACTTTGCAGGTATCGATGTGGAGAATATCAAGTCAACGGATCGCTTTTACGCGGGACAGTTCGCATCCTATCACGTATATCCTTACTATCCCGATTTTTTTGAATTTCAGGAGGAATATCAAATTCCAACGAAAGACGGTACCGTCAACCCGTACAAAGTCTATTTGGAAGTCTTAAATAATTACCACTCGATGCCGGTCGTTATTTCTGAGTATGGAGTTCCGTCATCCCGTGGAATTGCCAGAAGTCAGAAGGCAAACGGCTATGATCAGGGAAACTTGACGGAAAAAGAGCAAGGAGAGATACTGGTCGACCTGACAAAGATTATTTATGACACAGGGTGTGCAGGCGGTCTGATCTTTTCATGGCAGGATGAGTGGTTTAAGCGAACATGGAATACTATGGATTTCAGTCTCCCGGACTATAGGGCATATTGGAGCGACTATCAGACAAACGAACAATCCTTTGGTCTGCTTGCTTTTGACCCGGGACGGAAGAAAAGCGTCTGCTACGTTGACGGTAATCCTGAGGAGTGGAACGGTAAGGATGTTTTGTTCCAAAACGAAGGGATTACGGTTTCAATGAAACAAGACGAGAAGTTTTTATACTTCAGAATCAATGATCCCGGGTTGGACCCGGATCAGGCGGATTACCTGCTGCCCATAGATATTACAGAGAAATCAGGTATTTTAAAGTCTGAACAATTTCATTCCGAGTTTGAACGTCCTTCTGATTTTTTAATCCGTATCGGAGGAAAGGATGATTCAAGAATTTTGGTGCATGATTATTTCGATGCTTTCACTTTTAATTTTTCCCGGCTTTTGTTCCGTACTGATCCTTATGACAAGAGGCTCAATAAAAAGGAGGGTGATTTCGTTGATATTCACATGGCTTTGAGAGCACCGCTTCTGGTAGAATCCACCGGGGAGTACTCTGAACCGTTGTTCTTCAATACAGGACGGCTGACATACGGGAATGCCAATCCAAAAGCTTCGGATTATAATTCCCTTGCCGATTATTGTGCCGGGGAAAACGATATCGAAATCAGAATTCCCTGGGGACTGCTGAATGTGATGGATCCTTCTTCTAAGCAGGTAATGGACGACTTCTATCATAGGAACAGGATTTCACCGCAGAGCTTTGATAAAATATTTGTGGGTCTTTCGAAAGGCGAGTCTGCGGAGTCTGTCAGGATGTATCCCTTCGACTATGAGTCCTGGGAGGAGCCTATGTATCATGAACGGTTAAAGGAATCCTATACTTATGTTCGGGAAGTATTTCGTGGTTTGAAATAGGGGGGAGATGAATGAAGGTATTTGCCGTATTATTTCTTTTCTTCGGGGTTTATCTTACCGTATGCCTCTGGATTTTTCTGATCATTACAGACTCCGTCAGAAAAATCTCATTCCATGGGTTTATGACAACCAAGCAAACTTTCATCAAATCGGTGGATCGTCAGTTTACGACGCTTTCTAAAGGCAGCCCGGTTTCTGAGAAGGAAATCCTGCTGCTGTGCAGACAACTGAAAAATAAAAAAATGAAGCGTTATTTCCTTCAAAGATTTATTTATTTTGCTGATAAAATCTCGAATAAATCTTATATACAAGATTATTTTCATACGGCATTTCCTTTTTTTCGGGACATGTTGAAAATTCAAAAGAGTATGCATTATTCCGAGAAATCTTACCGATTGATGCTTCTCGGAGAATTTCGGCAGGACTTGGAGGAAGTCAACCTCTATCTGCTGAAATTCCTTGACGATGAGTCATTCGACGTAAGGACAAATGCCTTGAGAGCCCTAAGTCTCATCGGAAACAGCGCGTATTACAATCAAGGACTGCTCCTGACCTGCAGCAGTGGTAAATACTATAACAGCAGGCATATAACGGATACAGCAGGCAGCTTTGAGGGGAACAGGGAAGAACTGAAGCGGCTCATGCTGGATTCATTTTACGGCAGCACAGATACCTACCGTTATCAGGTAATCACTTATCTGGCGGGAAATGCAGACGGCGAAACTACTGATTTTATCCTTGACTGCCTTAGTCAACAGCCGGATAACAAGGAGATTATTATTGCCGGCCTGAGATACTTCCTGGCCTATGGGTACGATGAAAGAATCAAGGATTATGTCTGGAATCTATTGCAGGATGAAGATGCACAAATCAGAGCGGTACTTGTCAAGCTGGCACCGATTTATTTCGATCGTGATTGGAATATAATCCGGCGTTTGCTGAAGCAGGAATTTCTGGGCAGCAGGGATTGGTATGTCAGAAGAAACAGCGCCGCAGCTCTTGTCAGAATGGGACTGGAAGCCGAAGTGCTGGAGCGGCTTATGCCGACAGAGGACAATTATGCCAGAGAAGCCCTTGTTTATGCAATGTCTGAAGCGGTTATGACTGACAGCAAGAATGTGGGAGACCCGGGAGGTGAACGGAATGAGCATGCTTGAATTTGCCGGGTATTTTTTTACTGTGATTACGCTGGCTATATTCATATATAATATCCTGTATGCGCTTATGACTCTGTTCTTCATCATCGCATCTGCCTTCAGTCTGAGCGATTTCGTAATGAACAGGGTACATATGAGATCACTTAACCTGAACATACAGAACAGCTATATACCGATTTCCATTCTGGTGCCGGCGTACAATGAAAAACTCACAATCCTGTCTTCTTTGGAATCACTGCTGCGCCTTGATTATCCGGGGTTTGAGATTATCGTCGTAAACGATGGCTCCACAGACGGGATGGAAGATCTTATCATCAAACATTTTGGCCTGCGTCAGGTTTACCGACCGATCCGTAAGAGCATTGAAACAAAACCCTGGCATTCCATTTTTGAAGCAAACGTAGGGGAAACCAGGGTAACGCTGATCAATAAGGAAAACGGCGGAAAAGCAGATGCATTGAACCTTGGAATCAATGTGAGCAATTATCCTCTCTTTGTGGCGATGGACGCAGATTCCATGCTGCAGTCAAACGCTTTGAAACGTATCGTCTATCATTTTGTCAAAAGTGAGAAAACTATCGTGGTAGGGGGCAATATTAAAGTCGGAAACAACTGTGTTTTAAAAAATGGCATCATCCATAAAATTGCAGCGACCGGAAATCCGCTGATCATTTTTCAGACCATCGAATATCTGCGCGTATTCCTTTCCTCGAGAGTTGCCCTGAACCTGTTCAACTCCAACATCATCATCTCCGGGGCTTTTGGCCTGTTCCGGAAGCGGGCGGTCATAGAAGTCGGCGGTTATGATGTTTCAACCATCGGAGAGGATATGGAACTGATTATGAAGCTGCATGAGTATAATATTTCAATTGGAAGACCTTATATCATCCACTATGCACCTGATGCCATGTGTTATACGCAATCTCCGGAAGACCTGAAAAGTTTAAAATCACAAAGGGTACGGTGGCATATCGGGCTGATGGATTCCCTGATTAAATACAGACATGTGATTTTTAACACCAAATACAAGGTCTTCGGTTTTATGCCCGTTTCCTATTACGCTATTTTTGAAATGGGCGCTCCCATCGTGGACCTTTTGGGATTTATCATCATACCGGCTGCTTACTTCACAGGGCATGTCAGCATTGAGATCTTAGTGTTTTACTTTTTGTGCTTTTCCATTTATAATATATCGATTTCAATTGTCAGTATTTGTTTTGAGGCATATTTATTCAGAGCACCGTTCAGCCCTCTGATGGTCCTTGAACTCATTCTATTCTCCCTGATTGAGTGCCTGGGTTACAGACAGCTCTGTTCCCTGTTCCGGATTCAGGGGATGATGCGTTATAAAAGAGCGCGTCATATATGGGGTAAGATTCATCGGATTAAGATAGAGTATTAAAGCGACAAAGAAAAGGCCTGATACCTGTTTTGCAGAAATCAAGCCTTTTGTTTATCTTTGATTGGTATTAGGAAGGTTTAAAGTGATTACTTTATCATGTTGTCAACGGAATCAAGGACTTTATCCATGATAGCCAACGCTTCTCTTAACTCTGCCTCGGTAATGATCAGCGGCGGGCAAACCAGAATCATGTTTTCATGGGAGTAAGTCGAGAATCCCTCCACCTTCAGCATGCCGACGATCTTTGGCATCAAACCTTCTGTATCCTTGCTGAAAGGTACGATCGGTTCACGGGTTTCCTTATTCTTAACCAGTTCAACGCAGCTGAACAAGCCGATATGTCTGACCTGTCCGACACAATCATGCTTCTTTTCGAATTCATCCAGGATATCTGCAAGGACCTTGCCTACCTTCTGAACGTTTTCAGCAACATTATCTTCCTTATATGCATCAAGCGTAGCAATCGTTGCGGCGCAGCCCATCGGATGAGCACTGTAGGTCAGGCCGTTGAACATCTTCTTCTCATCGAAGATCTTATTGATCTTTTCTGTTACGATAACGCCGCCGAGTGGAACATAACCGCAGGTTGCACCCTTTGCAAAGGTTACCAGATCCGGCTTTATGCCAAACTGGTGGAAGGCAAACGGGGTTCCAGTTCTGTAAAAACCTGCCATAACTTCGTCGAACACCAGAACGATGTTGTACTTGTCGCAGAGTGCTCTTACGCCTTCATAGTATCCTTTAGGCGGAATCAGGATTCCGTTGGATCCTACGACTGTTTCAAAGAAGATAGCAGCGATCTGATCCGGTCCCTCGTAAAGGATCTGGTTTTCCAGCAGTTCCAGATAGAATTCCGCAACGTCTGCTTCTGAATTAAATTTGCATGCTTTCGGTGCTCTGTAAGCATAAGGACCATCGAAGTGGATCGCGCCTGGAAGCCCCGGTTCTGCGATAAATCTTCTGGGTTCGCCGGTCAGAGAGCTGGCTCCGAATGTTGCGCCGTGATAGCTTCTGTAAGCGGAGAAGATCTTCCATTTGCCGGTGTAAGCCTTTGCGTATTT
This sequence comes from Anaerovoracaceae bacterium, assembly GCA_036677845.1. Taxonomy (GTDB): domain Bacteria; phylum Bacillota; class Clostridia; order Peptostreptococcales; family Anaerovoracaceae; genus Anoxybacterium. Next base: position 19,489 of record JAVBVR010000003.1, on the reverse strand, counting down.
GATTGCATTTTCGTTTGCTTCTGCTCCGGCATTGGTGAAGAATACCTTTGCCCCTTCGAGACCGGACATTTCAACGATTCTCTGAGCAGCTTCAGAACGAACGTCCACCGAGTAGCCGGGGCCCATGAAAGCCATTTTTTCAGCCTGATCCTTGATAGCCTGGATCAGCTTTTTGTGTCCGTGTCCCAGATTTGAGTTTACAAGCTGTGCGGACATATCGAAATATTTCTTACCGTCTTCATCCCAGAAGTAGATGCCTTCTGCTTTGGATACGACCATAGGGTTGATCTTTTTCTGAGCACTCCAGGAATAAAGGTTATACTTCATACCTTGTTCTTTAATGTTTGACATTTCTTTCTCTCCTTTATACGAAAATGTGCGGGGCTGCAATCACAGCCCCTGATATGAGTGGTGTGATTATTTTCATTCAGGCGGCAGTACCTGAGGTCTGCCAATGAAAATTTACTTATTTGAAAGCATTTCTGATTTCTTCGTCAAAGAGCGCTTCGTCCGTTGGCTGATAGGAAGGAATCGGTCTTGAAACGTAGGTAAAGTTTAAAAGATCCTTCCAGGTTGCATTGTGGGAAATGCTGTTGTGTCCCCAGGTTCCGCAGCCAAGAGTCATGGACATCGGGAAGCCGGAGGTCCATGAACCGCTGTTTGTCAAAGACTGAGGTGCATTGACGCAGACCTTGCATACGGGAATGAGCTCTCCCAGCTTTGTAACTCTTTCATCCACAGTTGTATGGATACCACAGCTGTGACCCTTACCCTGATATTCCAGAATATCGAGCATCTGCTGGACTGCATCGTCGAAATCCTTGGCCTTTCTTACAGCGGCAACAGGAGACAGCTTTTCACCGGCGAACGGGAATTCATCACTATAGCCTCCGTTTTCTTCCACCATGATCATTCTGGTTCCTTCCGGAAGTTTGACATCTGCCAGTTCAGCGATCTTGGTAACAGGCTGTGCGACGATATGTCTGTTCAGGACGTGGTTTGCAGGGCTTTCCGGCCAGATTGTCATCTGCATCTTCTTTTTGTCTTCTGAATTTTCCTTGATCAGGTGAGCGCCGACCTTGGCCATAGCTTCAACGAATGCGTCATAGGTTTCTTCCAGAACGATGATGTTGTTTTCCGTAGAGCAGGAAGTAGCATTGTCGAAGGTTTTGGATTTGATGATCAGAGCAGCCACGTCATCCATCTTTGTGGTTCCGTCAACGATGGTAATTACGTTTCCGGTTCCTACTCCGATCGCAGGATTTCCGGAGGAGTAGGCCTGTCTTACCATTGGAGTTCCGCCGGTCGCCAGGATGAAGTCAACCTGCTTCATGATTTCCCCTGATGTTTCAATGCTTACATAGTCTGGATGCACGGCCTGTACCAGATCTTCAGGAGCATCAAACTTCTTAAGTACGCTTCTGATCATTTCGGTTACTGCCCAGTTTGTATTTCTTGCTTTTGGATGGGGAGCAAGGATTACAGCGTTTCTTGTCTTAAGAGCCATGAGGGATTTTACAACAGGAGTAGCTTCTCCGTTTGTTACGGGAATGATCGCTCCGATAACGCCCATTGGCTTAGCATACTTTTCCATGCCCATCTTTTCGTCAACTTCTACCAGACCTACGGATTTCTGTCCTTTCATCTGGAAATAAGTTCCCTTAACTTTACCGAACATTTTCAACTGCTTGTCTCCGGGGATACCCATTCCGGATTCTTCGACGAGCATTTCTCCAAATTTAAGAGCAACATCAGGCTGAGTCAGCGCGTAAGCAACCGCTGCCGTCAGCTGATCAACTTTTTCCTGAGTAAAGTTCTCGGCGATCTTCTGGGCGGCCTGTCCTTTTGCGACCAAACCTGCGACATATTCTGCGTAATTAATTGACATGTTCTACATTCCTCCTTAAGAATATAAATAATTTAATTAACATTAATTATATTATGCAATGGTTATGCCAAAACTATGAATGAATGTCAAAAATAAAATGTATGACTAGAAACATTGAAATGTATGGAATTGCAAGGAGTATAGAATTTCAAAAGAAGCTCAATCTGCGCGGATGATATTTTTATAAAGTAAAAAACTTAAGTTTTGATTCAAAAAAGTATCAAAAATGCGGACTAAACTAGTTTCAGTCCGCATAATTGTCCAAAATTTAAGCAGTCAGGCCCGATACATAAGTGAATCGGCGATACTATTATGTATCAGATATTGCATATTTCTGCAGTTTTCGAACGATGGTAGGCTGGCTGACCCCGAGAGCCTTTGCCATCGCCCTTGTAGTCTTATATTGCTCCAGGGCTTTGATGAGGATTTCACGCTCCGACTGGTCGAGGGCGTCTTTGAGGCTTTTTATGCCGTGTACGGACGTGCTGTCTATGCCGGCAGCTGTTTCAAAGATGAAGCTAGGCAGGTTTTCCGGCATGATGACGGTTCCTTTTGTCGTTATAACGAGCCGCTCAATGATGTTCTGAAGTTCACGTACATTGCCCGGCCAGGTATACTTCATCAGAATCGCGATGGTCCTCGAGTCGATTTCTTTATGCTCTTTCATTTTAATGTTATTTTGGTTGAGAAAGATCCGGATCATCGGGATAATGTCTTCAGGTCTTTCCCGAAGCGGCGGAATACTGATAGGCACGACATTCAGCCTGTAGTACAGATCCTCTCTGAATTTTCCTTGATGAACCAGGGACATCAGATCTTTGTTTGTAGCCGAAATGATTCTGACATTGATCGGAATGCTTTCGACACCGCCGACTTTTGTGATTTCCCGTTCCTGGATCACCTGGAGGAGTTTTACCTGGAGGTTCAGAGGAAGTTCGGAAATTTCATCCAGAAAAATAGTTCCCTTATTTGCTGTTTCAAAAAGGCCCTTCTTTCCATCTTTCCTGGAGCCGGTAAATGCTCCGCTTTCATATCCGAATAATTCGGATTCGATGAGGTTCTCCGGAATGGCGCCGCAGTTGACCTTGACAAAGGGCGATTCCCTTCGGCTGCCGTTCTGATGCAGCAGCTTGGCTATGACACCTTTTCCTACGCCCGACTCACCGGTGATCAAAACGGTCGAATCGATATCGGATAATCTTTTTGTAAGCTGGATCACATTATACATGGAAGGGCTGTTGGCTACGATATCGGGGAAGCTTTCCTGTGCTTTCAGACCTGAGAGCGTATTCTGAAAGCTTTCCAGCTGGTTTTGCAGGTTGATCAGTTCTGTGATATCGTGAGTCGTGGTTATGATTTTACTCATGTTGTTGTCCGCATCCATAATCGGAATCCCGGTGGTAAGCAGACGTTTTCCGTCCTTGTTTTCATGAATTGTGCTGACTTCCTTTTTCTGCTCCATCACGATCCGGGCAACGGAGGGAGTGAAGATTCCTTCGTTTTCAAGGAAGGAAACATGTTTCCCGATGACGTCCTTCCGTTTTATTTTATATAGCTCTTCGCTGGCTTTGTTGATCCAGATTGTAAAGCCCTGGGCGTCATCAATGAAGATGGCGTCGCTGATGCTGTCCAGAATTGGAATCAGTTCATCGATGGACAGAGCGGAAAGAGCGTTTTTGCTGTTTGCCATAATATTCTCTACTCCTCACGGGATAAATTGTGTTATTATAATACAGAATCTGTATTTTCATCATATAATAAATATGAAGATTTATCAATTCATAAATCCCCGTCCATCATGCGCAATATTCTGAATTCTGCAGATCCGGAGGACAATTTGGTTTCATGAAAAACAAAAGACGGAATAATTCGGTGCGCAAAACAAAAAGAAGCACAAAACTAAAAGTGGTAAACAAAAATATTGACAAGTTCGGGGTTTGATGATAACATACTTGAGTAAACAAAGAAGAAGTCATCCGCTTCTCACCTTTGCGGCTCACGCTGCCAGGGTTAAATAACAAAAACTGATTGGCCGGATTGGTTTGTTTTATGGAGCGGGTAATAAGAATCCGCTTTTTATTTTTTTGGGAGGTGCGAATCATTAGCAAGGAAAATCAGATCAACGAAGAAATTCGTGATAAAGAATTGAGAGTTATCGACAGCGACGGAACACAGTTAGGCATCATGAGCCTGGATGAGGCTATGAATCTGGCAATCGAAAAAAAGCTGGACCTGGTTAACATTGCTCCAACGGCAAAACCGCCTGTTTGCAAGATTCTTGATTACGGAAAGTACAGGTATGAGCTTCAAAAGAAGGAAAAAGAGGCCAAGAAAAAGCAGAAGATCACCCAGGTGAAAGAAATTCGCCTAAGCACCTTTATCGAGGAGCATGATCTCGCTGTAAAAGCCAATAACGCCGCAAAATTTCTAAAGGAGGGCGACAAAGTAAAGGTCAGCCTGAGATTCAAGGGAAGAGAGAAAGATTATGCCAGCAAGGGCCAGGCTGTCATGGCAAAATTTGCCGAATTCATTTCCCATGCAGGTGTTGTTGAAAAGAAACCTGAGTTTGAAGGAAGAAGTTTGATTATGATTTTAGCACCAAAAACGGAGAAATAATAGCATAAATTCTGTGGGCGGCGCTATAGCGCCGGACAGAAATGTTAGAAGGAATGCTCGATTAAGTTTAGGAGGAATTTTATAAAATGGCAAAAGCAAAAATGAAGTCTCATAGAGGAGCAAGCAAAAGATTTAGATTGACCGGCAGCGGTAAAGTTAAGAGAAATAAGGCATACAAGAGCCATATTCTTACAAAGAAAACTGCGAAGAGAAAAAGAGGCTTGAGAAAGGCTACTCTTCTTGGAAGTGCTGACCACAAAAGAATAAAATCGGTTTTAAACGTGTAAGAATATAGGAGGTAAGATAAGATGGCAAGAGTAAAAAAAGGACTGAATGCTAGAAAAAAGCATAAAAAGATATTAAAGATGGCGAAGGGTTTCTACGGCGCAAAGAGCAAGGTCTTCAGAGCAGCAAACCCCGCAGTCATGAGAGCCCTTCGTTCCGCTTATGTAGGCAGAAAGAACAAGAAAAGAGAATACAGACGCCTCTGGATCGCCAGAATCAATGCCGGTGCAAGAATGAACGGCCTTTCCTACAGTAAGCTGATGAACGGCTTGAAGGTTTCCGGTATCGAAATCAATCGCAAGATGCTTTCCGAGATGGCGGTTTATGATCCGGCTGGTTTTGCACAATTGGCTGAGACAGCAAAGAAAGCTGCAAAATAAATTGAAAATCGACATTCACTTTTGACAAAATTATACCCCCTGACAGCACTATAATCTTTAAATAGATGACAGCAGCGAGGGGGTTTTTTCATGTGGTGATTTATGCGGAATATCTGTTTCTTGAAAATGTGTTGACGGGAGGACTGATTCTGCTGCTGACTGAAAAAATTACCGGGATACACTGCAGAAAAAAATATTTGGTTTTAGGAAGCGTTCTCTGCGGGCTCTATTCCTTTATCCTGTTCTGGGAGACACTCAACCCCTTGGCAGCATTTTTCTCCAAACTTGTTTTTTCAGCGTCGGCAGTATATATCGTTTTTTTTCCCAAAGGGATGAAACAGTTTGCAAGAATCGCCCTGATCTTCTATCTCGTGAGTTTCTCCATGGGCGGCATTACCATAGGCATGATGTATTTTCTAGGAATTGCGGGTGTCACACGGAACACTTCTGTTTACCTGGGTTTCCTGGGGTATTTTTATGTTTTGGTGGGGTGCATTGTGACCTGGCTGATTTTCAGCTTTTTTACCCAGCTCATTAAGGGAAGACTGCTTCGGGAAAAAACCTTCACTGATGTGGAGATCGGCTTGGAAGGAAGGTTTGTGACCATGAGGGGTATGGTTGATACGGGAAACTTTCTGAGAGATCCATTGACCGGAAAACCTGTCCTGATCCTTTCGGCAGCTGCGGCAAAACAACTGCTGCCACATGAGATCGTCGAGGAGGCGGCCAATATCGGGAAAACACAGATGATTCCCGATTCTTTGATCAGGAGTCAATACGCAAGCCGCATCAGGATGATACCATTCCGGTCCATTGGAGCGGAAAGGGGTTATTTGGTAGGGATACGGCCGGATTTGATCCGGATAAGGATACATAACGAAAAGGGAAACAACAGGACTGTGACGGCTTCGGAAGGTGCAATCCTTGCAATATACAAGGGAATGTTTTCTGGAGGGCAGTCTGAAGATGACTGCTCAATTCTTTTGCACCCAAGTATGATAGAGGGAGGAATCGCTTGCAATGTTTAGGACGTTATTGGAAATCACGATTCAGAACGGGAGACAACTGCAGCTGTCGGTGTTGCGGATCAGGGAAAGGCTGGTTCTGCTTTTTAAGGGCCAGAAACCGGATGAAATTTTTTACATAGGAGGCAGCGATGTACTGCCTCCGCCGCTTGCCCCTGAGGAAGAGAAGATCCTGCTGGAACAGCTTGCGCTGAATAACGAGGATGCCAAGACGATACTCATTGAAAGAAACCTGAGGCTGGTGGTATATATCGCAAAAAAATTTGAAAACGCAGGTGTAAACGTGGAAGATCTGATCTCTATCGGCGCAATCGGGCTGATCAAGGCGGTAAACACCTTCAATCTGGATAAAAACATTAAGTTAGCAACCTATGCGTCCCGGTGTATTGAGAATGAAATCCTCATGTATCTGAGAAGGAGCAGCAGAACAAAAAGTGAAGTATCCTTTGACGAACCCCTGAATATTGACTGGGACGGCAATGAACTGCTGCTTTCCGATATCCTCGGAACGGATAACGACATCGTTTACAACCATATAGAGGAGGAGGTAAACCGGAACCTCCTTGTATATGCGCTTAAGAAGCTTTCCACACGGGAGAAGCAAATTATGGAGATGCGTTTCGGCCTTGTCAGCGGCAGGGAAATGACGCAAAAAGAGGTGGCGGATAAGATGGGAATTTCCCAGTCCTATATTTCCAGACTGGAAAAAAAGATCATCGGCAGGCTCCGAAAAGAAATTAAAAAGTTGGGATAGAAAAGTGGTTTCGACAGAATAAAAACAAACCCGGATGTTAAGAATAAGGGATAGCATCGGTTATCAACCGACGCTGACGCTCAAGTGCTGCTTAGGGGGGCAAAACGGAAAGCGGAGGACCTTATCGTGGCTAGCAAAGTTGAAATCTGTGGTGTGAATACATCCAAGCTGCCGGTATACAAAGACGTAGAAATGAAAAGAATGATTGATCAGATTAAAGGGGGAGATAATGAGGTAAGAGACGAGTTTATTAAAGGAAATCTGCGATTGGTTTTAAGCGTAATACAGCGATTTAGCAATAGAGGGGAAAACCCGGATGATTTGTTCCAAGTGGGATGTATCGGCCTGATTAAGGCGCTGGATAATTTTGATACGTCTCATAACGTCAGGTTTTCGACCTATGCGGTGCCAATGATCGTGGGAGAGATTCGAAGGTATTTAAGAGACAACAATTCGATTCGCGTAAGCCGATCCCTGAGAGATACCGCCTACAAGGCACTGCAGTCCAAGGAAAAGCTTTCACGGGAGTTGCAGAGGGAGCCTACAATCACTGAAATTGCAAAAGATCTGGATCTGCCAAGAGAAGAGGTTGTGTTGGCTCTTGATTCCATACAGGACCCGATTTCTCTGTTTGAACCGGTTTTTCATGACGAAGGGGACGCCATATATGTGATGGACCAGGTCAAAGATACGAAGAATACTGATGAAAAATGGATGGAGAATATCTCTCTCAGAGAAGCTCTGAAGAAACTGACCAGCAGAGAAAAGCATATACTGACCATGCGGTTTTTTGAAGGCAAGACCCAGATGGAGGTAGCCGATGAAATAGGAATCAGCCAGGCTCAGGTCAGCAGGCTGGAAAAGAATGCATTGAAGTATATGAGAAAATATGTCTGAAGTCGAAGGGGTTAATTTATATATCGATAGAAAAATAAAGAAAGGAAAGCCTTCCGGGTTGTTTCCTTTTTTTATTGAAATCTATGACACTCAGGAATAAATGGCGCAAGCCATTTTTTTCCTTGTAAACCAAGTCGGATAGTGTCATAATTAGGTCGGAATGGAAGGTTTTATGGATGGAGTATATTAATACGTTATGGATCACAATTTGCGCCTGCTTTGTCTTCTTCATGCAGGCGGGATTTATCTGTTATGAGGTCGGATTTGTTCAGAGTAAGAATGTAATTGCGGTTGCCATCGAAAATCTGCTCACTTTTATGATAACAACCGTCGGTTTTTGTCTTGTTGGTTTTCCCCTTATGTTCGGTGTAACCTGGCGGGGGGTGGTCGGCAGCAGCTTCTGGAACTTTAAGGGAATCGCGGAAGCCTCCGGACTGGGGTATGCATTTGTCTTTTTTGAGCTGATGTTTGCAGCCACGGCAGTCACCATATTTGCCGGCTCCATGTCAGAGAGGACCAAGCTGTTTCCGCTGCAGATCGCAGCGATTATCAGCGCTGCCATCATTTTTCCCGTCTATGGCCATTGGGTATGGGGCGGGTTGTTTCTGGAACAGGAAACGTGGCTCTCATCTCTGGGTTATATTGATTTCGCAGGTGCCACCGTCGTACATACGACAGCCGGTTTTATTGCACTGGCAGGACTGATCACTGTGGGGAAAAGGAATAAACCAAAACGTGTGCGATCCAATATTCCTTTTGCGGTTCTAGGCGTCTTTATTCTCTGGTTTGCTTGGTTCGGCTTTAATGGCGGCAGCCTGCTGACCTTCAATGAGAAGGTAGGGCTGGTTTTGCTTAATACAAATCTTGCCGCCGCTTCAGGGATGCTGGGTGCCCTGACCATGAACCTGCTGCTTTCCAGAAACGGAGGTTATCTGATCTCTATTTTCAACGGAGTTCTCGGCGGCTTGGTGGCTATTACCGCCGCTTCTTATTATATGGATCCGCTTTCCGCTTTGATCATCGGATTTCTGTCAGGAATGGTTGTCGATCTTTCCAGTTACCTGTTGGATAAAACCGGAATTGACGATGCTGTGGGTGCAGTACCTGTCCACCTGTTCGGAGGAATGGCCGGAAGCCTTCTTCTGCCATTTTTCATGAAGGAGGAGCTGCTTCATACGGACAGCAGATTAAGCCAGTTTTTCGTACAGATCCTCGGTTTTGCTGTAAATTTCTGCTGGGCGTTCGGCGTCGCATTCCTCATGTTTAAGATCATCGACAAGACGCTGGGGCTCCGAGTCACTGCGGAGGAAGAGGAAAAGGGTCTTAACATTGTCGAATTTTCAGACATCTATTCTTGGGAAAAATATATGGAAATCAGCGGTTATGAAAGAGAAATCAAGGACAAGAACGATCTTCTCCGAAAACAGGCACGGCTTCTTGCAGTAACAGAAGAACAGGAAAAAGCGAAGCTTGCGCGGGATCTCCACGACGGCGCAGGACAAAGCCTTGCTGCTTTAAAGCTGATTCTGGGAATTACCAGAAAAAAGCTGGAAGATTTTAATGAAAATCCGGAGAGCTTGATTCAAAATACAGATAAAGCAATCGCCCTGACTGAAGCCTCTATCGGCGAGATCCGGAATGTATTAAATAATCTGAAACCGGAACCGCTGCAGGAAAATGGACTGACAAGCGGGCTTACCGCCATGACGGAGGGGATTAACCAAACAAGTGATCTGACCTGTGTCCTTCAAATCAGAAAACCCATTCCTCATTTTGATGAAACTGTAACCCTGAATCTATACCGCATTATCCAGGAGGCAGTTACAAATGTTGTCAAGCATGCCAATGCCCGCAAGGTTACTATTATAACCGGGGAGTCCGGGAGCAGCGAACTCTATGATTTTCAGATTGCTGACGACGGAATCGGACTTTCCGGCGAAGGCAGCGGGCATGGGCTGGGGATTCCATCCATGGCAGACAGGGTAAAGATGCTGGGGGGGAAGTTCCGTATAGACAGCACGGAGGGGAAAGGAACCCAAGTAGTTGTGGAGGTGCCGTTTAATGATAAATAAAAAAATAAAAATCTATCTTGCAGACGACCATAAAATACTCAGGGAATCCCTGAACATTCTACTCAGTCAGGAAGAAGATATCGAGGTGGTCGGGGAAGCCGAGGACGGCATCGCTGCGGAGTACGGACTCAGAAAGGTTCTCGCAGACATTTTGATCCTGGATGTTTCCATGCCCAGAAAAAACGGCCTCGATGTGGCGAAAAACATGGCGAAAGAATATCCCAGCCTAAAAATTATCTTTCTTACCATGCATAAAAGTGAGGAGATAATCGCAGAAGCCTTTGAAAGCGGTGTCAAAGGATATGTGCTTAAGGAAAATGCATTTGAGGAATTGATTAAAGCGATTCACACCGTGTCAGACGGGAGAGTCTATGTTTCAGCTGAGCTTGCTCCCACTCTCCTTCAGGGGTTTTTGTCCAGTGGAAGGCGAGGAAGTGACCTTTCTGTTCGGGAGAGAGAGATATTAAAGCTCCTGGCTGAGGGATACAGCAATAAGGAAATATCCGATATGCTGGTAATTTCCGTAAAAACGGTGGAAACCCATCGCGCCAATATCATGAGGAAGAATAACTTTAAAAACATCACGGAACTGGTGTTGTATGCCGCCAGGAACCATGTGATCGAGATATAGATAAACCAAAGAAATAAGGCATTTCCCTGATGAAAATAAGGGTTTTGTGGTATTTCCCCACAACCCTTGTTTTTTTATTATGTAGGTAGAATAGAAAGCAGTCTTGTGGTATGCAATATCATTGCTGCAAAATTGCCGGAAGTATTAATTAGTAATGAAGGGAGTGACGTTCATGATTAACAACGGAGATACCGCTTTTATGATCATTTGCGCCGCATTGGTATGCCTCATGACACCGGGGCTTGCTTTTTTCTACGGCGGGCTGGTTTCCAGAAAAAACGTATTGACAATCATGATGCAAAGCTTTATTTCAATGGGAGTTGTAACGGTTATCTGGGTTCTTGTCGGATTTACGTTGGCCTTTGGACCGGATATCGGAGGAATCATCGGGGGGATGAAATATGTTTTTTTACATGGCGTAGGAATGGAGCCGAATTCCACATATGGATCGACAATTCCGTTTCTTTCTTTCTTCAGCTATCAGCAAATGTTCGCAATTATTACCCCTGCATTAATTACGGGTGCTTTTGCTGACAGAGTGAACTTCAAAAGCTATCTGATTTTTCTAGTAGCATGGAGCTTTCTGATTTACATCCTCCTTGCTCATTGGGTATGGGGAGGAGGCTTTCTGCAGCAGCTTGGAGTTGTTGATTTTGCAGGAGGTATTGTTGTTCATGCCAGTGCCGGACTCGCTGCATTGGCGTCCGTACTGTTTGTAGGAAAGCGAAATCTCTCGGATGATCAAAGAGAACCGCATAATATCACATACGTTGCGCTTGGAACCGGTCTGCTTTGGTTTGGCTGGTTTGGATTCAATGCCGGGGGAGCCCTGGGGGCAAATTCGATCGCTGCGATTGCGTTTATTAATACTGATATCGCAGCTTCGGTGGCAATGGTAACATGGCTGGCCATTTCATGGATCAGAGATAAAAAACCGAGCTTTGTGGGAGCCTTGACAGGAGCAGTGGCAGGACTGGCAACCATAACACCAGCGGCAGGTTTTATAGAGCCATGGGCTGCCGTAGTGATCGGACTGATTTCCGGATTCGTATGCTATTACGCAGTGCAGCTCCGTATCAGACTAGACTGGGATGACGCCCTTGATGTATGGGGAGTTCACGGTGTCGGAGGATCGTTGGGGAGTATATTGGTCGGTGTGTTTGCTGTAAAATCGGTAAACGGCGTAGGCGGACTCATATCCGGAGATGTCCACCAGTTCCTGGTACAGGTTGCTGCAGTCGCAATCGCATCGATCTATGCATTTCTCGTAACGCTGCTAATCCTGAAAGTCGTAAATATCTTTGTTCCCGTTCGTGTATCGGAAGCTGAGGAAAAAGAAGGGCTGGATGTTTCCATCCACAAGGAGGTTGCATATCACATATAAATATTTCAGTTATCCCCTTTGAATGAAAAAGTATGTCCAAACGGGCATACTTTTTCATTTATAGCATAAATATCATATGAGGTCATAATCAGTGATTGTGTTTTAACAAGGAGATAAAGGGGGAGCATCAGTATGATAAGTACTCAGGATTTGAGAAACAAGGAAGTAATTAATATTTACGACGGGAAAAGCCTCGGTTATGTCTACGATATTGAGGTAAACCTGGAAAAAGGAACGATCGAAGGAATCATCGTTCCGGCACAGAGAGGTTTTTTCAGCTTCTTTGGGCGGGGAGACAATGACTACGTAATCAAATGGAAAGATATCAAACGAATCGGCGACGACGTGATTCTGGTAGATGTTGCGGGGATCCTCGATTCGGATTCTATTTATGAAAGGCGCGATGATGAGATTAGATAAAATCCTTGCATACGACACAAGATATCGGTAAAATAAATCCATGAATGAATAGCCATTGTATAGGCTGGTGCTATTGTCGTGTAATGGAGGGAATAAGATGAGATGCCCATTTTGTGAACACCCGGATACCAGAGTGATCGATTCAAGGCCAACGGAAGAAGGACATGCTATCAGACGAAGACGGGAATGTGACGGCTGCAGTAAACGTTTCACCACCTATGAAAAGGTAGAAGAGATGATCTTTATGGTCATCAAAAAGGATGGCAGCCGGGAGGCTTTCGACAGAAACAAGGTCATGAACGGTATCATCAAGGCCTGTGAAAAACGACCTGTTCCAATAGCAGATATCGAAAAAATCGTCGATGATATTGAACGCGGTCTGAACAATATGATGGAAAAAGAAGTGGAAAGCAAGCTCATCGGGGAAGTCATCATGGAACATCTCAAGGATTTGGATGAGGTAGCCTACGTCAGATTTGCCTCCGTTTACCGACAGTTCAAGGATGTGAACACTTTTGTCGCGGAAATAGAGAAGCTGCTTGGAAAGGAAAAAGGCGAATGACAGATAAAATTAGAATTGCGATAGACGGGCCTTCCGGAGCCGGAAAGAGTACCATAGCCAAGCGTGTCGCAAAACTTCTGGGAATCGACTATATCGACACCGGAGCCATGTACCGGGCAATCGGTTATAAAATGCTGTGTCAACAGGTAGGTTTGAATGACAGAATGGCCTTGATGCAGCTTCTTGCGCAGACGGAAATCGATTTTACTGACGGCAATATCATCCTTGACGGTGAAATTGTCAATGACAGGATCAGAACACCCGAAGTCTCAAGGATGGCATCGGACTGTTCTGCTTTAACCGAGGTAAGGGAGAAGCTGGTGGCTTTGCAGAAAAAAATGGGACAGACCAAGAGCGTCGTCATGGATGGCAGAGATATCGGCACTAACGTACTGACCGATGCGGAATACAAATTCTTCATGACGGCATCCTCCGCTGAACGGGCCCAGAGAAGATGGCTGGAGCTCAGGGAAAAAGGCGAAGAAGTGGATCTTGCTAAGGTGGAATCGGACATCATACAAAGAGATTATAACGACTCCACCAGAGCGCTCAATCCGCTGAAAAAAGCTGAAGACGCCGTTGAAATCGATACAACGGGGCTGACCATCGATGAAGTGACTGACAAGATTTTGGAGGTAATAAAATGGCAATCGTAAGAGCCTTTCGTGCTGTCAGGCCGGCAAAAGAATACGCAAATAAGGTGATATCTCTTCCTTATGATGTAATGAACAGGGAAGAAGCGGCCGCAATGGCAGAGGGAAATCCGTACAGCTTCCTGCATATCTGCAGGTCGGAGATTGATCTGCCGCATGTTGCAGATCCTTATACGGAACCGGTTTATGCAAGGGCGAAAAAGAATATTGATGATTTTCTTGCAAATGGAGTTTTGATCCGGGATCCGGAGCCCATGTTGTATATATATAGGCAGCTAATGGATGGACGTTCCCAGACCGGGATTGTGGGATGTGTTTCCGTTGATGAATATTTGAGTGATACTATAAAAAAACATGAATACACCAGAGTGGAAAAGGAAATCGACCGGATCAACCACTTTGACCGGTGCAATACCAATACGGAGCCGGTCTTTTTAACTTACCGCGATGACAGGCGGCTGCGGACGCTCATTGAAGGCTGGATGTGCAGCCATGATTCCGAATATGACTTCACGACGGACGATGGAATCGGCCATACCCTTTGGGCGATCAGCGATTCGGACGTGAGCGGTGCGATTACGTCACTTTTCGATGAAACAGAATCCCTTTATATAGCGGATGGGCATCATCGGTCCGCTTCTGCTGCCAAGGTCGGTCTGAAACGCAGGGAGGAGCATCCCGATTACACAGGGAATGAGGAGTTTAATTTTTTCATGGCGGTGATTTTCCCCGACACAGACCTGAAAATTTTCGACTATAACCGTGTTGTGAAGGATCTGAACGGCCTGTCTGAGGAAGAATTCCTGGTCAGGGTCTCTGAAAAGTTTACGGTCGAGCCGATTCCTTCACAAAACGGCCCGTATCGGCCCGAATCCAGGCATACCTTCGGCATGTATCTGGAGGAGCAATGGTATCGGCTTACCGCTAAGCCGGAAATCCTCTGTGACGAGGATGTCATTCGATGCCTTGATGTTTCCATCCTGCAGGAAAATCTGCTTCAGCCGATTCTGGGAATCAATGACCCGAGAACGGATAAGAGGATTGATTTTGTCGGCGGGATTAGGGGCATGAAAGAGCTGGAGCGCAGGGTGGCAAAGGACATGACCGTAGCATTTGCCTTATATCCGGTATCCATATCGGAACTGATCGCAGTATCCAACAAGGGTATGGTTATGCCTCCGAAATCCACATGGTTTGAGCCGAAGCTGGGCAGCGGCCTGTTTATGCACGAGCTCTAGATTTTTAGATTTTTCAGCACCGTGCAGTGTGTTTTTTCGTGAAAATACCACTGCAGGCGCTGTTTGCTAAGTATAAAAACCCTCTGACTATGTGAAAATAGCTTTAGGGGGTTTTTGCATGAAAAAAAGACTGATTGTAATTGGAATCGGATTTACCGTTTTACTGTTGCTGCTCACGGCCAGACTGACACAAATTCAAATACTTGAGAGCGAAAAGTACGCTTCGGTAAATGCAAAGCAGCAAAGGATCACTCTAAATGGAGAAGACACAAGAGGAACCATTTACGACAGAAACGGAAATCGGCTGACCGGTGCCGATGAGAGTTATATCTATATTGTAAAAAAAGAAAATCTTGATGCAACGGCAGCCAGGATCTTTCAGGTGATTGGGGCCGAACGGGTTGAGAATGAAAGCAGAAGGTATTTTGTATATCGGAGCAACATATTCAGCAAGGATGCGGCGTACGTTTTGAAGCGCGATTATGAAGCCTTTATCATCAAAGGCGCCACACGGTATGGGGAGTTCCAGCCGGCTGTTCACTTTCTGGGTTATATCAATGAGACCGACGGAATCGGAGCTTCCGGTATTGAGAAGGAATTCAATGATATTCTGTCCAGAAAACAGAAGGCCGTGTATGCATCTGTTGATGGGAAGCGAATGATCATACCGGGGCTTGGTATTTCAAGTACCATTAAAAACCCGGATTGCGGAGTTATTACGACCCTCGACCTGAAAATACAGAAAAAAGCGGAACAGGTGCTGAAGGATTCAGGGTACAGCGGCTCCATTATTGTATTGGACGCGAAAACCGGAGAAGTGCTTGCCGGTGCAAGCGCCCCTGCCTATAATCCTTCTCGTGTGGAAGACTATCTGGACAGCAGCAATGAAGAATTTATCAATAAGGCGACCCAAAGCCTTTATCCGCCAGGCTCAATCTTTAAACTAATTGTTGCGGCGGCGGCGCTGGAAAAAGAAGCAGTGGATGAAAATACAAAGTTTATCTGCAATGGTTATGAGATAATCAATGGAATCAGAATCAACTGCTCGAAAGAAGAGGGCCATGGTGAGATCAATTTCCGTGAGGCATTTGCGAAATCATGCAATTCTGCATTCATTCAGTTAGGCATACTGACCGGAGGCAATGATATACTGGAGGCTGCGAGGGCTTTCGGAGTTGGAGAACAGGCATTTCAGGCAAAGATCGAAGAGAAAACAGGGCTGCTGCCCGGCACCCAGGATATTCAGGGAGCGGGGATAGGAAACCTGTCCATCGGACAGGGGAAGCTGCTCATCACTCCGGCCCAGGCAGCCAGAATCACAGCAATTATTGCAGCGGGAGGAATCGATCGGGGCCTGTCTTTGATTAAGGGAACGACGGAAGGAGGAGCTGTTGAGTACGTGGAAAAGAAAGCCCCGAGACGTGTGATTAAAAAGAAGACAGCAGACTTGATCACCGAACTGATGGTGGACACCGTGAACTATGGAACAGCTGACAATCTGTCCGATGCGGGGGTAGCAATTGCAGGGAAGACCGGTTCTGCAGAGGCATCCCACCACGGTGAAATGGTAGTGCACGGCTGGTTTACCGGGTTCTTCCCTGCGGAAGAACCCCAATATGTAATTACAGTTTTCGTGGAGTCGGGAGGCTCCGGAAGAGGTTCGGCTGTCCCGTTGTTTCGTCAGATGGTGGAGTACCTTAACTAGATTTCCAAATCCTCCGAAAAAGCTTCTTTCAGCTTTATAATCGCTTTTTTTTCTATTCTGGAAACGTATGAACGGGAAATACCAAGCTCCTTGGCCACCTCCCTTTGTGTTTTTGCATTTTCTCCTGCAAGTCCGAAACGTTTAATAATCACCATCCTTTCTCTGTCCTTCAGGAGATGAAATATCGCGTCATGCAGTTTTTTAACCTGCATTTTATTGTCGATATCATCAATAATCGCATCGGTATCGGTGCCCAGAATATCGTTAAAATTGATTTCATTTCCGTCCTTATCGGTGCCGACCGGATCATTCAGGGATATTTCAATCTTTGTTTTTTTCGTTGTCCTGATGTTCATCAGGATTTCGTTTTCAATACACTTTGCTGCATAAGTAGCCAACCGTACACTTTTGTTCCGGTTATACGTGTTCACGGATTTGATCAGGCCGATGGTTCCGATGGAGATCAGATCATCCGGGTTTTTTCCTGTATTGGCGTATTTTTTGGCAATATGAGCTACCAGTCTCAGATTCCGTTCCACAAGAATGTTTTTTGCTTCCTTATCCCCCTGCTCATATAGAGAGAGGTAATAAGCTTCCTCCTTGTCGGTCAGCGGCTGGGGAAAGGAGTTTCCCATTGAAACGTAAGAGGACAACAATACAAGGGGATTCGATAACAGCAGAGAGGTGAGTATCAGTGATATGCTCATAACATAAACCCCTTTCTGTGGATCAAATGTGTTAGAAGTATATGCGCAGAAAGGGGCAATAGTGCCTGTCAGGCTGAAAAGGGGACAGCAGAACCTGTCTTTTTAAAGATCGATTTCCGGCCAGTTTATTTTGAGTTCAGAAAAGATCAGGCCCCAGGGAAATCCGATGACATTGTCATAATTTCCGGTTATATGTGAAATATATTTTCCCCAGGTTCCCTGTATTGCATAACTGCCGGCCTTATCCCACGGTTCGTCGGTGTTGACGTATTGGAGGATATCCGTGTCGCTGTAATCTTGAAAAAACACTTCAGTAACATCGCAGAAGACGGATCGTTTCGTCGTGCCCGGACTGACCAATGATACTCCGGTCGCAACATGATGGTTGGTCTTTCGAAGCAGTTTCAATGTGTTTACCGCATCGTTCCGATCCGCCGGTTTGCCGATTATTCCGTCTTTATACACGACGGTATCGGCTGCTATGATGACAGCGGAGATATCCTCGGCAGAGTGGTCTTTAAGCCATAGCTTCTCAACATTGAGCGCTTTTTTCAGCGCCAGAAACATCACTGCCTGCTTCATTGACATTTCGCGGGACAGAGTTTCATCTACTGAGGAAGGAATGACAAACGGCTCGATGTTGTTGGCTTTCATCATTTCGATTCTTCTTGGGGATGAGGATGCTAGGATAATCTGGCTTTTCATCATAATACCTTTCCATTTCAAACATGATATTGAAACATATATTGGAATATTTTATCATTGCAGACGTAATGATACAAGCCTAGTATAAGAAGGCCGGCCGAAAAGACCGTCAGGATCAAGTATAAAAAGGCCATCAGGATAAAGACACATACCCTGATGACCTTGTCTGCCAGATTGATAAGCTTTTTCTTACTTTCAGCTCATTTTTTCAAAGGATTGACAGTCAGTACATTCTTCCTTTGTAGGATTTTTTTCATGCGTACCAACCTGAATCTGGCTTAAAGCGCAGTATTCCCCGTTATCACAATGATATCTGCAGGAATCAACGGTGCATTTAATACTGTGATTTCTATTGCTTTTGTCCATAATAACCCTCCTGTCTGACATTTTTCAACACGAACAATATTATTATGTCTCTCTGCAATAATTATATCGGAGGAAATATTTGAATAATCATGCTGCCGGCCTTGTAAAAGAAATGATTTCTTTGATTTTTTAACAATTTAATTGTATTAAGCGATTCAAAATGGTAAAATAATAAATACTTATGGGAATAACGAGATCAGGGGCATTTGACGCTGTGCGTCAGTCAATTTGGTACGGGAGAAAAGGAGGACAAGTCAGCTGAAAAAGCTAAGGGGGAAAAATGAATCACATACAAAAAAAAGCAACGATTAAAGAACTTCCTTGTGAAGAACGGCCCAGAGAGAAGCTCATTCAATGCGGAGCGGAATCACTGTCTAACTCAGAGCTTCTGGCCATACTGATCGGAACGGGTACGAAGGAAGTCTCTGCAATCATGCTTGCAAATCGGATCCTGGCTCTTGAAGAGGAAGGAATCTCGTATTTGACAAATTGCCTGCCGGAGGAACTGTCGGGGATACCGGGTATGGGCATGGCAAAATCCTGTCAGATCATCGCTGCCATAGAGCTTGGCAAACGAATTGCGACAAGGCCGAAAGGAAAAAGAATCAATATCAAGTCTCCTGATGAAGTGGCTTCTCTGTTTATTGAGGAAATGAGATATTTAAAAAAAGAGTATTTCAAAGTTTTGCTCTTAAACACCAAAAATGAAATTATCATGATCGAGAATATTTCAGTCGGAAGTCTGAATAGCTCTGTGGTCCATCCCAGAGAGGTGTTTTGCACTGCAATTAAAAAAAGTGCCTGTTCCATAATAGCCGTTCACAATCATCCGAGCGGTAATCCCATGCCGAGTCAATCGGATATCGAGATTACAAGGAGGCTCATGGAAGCCGGGGAACTTTTGGGGATTAAGGTGCTGGACCACCTGATCATCGGCGACGGAATCTATGTAAGCCTGAAGGAAAAAATGCTGCTATAAATTAAGCATGAAATAAAAATAATGCAGTTTTATTTAAAGGAGAGGATACAAGATGTGCTTTTTTGTAAAAGACATGGGGATTGACTTAGGTACTGCCAATACTTTAATTTATATAAAGAATAAGGGGATTGTACTGAATGAACCATCGGTTATAGCAGTGGACGCATACACGAAACGAGTGATTGCTACCGGAAAAGAAGCAAAGGGAATGATAGGAAAGAC
>JAVBVR010000002.1:0-44536 GCA_036677845.1 Anaerovoracaceae bacterium | reverse complement strand
AAAAGGGATATTTTATAATCAGACAGCTTTGGCACTGTGAGACGGCCCGGTTTTCTCAGAGTGACCCGGTTTTTTCCGTCCAGAATCCATATGGTTTTTCCCTGATCAACAGCATAAGACATGGTCTGGAGATTTGCAATGGTGTGATCCAGTCTGCCGCCCAGCCCCCCCAGGATCAGGAAATCGTTGAAACCTTCATCGATCCCGTATTTCAGGCAGATCATCGTATCCGTATCGTCTTTTTCCGCCGCAACCCGGATGATTCTGTAGCAGGCGTCGCAACTCGATTGTTTCAAATCCTTTTCAATCAGATCAGAACCAATCGAGTCAAAATCCCCGATCACTGCATGAGGTTTGATATTTTCCGCCCTGGCGTGAGAATAGCCGCCGTCGGCGCAGATGATAAAGTCATCCTCCCGAGGCACAAAGTGGTCTCTGATTGGAGCGGAATGAAATGATGTGATAATAACACAGCGATTCAGGACAAACACCTCCGGAAAAAAGTTTCCCGCGCTTGGGAAATTAATATCCCCTAAGCAGCTCTAAATTTCCCACCTCTCACCCCACGGCCGGGTCTGAATTCCGATGGGTCTCAAATCATTTTACAACTGCAAGCAGCGCCTTGTCAAAATCTGCAATGATGTCCTCGATATCCTCGATTCCAACCGAAACGCGGATCATTTCCGGCATGATTCCGGCTTCGATCTGCTGCTGTTCGGAAAGCTGCCTGTGCGTCGTGCTGGCAGGATGGAGGACGCTGGTTCGAAGATCTCCCAAATGGACAACCAAATGAACGAGCTCCAGATATTTAATCAATTCCTTGCCGGCTTTTGCTCCGCCTTTGATGCCGAAGCTCAAAATGCCGGAAGCGCCTTTGGGCATATACTTGTTTCCTAATTCATAATAGGGATCGCTCTTCAGCCCGGGATACTTGACCCATTCCACGCATGGATGACCGGACAGGAATTCTGCCAGCCTGAGGGCATTTTCACTGTGGCGTTCCATTCGCAAATGGAGAGTCTCCAGTCCGAGATGGAACATAAATGCGTTGAAGGGACTCGGAGTACAGCCGTAATCCCGGAGCAGCTGAACACGAGCCTTGACGATATAGGCTGACGAACCAAAGGTTTCATAGTATTTCATCCCATGGTAGCTTGGGTCCGGTTCAATCAGGCAGGGGAATTTTCCGTTATCCCAGTTGAAATTTCCGCCGTCAATGATAATTCCGCCGACGCTGGTCGCATGGCCGTCCGTATATTTTGTGGCTGAATGAATAATGATATTCGCACCGTGCTCGAAGGGCCTGCAGAGATAGGGCGTCGCCAAGGTATTGTCGACTATGAGCGGCACATCAAGTTTCTTTGCGACTGAGGAAAATTTCTCAAAATCAAGAACATTCATACCCGGGTTGGCGATTGTTTCACTAAAAACCGCTTTTGTGTTCGGTTTCGCACAGGACAGTATCGTTTCCGCACTGGAATCGGGATCGACAAAGGTAAATTCTATCCCCAGCTTTCTGAGGGAAACATCAAATAGATTAAAGGTGCCTCCGTAAATGTTAGACGAGCATATCACGTGATCTCCCGCCAGGCAGATGTTGATAATGGAAAAAAAGCTTGCGCTTTGACCGGAGGAAAGCGCAAGAGCACCTGAACCGCCCTCCAGCAGATTCATCTTGCCTTCAAAGGCGTCTGAAGTTGGATTTCCAAGTCTTGTATAAAAGGAACCATCGGCCTTCAGATCGAACAGGTCCGCAACATAGTCAGAATCATCATAAGAAAAAGTTGTGCTCTGAACAATGGGTAACACTCTTGGTTCACCGGGTTTCGGCCGGTATGCACCCTGAACGCAGTTTGTATTAAAGCGATATTTTGCCATAAATTGTCCTCCTAAAATCGTATCTTTATCTCAACATTCATGAATGTCTTCTGGAATTGTCAGAAAGTTTGACTGGTGAATTATGCAGGGGAATCTTAATATTAGCGTCAATTATAACATACAACTCAGTAAAAAAACATTAAAATTCTAAAAATTCCGTGTATTGATATACGGCTATTTTGTTCTTGTCAAGCGACATTTCAATGATTATACTGGACTTAGGATATCATATTTTGGAAACCGGAGTAAGTATATGGAAGATAAAATCAGAGAAATTCTGAGGGATAAGGTTGACCCCCTGCTGGCCTCCCATTTTGGAGGAGTCATTCTAACTGCCTTCGAAGACGGTGTCGCATACGTGAAGCTGACTGGTTCGTGCAGCACATGCCCATCCGCTCAGTATACCATAGAAGACGTGGTTAAAGAGGTCGTAATAGCGGAGATCCCCGAAGTGAAGGATGTCGTCCTTGACACATCCGTCAGTGAGGATCTGCTGGATATGGCCAGGAAGATCCTGAACAAGAATAGATAGGGGCCCGCTGTATTTTGGCATAGATATTGCTTTATTAATAATCGGTTACATTTGACGTTACAGCGCGGCAGGCAATAAGGCCGGTTCGTTGCGGTAGTGTCTGAACAATATTTTCATATGTAAGGAGTGGTTGTATTATGGCATTAATGAACGGAGCTCAATATATCGAGAGCTTGAGAAAACTGAACACAAAAGTGTATTTATTCGGGGAAGAGGTTAAAAATTGGGTGGACCATCCGATGATCAGACCTTCCATCGATTGCCTTGCCATGACCTATGAACTGGCACACGATCCCCAGTACGCTGACCTGATGACAGCAAAATCCAATCTGTCAGGCAAGACGGTCAACAGATTTTCCCATCTGCATCAGAGCACGGAAGACCTGATTAAAAAAGTTAAAATGCAGAGACTGCTCGGACAGAAGACTGCCTCCTGCTTCCAGAGATGCGTAGGTATGGATGCTTTCAATGCGGTATTTTCCACTACCTTTGAAATTGATAAGAAGTACGGTACACAGTATCACGAAAGATTTAAGAAATACCTGGAATACATACAGGAAAACGACCTCACTGTTGACGGAGCTATGACCGACCCGAAGGGCGACAGAGGACTGGCTCCAAGCCAGCAGCCTGATCCGGATATGTTTCTTAGAATCGTTGAAAAGAGGGCGGACGGTATCGTTGTAAGAGGAGCGAAATGTCACCAGACGGGCTCTATCAACTCCCATGAACATCTGATCATGCCTACTATCGCTATGACGGAAGCCGACAAATCCTATGCAGTATCCTTTGCAATCGAGTCGGATGTTCCCGGAATTTTTATGGTATACGGAAGACAGTCCTGTGATACGAGAAAACTAGAAGAAAATGCTGATATCGATCTTGGAAACAAGAAATTCGGCGGACAGGAAGCTTTAGTAGTATTTGATGATGTATTCATTCCCAATGAAAGAGTATTCCTTTGCGAAGAATATGATTTCGCAGGCATGATGGTAGAACGGTTTGCAGGATACCACAGACAGTCATACGGCGGATGTAAAGTTGGCGTAGGCGACGTAATCATCGGAGCCGCCGCTCTTGCCGCTGATTATAACGGGGCACATAAGGCTTCCCATATCAAGGATAAGCTCATCGAAATGACACATTTGAATGAAACCTTATATTGCTGCGGTATTGCATGCTCCGCAGAGGGCTATCCGACTGCCGCAGGAAACTACCAGATTGACCTGCTGCTGGCCAACGTATGCAAGCAGAACGTTACCAGATTCCCTTACGAGATCGTCAGACTTGCGGAAGATATTGCAGGCGGACTGATGGTAACCATGCCGTCCGATAAGGATTTCAAATCCGATTTGAAAGTGGGGCAGTCCGGTAAAACCATCGGAGAATGGTGCAACAAGCTTTATGCTGCTGCTCCGGGCGTATCCACCGAAAACAGAATGAGAGTCCTGAGATTCCTCGAAAATATCTGTCTGGGTTCCTCCGCAGTAGGATACAGAACAGAGTCCCTGCACGGAGCGGGATCGCCTCAGGCCCAAAGAATTATGATTGCACGTCAGGGAAATATCAATCAGAAAAAAGAGTTGGCAAAGGCCATCGCAGGCATTAAAGAATAATAGTACTGAGCTCGATTGATAAAAAGAATAGCAACAGGACCGTCGAAGAATTTTCGGCGGTTCTGTATATAGAAAATCGTACAGAATGTCTGATGATAGGAATCAAGGAGAATCGCGTGACAGAATGCTAAAAGGAGAGCGACCAATGCTGGTAGGTGTAAAGTTTTGCGGAGGCTGCAATCCCAGATACGACAGGGGAAAGGCCCTGGAAACCATTAAAAAAGAGTTGGAAGGAAACGCGGATCTCGTGATAGCGGAAGAAGGAGTCGAATACGATTTCCTGTTGATCATCGGGGGCTGCACAAACTGCTGCGCTTCTTTCAGCCAGTACGGGACGAAACATGATCTGATAAAAATGTGGGATCAGGAGCATATCGACAATGTGATATCAAAATTAAGTAAACAGGAGGAATGACACTTGAACTGGAAAGAAATCTATAACAGCAGACTATGCACTGCCGAAGAAGCAGTGAAAAGCATCAAGTCCGGAGACAGAGTAGCTTTTGCCCATGCCGTTGCGGAACCGGCTATCCTGGTCGATGCAATGGTCGCCAACGCGGCGGCATATAAAGACGTTGAAGTTTGCCACATGGTCACTCTGGGAAAAGGCGAGTATTCCAAGCCGGAAATGAAGGAACACTTCCGCTTCAACGGCTGGTTTACCAGTCCAACGACCAGGGATTCCATCGTTCAGGGCCACGGAGATTTTACGCCCGTTTTTTTCCATGAAGTACCCAATTATATAAGAAAAGGCATTTTTGAAATTGACGTCTTTATGGTAATGGTTTCTCCGCCTGACGAGCATGGCTATTGCTGCGTAGGGGTTTCCGCCGATTATACCATGCAGGGTATTGAATCCGCCAAAGTCGTGCTGGCGGAAGTCAACGACCAGGTTCCGGTCGTATTCGGAGACACCTTCGTCCATGTGAGCAAGATAGACAAGTTTGTGGAAACCTCACATCCTCTGTTTGAACTGGGACTTCCGAAAATCGGCGAAGTTGAATTGGCCATCGGAAAAAACTGTGCAGAGCTTGTTGAGGACGGTTCTACACTGCAGCTGGGAATCGGAGCGATCCCCGATGCAGTGCTTCAATCGCTGAAAGGCAAGAAAGATCTTGGAATCCACTCGGAAATGATTTCCGACGGCGTCGTCGATCTCTTTGAAGCCGGCGTCATCAATAATTCAAAAAAGGGATTGCACAAGGGAAAAATGATCGTTACCTTCCTGATGGGCTCCAAGAGACTCTATGACTTTGCCCGCCATAATCCGGTGCTGGAGATGAGAACAGTTGATTATGTCAACAATCCGGTCATCGTAGCCCAGAACACGAAAATGGTATCCATCAACTCCTGCCTCGCTGTTGATTTCATGGGTCAGGTTGTATCCGACAGCATCGGAACCAGACAATTCAGCGGAGTCGGCGGTCAGGTGGACTTTGTGAGAGGCGCAGCCATGTCCCTCGACGGAAAAGGAAAAGCGATCATCGCCATGCCTTCTGTTGCCGTAAAGAAAGATGGATCCATGGTATCAAAGATTACTCCGTTTATTGACCACGGTGCGGCTGTCACGACTTCCAGAAACGATGTGGATTATATCGTGACGGAGTATGGCATTGCCGAATTAAAAGGTAAGACTTTAAAGGACCGTGCCAGAAATCTGATCAAAATCGCACACCCTGATTTCAGGGAAGAACTGAAGGAAGAATTCGAAAAAAGATTTAATGCGAAGTTTTAAAGAGCGCGGGTCATGTGCCCGGGACAAGGAGGAGTTTGAAAATGCAAGCATTAAGAGTAGTTCCAAAAGTGTTTTATTTTGAAACGTTCAAAGAGTTTCACGACGAATTCAAAGTCGGCAAGGATGATCTGGTATTGACCAATGAATGGCTGTATACTCCGTACATGAAGCCCCTGGGAATCGAAACCAACGTGATCTACCAGGAAAAGTTCGGAGCCGGTGAGCCTTCCGATGAGATGATTGATGCCATTGCCCTGGAAATGAAAAAGTATGATTTCAAGAGAATCATCGCTTTCGGGGGTGGAACCATTGTTGATATCTGTAAGATCCTTGCGCTGGAAGTGCCTGAAAAGTCGGTTGACCTCTTCACAGGCGCTGTTGCGCCGAAAAAAGTGAAAGAACTCGTTGTCGTTCCTACAACCTGCGGTACAGGTAGCGAAGTAACCAATGTTACCATTGCTGAATTAAAATCCTTACATACCAAGAAAGGTCTTGCAGTTGACCAGACCTACGCTGACTATGCAGTTCTCGTACCTGAGACAGTAAAAGGACTGCCTTACAAGTTCTTTGTCACCAGCTCCGTCGATGCTTTGATCCATGCAATCGAATCCTACCTGTCGCCAAAGGCTTCGCCGTTTACGGAAATGTATTCCTTAAAGGCCATTGAGATGATTATGGACGGGTATAAGGAGATCGTAGCAAAAGGCGAAGAGGAAAGATTCAAGTATTTGAAGGAATTCGTGCTGGCTTCCGATTATGCCGGAATTGCATTCGGAAACGCAGGCTGTGCGGCGGTACATGCTTTATCCTACTCCATCGGAGGTGCGTTCCATGTGCCCCATGGAGAAGCGAATTACCAGTTCTTCACTGAAGTATTCAAGATGTACACAAGAAAGAATCCTGACGGTAAGATCAAACAGGCAACTAAAATCTTTGCAGACGTTCTGGGTGTAGATCCTAACGGGGATGTCTACGGCGAACTGGAAGAATTCCTGAACAAGTTGATCGTGAAAAAGCCTCTGAGAGAATATGGCATGACAGAAGCCCAGATTGATGAATTTACAAAATCCACCGTTGCTAATCAGCAAAGACTGCTGGCCAACAACTATGTATTCCTGACGGATGAAGAAATCAGAGAGATCTTCGCGAATTTGTACTAAAATATCTCACGAAAAGAAGCACCTGCCGGAATTCCGGCAGGTGTAACTTTTACTGCAGCGTTATGGTAAAATATCATCACAAGATCCAGTCAGATAACAGAATCGCTTCTGCCGCGCCTTCCCGGCCGGTAATACTTATGGCATAAACCGTATAAGCTTCATTGGGTTCCAATCTTGCATTCAAAGTTGTCAGAACAATGTCAGGTGACCCGGTCAACCCGGCTTGAAGGGTGTATATTCCCGGAGGAACTTCGGCATAGGATGTAAGTTCTTTGAATGAAACACCCTCAAAAAGAGTCGTTCCGTCAGGCAGATTGATATCCACGGCAGGTACAAAGGGCGATAAATGCCCGAACCGCACCATCGCATTGCCTGTCTGTGCAGAAACAGCGGAATCCGGTATGGCCAGAAAGCTAATGTCATCAGGAGTACCTACTACTGCAACTGTAGTGGCTGAATGATCTTGAATATCCAGACTATTGATCAGAGCCGGTTCAAATGTGGTTCCGACGGGATATAGAGATATTTCGTAATTCCCTTCCGGTATAGCGGCATATGCGGTATTCTGTTCAAAGGCAAGATTTCTTGCAATGGTTTTCCCATTGATGTAAATATCCACCTGGGGCGCGTCCGGAACCGCATGGAGAGCACGTACATATCCCATGGGAGGTTCATTTGCAGGAGTCACGAATGAAACAACTGAATGTCTATTGAAGTAATACATTTCTTCACCTCATATATCTTGATAAGAAAAGGGAGTATTCTGTCCTTTTCTCAATACAATATATGCGGTGATGCAATTACAGGTTACCTATGACAAATTCACTTTCAAACCGATTCAATTCCGTTCCATATTTGCTGGGCTTTGACTGCTTGTTCTCTGAGCATATCGCTGCCGTTGACCGCGATTATTCCAAGATCCTCGGCATATTTTAACAACAATGTTTTCTGTGGGTTGTAGATCGTGTCGATGACGACGCCGGCCCGAATGCATTCCTTCGGGATAGGACAGGCATCCACATTGGGATACATGCCGACCGGGGTACAGTTGATCAAAATATCGCACTCCAGGTTCGCTTCTTTGAAGAACTCATAGGAAATGGTATAATTCCCGTGAAAATTCTGTTTCCTTCTGCTGACAATGGTAAGGTCGTAAATCCCCAGATCCAGGAGGGCTTTTACTACGGCTTTCGCAGCGCCGCCCGATCCTAAAACGACAGCGCCTTTTCCTTTGACAGTAATATTGTTATGGTTCAGCAATGACAGGAAGCCGTAATAATCTGTGTTGTAGCCTTTTGCCTGGCCGTTTTCAAATAAGACCGTATTGACGGCTCCGATATATTTCGCTTGTTTTGAGATATCATCCAGAAGAGGAATCACGGCTTCTTTATACGGAATTGTAATATTAACTCCGCGGTAACCGGTATCTTTCAGTGCATTGAAGTCCCGGGTGAAAGTTTCCTTCGGAAACTCCAGCAATTCATAAGTGCCTTCGATCCCACTCTGTTTCATGAGTTCTTCATGTATCCCGGGAGAGAGACTGTGGGAAAGCTTCTCGCCGACAAGACCCAATTTCATCATTTGCTTCGACCTCCGCTATGTTCTTTTCTTAATCGATAAACTCTCTGATTTCAGTTTTCTCTATGGGATAGAGATATCCTCTTCCGATCTTTTCCAGCAGAACAAGATTCATTTTGTTGCCTCGACGCTTCTTGTCCTTCATTGCAAAACCGGCTAAAAGTTCCTTGTCTATGTCCCTCGGAAGTTCTGCCGGCAATCCGTATTCCTCGAGAATTTCCCTCAGCATGGCGGAAGTGTTAATTCCCGTGAGTCCCATGGCTTCACTGTGTTCGGTTATCGTAAACATACCCATTGCTACTGCCTGGCCGTGTCCGTAGACCCGATAGTCATAGAGGTTTTCAATGGCATGGCCGATTGTATGTCCGAAATTTGTAAGCATTCGGACTCCCTGATCCTTTTCGTCCTGTTCTATCATCTGCTTTTTGATCAGACAGCAGCGATAGATAATCGATTCAATCAACTCGGCATTTCGATGGTTTCTCATGCGGATCAGATCGGAAAACAGGTCTGCATCTGCGACGCAGGCATATTTAATGATTTCCGCCATACCGTCCGCCATATGGTAATCGGATAACGTCTGCACGAAATCCGGATCAATAAACACATAATTTGGCTGATAGAAGGTGCCTACCAGATTTTTCCCTTCCGGCAGGTTAACTGCATTTTTCCCCCCTATACTGCTGTCTACCTGTCCGATCAGCGTAGTGGGAATCTGAACAAAATCCACTCCTCGCAGAAAAGTCGAAGCTGCGAATCCCGATATGTCACCGATCACGCCGCCGCCCAGTGATACGATAACATCGTCGCGGGTAATCTGAAAATCGATCAGACTTCTGTATATTGATGCAAGAGCGTCAAAGGATTTACTGGTGTCTCCGGCTGGCAGAATAATCATATCCCATTCGCAGTGAGAGTCGTCCATTTGTTTTTTTATGAAATCTTGATAGGTTTTTTGTATGTTCTCATCAGTGACCAAGGCAATTTTTTTACCTGTAAAGTATTTTCCAAGAGTATATCCAATGGTTCGAAATAAGCCGCTTTCGATGATAACAGGATATTTTCTGCTTTCCATTTTTATGGTCAAGGTGTATTTCATATGAAAACCTCCAATCGTTAATCCTTATTGCGCTGCGAGGATTTTACCAAGCTGGTGTAATTTGATTCATGTTTTGCAAAAAAATATAATAGTAATAAGTAGTATACACCAATAGACAGAAATAAGCAAATCGGACAAAATTGATCTAATGTTTGCATTCCTGTGAAAATAGAATATAATAAAAATAGTGTGTATTGAAATGAAAGAAAGTGAGAGAATGAAATGAATCAGAACATCATTGTGACAGAAAGCAGTCAAAATCTAAGAGCACTCGGAAGAAACGCCCTGACAGGAAAGTGGGGAATGGGTATTCTCGGAACCTTGATTTTTTTTGCTTTGACTACAGTACCGGTCATCATTTTGGATGAGATTTTCGGGAACGGAATTACGGATCCTTCCGGTATATCCACCGTGTACACCATTCTGATTTCGGGTCCTATGACCCTTGGATATGCAATGTTTGCAATTTCCATATTCAGAAGAAGAGAAACGTCGCCTGCTGAAGTATTCTATGGTTTTGAGCGCTTCGGAAAAGCTTTTGGATTATATATCGTAACATCTATTTTTATTTTACTATGGACGCTGCTACTCGTTGTCCCCGGAATTATTGCCGCAATCCGGTACAGCATGAGCTTTTATATTCTCGCTGATCAACCGAATATCGGAATCATGGAAGCAATCAATGAAAGCAAGAGATTGATGCAAGGAAATAAATGGAAGTTCTTCTGCCTGAATCTTTCTTTTATCGGTTGGGCGCTCCTGTCCGCCCTCACTCTGGGGATTGGGTTTCTGTGGCTGATGCCATACATGGAAGTAACATTTATCGCGTTTTATGACCTTGCAAACGGCAGTCTGCGGTCCGTAAGAACAATCGATGGAGATATGGCAGCCGACGCAGGAGGGACAGTTGAAGACCCGGTTTCGGAATCCTTGGTGCATCAATTAGAAGACACAAAGGAATCAGAGGATGATGCGGAACCGGCAAATACAGATAAAGAATAACAGACTAGAGCTGAAATTACGCTTCTGACGGAATAAAGCACCACGCCGGGATCAACCTGATCTTGTAAGAGCGCGGTGCTTTTCTATTGTATTAGGGAGAGATGAATTGTTTTAGCGCTGACTGAATTTCTGGGTCAGTTCTTGCCTTAACGCATCGATTTTCAAAAAATCCATATTCGGAACGTAAAATTTCTCCAGGTCGTCGTGTTCTTTTTTTGCCTGGCCCAGACAGAAGATTGCTTTCTCAAGGAGTTCTTCCATTTTGTTTTTACTGTCCTCCAGTATGTTTTCCAAATAGCGGATGGAATCAAAGCGGACGATATTAGCAAGTTCAATGGGTGTTATTACAGCTTCCAGCCTTGACTTGTCGATCGTATGATATTGATTGGATGTGACAAATGCCAGATTCAAGCCGGGTATAAGCAGATGTTCAAGCTTCGTTGACGGTTTCATGGGGCAATAATATCCTTCTACGGAGAAACCGCGGTATACTGCTCCTTCCATGAATAAACTCAGCATTCTTTCACTGCTGACGCCGATCGGGGCTTCAATCAGATAGACTTTATGACAGTCTTTGACCAGAGTATCCAAATAATGTTCAAAGCCCTCCGGGGTGATGGCACTTGCGAAGAATTTTTTAATGCCGCCCTGTTTGGAACAGATCTCTCTATGTGCAAGTTCATCGTTGATGATCTTCGCTGATATTTTATAAAGCTCCTCATGTTTGATGGCAGATTCGTATATACTGAAAAGGTTGTCGTACATTTTACCGGCGGCTGCCAGATAATTGTATGCCCGTTCAAAAATGCTTTTGATTCTTTCGTTGTTGCTGATCAGGGCATCCTTGTTTTTTTTAATGCCTTCCTCGTCCCAGTAGTCTCCCAGATGAATGATGGAGTCAACGGCACCGGGATTGATGGGATCCACGATATGGGGAGATGTTCCGTCGATCAATGCAATTTTCTTGTCCCGAAGAACGATGCCGTCAAGGGAACCGTTATCGGAGGAACAATGCATGAAGTCAATGTCATGGCCTTCCTCCAGCATGGCTTCGGCGATCTTTTTCATGAATGTTGATTTCCCGACTCCGGGTCCGCCTTTAATGCAGATTATTTTCTCTGCCTCCCTCTGGCCGAGTATGTATTGATAATAGGAGAAAAATCCTTCTGGTGTGTTGTTCCCGGGATACATATGTCTTTCGATTCCTGCCATTCACATCTTCCTTTCCATAACATTTCCTTTCATGATATGCAGGAGGGCATGTTTCGGTGATAGGGGAACGCATTTTTCCATGTCCCTTTTTGCAGCGGGCACGACCCTGTTTTGACTTGGGAACGACTCTATTTTGGCTTGAGCCCGACCCTATTTTGACATTGATAAAAGACTGGAAACGTAATATAATGATTAGGATTTCATAATGAAGTAAAAAATAAAATTATCAACAGGATCAATTTACCGTGATGAACAGAAGATCAGAATCATAGGAGAAACAGATGTGCCAGAGTTTTATTCCCCTTCTCTTTGCGGGAGATATCAACGTTTACAGTGTTGCGAGAGCTTTCCACGAGCAATATGAAATAAAATCCCACGTATTCGGAAAATACAATACAGGTCCCTGTGTGGACAGCAGGATTATTCAGTATACGGCAAATCCCAGACTGGAGGAGCAGGACACGTTCCTTTCCGTTCTGACTGAGTTTGCTGAGAAACACAAAGAGAACACCGTGCTGGCCGTGGGCTGCGGTGACAGCTATGTACAGCTGCTCAGCCAGAACAGGGACAACCTGCCTGAGAACGTTATTGCTCCCTATATTGACATCGACCTGATGAACAATCTGATTCATAAAGAGAAATTTTACGATTTATGTGAAAGGGAGGGTATCGACTATCCGAATACCTTCGTTCACCGAAAAGAGACGGGACATGAATTTGAGCTTCCCTTTGAGGCGCCGTATATTGTAAAGCCTTCCAACGGGATCGAATACTGGAGACATCCCTATCCGACACAAAAAAAGGTTTATAAGGCCGGCAGCAGAGAAGAACTGCTGAGTATCCTTGATGATATTTACGGCTCCGGATATGACGATTCCATCGTGATTCAGGATTTTATCCCGGGTGACGATACGTACATGAGAGTACTTACCAATTATTCCGACCGAAACGGTCAGGTGAAGCTGATGTGCCTGGGTCATGTATTGCTGGAAGAGCATACGCCTCATGGCCTTGGAAACCACGCCGTCATTATCACCGAACATAATGAAGAACTGACGCAGAAATTTAAAAAGCTTTTGGAAGGTCTGAATTACATCGGATTTTCAAATTTTGACATCAAGTACGACCAGCGAGACGGAACATTCAGGGTATTTGAGATCAATACAAGGCAGGGAAGAAGCAATTATTACGTAACCGGAGCAGGGCAGAACATTGCAAAGTATTTGGTTGAAGATTATATCATGCAAAACCAGATCGATTTTACCGTTGTCACGGAAAAATCCCTATGGATGATGATTCCCAAAGGAGTCGCCTTCCGCTATATCAAGCCGGATGAATATCGCAGGGAAATGAGAGCCTTGATCCGGGCCGGAAAATATGCGAACTCGCTGTTCTATAAGTGGGATACGGGATTCAGAAGGAGGCTTAGACTTTACAAGTCGCAGCTGGGGCATTAC
The DNA here is from genome assembly GCA_036677845.1 of Anaerovoracaceae bacterium. Taxonomy (GTDB): domain Bacteria; phylum Bacillota; class Clostridia; order Peptostreptococcales; family Anaerovoracaceae; genus Anoxybacterium. Next base: position 31,267 of record JAVBVR010000002.1, on the reverse strand, counting down.
TACAAATATTGGAAGTATCTCGGTAAAAAATAAAAGGGGAACAGGATCTATGGATAACGACAGCAGAAAGATATTGGGAGTCCTCGGAGGCATGGGCCCGCTGGCGACCCAGCTATTCTACAAAATGATCATTCAGCGGACTGACGCTGCCTGTGATCAGGAGCACCTGAATATGATCATACTCAGCCATGCCACCATGCCGGACCGTACGAAGGGAATTCTCGAAGGAAGACTAGAGGAGCTGTTCGACCTTCTTTTAAAGGATGTTAAAATGCTGGAATCAAACGGAGCCGAGGTTATTGCCATTCCATGCAATACGTCTCATGTTCTGATGGACAGGCTTCAGTCCGGCGTCGGTGTTCCTATCATCAACATGGTTGAGGAAACGGTCAAGCACATTTCGGAATTGTTTCATGAAGGGGAGCTTAGGATTGCGGTTTTGGCTACCGACGGAACTATCAACACAGGGCTGTACCAGAACGCGCTGATGAATGCGGGAATCACCCCCATCGTTCCGAACCCGGAAGACCAGAAGCTTGTGATGAAGATCATATACGACGGTGTGAAAAACGGCGGAAAGATTGATTTCTCGGACTTCCTAATGGTGCAAAAGGAAATTTTCAGACAGAACTGCCAAGCAGCAATTCTTGCCTGTACAGAATTGTCCTGTTTTAAAGAGATGTACAATCTACCCGATTTTTACATAGACGCCATGGGAATCCTAACGGAAAAGTCGATCCTTGCCTGCGGCGGCAAAATCAAAGAACAGGAGTAAGCAAAATGGATACCACAAGACACAGCCTGGCCGAATACTTAAAACAACTAAGCAGCCACCAACTGGTGAGTGATTATAAATTCACTGAGGAATGCCGGCTTGTCGGCTACATTTCCTACGATTCCCGCGATATCCGGAAGGATACGCTCTTTGTCTGCAAGGGCAGCCATTTCAATCCCGCCTACCTGAAATCAGCTGTGGAAAAAGGAGCCTTTTGCTATGTCAGTGAAATGAAATATGCGCTGGATCCTCCAGCAGAAGACATTTCATATATCATCGTCAAGGATATCAGAAAGACCATGGCTTTGATTGCGGATTACTATTACAATCAGATCTGGAAGGATTTGAAGATCATTGGGATTACCGGAACAAAAGGGAAGTCAACCACTGCTTATTTTATGAAGTTTATCCTGGACGAGTATCTCAAGGAGAGAAAGAAGCCGCTAAGTGCCATCATCTCCGGAATCGATAATTACGACGGGGTTATCAATGAAGAATCCCACCTGACCACGCCGGAAGCAATGGAGCTCCAGAAGCATTTCAGCAATGCGGTGAACAGCGGAATCGAATATCTGAGCATGGAGGTATCGAGCCAGGCTCTAAAATATGACCGGACTCTTGGTGTCACCTTTGAGGCAGGCTGTTTCCTGAATATCGGAGAAGATCATATCAGCGATGTGGAGCACAGCAGCTTTGAGGACTATCTGGAATCCAAGCTAAGGATTTTCAGCCAGTGCCGTGCGGCCTGTGTCAACATCAACAGCGATCAAATCGACAGAATCATGGAAGCTTCAAAAGCCTGTCCCTGTGTGGTGACCTTCGGGCTGGACGAAAAGGCAGACGTTTACGGATATGATATCATCAAGTCAGGCAAGAGTATAACCTTTACCGTGAGGACAAAAGACTTTGTAAAAGACTTTAAAATTACTATGGCTGGGCTGTTCAATGTACAGAACGCCCTGGCCGCCATCGCGATTTCCCAGTGCCTGAATATTCCCATGTCCTATGTGGCGGCGGGATTAAGAAAGGCTAGGGTCAGCGGCAGGATGGAGGTATATTCAAGCAAGAGAAAAGACATTCAGGTGATCGTGGATTATGCCCACAATAAAATGAGTTTTGAAACACTGTTTCAATCGACCATGGAAGAATATCCGAATAAAAAGATCATCATTGTTTTCGGCTGTCCCGGCAAGAAGGCTCAACGGCGGCGCCAGGAGCTGGGAGAGATAGCGGGCAAGTATTCCGACCGGGTTTATATCACAGAAGAAGATGCAGGAGAAGAGCCGGTGCTTGAGATTTGCAGAGAGATTGCCCAGCATGTGGAGAAACAGGACGGCAGTTACGTCATAATACCAGACAGGGAAGAAGCAATACGCGAGGCCATTGCAAATGCGGACGAAAACACCGTCATCCTCATTACCGGAAAGGGAAGGGAGACCAGGCAGAAGCGGGGAACCCAATACATCGATACTCCTTCCGATGTGGAATATGTAAAGAAATACCTTAAAACAATAAAATAAATTTAAAACAGACCGCAGCAAAGGGTATTGAACCGATGCTGCGGTCTGTTATTCCGTCCGCTCAGTATTCATCCGCCTCCTCATCATCATCGGCAAAGTCACCGTCGATGACAGGAAATGCTTTATCGATGAGCCCTTCCTCGTAAAGGTCTTCATCTTCCTCGATGATTTCATCGTACTCCTCATCCAGCTTTGCATCGATTGATATGGCGTACTCGTCGATTTCGTAGTCCAGACAATCGGAAAAATCGTACCGGTACTGATCATCATTGAGTTTTTCAAGCCGATAAAGGGATTGCGCCTCGCTTACGGTTACATCTCTTTTTACATTATCGCTGAGCCGTCTTATGTGAACGACGCTGTCAAAAATGAACCAGCTTCTGAAGTGATACAGCTCATCTGCATAGGCGACCCTTTCCTCACGGGAAACCGAGTTTTTTGCCAGTCCGATCAGAGCCTGCCGGATGGTCCCCAATAACGTGTAGACTTCAATTGCATCATCCGGCATCCCCTGAAGCACGTCTTCAAAATAGCTGTCGGTCAGATCGACAAGCGTATCGGAGTCCACATCGGCCAGGATTTGATAGAACTGATCGTAAGGAATTTCCTCGTCATATTCCATCAGAGCGGCAAAGTGCTCAAAGTATCCGAAATCATCGGGAGAGTCGATTTCAAGCAAATCAAGAAGCTCATCAAAATCCATTCCTACCACCTCATTTACAGGTATCGAGATCAAAGCTTTTAAATGCAACTTTAAACTCGGAGTTTTCGAAGATCCGGTTGATCATGTTCACAAAGTTCTCCGACAGATCGCTTGCGTAGAAGGTATTGTCGTAAACCGGGTCTTCCGACAGGAGATCGTTACTTACTAGTTGGGTTGTGATATTCTGTATGATTTCCTCAGAAGGATCGATAATACGCAGGCCGGGGTAAATTTTTTCGATATTTCGCCTGATCAGTGGATAGTGTGTGCATCCTAAAACAAGCGTATCTATTTTGTGATAGGATATAAAGTGATCCAGATAATATCGTATTGAAAGATCCATGATTTCGTGATGAATAATGCCTTCTTCTATGAGCGGAACGAAGGTCGGACAGGGAGTTGTGTAAAGATTCAGCTTGTTGTTCATGTTATGTATCAGATCTTCATACGCTCTGCTTTTTATCGTAACCTTTGTACCTATAATACCGACCTGATTCTCGTTGCTGCAGGATTTTGCAACAACTTCCGCCGTCGGCCCGATGATTCCTACGATGGGAATCCGGGGATATTTTTGCTGCAATTCCGACAGGCAGGTAGAACTGACGGTATTACACGCAATTACGATCATTTTTACCTTTTCTTTGACTAAAAAATCAGCGATCTGCATGGAAAAGAGGCGAATGGTTGAAGGCGCTTTCGAGCCGTATGGTGTACGGGCGGTGTCACCGAAGTAGATGATGCGCTCCTTGGGCAGTGCCTTCATTAAATAGGGTATGCAGGTCAGTCCGCCGAGGCCGGAATCGAAGAACCCTATCGGTCGATTATCCATATGATTTAAGTGTCCTTTCGCTTTTGATGTTTCATTTCAGGGTCATGTTATAAATAAAATGATTCTTGTTGTTCCTTGAAACATGTTCCTTTGGCCGTTTTACATGTTATAATGGTTCTTAACGTTGAGATGCAGCGTTGCTGTAGGGAAAGAACCATTGAAACATGTCTCTTTAGCCGTTTAACATGTTATAATAATATTAATTAATAAAGGATAAAATGTAAATAGAAAAATAAAAAAAGGAGATTTGACATGGGAAAGGAAACGAAGACAAGAGACCAGATCGATCCGAAATATAAATGGAATATTGAAGAGATGTATCCGGATGAAGAACAGTGGAAAGTTGACTATAAAACTGTCGAGGACAGGGCAAAGGATTTCGCGGTGTATTCCGGCAGGCTGGGTGAAAGCCCGCAGGTTCTTCTGGAGGCACTTCAGAAAAAGGATCATATCTGGCTGATTCTTGAGAAGGTGTATACGTATGCCAGAATGAAAAAGGATGAGGATAACCGGGTCAACCAGTACCAGGCCATGAGCGACAAGGCTGGAACGCTGATTGCAAAGGCATCTTCTTATTTATCCTTTTTCATTCCCGAGCTCCTGGAAATACCGGAGGAAAAGCTAAGGGGCTTCCTGGAGGCTGAGGAGGGGCTCGGGCTTTATGAACACGCCATCAACGACATTTTGAGAGAGAAAGCCCATGTTCTGTCTAAGACGGAAGAGAACCTTCTTGCCCAGTTGAGCGAGATTACCGGAGCTACCAATGACGTGTTTACCATGATCAACAATGCCGATATCAAATTCGGATCCATCATCGACGAAGACGGTGATGAAGTGGAGGTTACGCATGGCAGATATATCGGATTCATGGAATCCCCGGACAGGAGAGTGAGAAAAGAAGCATTCGAACATATGTACAAAGCCTTCGGAAACTTAAAAAATACCCTGGCTACCACCTATAACTACAATACGAAAACCGATGTGATCACAGCCAGAATAAGAAAATACGGATCTGCACGGGAAGCCGCACTATCCGGCGACAATATTCCGACTGAGGTTTATGATAACCTGATCGACACGGTCAACAGCAGGCTTGGGCTGCTTCACCGCTATTTGGAAGTGCGGAGAAAGCTGCTGAAACTGGATGAAGTTCACATGTATGATATCTATGTGCCGCTGGTGGAGATGCCGAAGAAAGAGATTTCCTATGAAAAGGCTCTCGACATGATGCGGGAAGGACTGGCCCCGCTGGGCGAAGACTATCTGAATAAAATGAACAAAGGAATTGACAGCCGCTGGATTGACGTTTACGAAAACGAAGGAAAGACAAGTGGTGCTTATTCCTTCGGAAGCTATGACAGCATGCCCTATATATTGCTGAATTATAACGGTAAATTGAAGGACGTTTTTACTATTGTGCATGAAATGGGTCATTCCATGCACTCCTACTACACGAGAAGAAACCAGCCCTTTGTGTACGGAGGACACTCGATTTTTACCGCTGAGGTAGCGTCCACTGTCAATGAATCGCTCCTGATGCACCAGCTTTTGAAAACAAGCAGTGATCCCGAGGAAAAGAAATACCTTTTGAATCTTTATATTGAGGAATTCAGAACGACGCTGTTCCGCCAGACCATGTTTGCCGAATTTGAAAAGCTGACTCATGAAGCTGTTGAAAAGGGAGAAGTGCTGACCGCAGACTGGCTGTGTGAAGAATACGGAAAGCTGAACCGGAAGTACTATGGAGATCAAGTGGTCTACGATCCTGAGATTGAGATGGAATGGGCAAGAATACCCCATTTCTACCGCGCCTTCTACGTTTACAAATATGCGACAGGCTACTCCGCCGCAGCGGCCATATCTTCAAAAATACTAAAAGAAGGTACTGCAGCAAGGGATTCCTATATCGAATTTCTGAAATCCGGAGAAAGAGATTATCCCATTGAGCTTCTGAAGATAGCCGGTGTGGATATGGGAAAACCGGAACCGGTGACACAAGCCATGGATGCATTTGAAAAGCTTATTGTGGAAATTGAGAAACTGGTGTAGAATAGGAGCTGTAAAAAGCGGCAACGCAGTATTGCGAAAAAAGCAAGGGGAGCTCTTATGAGAATCATTAATGTCTTTGCAAACGATACGGATTTATCCAAAGAGACGAAGAAATTGCTGAAGCGTAAGCTTGAGAAGAGCGATTTCGTAGTTCCCAGGGAATTTGACTCCAATGCAGAGCTGATCATATGCATCGGCGGTGATGGGTCCTTTCTGGAAACACTTCATAAATTCAATTTTCCTGATATCCCGTTCATCGGCATCAATACCGGTCATTTGGGGTTTTTTCAGGAGCTCCATCCAAGAGACCTTGATGAATTTATTTTCCGGTATAAGCAGGGTAAATATGAGATACAGCATCTGAAAACGGTCAAGGCGATTGTTACAATAGGGGACGCTCGTTTTGAGTATACCGGTTTAAATGAGATCCTGATCAAGGGCCAGATGTCACGGGCAATTCATTTGAATATCTCCATCGGGGAGAGCTTTATCGAGCGGTTCAGCGGTGACGGAATCCTGGTATCCACTCCTGCGGGAAGTACGGCGTACAATTATTCCCTCGGCGGGAGCATTGTGGATCCGCGGCTCAGTCTGCTGCAGGTGACTCCCATAGCTCCAATGAACACGACAGCGTACCGTTCCTTTACATCAAGTGTCATTCTGCCTCCCGACTTATCCATCCGTATCAATCCGGAACACTCAGGGGAGCAGGGACTGCTCATCGTACCGGACGGCATGGAGTATCTCCTGCAGGGAGCGGAAGAGATATATCTGGAGTTTTCCAATTCCATCGTCAAGCTGCTCCGGTTTGAGAAATACGATTTCTGGAGCAAAGTGAAAAGCAAATTTCTATAACACATGAAAATGGACAGAATGATATGAATCAGAGTAAATTTGAATATATTATAAAGGAAAACGACAAGGAGCTCCCGATCAAGGAGCTCTTAAAACGTCATTTCGGGTTTTCTTCCAGGCTGATGACCAAATTAAAGGTCAACGATTGTGTCCGCCTTAACGGCAACCTTGTCAAAATGTATCAGAGAGGGTGTCCGGGCGATCGAATCACCGTTTCACTCCCCGGGGAAAAGAGTGACTTTGAGCCGGAGAACATACCCATATCAGTGGTGTATGAGGATGAAGACCTTTTGATTATCAACAAGCAGCCGGGCTATGTGGTTCATCCGACGAAAGGCCACCCCTGTCATACAATGGCTAACGGCATCATGAACTATATGCTTGAAAACCAAAAACATTTCAAGATCCGGTTCATTAACCGGCTGGACATGGATACTTCCGGACTGCTGGCAATCGCTAAGAACTCTCATTGCCAGGATGACATGTCAAGGCAGATGAGCGAAAACAGGGTTACCAAAAAGTACGTGGCTGTAGTCAAGGGCGTGATTGCAGAGGAGGAGGGCACCGTGGATCTGCCTATTGACCGGGAGCATGAAGACCATGTGAAACGTGCTGTGATCCAGGGCGGATACCCGTCAGTAACCCACTACAAGGTACTGGAACGGTTTGAAAAGGGCTATACCTTATTGGAGCTTGTACTTGAAACCGGCCGCACCCATCAGATCCGGGTACATCTTTCCCATATAGGGCACCCTATTGTAGGAGATGTTCTCTACGGGGAGGCTTCAGTCTGGCTCATTGAACGTCAAGCCCTCCATGCGAAATTCCTGTCCTTCCGTCATCCCGTCACAGGTACTGATATGGAACTGGAAGCGCCACTCCCCGGTGACATGCTGGAGCTTCTTAAAAAAATAAGATGACAGAAAAAACGGGATTCTGCCGCCGTAACTGACACACTATGAGTGATCTGCTCATATTATATACGAATTCGTATTGATATGCATGGAGGTGTTTATAAGGTGGGCGATGAATTCAAACAATGCCTGGATAAAGACCGTTTCGACAGGTGTGAGAAGGATTACTGCAAGCATGATGACTATATTTGCAGCCACGAGCATAGTGATGACTGGGGTTTCGGTGACTGGCTTCCCATCATCATAATCGTATTCCTGCTTTGTGGCGGAACGAACATATTCGGCGGTTTCGGCTGCAGAGACGATTGCTGTGAAGGCGGCGGCGGATTTGGAGGCAGCTGGTTACTTATCCTCCTCGTGGTATTTCTGTTTTTAGGAAACCAGAGAGGAGAAAAAGGCTTTTTAGGCGGACTCTTCGGATGACGCACAGAAAGTATCTATAAAACAGGAGCTGTAGTGAATGGGCGACATTCATTGCAGCTCCTGTTTTTAGTACACTGTCATAAAAAGTCTTTACAAAACACGGTTGCGCGATAAGCAACCGTGTTTTGCTTATTCGTTGACAGGGGGTTTTTGGATTCATATAATGAAACTGGAAATCAATTTCATAGTTATTTAAACCTTCTCGATTCATACCAAATGTTATGAATTCATTTTTTAAATATTGGCAGAAACAGAGTTGTATAATGTGCAACAGGATTGGAGTGATAAGCTTGATGATCACAGGTGGCGAAATTGTATTAAAGTATCTGGAAAAAGAAGGGGTGCCGTATATCATCGGAATACCCGGTCACGGATGTCTTGGCCTTTTTGATGCTGTCAGGAAGTCTTTTGAAGAAAATCGTATTAAATACCTTCAGGTAAAACACGAACAGGCGGCAGTACACATCGCAGATGGATATTACCGGATATCAGGAAAGCCTTTGGCTGTTTTTACATCCATCGGACCGGGAGCGCTGAATACCGCTATCGGAATGGGTACTGCTTATGTGGATTCCTCCGCAGTTTTGCTATTAACTGGAGATACCCATGTACATATGATGGGAGTCGGTGTTTTACAGGAGATCGAGAGATATCAAGACTCCAATTTTATCAGAGCACTGGAACCTCTTTCAAAACGAAGCTGGAGGGTCGAGTCGGTTTCACAGCTTCCAAGGATTATGAGAAGGGCATTTGGCCTGATGATGAACGGAAGAAGCGGCCCGGTTACCATTTCCCTGCCGATGGATGTTCAGTCTCAGGGTATAGAAGCAGACATCTCCGACTGGGTCCGTACGGAACCAGCGAAAGCTGCGGGAGACCGAGATACCATCCTTCGTGCGGTGGATCTTATGAAAGAGGCGAAAAGACCCGTGATTTTAGCGGGAGGCGGAGCCTTACGATCACGATGTGCGGAAGAATTGCAGGAACTGGCCGAGCTTTGGGGTGCTGCCGTTGTAACAACACTGGCCGGCAAGAGCGCATTCCCGGAGGACCATGTTCTGTACGGATGGCATACCGGATCAAAGGGAACTCCGGTTGGAATACAGTTGTGCAAAGAGGCTGATGTAATTCTGGCCCTTGGTACAAGGTTTGCGGACGAAACGACATGTTCCTATAAAGATGGAGAAAGCTTTTCCTTCCCGGAAACAAAACTCATTCATGTGGATATTGATCCGAATGAACTGGGAAAAAATTATAAATGCGACGTTGGAATTCTGGGAGATTTGTCTCTGGTGGTAAAACAGCTTATCAGTGCGTATCAGGAGAAGGCTACAGATCGAAAGCATTATTCTGAGCGTGAATATACAAAACATATTGGAAAGCTGATAGAAGAATGGACCGCATATCTTGATCAAGTCCGTTCGGTCGACGTCGACAAGGTGACGATTTCACAGCTGATTGGTGAGTTGAACCGCTGTCTGCCTCAAAATGCGATTATCGCGTCTTCCTCGGGAAATACGCAGGCTCAGCTTTTTCAGGAATACTGCTTTAAGAAGCCGTATACGAACCTGACGACAGGCGGCTTTTCCACCATGGGATGGGCTCTGCCCGCAGCAATCGGAGCAAAGCTGGCTAAGCCGGATTCCCCGGTAATCGCCCTCATGGGGGACGGGGATTTCCTGATGATCATGCAGGAATTGTCCACACTGGCGCAGTATCAGATACCGGTAATCGTGATCATGGCTAATAATTGCGGCTGGATGGCAATCAAGGATCTGCAGACTGATATGCTGGGCGGCGAACGGGTTTTTGGAAATGACTGGGAGCAAGAAGGCCAGATCTATACTCCGGATTTTCATTCCATTGCGGAAGCATTCGGGATTTTTTCACAGAAGATCAGCAAGGCAGAACAGGTGGCGGAAGCGGTAGAACAGGCGTTATACTGTAACGGTCCCGCGTTTATCGAAGTGGAGGTTTACCGGGAGCAGCCTCATTCGGGAGGGAAATCGTTTGGCTGGTGGGATGTGCCGATTCCGGCTTATCTGAAAGAGCGAAGGGCCAGGTATGAGGCGGATATTAAGAGTGAAAGAGTGTAAGCAAGAGATAGCCTATATTAAGAGAATAGAGAGGTAGGAATTGTTATGAGCAAGATTAAGGTTTGTATTGTTGGAGTCGGACGGATTGCGACGCTGAATGTTCTCGGTTACAAGGATCATCCCGATGCTGAAATCTATGCAGTATGCAGCAGAAGCGGGGAGAAGGCTCAAAAAGCAGCCGCCGAGTGGGGTGCGCGGAAAATATACACTGATTATGATGAGATGCTCAAGGACCCTGATATCGATATGATTGAGCTTCTTGTTCCGCATAACCTTCACTGTGAGATGACGATCAAAGCCTGCAAAGCGGGGAAGCATATTTCCCTCCAGAAACCTATGGCCATGAGCCTGGAGGAGGCGGATCGCATGATCGCTGCTGCAAACGAAGCCGGAATTAAGCTGAAGGTCTACGAAAACTTTATGTTTTACCCTCCTTACGTAAAGGCAAAACAGCTGATTGAAGAAGGCGTGATCGGTGAACCCATAACAATGAGATATAAGATGAACGCCGGTAAGCAGACTCTTGGATGGAGCGTAGACGATGATACATGGAAATGGCGGATGGAAGAGGAAACATGCGGAGGTGGGCCGCTGGTTTTCGATGACGGATACCATAAATTCTCTATCGCAAAATTCCTGATGGGTGAAGTAGAGAAGGTTGCCGCCTGGATCGACAGGACGGATGTTATCCCGGGCGTCTTCTATGAAGATGCTCCCGCAATGATCATGTGGAAATATAAGAATGCCAAGAAATATGGATTTATGGATATCACGTATTCAGAGGATCTTTTTATCGATACGGATTACTATTCCTGTGATGAAAGAGTTGAGGTTACAGGATCAAAAGGGGTCCTCTGGGTGACGCGATGTACAGGGAAAATGATGCAGGTCCCGACGCTGATCGTTTATAAAGACGGCCAGATAACGACCTATGAGGGTCTGAGAGATGATTGGGGCGACTCCTTCATCGATTCCACCCGTGATTTCATCGATGCCTTGAAAAATGACCGTGAACCAAAGCTCACAGGAGAAGAAGGCCGCGAGATCTTAAAGTTTGCTTTGGCGGCAATCCAATCCTCAAAAGAAAAAAGGGAAATCTATCTGGACGAATTGGATCAATAGGGAATTTTGATTTAGCACCAATAGGAGACTTCCAAATGAAGGAATACATAAACACGGAGCAGATGAAGAGATTGGCAGCGGATATCAGGATCCAGACCATCAGGATGTTTGCCGACGCAGGCTATGGGCATATCGGCGGTGCCATGTCCATTGCGGACGTGCTGGCGGTGTTATACGGCGGTGTTATGTCCGTCGATCCCAAAGAGCCTCTGTGGGAGGAGAGGGACAGGCTTGTGCTTTCCAAGGGTCACAGCGGCCCGGCCTTGTACGCGGCCCTGGCCCTGAAAGGATACTTTCCGCTGGAAGAATTGAAAACCCTGAACAGGGGAGGAACAAAGCTGCCGAGCCATTGCGACCGGCTGAAAACTCCGGGAATCGATATGACGACCGGTTCTCTGGGACAGGGCGTTTCCTGTGCCATGGGGATTGCCATGGGCATCCGGATGAAAGGGCTTCCAAGCTATACCTACCTGATCATCGGTGACGGAGAACTTCAGGAGGGTCAGGTATGGGAAGGAGTTCAGTTTGCGGCTCATCAGCAGCTGGATCATCTGATCGCCTTTGTCGACGATAACAAAAAGCAGCTGGACGGATGGGTGACAGACATTTGCAATCCTTTTGACCTTGCCGGTAAATTCGAGAGTTTCGGATGGCATACCCGGCGCGTAAAAGGGTACGATGTCGGAGAAATTTTCCGGGCCGTTGAGCAGGCAAAAGGCGAAGCTGGGAAACCTTCTGTAATTATTTTGGACACCCTCAAGGGAAAGGGCTGCTGCTTTGCGGAAAACGTCGATTTCAATCATTACATGAATGTATCAGAGGATATGGCAGAGGAAGCGATCCGTGTGATTGAAAATGAATTAAAGTAAATGGAAAATGAGGTGACAGAAATGTTCCATCTGGCAATGGACCACAGGGAAGAAAGGGAAGCGATGCGCGATGTGTATTGCCAAGCACTGATGCAGGAAGCGGAGAACAACCCGAAAATCGTCGCAGTGGATGCGGACGTAATGCATTCTCTTGGTACACTGGAGTTTCACAGAAGATACCCCGACAGATCGATCAACTGCGGGATACAGGAGGCCAATGCAGTGGGGGTTTCGGCAGGACTCTCGGTCACCGGATTTATCCCGTTCTTTCATACATTCAGTACCTTTGCCACAAGAAGAGTCTATGACCAGGTATTTCTGTCCTGTGCATACTCCGGTTTAAACGTAAAAATCATCGGCGGAGATGCGGGAGTCACAACGGCTGTAAACGGAGGGACCCACATGCCCTTTGAGGACATGGGAATCATGAGAAATATTCCCGGGATGACAGTCCTGGAGCCTACGGATTCCACAATGCTGAAACGCCTGATTCCTCAGATGGCGGATCACTACGGGAACTGTTACATGCGGATGTGCCGCAGAAATATGATGAAAATTTATGAAAATGAATCGGAATTTGAAATCGGAAAAGCAGCTGTGCTGAAAGAGGGATCAGACGTGACCGTGATTGCCAACGGCATTATGGTGTACGAAGCTTTGAAAGCCTTTGAAATGTTGAGAGACAGAGGTATTTCCGCCAGGATTGTGGATATGTTTACCATCAAGCCTATTGATGTTTCATGCATTGTTGAGAGTGCCGAAAAGACAGGAGCCGTTGTAACGGCGGAGAATCACAATATTATCAACGGGCTTGGGTCAGCCGTGTCGGAGGTTCTTTCCGAGCGTTGTCCGGTTCCGCTGGAGCGCGTAGGCGTGCAGGACGAATTCGGAGAGGTCGGAGACCAGCAATATTTGATGAGTCGATTCTGTTTGACCGCTGACGAGATCTGTAAGAAAGTCAAAAAAGCTATAGAACGAAAAGGGTTGAAGTCCTGAAGCGGCAGGAAAGGGGATGTTTGAAGATGAGAATCGCTGTGATCAATGAAATAAGCGCTTCCCATAGAAACACAGATATCATGGCAGCCTTGAACAAGTTTGGCCATGAGGTCTATAATCTTGGAATGGCAGGTCCGGACCAGAAGCCGGAACTGACCTATATCCATACCGGGCTGATGGCAGGACTCCTGCTGCATGCAGAAGCGGTGGATCTGGTTGTCGGAGGCTGCGGCACCGGGCAGGGATTTCTGAATTCTGCAATGCAATATCCCGGCGTATTCTGCGGACTCATCTGTGATCCGCTGGACGCATGGCTGTTTTCACAGATTAACGGAGGTAACTGCATCTCCCTTCCGCTGAATAAAGGGTACGGATGGGCGGCAGACATCAACCTGCAGTTTGTTTTCGAAAAACTGTTTGAACCGGAAATGGGAGCCGGCTACCCGGAGCAGAGGAAAGAGAGCCAGAAGCGGAGCAGGGAAAAGCTTAGAGAAATATCCGGATGTACGCACAAGAATTTTCTTGAAATTTTATCGTCTGCGGATCATGAAATACTGACACCGCTGTCCCATTCGTCCGAATTCCTGGAGGTCCTCGGAAATTCGAATATGGGAAGAGACATGTTAAAGTTTTTTAGATGTTAAAGGAGATTTCGCACTATGATACAATCACTTGACCGGGGTCTGGAAATCCTGTTTATTCTGGCGGAAAGCAAAAGCAAAGGCGTCACGGAACTTGCCAATGAGCTCCAGGTTAATAAAAGCACGGTTTTCCGGCTTCTGGAGACGATGGAAAAGCGGAACCTGGTTCAGCAGGATAAAATTACTGCCAAGTACAAATTGGGAATCGGGCTGCTGCACATCAGCGAGGGACTTGTGAAAAATCTTGATATTATCAATGTTTCCAGGCCTACCTTAAAACAGCTGATGGACAGCACGAAGGAAAGCGTGCATCTTTGTACATATTCGAATGACAAAGTCTATGTAGTAGATCAGGTTAAAAGCAATCAAATTATGAAGGTTTCCGCGACAATCGGACATGAGGAGCCGATCCATTGCTCATCGGTGGGGAAATGCATCCTGGCTTATCTGCCGGCAGAAGAAAGAGACAGGATTTTAGACAATGTCCAGTTTATTCCCTACACTGAGAAAACAAAAACATCGAAGTCTGCACTCTTCGAAGAGCTGGAGCAGATAAAAAGAAACGGATATGCCCTGGATGATGAAGAACTGAGTATCGGTGTGTGCTGCATTGCAGCTCCGATTTACAACCATAAAGGAGAAATAAAGAATTGTGTGGGAATTTCCGGACCCTCCGCCCGCATTAGACTTGACAATATCGATTCCTATATCAGTAAAGTGAAAATCGCAGCAAGCAACATCTCTCATAATATGGGCTATCGGAGTTCCAGATAATCCGCATCAGAAACTCGTTTCGGTCGGCGCTTGTCTGATACAGACAAGATTGATATAAAACCGTCTAGGCCGAATAGATGGTTTAAATCTAAAAAATTAGGAGGAGAATTCAATGGGAAAGAGTAAGATTGTATCCCAAATCTTAACGGTGCTTCTGATATTATGCATGATTATGCTGACGGCGTGCTCCGGCGGAACGGAGACTGCGTCTCAGGATGAAGCCTCAGACGACGGCAAGATCGTGATTGCCGCTTGCATGCAGGGAAATCAGAGCGGATTTATTCGCTACATGACCAGCGGAATGTATGAGTACCAGAAGGCTTCCGCACCGGACATTCAGCTGGAAGTCGTTTTCGCAGACGATGATCCCGCGAAGCAGCAGGGGCAGGTTGAAAACTTCGTTTCGCAGGGAGTCGATGCGATAATTCTCAATCCCGTAGACAAGGTTCAGAGCGCAGCCGCGGTAGATTTTGCAGCAGAAGCCGGCATTCCGGTCATCACGATCAATACTATGTCGGACAGTAAAAATGTCACGGCTCATGTGGGTTCCGATGATGTTGAAGCCGGTACTCTGCAGATGGAACGGCTTCTGTCGGTAGCGCCGGAAAATCCAAGGGTAGCCTACGTCAATGCTGTATTGGGTCATTCGGCGCAGGTGTTCCGTGAGCAGGGGTATCTGGAAGTGCTGAAAAAACATCCCGAAGCAACCCTCGTCGTACAGAATACTGCAGACTGGTCCGGCGACAAGGCTTTGCAGCTGGTTGAAAACTGGATTCAGACATATCCGAACGGGATTGATGTAATCGCTGCGCAGGCCGACTGCATTCTGGCCGGAGTAATCACAGCAGTTGAAGATGCGGGTCTGGCCGGTAAGATCCTGATTGCAGGCATGGACTGCGACATGATGGTCATGGAAAAGATCAAGGCAGGTGTAGTGGATAATTCCATCTGGCAGGATGGTCTTGGTCAGGGTGAGAATGCGCTGCGTATCGCTATTGATGCAGCGAACGGAAAAGAAGTGTCTGACTTTTTTATCCCATTTGAGGTTTGCTCAAAAGAGAATGTAGACAGCTATATCGAGAAGGCAAAAGAACGCGACGCAATTGCAGCGAAATATTTCTAAAATCAGTTCAATGGATATCTGGTATAATTGCGGGGAGAATTCTTCCTGCAATTATACCGTGTCGTAAAGAATTGACTTTCACAGAACAATTACCGAATCGGGGAGGCGTTGTTTGTGTTTAGGAAAGGAGACCTCATGTGAGCAGCGATATTATTCTGGAAATGAAAAACATCGATAAAAGTTTTGGAGGTGTTCACGCGCTGGATAACGTAAGCCTTACCCTGAGACGCGGGGAGGTTCACGCGCTTGTTGGGGAAAACGGCGCCGGGAAGTCTACGCTGATGAAAATTCTAATCGGTCTATATAAGCCTGAGAGCGGCGAAATATTTTTCGATGGAAGGAAAGTTGAATTCAAATCGGTTAAGGATGCTCAGGACATCGGCATCAGCATGATCTTTCAGGAGTTCAATCAGGTGAAAGTGATGTCCGTTATGGAAAACATATATCTAGGCAGAGAGCCAAAGAAAAAAAACGGTTCGGTGGATTTTAAAAAAATGTACGTCGATTCAAAGGATCTGCTGCTGAAACTGGGCGTGGATCTTGACCCGAAGACCAGAATCTGGGACTTGACTGTTGCAAAGCACCAGCTCGTGGAAATCGTGAAAGCGATTTCCTTAAATGCCCAGATTATCATCATGGATGAACCCACATCGGCTCTGAGCCAGAATGAGATCGAATATCTTCTTTCTATGATACGGGCGCTCCGCGAACAGGGGAAAGCGATTGTATATATCTCTCACAAAATGGATGAAATCTATAGTGTATGTGATGCGGTAACTGTATTGCGGGATGGAAAATTCATCCATACAGGAAGTGTTTCTGATGTGTCGGAAAAGGACCTGATCCGCATGATGGTAGATCGTGACGTCAGTGAGTTATTCCCAAAACAGGAAAGCGAAATCGGGGAAGTGCTGCTGGAGGTTAAGAATCTCACGGTCGCCGGGAAGTTTCGGGATGTCAGCTTTGAACTGCGCAGGGGTGAGATCCTGGGTGTAGCGGGATTGATGGGTGCCGGGCGCACCGAACTGATGGAGGCAATTGTAGGCACGCGGAGGCCGGATAAGGGGGAAATCTATCTGCGTGGCAGAAGAATTGTCAACCGGATGCCAGGTGATGCCATTCGAAGAGGCATCGCAATGGTTCCGGAAGACAGAAAAAGGAACGGCGTATTTCTGAAACTGAATATCAAGGACAACATCCTGATGTCCTCTTTCCATAAATGCCTGGCAGGACTGTCTATTAATAAAAAGTTAGAATACAGATACTTTGATGAGTATAGACAAAAGCTTGAAATAAAATGCAGCGGCACAACCCAGATCTGCAAGAATCTATCCGGAGGAAACCAGCAAAAGGTGGCGGTGTCTCGTGTGTTGAACTGCGATCCGGAGATCATCATCCTGGACGAACCGACGCGGGGCATAGATGTCAAAACAAAGTCGGAAATTCATCGGTTGATGTCTGTATTGGCCGGATCAGGAAGAGCTGTCATGATGGTTTCATCAGAACTTCCGGAAATACTTGGTATGAGTGATCGCATACTGGTTCTGCATGAAGGGATCATGACCGGCATTCTAAGCCGTGAAGAAGCAACTGCGGATAAAATCATGGAACTGGCGGTAGCCACAAAAAGGGAGGTTTAAGACATGACGGACAGCAAATGGTTACACATCACACATAGTATAAGAAAGTACAACTATAAACAGTACATCAGCGATCATGGAATTGCCATTGCCTTTGTCATTATTGTGATTCTACTTTCCTTTGCATCGCCGAACTTTCTAAAGACATCGAATATTATCAATGTACTGAGGCAGGTATCGTGCATCGGCATCGCAACCTTGGGAGTCGGAATTCTGATTATCATGGGTCAAATCGACCTGGCAATCGGTTCGACTTTTGCCCTGTCGGGAATTGTTGCCGGGCTGGCTGTTTCTACAGGCACCGGCGGTTTGGGGCTGCATCCGGTGATAGGCTATCTTGCCGGTATTGCCGTCGCACTGCTGGTTGCTTCTCTCAGCGGACTGGTGGTGGCCAAGGCACGAATCCCGGCTTTCATTGTGACCATGGGAACCATGTCTATCTGCCGCGGTCTGGCTTTGATCTTCGCCCACGGGATGCCGGTTGGAAATTTTCCGGATGGGTTTACATATCTGGGAACCGCCTCCATCGGGCCGGTTCCATGGACTGTGGCAATTTTCATCATGATGATTGCCATCATGTGGTATATTATGGAAAAACGTCCTCTCGGGCGGTACATTTATGCGGTCGGCAGCAATGAAGAAGCCGCAAGGGCAGCAGGGATCAATGTTGATATGGTGAAAATCAAAGCATATATGATCGAAGGAGCGCTGGTTGGACTCGCGGCTACCGTATTGGCTGCCCGATTGAAATCTGCTGCTCCTGCAATGGGAATGGGTTATGAACTGGACGCTATTGCCGGTGCTATCATTGGAGGCGTAAGCTTCAATGGCGGGATCGGAAGAGTAGGGGATATGGTACTGGGAGCCCTGCTGATCGCTGTGATCAACAATGGAATGGATCTTCTTGGAGTAGAGGCATTCTACAAACAAGTGGTTAAAGGAAGTATCATTATTATCGCCGTTTTAATTGATCGCAAGAGGTCAGGACGCGGGTAAAAACGTTCAATCCTCCTCAATTGAAATAAAAAGCCGGAGGTCGCTGATTGTGATATGCTCTCTGTCTGCCGGACAGGAAACATATCAGAGCATCTCCGGCTTTTTGTCATTCCTGATTATGATCTTCCCAGTCAAGGCTGCGCTTTACGGCTTTCCTCCAGCCGTTCAGCATTTTCTGCCGCTTCCAATCCGGCATATCCGGTTTGAATATTGCATCACCTTCCCGCAATTTCTTGACCTCTTCCCGATCCTTCCACACACCGACAGCGATTCCTGCCAGATAAGCTGCTCCCAGCGCTGTAGTCTCCCGTACTTTTGGCCGGCGGACCCGTTTGTCGAGAATATCTGCCTGAAATTGCATTAGAAATTGATCTCTGCTTGCGCCGCCATCCACGTTCAGCTCACTTAATAAGATGCCGGAGTCCTTTTCCATTGCATTGACCAATTCCAGGCTTTGATATGCAATAGCCTCCTGGGCTGCCCGGATTATGTGTTCGCGCCTGGTACCGCGTGTGAGGCCGACAATACAACCCCGCGCGTACATATCCCAATAAGGAGCGCCAAGACCGGCGAAAGCCGGCACCAGGTAGACGCCGCCGGTATCCTCAATCTTCCGGGCGTAATATTCCGCATCGCAGCTTTCATTGAGAAAGCGCATTTCATCACGGAGCCACTGGATCACGGCGCCCCCGATAAAAACGCTGCCTTCCAGCGCATATTGCACATTCCCGTTCAGGCCGATTGCAATCGTGGTTAAAAGCCCGTTCTTGCTTGCGATAGGTGTTTCTCCCGTATTCATCAGTAAAAAACACCCTGTTCCGTAGGTGTTTTTTGCCTCGCCGGGCTCAAAACACGTCTGGCCGAACAGTGCGGCCTGCTGGTCGCCGGCAATCCCCGCAATCGGGATCCGGGTATCCTTTATCATTGCATATCCATAGATTTCACTGCTGTTTTGAACCTCGGGAAGTATTTTGGCGGGGATACCAAGGAGATCAAGCAATTTGGCATCCCATTCAAGACTTCTGATATTGTAGATCATGGTGCGGGAGGCATTGGTGTAATCAGTGACATGAACCGCTCCTTCCGTAAGCTTCCATATCAGCCAGCTATCCACTGTACCAAACAGGATTTCGCCTTGTTCCGCACGTTCCCTGGCTCCTTCCACGTGGTCGAGGATCCACTTGATTTTGGTTGCGGAAAAGTATGCATCGACGACAAGACCTGTCGCATCCTGTATATAATCTGAAAGGCCCCGCGCCTTCAATTCTTCCGAGATATACGCTGTCCGGCGGCATTGCCAGACAATGGCATTATAAATTGGGCGCCCCGTGGTCTTATCCCACAGAATCGTCGTTTCGCGCTGGTTTGTAATACCGATGGCAGCAATTTCTTTTATGTCAACCCCGCTCTTGGCAATTGCTTCCATCATAACGCCATATTGTGAAGAATAGATTTCCATCGGATCCTGTTCCACCCAGCCCTGCTGCGGATAGAACTGAGTCAATTCCTTCTGGGCGGTTTCCACCATATTTTGATCCTGATCAAAAAGAATAGCACGGGAACTGGTCGTACCCTGATCCAGTGCCAAGATATACTTAGTCATGGGATCTCCTTTCTCAACTTCCACTGAGGCCGGGGGCTACTTTCCGGCGACACCTGTATCACGGGCAGCTTTTGCGACTGCAGCTGCAACAGTTTTTCCGACACGATGGTCAAATGCGTCCGGAATAATATACTCGGGCTTCAGCTCAGGATCTGAGACGATGGAAGCCAGGGCATATGCCGCCGCAATCTTCATTTCATCGTTAATATCTCTTGCGCGCACGTCCAGAGCGCCGCGAAAAACGCCAGGAAAGGCCAATACGTTGTTGATCTGATTCGGATAATCGGAACGTCCGGTGCCGACGACAGCAGCTCCTGCTCTTTTTGCGTCGTCTGGCATAATCTCGGGAACCGGATTTGACATCGCAAAGATAATCGGATCCCGGTTCATGGAACGTACCATACCCTCCGTGACAATGCCCGGGCCGGAGACGCCGATGAAAACATCGGCCCCTTTCAGAATCTCTTCCAATGATCCGCATTTCTTTTGGGGATTGGATATTTTCGCCATCTCTTCCTTCACCGGATTCAGGTTTTCACGTCCTTCATAAATTGCACCCTGCCGATCGCAAAGAATGACGTTGCGAAGTCCCATGCGAATTAAGAGTTGTGTAACCGAAATACCGGCGGCACCGGCGCCGCTTATGACAACCATCTGCTTTTCCAGCTTGCGCCCGGTCAGCTTCATTGCGTTGATCATGGCGGCAGCGACAACAATGGCTGTTCCATGCTGATCGTCATGAAAAATCGGAATATCACAGCGTTGTTTTAATTGCCGTTCAATTTCGAAACAGCGCGGTGCGGCGATATCTTCCAGGTTGATTCCTCCAAAAGAGCTTGATATCTGGTAAATCGTCTCAACGATTGTGTCAATATCCTTTGACCTGATACAAAGGGGGAATGCATCTACTGCTCCGAATTCTTTGAATAGAACACACTTTCCCTCCATAACCGGCATTCCCGCTTCAGGGCCGATATCTCCGAGTCCAAGAACGGCCGTGCCGTCAGTAATTACGGCTACTAAATTCCATCGGCGTGTTAATTCAAAGGAACAATCAGTGTTGTCCTGTATGGCCAGGCATGGTTCGGCAACTCCCGGCGTGTAAGCAATTGACAGCTTCTCTCGTGTGTCGACTTTGGCCCTTGCAGTCACTTCAATTTTTCCTGCCCACTCATAATGCTTTTTCATCGCTTCTTCTTTCAAATTCATGGTCTATCCTCCGTTATCAAAATGGTTCCTCCATAATGGTTCGTTATTCTTCAAATGGAAAACGGTACTGATACAGTTTTAATTCGTCACGAATTCCTATCATTTCTTTCTGAACCCCCTCATTGATCGGAACGCCTTTTTCCTTGCGTTCCTGGCATACAAGATATTCCTTTTCACCGGCAGTATAAATTCGCTCATTGCCGGGCGCCAGTTTTGAGGAACGCAGACTGCGGAGAATGTCCCCGGCTGTTTTCTGGAATGTGTCAAGCCCCATGAAGGCCTCTGTGTCAATGGCGATAAAGAAGTGTCCAAGATGATACGGAACCTTTTTTCCGTCCTGCATCCCTGTGAGCATTTTCAGATAGCTTCCTGCCTGAAGGGCGGCTGATAGAATTTCCACGACGGCAGCGTAGCCGTATCCTTTATAACCGCCCAACTCCTCACCGATACCGCCCAGCGGAGCCAGCGCGGCAGAACCGTCGTTCAGCTTCCTTAATATCATTTCGGAATCCGTAAGCGCAGCTCCGTCTGATCCGATCACCATGCCGGCAGGGGTATCCATTCCGAGACGCGCGTAGTACTCAATTTTTCCGCGCTGCGTTATGGACGTGGCACAATCCAGCAGAAAGGGGAAGCCCTCATCCGTCGGCAGACCGAAGGTGAGGGGATTCGTACCCAGCATGTTTTCCACGCCGAAGGTAGGCGCGATTGAGGGGCGTGCATTCGTGCCTGTTATTCCCACGCAGCCTGCTTTTGCCGCCATGATGGCATAGTAACCCGCGATGCCGTAATGTGTGGAATTGCGGACTGCCACCATACCCATACCGAATGATTTCGCCTTTTTAATCGCCATCTCCATACTCCGGTATCCGATTACCTGCCCCATTCCGTCATGACCGTCCACCACAGCCGTTGTTGCAGTCTGCTTTATGATCTCAAATTCCGTAACGGGTTTTTGAATGCCCGCTTTGATGCGATCCAGGTAGATCGGTTTAAACCGGTTGACCCCGTGTGACTCGATACCGAGTCTGTCGGATTCCAGCAGTACATCGGTGCAAATGCGGGCGTCCTCTTCCGGTACTCCGTATCCTTTGAATACATCGGCAACAAAATCCTCCATTGTTTTCCAATCTACATAATTGCCATTCATACTTAATACTCCTCTCTAAAAATGATTGTTAGTGATTGTTCCGTTTTCCCATTCAACTTCGTTATGATATAAAAAAAGAGCAAAACAAATACAACGCTTACGTTATATCTGTTTCACTCTCAAACTCAGAAACATTTATGTATGTAGTTTATCTTATTCTAATATATTATTACCCGGCAGTCAACCTGATTGGAAAGTTTTTCACGAAAAAGCAAACCTAAAAAGCAAACCCCGACAGGAAAAGGATCGGTAAACAGTTCTACATAAACCAAGTATCGTGGTTTGTGGAAGAAATCGCAATCGCTCCGGCGCCGAGCGCATGGACGATATCTTCCTTATCCGTGATCAGCCCGCCTGCAATGACCGGTTTATCGATGTTTTTTGCAAGTTCGCGAATGACTTTGGGCATCAGCCCCGGCAGGATTTCGATTGCATCGGCGTCCTTCAACGACGGTTGTTTTCCAATATTGCTTAATGCAATGGAATCAAGCAAAAAAAACCGTTGAACAGCCAGCAGCCCGCAAGCCTTGGCTCGATGGATTATATTGGGTCTTGTGGAGAGTATTCCGTCTGCACAGGTATTTTTTGCGATATATTCGACCGCAACGTCTCTTAGAGCCAAGCCGTCTACCAGATCAACATGCACCATTGCAAGCTTTCCGGCATTCTTGATCTTTGAAACAATCTCAGCTATATTTACCAGATCACCGAATAAAATAAAAATGATTTGGCAGTCGCTTTTCAAGCTCTTTTCCAGCCCATCCACGTCCTTGACGGCTGCAATGACGGGATTTTCCTGTAACAACTCGATAAATTTCTTTCCGTTAATTAGAATCCCCTCCCCGGAGTTTTTCATTACAATTCTATCATATAATAACTGAAAAACAAACCTTTCTCGAAAAAATCTTCATATCACCTTGACTGGTTATAATCCAAGTAGTACAATAGATTAATATTTATTTTTAGCCTTGAAAATTTGTGTTTTGCAAACAAATAAAATAGCTACAAATTATCTTTAAGATACAAAAGGAGTGAATGTAAAATGGCAAAAATTTATTATCAGAGTGATTGTAACCTAGCATTATTAGACGGTAAGACCGTTGCGATTATCGGTTATGGAAGTCAAGGTCACGCTCATGCGTTAAACCTGCAGGAAAGCGGCGTCAAAGTGGTTGTGGGGCTGTATGAAGGCAGCAAATCCTGGGCACAGGCGGAAGCGGCAGGCTTGAAGGTTGCGACAGCGGCGGATGCGGCAAAGGCAGCAGACGTGATCATGATTCTAGTGCCGGACGAAAAGCAGGCTGACATTTATACAAACAGTGTTAAGCCTCATCTTACAGAAGGCAAGGTACTGGCTTTTGCTCACGGTTTTAATATTCACTTCCAGCAGATTATGCCTCCGGCAGATGTCGATGTGATCATGATCGCCCCGAAGGGACCCGGGCATACAGTCAGAAGCGAATATCTCGCTGGAAAAGGTGTTCCATGCCTCATTGCAATTCATCAGGATGCTTCCGGAAAAGCGAAGGATATCGGACTAGCTTACGCTGCGGGAATCGGAGGAGCCAGAGCAGGCGTTCTGGAAACAACCTTCCGTCAGGAAACGGAAACCGATCTGTTCGGCGAACAGGCTGTTCTCTGCGGCGGTGTAACTGCTTTGATGCAGGCAGGCTTCGAGGTCCTGGTGGAAGCGGGTTACGATCCGGCCAATGCATATTTTGAGTGTATTCATGAAATGAAACTCATCGTTGACCTGATCTATCAGGGAGGCTTCTCCAGAATGAGATACTCCGTATCCGATACGGCGGAATATGGCGATTATGAAACCGGAAAGAGAATTATTACGGAGGAAACCAAAAACGAAATGAGAAAGGTTCTATCCGAAATACAGGACGGTACTTTTGCGAGAAACTGGATCACTGAAAATAAGGTGGGACGTCCGCACTTCCTGTCGACCAGAAGAATCAAGACAGAACATGAACTGGAAAAGGTCGGAAAAGAACTGAGAAAGATGTATTCCTGGAATGATGAAAAATAGAAATAGGTGATATTATGAAGTTAAAGGGTTCTCAAATCATAATGGAATGCCTGCTGGAGCAGAAGGTGGATACCATATTCGGATTTCCAGGCGGGCAGATCATGCCGCTCTATGACGCGCTTTACGATTATCAGGATAGAATCCAACACATATTGACCAGCCATGAGCAGGGCGCCACCCATGCTGCTGACGGGTATGCCCGTTCTACAGGCAAGGTTGGCGTCTGCTTTGCAACCAGCGGACCCGGAGCGACGAATACCGTGACCGGTATTGCGACCGCATACATGGATTCAAGCCCGATGGTAGTGATTACAGGTCAGGTTCCGATCAATGCCTTGGGAAAGGATTCTTTCCAGGAGGTTGACATCGTGGGAATTACGCTGCCAATCACCAAGCACAGTTTCTTCTGCAGAACAGTGGAGGATCTGGCTCCTGCGATCCGGGATGCGTTTCGTATCGCTGCCAGCGGCAGGCCCGGACCTGTGCTGGTTGACGTCCCGAAAAATCTCACGGTAGAGATGGGTGACTATGAACCATACCAACCGGAGGAAGCCGGCTATTGCTGCCCCCCTCCCGATATGGAAGTCATCAAATCCGTTGCGGAAGAGATCAATACCGCCGAAAAACCGGTCATCTATGCCGGGGGCGGTGTGGTCATCGGGGATGCTTCAATGGAACTGACTGCACTTGCAGAAAAAGCTGGTATTCCCGTCATCACATCCTTGATGAGTATGGGTTCCTTCGACCGAAGAAGCCCTCTGTCCCTTGGAATGGCAGGAATGCACGGACAGAAGGAAGCCAATATGGCGGTTCATCACAGTGATTTGATTATTGCGATCGGAGCCAGATTCAGCGACCGGGTTACCGGAGATACTGCAAGGTTTGCAAAAGGAGCGAAGATCATACATGTCGATATCGATCCTTCCGAATTCGGAAAGAACCTGCGATATGACTACTGTGTGAGATGTGATGTGAAAAACGCGCTGAATGCGATGCTTCCCCTGATCAAACAGATGGAGCGGAAGGAATGGCATGAAAGAATTGCTTCCTTTCAATCGAAGAAAAGGAATGATGGCGGCCAGCTGAATCCGGATATGATTTTTGAAGTGATCAACGAAGTGATGGGTGACGATGTCATTGTGACAACGGACGTGGGCCAGCATCAGATGTGGACGGCCCAGAAATGGCCGTTCAGAAAGCCGAGAACATTTATCACATCGGGAGGACTGGGAACCATGGGCTTCGGACTTGGGGCGGCCATCGGCGCCCAGATCGGCAATCCCGGAAAAAGAGTGATCCATATCAGCGGTGACGGAAGCTTTCGCATGAATCTGAACGAACTGGCAACAGTAGCTTCTCAGAAGCTTCCCATCACTACCGTTGTGATCAAGAACCATACGCTCGGAATGGTGCGTCAGTGGCAGAAATTGTTTTTCAATCAAAGATATTCCGCAACGGATTTGCAAGATGTAATAGAATATGATAAACTTGCATCAGCGTTCGGACTTAACGGATGCCTGGTTAATGACAAAGCCGGCCTGAAAAAGGCTTTGGAGGATGCAAAAGTCTCCGTCAAAGGAAACGTCATCGCGTGTGAAATTTTCATCGATGAGAATGTCGCTCCGATCGTTCCTCCGGGTGAAGCGATCAACAACCAGTTACTTACAGATGCGTTGGTGTAACCTTTGAATCAGATGAATAATCAGAAAGAATATCGGCAAGGGGTTGCATGTGCAATCCTTTGCGCTGTGTTATGGGGATTTTTACCCATCTATTGGAAATCGCTGGTTCCAATCAACCCGGTGGTGATTCTGTTTTACAGGATCGTGCTTGCCTTTGGTTTTGCGTTCATACTGGCCCTGTATATTTACAAGTGGGACGGAATCATCAAGCCCTTGAAGCAAAAAGGGGTCATTCGCACTTTTTCGCTGGCGGGTATGCTCATTTCCTTCAATTGGGGAACCTATATCTGGGCTGTCAGCAACAACTATGTCATCCAGACCAGCATCGGCTATTATATTGAGCCGCTGTTCGTCTGCATTTTCGGAATCCTGTTTTTCAAGGAAAAAATGAACAAATACAAAGTGACGGCTTTTCTTTTGGCCTGCGCAGGTGTTTCCGTGATTTTGATCTATTATCACGAGGTTCCGGTCATTGCGCTGACCCTTGCCGCATCCTTTGCAACCTATGCGGCCATTAAAAAAAGATACAGGCTGGATGCGGTACTGGCTCTGCTTTATGAAACCATGCTGCTGGTCCCTTTTGCAGTGGCTGCCATATTGTATTTCGAACTGACCGGAAAGGGTGCGTCTGCAGGAGAACCGCTGCAATGGGGTCTGCTTGCACTGGCCGGTATCCTGACGGGCACGCCGCTTATGCTCTTTGCCATGGCTGCCAACAGAATCAGTTTGATTACTCTGGGAGTAACGGAGTATATCTCACCGTCGATCACTCTGCTTTTAGGCATTTATGTTTTCAGAGAACCCTTTGATAAAATTCAGCTGATTACGTTCGCTTTCATCTGGGTCGGAATCATCATATTTACAATCGGGGAAATCAAAGAAAACAGAGAATTTCAAAAGGTAAGTGCAGAAGCTCCTGAGAATCATGAAATAACAGAGCATATACAGAACGGGGAAAACTAAGAAATTACAGAGTACAACACGGCACCCTGACAGGTGCCGGTTTTCATTCCGGAGGAAAACCGGGATATCTCAAAGGAAACGGAGGCTCGACGTGGCAATTTTTGACTTGGATCAGAATAATAAAAGATTCCTTTTTGAAGCAGGTATAAAAAGAGTGACTGCAGGAGCGGGAGGAGAATCCTTTCTGATCACAGGCTCAGAGAAAACAGCTCTTCTGGATTGCGGGATGGCATACTGCGGAGAGGCTCTGGCTGAAAATATTAAAATGCAGCTCGGGGAACGGCCCCTTGATTTGGTCATACTGACACACACCCATTATGACCACATCGGCGGGCTCCCGTACCTGAGAAGGGTATGGCCTGACCTGATCTCAATTGGAGCAGATTATGGAAAAAGCGTTTTGGAAAAGGATACTGTACAGAAACAGGTCAAAATGCTTTCTGAGTCAGCGTGGATAACCTATTGCGGGGAAGCTGCAGCGCATGCCGTTTTAATGGATGGCATGAGGATTGACCGTATTGTCCGTGAAAAGGATATTATTTCCTTGGGGGACAGAGCATTCCATGTTTTTGAAACCCCTGGCCATACAAACTGTTCTTTGACACTGCTTCTGGAACCGGATCAGGTACTATTTCCCAGTGAAACCACGGGGGTATATGCAGGAAAAGGTCTCATCATCACCGGGATGCTGAAAAGCTGCAGAGAAACCATAGAATCCATTGAAAAATGCAAAAATTTGAATGCGGAGACGATTGTCTCTCCGCACTATGGCATCGTACCGCTCCAGGATCAGAAGGAGTATTGGGATCTGGCGTTGGAATCGGTAAACCGAAATCTTGAATTTGTTCGGAATATGTTGAATGAGGGTGCATTATTCGATGAAATGATGGAAGAATATACAAAAGAATTCTTTACAGATCCGGTCTCATATGAGCAGCCGAAGGAGGCATTTTTGCTGAATGCGCACCATATGATTCGCAATCTGATAAAGGAAATCAAGGAGTGACGGAGGAAAGGCCCACACCTTCGTATTGTCTGAAAATTCAATGTATTTAAGGAATCTGTCATTTCCGGGAACACAAAAAAAGTATACAAAATACACCTGTTTTTTTCTTCAAATATTATTTGACAATATATTAACAATGCGTTAAAGTGTAATTTGTAGAATTGTTATAAGTCTATCAGTTTGCCCAATTTGAGTTCTGGACCGGACTACTCTTATTCGAAAAACAAATTGGCAGCGAACTTTTGCAGCAAAATCACAGTTTTCCTGTCAGGATATTTAAAGCAGGCATAGCTTGCTAAGGCTGTAGATTTTGGATGCTCAATATGATGAATCTGGAAAGCATTATTTAGTAGGAGGAAAACGAAAAATGGATTTCAAATTAACAAAAACACATTTGCTTCAGCAGGAAATGTTCCGTCGATTTGCGGAAAATGAAATAAAGCCGATCGCAGAAGAGATGGATGAAACAGAAGAATTCGATATGGAGCTGGTGAAAAAACTTCAAAGATACGGACTGATGGGAATTCCCTACTCTAAGAATTACGGCGGAGTCGGCGGCGACTATCTCGGATATGCCCTTTGCATGGAAGAGATCTCCAAGATTGACGCCAGTACAGGAATCACCATTTCCGTACACACTTCTCTTGCCTGCTCCTGCATCGACACCTTTGGTACGGAAGAGCAGAAACAGCAGTGGCTGAGACCGCTTGTCGACGGGTCCAAGGTCGGATGCTTCGGACTGACCGAGCCGAATGCGGGAACCGATGCAGCCGGACAGCAGACGAAAGCAGTTTTAGACGGCGATCATTATATCATCAACGGAGCCAAGATCTTTACAACCAATTCCGGATTTGCAGATACTTTTGTTGTGTTTGCCATGACTGATAAATCCAAGGGAACCAAGGGTATTTCTGCATTTGTTATCGACAGAAACACACCTGGTCTAACAGTAGGAAAGAACATCCACAGAATGGGTATCCGTGCGGCATCCAACTGTGAGGTTGCATATGAGAACGTGAGAATTCCCGTATCCCAGCGTCTCGGAAAAGAAGGAGACGGATTCAAGATTGCCATGAAGGCACTTGACGGCGGAAGAATCGGAATCGCCGCACAGTCTGTAGGGATTGCACAGGGCGCGTTGAATGAAGCGATTAAATACGTCAAGGAAAGAAAGCAGTTCGGAAAGAGAATCTCCTCCTTCCAGAACACCCAGTTTAAGATTGCTGAGCTGCAGACGCAGATCGACGCCGCAAGGCTGATGACCTGGAGAGCCGCAGTGTCCAAGGACAACGGGGAAAACTACGGTCCTTTGGCTGCCATGGCCAAGCTGTTTGCATCGGAAATGTGCAATGACGTAACCAGAGCCTGCGTACAGCTCATGGGCGGTTACGGCTATTCCAGAGAATATCCGGTGGAACGAATGATGAGAGACGCGAAGATAACCGAAATCTACGAAGGTACATCCGAAGCGATGAAGATGGTTATTGCCGGCTCGATGAAAATCAGCTAATCAGAGAATTTGAAAGGAGAAAATGAAGATGAAAATCGTTGTATGCATAAAACAAGTACCAGACACCAATGAAGTAAAGCTTGATCCGGTAACCAATACGCTGATCCGTGAAGGAGTGCCGAGCATCATCAACCACGACGACAAATCCGGGATCGAGGCGGCGCTGCAGTTAAAAGAAAAAGTCGGCGGAACCGTAACCGTGGTTTGCATGGGACCTCCCCAGGCGGATGTTGCATTAAGAGAAGCCCTGGCTATGGGCTGTGACGAAGCAGTCCTGATTTCCGGAAGGGAATTCGGAGGCTCCGACACATGGGCGACAGCAAAGATCATCGCAGCAGGACTGAACAAGATCGGTTACGACCTCGTGATCACAGGAAGACAGGCCATCGACGGAGATACAGCTCAGGTTGGACCGCAGATCGCAGAAAATCTTGGAATCCCGCAGGTATCCTATGCGGAAGAAATCAACGTGGAAGGCGATAAGGTCATCGTTAAGAGACAGTTTGAAGACAGATACCACATCATTGAAGTTGCCACGCCCTGCCTGCTGACCGCACTGCAGGAGCTTGCCGCACCGAGATACATGCATGCCGGAGGCATCGTAGACGCTTACGAAAAGGAAATCAAGCTATTCAGCTTCGAGGACCTCAAAGATGTGCTGAATGCCGAAGAAATCGGACTGAAGGGATCCCCGACCAATGTATTCAAATCCTTCACCAAACAGGCGAAAGGCCAGGGAACCGTACATGCGGACTTAAGCGTGGATGAAGCAGTGAAAGTTATTGTTGATAAGCTTGAAGAGCGACACATCATCTGATAGATTGGAGGGAACCTGAAATGAGTAAAGATATATATGTAGTAGTAGAGCAAAGAGACGGCCATATCGCAAAGGTCGGTTTGGAACTGATCGGCGAAGCCACCAAGCTTGCTGCTGATTTAGGCCAGAAGGTTTACGGAATCCTGCTGGGAGATAAAATCAAAGAGAAGGCGCAGAGCATCATCGAATATGGTGCGGACGGCGTCGTATATGTAGAAGATCCGATGCTGGCGGAATATGTTACCGAGCCGTATGCGAAGGCGCTGACCGCCGTGATCAAGGAATGCGATCCGGAAATCGTCCTGTTTGGTGCGACTTCCATCGGAAGAGACCTTGCTCCGAGAGTTGCATCCAGAATCAACACCGGACTGACTGCAGACTGCACAAAGCTGGATATCGACGTGTTCAAAGCAAATGAGGAAGATCCGGGACAGAAGCTTCTGTTCATGACCCGTCCCGCATTCGGCGGAAACATCATGGCTACTATTCTGTGCAAGAACCACAGACCGCAGATGGCGACCGTAAGACCCGGGGTCATGAAGAGACTGGACAAGGACACGGCCAGAACCGGCGAAATCAAAGAGATCAAGGTAGCGTTTGTACCCGCCGACATGAATGTCGTGATCCGGGAAGTTGTGAAGGAAACCCACAAGAAGTCCGATATTACGGAAGCTAAGGTACTGGTATCCGGCGGACGTGGAATCGGAACTCCTGAGTTCTTCGGAACGCTGAAAGAGCTTGCCGAACTGCTGGGCGGAGACATCTCCTCCTCCAGAGCGAATGTAGATGCCGGCTGGGCAGCAAAAGACAGACAGGTGGGACAGACCGGAAAGACCGTCAGACCTGACCTGTATCTTGCCTGCGGTATTTCAGGAGCGATTCAGCACGTTGCCGGCATGGAAGGTTCTGAATGCGTTATCGCCATCAACAAAAATGATACCGCGCCGATCTTCGATGTCGCCGA
>JAVBVR010000001.1:0-47668 GCA_036677845.1 Anaerovoracaceae bacterium | reverse complement strand
CATCTTTTAAATCGAGCAGACTTTCTGTATAATTGGAATAGGACATTGAGAAACCTCCTTAGGTTGTGAGTGTGGTAACTTTATTCTACAGGATTTTTTCTCTTTGTCCCCTTTTGTTAAATTAAAAAATGTCAGGGAACCATCTTTGATGGTCACCCCAACATTCATTATAGAGCCTAAATAAACGACACCCTGCAAACAGGGTGTCGTTTTTTTCTCGGAGGAGAAAAATGAAGAAGCGATTACGTTTTTGTTTTCTGTCCGTAATACGCGCCGGAACCATGCTTCCGCAGATAGTGCTTATCCAACAGTTCCTGTTTCATCGGCAGGATTGACGGATCCGACATTTGATTATGCCATGCCATAAAAGCAAGTTCTTCTAAAATGATGGCGTTATGTACCGCATCGCAGGCATCTTTTCCCCATGCAAATGGCCCGTGGCTACGAACCAGAGCCGCAGGAACGGCTTCCGGGTCTATGTGGCGGAATGTCTCCGCAATGACGTTTCCAGTTTCCTCTTCATAATGACCCGGTATACCGTTGATCTCATCCGGCAGCATATTCCGGGTACAGGGAATATCGCCAAAGAAATAGTCGCCGTGGGTCGTGCCGAGTGCGGGGATACCGCGACCTGCCTGCGCATAGATCGTTGCCCACCTGCTGTGGGTGTGCACCACACCGCCGACATTCTGGAAGGACCGATAGAGCACCAGATGGGTTGGGGTATCGGATGACGGATTTAGTTCGCCCTCCGCCTTTTCTCCCGTCGCCAGGTCAACTATCACCATATCCTCCGGCGTCATATCATCATATTCCACCCCCGACGGTTTGATCACGATAAGTCCGCGTTGCCTGTCTATAGCCGAAACATTGCCCCAGGTGAATGTTACAAGCCCATACCGGGGGAGCAGCATATTCGCTTCGAAGACATGTTGTTTCAATTGCTCAAGCATATATCTTCCTCCATCTCTATTTTAGCTTCCAGGCAAGATCGGCGAGAAACAATGCCTGTCTCAAAGTTTCGATCGTCGTATCCTTCGTGATATGTACAAACTCGATATCCATCATGTTGGCCCAGTCCGCCATCTGCTCTGCCGTAATATCATAGGTCAGTACGGTATGGTGCGCGCCTCCGGCTGTAATCCATGCCTCGGCTCCTGTAAGCAAGTCGGGCATTGCTCTCCACATGACTCGTGCCACCGGAAGATTCGGCATATCGTAAATCGGTTTTACACACGTAATGTCCTGACAGATCAGGCGAAGACGCCCGCCCATGTCGATGAGGCTGGCGACGATTGCATTTCCGGCGCGTCCCTCAAATACAAGCCTTGCCGGATCGGCTTTCCCGCCGATTCCGAGCGGATGAACTTCGACCCTCGGTTTGGCAGAAGCAACCGAGGGGCACACCTCCAGCATATGCGCGCCGAGGCTGAATTCATTGCCTTTTGTAAGATCGTATGTATAATCCTCCATGAATGTCGTTCCGCCGCCCAGTCCCTCGCCCATGGCCTTCATGATCGCGGTCATGGCGGAAACCTTCCAGTCCCCCTCTCCGCCGTAACCGTATCCCTGTTCCATCAGCCGCTGGCTTGCAAGGCCCGGCAGCTGCTCCATGCCATAAAGGTCTTCGAAGGTATTGCAGAAAGCCTTGCAGCCTTCTTGATCCAGTAGCTTTTTCATCGCAATTTCAGTCTTTACTTGGTAGCGTATGCTTTCCGTCCGATTAGTTTTGATTTCATACTTTGCCTGCAGTTCTTTCATCAAAAAATCTGTTTCTTCATCGGTGACGGTGTCAATATATTCAACAAGAATTCCGACTGGCCAGGTGTTAACCTGCCAGCCCAGCTTTGTCTGTGCTTCCACCTTATCACCTTCTGTAACCGCCACATTTCGCATGTTATCTCCGAAACGCATTACCTTGAGCGTTTTGCTGAAAGCTACGCCTACGGCTGATCGCATCCAGCTTCCCAATCTTTTCTGAACGTCTTCATCCTGCCAGTACCCTGCAATTACCTTGCGGTTCATACGAAGTCGTGCCCCGATGAAACCGTGCTCGCGGTCCCCGTGAGCTGCCTGATTCAGGTTCATGAAATCCATATCGATTTCTTTATCCGGAATCTGTCTATTATATTGTGTTGCAAAGTGGCAATACGGTTTCTGAAGTTCCTTCAGGCCGTTGATCCACATTCTGCTCGGGCTGAACGTATGCATCCACATAATCACGCCGGCGCACTTGTCGTCATAGTTGGCGTCTTTGATTACCTTTCCGATCTCTTCAGGTGATTTTGCAGTCAGCTTATACACCATCCTGCAGGGCAGCAAACCCGATGCGTTCATTTTATCGGTCATCTCGCCTGCGCGGGCCGCTACGGACTCCAGTACTTCCGGTCCATACAGCAGTTGGCTTCCTACAACAAACCAGAATTCATAATCTTTCATTGCCATCGTTATTTTCTCCTTATCTCATTAAGCTGCGCTGAGACTCCTGCTTGTGGGTCCCGCTCCATTTTGACTGTTCTATTTTAATCGCTATGACCCGTTTTCATAACATCTGTGACTTCAATCAGAGCTCGAACTACTTTTTTCTGTTTCGCTTGTAATGTCATTCCAATACTATTTGATAATATGCAATGATTTCTTGTCGATGGTCAAAGCTACTACAATTAGGAATATCATACCCTTGACCAGCTGCTGGATCGCGGTATCATACCCAAGCATTACAAGTCCGTTGTTCAATACGCAATAAATCAGCGTACCAATCACAATATTGGAAAAGCGGACTTTTGCGCCGCCTGATATAGGCATCCCGCCCAAAACCAGTGCGATCAGTATCATTGTCTCCAGCTGGTTGCCTGCCGTAGCGGTGATGGAACCGACTTTTATGACATTCAGAAATGCCGCAAATCCGGTTAATGCTCCCGCTATAACAAAGACCAGGAACTTTGTCAGATCCGTGCGGATACCCGAAAAGCGTGCTGCAGTCTCCCCCGCGCCAATCGCCTTCAGGCATGTGCCAAATTTAGTGAAGGTAAAAAAACAGTAAACTATCAGAAGCACCGCCACAGTAAGTGTGATTTTAAGCCATGTGATATTCAGCAACGTTATGCTTACCTTTGCCGCGACTGGCGCATTCGTGGTCATGTAGGCACACAGTCCCCGAAACAGATACATGGTGCAGATCGTAACGATGAAGGACGGTATCCTAAACTTTACATGAAAGAAGCCGTTAAATGCTCCGATTACAGCTCCTGCCAGAACCCCGGCGGCCATAGCCAGCGGGATGCTGTAGAAAGAAAGATAGCTGATCACGATGGATGAAATGCCAAGAATAGAACCCTGTGAAAAGTCCAGCCCTCCTATGGTCATAACCAGGAATACGCCTGTGGATGCAATCATCAGAACATATACCTGACTGAGAATCAGATTGATGCTCCTTGCCCCGATGATGCTCATATCGGTCATGCAGGCAAACGCCGCGACAATTATGATGAATCCGATCAACGGGAATACATCCCGCAATCGGGGATTATTGAGTATATTTTTGACTTGAAACAATAGATTTTTCTTCTCTTCTGTTACCATTTTTGTTTTTTCTGACATTTGCTCACCTTCTAAACCATCTTGGCGATGAGGTCTTCTTCGCTCAACTGCTCACCGCGTATGAATTCGCCGTTTATAGTGCCGTTCTTCATGATAATGATCCGGTCGCACATTCCTAGCAACTCCTGAATCTCCTCGGAAATCATAATGATCGATTTTCCTTTTGCTTTCAGTTCGCTCATCAAAGAATAAATATCTGCCTTGACCTTGACGTCGATTCCGCGAGTCGGACTGTCAAGCACGATGATATCGGAGTCTTTTCCGATCCAGCGCGCTAGAACGACCTTCTGTTTGTTTCCGCCGGACAGATTGGATACATACTGGTCAACGCCTGTCATTTTGACACTGATCAGCTTCGCGTACTTGTTTGCGAATTCATTCAGCTTCCTTTTCCTGAGGATGTTCTTTTCCGCCAGCTCGTTGATCGAAGGCAGGATGATATTATCGTGAATACTATCATGTATGATGATAGATTCATTGTCTCTGTCTTTTGAGGCATAAGCTATCCTGTGCCTGATTGCGCTGGGAATCGAATCGATCTTAGTCCCGTCCGCCAGCAATACAGTTCCAGTTCGGTCGTAAGACGCACCGAAAATGGCCTTTCCCACCTCATGCATACCGCATTCGCTCAGGCCTCCGAACCCAAGTATCTCACCCTTATGGAGTTCGAAACTGATCGCGGTGATCTGTCCCGGTACGGATACCTCTTTGACCGACAGCACAACTTCGACGTTCACCGGTTCGCCGTAATCCGTGCGGTAGTAATTATTGGCGATCTCACGGCCAACCATGAGGCGTTTCAACTCATCTTCGTTGACTTCACCGCTTTTTACGGTGTCGATGTATTTACCATCCCGCAAAACCGAAATGGAATCGGTATATTTGATCACTTCCGTAAGATCGTGGGAAATAAAGACCACGGTATTTCCCTCGTCACGGATCCGTTTCATATGCTTATACAGTTCTTCTCTGCCCTTCTGGCTTAATGCGGTCGTCGTCTCATCGATAACCATGATCTGGGGGTTGAAGTATGTCGCCTTGACAATTTCGATGAGTTTTCTGTCTTCAAAATTGTAGTGATCGATCATTGCAGCGGCGTTGATATGTCCGAATCCATATTTTTCAAGTAATTCAGTTGCCTCACGGTTCATGGCGGTCGTGTTTTTAATGCCGCATTTTACAAATCTGTCTTCTCTTCCGAGAAAAATATTATCAGCAACTGTCAGTCCCGGCAGAGTTCCCATCTCCTGTACGATGATCGAAACTCCTTTGTCGTTGGCTTCCACCTGGTTTCTGACACGAAGTTCTTTTCCGTTTAGAATAAAACGGCCGCTGTCTATCGAATGGATGCCGCAGAGCATGGATACAAAGGTCGATTTTCCCGATCCGTTTTCGCCGATCAGTCCATGAATCTCACCTTTGACAAAAGACATCGACACGTCGTTTACCGCTTTGGTTATCCCAAAGGATTTATAAATGTTTTCAGCATTCAATAAAATATCTCTCATCCTAATCACCCCCTACTTCACAACAGTACCTTTAACCGGCTTGGTGGTGAGTGCAACGATCATAAGCAAAGCCGCTCCGGTTACAACATTCTGAATCGTGGTCGGGGCTCCAAGTGCAATGAAGCCGTTAAAAATGATGGAAATAATAAATTCACCGATGACCATGGCAGGTACCGGAGTCCCGTATTTCCTGAAAGCAAGGCCGAAGAAAGTTCCCATCAGAGGAGTAAAGTTTCGGCTCATGGTGCCCATTCCCGTAACTGCCGTCACGGATGTACCAAAGCTAACTGAAA
Organism: Anaerovoracaceae bacterium; assembly: GCA_036677845.1. Lineage (GTDB taxonomy): Bacteria > Bacillota > Clostridia > Peptostreptococcales > Anaerovoracaceae > Anoxybacterium. The sequence continues at coordinate 42,267 of JAVBVR010000001.1, read as the reverse complement.
GAACAGCCATGATTCCTACAAAGCCATGCAATAGCACGAACGCTATGATTTTATACTTATCTACGTTGATTCCCATATTCCTAGCCACATACTCGTCACTGCCTATGGCATAGCAATAGGTACCAATTTTCGTATACTTCAAAATAAAGAAAACCAGCAGGAACGCGATCAGTGCCAGGATCATATTACCCGGCGCATGACCGAAGAATTGCAGGGAAGGGTCCAGCGACTGTTTTTCACCGCCGGCCGCAAAATATGCAACGCTTTCATAAATCAACATGAGGCCGACCGTGACGATCATGGAAGGGATCCTGAGTTTGGCATATATTACGCCGTTGCAAAAACCAATTACCAATCCGCATAAAACAGCACCAATCAATAATCCCGGGTAGCCGAACTGTTTAGACAATGTGACTCCAATAATAGCAGAAAGTACCACATTGGCTCCGATACTGAAATCGAACAGTCCCATTACAACGATAAAATAGAAGCCACAAGCTCCGACTGAATAAATAATACTCGATTGGAGGTAATAATACAGATTACTCGGGCTTCCAAAATTGTCCGGAGTTAAAATTTTAAACACCGCCCAGAAAAATGCTGCAAGCAGAATTAACAGCATTATGCCGTAGAAACGGCCGAATATCTTATTTTTTTTGAGTTTATTCAAATGCTTTCCAATATTCATATGTATCATTCCTTGTCAAACAAAGCACTTTACAGTGCTAAATAGAGGGCCGCATGGTATGCGGCCCCGCAAAATTTTAACGTCAGTTACTGTGCGTGTCTTGCCTGTACGTCGGCGATGGAGAGTGCAGCTGCTGTTTTCTGAAGGTCTTCAAAGCTCATCTGTGACATGGCAGCGAGTTCATCCTTGGTATAAGGCAGCTCGTCGACAAAGTATTTTGCATAGTTCGCATAGTCTTCGGAGGAAGCTACATACAGATACGGGAATAAAATCTCGTAAAAGCTGCCTGCAGGTTTCTCATAATTGCCCTTTATTGCATTGTAAGTCATCATGAAAGCGAACAGCGGGTCGGCATAATGTCCGCCGGATTCAGCTGCCATACCGCCGCTTGCCAGTTGCTGATCAAGGTCAGGCAAAAAGTCTGTGGATACGACGTTTACTTTTCCCTTCAAACCGAGTCCTTCCACGCCGGCCAGCGCACCGATCAGGGTGTCTCCGCCGCCGCCTGCTACGATCAGGGCATCTGCGTCAGGATTTGCGGAAAGGATAGATTCAGCGGTTGCTCTTCCGGTGTCGGAAGTGGTGCCGCCGTACTGAGGCTCAAGCAGTACTGCCTTGTCGCTTGGATTGGCTTTGTTCCATTCTTCAATACCCTTCTTGTAGCCTTCCCATCTCAGCAGGAATGTAGCGTCGCCGGGCTGCCATCCTTCAAGAGCGATCTTGCGGCTCCCTTTGTCGCAGAGAATCTTGACCAGATTAACGCCGTTAGCGATTTCATCTTCATGCACCGCGCCTACATAATAAGGGGATTCACAGGCAAGCGCATATTCATCAGGATTGCTGTCTTTGTTGATAATACGGAAGAATTGGGATACATATACTTTGTTCTGAGTACATGTGTTGATGACGGAAGTCATCTCAGCCGAAGATGAATTGCAGATAATGATACCCTGACAGCCTGCTGCGGCGAGGGTTTCAACTGAAGCTGTGACCTGTTCGGATACGTGCCCCTGGTCGACATACATCACTTCAGCGCCTACCGCATCCGCTGCGGCGTCAATGATCTTCTTACACTGACTGCCCAGCGTATCGGTTGAACTCCAGATGGAAACACCGATTTTGATTTTGTCACCGGTTGCATTTGAGTCATCACCAGTTGAATCCTTGGCGGAACCGCCACATCCGGTCATCATGGTCATCACCAGTAACAAACAGAGGATAATACTAAGACTTTTTCTTTTCATAACTCTCTCTCCATTCTCTTCTCAAAAGATTCATAATAGAATATTTATTTCATCGGTTCGACCCCGATAAAATTGAAATGATTAGATCGATATGACTTGCTTGTGATTTATAGACGTTTTCTCGGCCGGATTCTTTTATGTGACTGAAGTATATCACATCGTTTTTCACAATGCAATACAACTAATATACTTTTTTGCGAATATTGTCGAACAACTATGCGTACATCTTGGGCCAATATGGTAGATTTAGTTAAAAAAAGGGATTGACCGGGAACGAAAGCGTTCGTATCGGTCATCCCAAATTCAGCACTTCTCAACATTTCCAGAAAAGAAAACTTTTAATTCAGTCAATACTCCAAGGTAGTATGGTCGGCGTCACTTCGTTAAATTGCAGGATACTGATCAGTTTTTGTGCGGCAAGCTGTCCCAGATATTCTTTCGGATTGGACAGGGAAAGAAACTTCACCGGAGAAAACTGTGCAATTGTACTGTTGTCAAAGCTTACAAGTTCAATATCATTCGGTACATCCACTCCGTTTTTCTGCAGTACGTTCAGCACCTGCAACGCAACTTCATCATTGTAGCATACGACCGCGGTACAATCACGCAGCGTCCGCATGGTCAGGGCGGCAAGCAGATCATCGCGGTTCTCAGTGGTATACCACAGTACGTTGTCGTCGCTTACCGGGATATCTTCAGCCCGCAGCGCATCGGCGTAACCCGCATAACGCCGATGACCCTGGATATCGTCACTTTTAAAAATGCCCGCGATATGCCTGTGTCCTTTCTTCAGCAGTTCCACGCAGACCTGCCGTCCACCGGCACGGTCATCTGCAACGACATAGACGGGCTTTTTCAGTTCCGGATAATAACCGTTTATAAATACGACCGGAATTCCGATTTCTTTTAAATGGACATATAGATCGATATTCGGATTAGGCATGGCCGTTTTCGTACCTTCCACGATCAGTCCGTCGATGGGTTTGCTTAGAAATTCCGTCAGGATCCGCCGCTCGTTGTCTACACGGTTTCGCGTTGCACTTAACATTGGAGTATATCCGTTTTCAGACAACACTTCGTCAATACCATGCAAAATCAACGGAAAAATGTACTCCCCGATATAAGTAGTCACAACGCCAATATTGTGAGTGGCCGCTCGGTGCGGTACCGCGCTGCGAACATAGGTGCCGCTGCCCCGGATGCGGCTTAAGAAGCCTTCCTCCTCCAGAAGTCCGATTGCCCGACGCACGGTCTGGCGGCTGTATCCTGTATCGTCAGCCAGTTCGTTTTCACTTGGCAGCTTCTGTCCTTCCGCGTAGACGGCGTTTTTAATATCGTTCCGCAGCTTGTCTAAAAGTTCTCTATATTTATGTTCTCCCATGTCCATCATCCTTATGTCATTTTTGTTCAATTGTATCATACAACTTTAAAGCTGTAAATCTTTTTCATTCTTTTCGTGAATAATATTTCATCAAAACTGCAAAAAAGGTGTAGTCGTTGAAACTACACGCATTAATTAAGGACTGAAGAGGTAACTTAAACACCCGACCGCTGTTTACTGTTTTTGCACACGGCATGCCGATACCTGGTAGGCCGTTCTTCTCCGATCAGTCCGGTCAGCATGCCGGTGTGGAGGAAGGACAGCTTATGCATTGCCCGCGTGCTGGCGATATATAACAGCTTGCGGTCATGATCGGTGTGATAGGTTTCCCTGTCTGCCGAGGGAATGATTACTTCATCAAATTCAAGGCCCTTGGACATTTGAACTGATGTGACCGTTATTCCGTTTGAAAATCGTCGGCTTTCAGGAGTGAGAAGCTGTATTTCAAAGAAATCCCCCAGTACCCGAGAAAGCGTCTCTGCCTTTTCGTTTGTTTTCAGTATAATGCCCAGGGTCGCCCTGCCGCTGTTCTGAAAGTCCTCTATTTTTTCTCTGATTTTTTCAAGTTCCTCTGAGGAATCCCTGCAGATGATGACTTCGGGGATATCACCGTGACGCTCAACGGGAACAAGCTCCTCCACATTTTGAATTCTCTTTGCAAATTGTATAATTTCGAAGGTAGACCGGTAGCTTTTATTCAGCTTGACGACCTCCGCATTCTGATATATTCGGTTTAAATCATTCAGCGTATGAAGATGGTTGGGGTTGAGCGACTGCCCGAAATCCCCGAGGATCGTCTTTTTACAGCGGAAAAGCTGATTGATAACAGCGTATTGTATGGGCGTATAGTCCTGCATCTCATCGATGACCAGATGCTTGATCATTTTGTTTTCTTTCAATCCCGCAAAGGCGGCGTGGAAATAAAGAAACGGATAGACATCCGCCCATTCCAGCATCTCCTTTTCGTGCAGTACCAATTTATCTGGAATATTCAATGTACGATAAAAATCCTTGTAGAGGGATAGGGTGTCCTTGATTTGATACATATCAGCAAGCTTCCCGAAAATTTCTTTGAGGTCCGGCAGTTTTTCGTTTCGGATGTTTTCCGTTGCAAAGCGGTTGTAAATATCTTCGGCTACCTCGCGCAGCCGCCTCATAACCGGATAATTCCTGTACGCATCATAGCGTTCCCGGATCCATTCCCCGGATATTTTGAACCGGCCGAACGTGCAGTCGGCGGGTTCAAAATATGCATCTGCCGCATGCTCCAGGTATTCATCCACCCTTTTGACAAAATTAATTCCGGACTTCAGTCTCACCCGTTCAGCCCAGGAAGGATCGCCCGTTCCCTGCGGATCCTCGGCAGGCTGAAACCGGATGATCCCATCGAGCTGGATTTCAGCAAGATCAGTAAAGCTCAATTCGAAGATCGGCTCCTCACCCAGTTCGGGAAGAACATTGGAAATATAATCTGCAAATACCTTGTTGGGAGAAAGGATTACCACATTGCGGGCCGATAATGTCTCCTTGTATCGGTAGAGCAGGAATGCGATGCGGTGCAGAGCAACAGATGTTTTGCCGGAGCCCGCAACTCCCTGAATGATCAGCGTCTCGGCATGGTCGCTGCGGATGATCCGATTCTGCTCCTTTTGTATGGTTGCAATGATGGATTTCATTTTTTCATCAGAGGTATGGCTCAGTTCTTTTTGCAGGACGTCGTCACGGATGCTGACCGCACTTTCGAGGGCATATTCCAGCTGTCCCCGTGAGATTTTAAACTGCCGCTTTCTGGTCAGCTCTCCCTGCACCCTTCCAATCGGCGCATCATATTCTGCCGGACCCGGCTCATAATCGTAAAATATGCTTGAAACCGGTGCTCGCCAGTCAAAAATCAGAATTTCAGCCTTTTCTTTATCGGAAAAGGAAAATCTCCCGATATAAAAGACTGCCGCGTCTTTCTCGTCCTCTTCGCGAAAGTCGATACGGGCAAAGTAGGGAGAATCGATCAGCTTGGCAATTCTGTCGCGAATGTGAACCGTCATAATTCCGGCTCGCTCGATTTGCTTCATTGCCATCTCATTCTGAAAAATTTCCCTGGGGTCTATCTCATTTCTGTACTCCGCCAGATAGCGCTTCGAATCCCTGTACTCTCTGTCATACCGTTCAACCGTTTCCTCATAGTTGTGTAACGCAGCTGCTAATTTAACCTTTATTTTCTCAAGGTGATCCATTTCGTCCGTATAATTCGATTGTCTGTTCTCAATCATTCTTTTCCTTCTTCCTCTTCCTTTTTATAATCATTCTCTGGGTGGGATACCCGAATTCCGTTAAAAGCTCCGCTTCCGCAAATCCCAGCTCTTTCAGCGCTTTTCGGTAGCCTGTATCCGCCCTGTCCCCTTCCCGGAAGGTCGTGATGGAGATGTTCTGATGTCCGAGAAGTTCGAAGATGGCTCTGTCCAGCAAGGCTCGTGTGATCCCCTGCTTTCGGTACAGCGGATGAACTCCCAGAAAATCGATGCTTCCCGTTACATAGGATATCATCATGATGCCGATGGCAAGGTCTCCTTCCGTCATGATCAGCGAGCTTCGATCTACAATGCTCTGCCTGAGCACCATTACATGCTCCTCCTCTATGAGATTGGGAAATCCGTCGATGACCAGACGTACCAGGTCCATCCAGAGGGGTATATCCGATTCAACAGCAAACCGCAATTCCCTCCCGGCATTTTGTTTCTCTGTGCCTCCCCGGAAATGGCTGTCGAATTTAAATTCCAGCTGCAAAGGATAAAACACCTCATTTCTTCTGAATTTCATGGGAGAGCTTTTATACATTGCTTTAAAAACAGCGTTAAAGGCCTGCTGGCTGTTATATCCTGCCAAAAGTGCGATCTCCAGAATGGATTTGTCAGAGAACACAAGCAGCTTCGCCGCTTCCGTAAGCCGTCGGCGCTGAACATAATCGTGTATGGTCAGTCCCACCGTATCAGTAAACATGCGGTGCAGATGATATTTTGAATAATGAACTGCGTCTGCTACGACATCCAGATCCATTTTTTCAGTAAGATGGTTTTCCATGTATCCGATGGCTGCAACAACAATATCAAAACCCTTCACGGTAACCTCCCCTTTCGACAAATAGTATAGCAGCCCTGAGCATTTCATTTTTGATTTTTCTTGCTGTTTTTTCTTATTTATTCAAAAAAATTCCCCCGAAGCCATTGGTCTTGGCCTGAGGGGACAGTTTGTCATATGTTTCTGTAATTATTTTATTATGTATTTCATGAATATCTCAACGGGCATAGCCGGGCAGCACCTCTATTAGGTTTTTCACCTCGTTTCGAGCTTCACTCTTATAAAAGCTCGCATATCTGAAATATGCAAAACCGTCGACCTTTCCGGTCTTTCTTGCCGCAAGCACCTGTCTGGCAATGATATCGTCATAGCGCAGCCATTCGGAGACCGGATTGTTATCCGAGACACTGGTTCCGGCGTTAGCCATGTTCAAACCGATGAATAGTTTTACATCTCCCTTTGCTGCAAGATTGACCCAGGTTCTAAGATTATTCTCGTATGCATAGGGAGCGATCTTTCCCGAAGAATCTTTTCTTTCAAAGCCCCAATACAGCTGGGGCATGATATAATCCACGTATCCCGGGTTCGCCATCCACTTGTCAATATCAACAAAGTAGGCGTCGTTTCTACGAAGATTTTCCGCGTTCCCGGCCGGGCTGATTCCGAATTCCATGTTGGCATCCGTCTCCTTTACTGCCGAGAAAACAGCCTTGACCAGCTTATTTACGTTATCGCGGCGCCAGTCTGCAAGACTCAGTCTACTTCCTGAGGTGTCGTATTCCGGCTTGTCGAACCACAGGGCAGAATCAGAATTGTTTAGAGACGGATAGAAATAATCGTCGAAATGAATCCCATCCACATCGTAGTTTGCAGCAATTTCTTTGACTCCGTCCACAATCATCTGCCTCACCTGGGGAACCGACGGATTCAGATAATATTCCCCTCTATGTAAAAGTACCCATCGGTCATTGGACGGATCATTGTCGGAAAGCCAAACTCTTGCCGGATTGCTCGTACACACCTGATTCCAATAACTTCCGTATCCCGTCACCCGGTAAGGATTCAACCAGGCGTGAAACTCAAGTCCCCTGCTGTGAGCTGCGGAAACCATATAAGCCAGCGGATCATATCCGGGGCTGACGCCCTGAATGCCTGAGGAAAAAGTGGACCACGGGTAGTACTTTGAAGGATACATGGCGTCACTGTGGGAACGGACATGGACGATAACCGCATTCATTCCCAGAGCCTCACAGTCATCAAACATCTTGTCAATCGCCGCCTTGAAACCCTCTTCCTGTTTCGGCATTTCCATGTACTCAAGAAAAGATATCCACATGGCGTTCAGCTCTCCGCTTCGCGATACGGTTCCTCCCCGCCCGGGCTCCTGTGGACTTATCGCAACAGTGCCATCCGTTCTGACGACAACGGTTCTTTTGGTCTCATCCCATGAAACACCTGCTCCGAAGGCCTCCAGAACAGCCCTGATCGGAAGATACGTCCTGTCATCTCTGATCACGGCGGAAGTGTCATTTGGGATCATTGTCCCGTTTACAAGGATATAGGATTTTCCCACGGGAACCTGCACCATAATCCGATCCTTCTCAACGACAGCCGTGCTGTCTTCACCATTCCACGTAACCATTGCGCCGAAAGTCTCCATCACGCCGCGAAGAGGCACCAGTGTCCTGCTGTTTGCATCGATAAATGGTTTGCCGTATCCTTTTTCAAACACGACAGCCTCCCCGTCTAGCGTAACACTGACATCCGACGATGCGTACGCCTGGTCTTCTCCCCATGGGGAAAAAAAGGACAGGCTGATTACAAGCGCTATTGTGATTCCGCATATTACCTTCGCATGAATTCTATGATTCTTTCTTTCGTTCATGATTCTATCCCTCGCTTACTGTCTGATTCAATGCTCTCGCCGATTTCTGCCGTGCTTTATGAAATAAAAGACCAGTCCTACATTCGATTGTAAAACTGGTTTTTCTTCTTCAACATCCAAACATCCCCCCCCATATCATCTTCAATCCCTGAGGTCATTATATGGGAAAATGTATCAGTTTTCAATTCATTTTGTCTGAAATTGCTGCAAAATATCTGGGAAAGTAATCCAGAAGTTATTGTCTTGGAACCGGAATCACCGTAATCCGTTATAATACGGCAAGCTCCCAGAGATACAACGATGCCACTGAACCGTAGGGCGAGTATCTCTTTCGGTATTTGTCAAACTTGTCCTTCGGGAGATCTTTCAGACCGTATAAGTTCATCATTCCCCTGCGGATCGCCAGATCCCTGTAGCTTACCACATCGGGGCGGCAGAGTGAAAAAATCAGAAGCATCTCGGCGGTCCAGACGCCGACTCCATGCAAGGAGGAAAGCTTATTTATTATCTCAACATCAGACAAAGCAGGAAGCGTCTCAAAATCGATATCACCGGAATTCGCAGCATCCGCGATTCCCTTTATATATCCTGCTTTTCTTACAGACATTCCACAGCCCTGAATTTCATACAGCCCGGCCTTTGCGACAGCCTCCGGCGAAATCGCCCCGACGAGACAGCAGAACCGGCTCCATACCGTTTCCGCAGCTTTATTGGAAATCTGCTGACTGACGACACTGGAAACAAGTGCGGTAAACGGTTCAGGGGTGATTTCCCGCTTTATCAGGCCAATCCTGTCGATTGCCTCTCCGAGTTTCCTGTCTTTTCTTTTTAAGTATTCAATTTCACGTTGCCCGTATTCGAAAACCTGCATTTTATTCTACAATCCTTATTATTCCTTGTTTCTCAGCTCTTCCATCTGCTGTCTGCCTTTCGGTGACAAAGAATCGATGAGAAGATGACGGTCTCTTCTCTGCATTTCTGCGTATTCCTTTCTTAACCTCTCATTCGCCTCTTCAATTTCAGCCTTTAGTTCCCTGGCGGACAGCAGGGAACACCCTGATCCCCTAATAATCATTTGCTGCAAACCGTCAGACGTCGCAACGGTGATACGGTATTTGCTTCTGTTATCATGAGCGAACTTTTCAATATACTGGTCTGCAGTTTGTGCCTCTTTGGTAAATACCAGATGGATATTATAATAGTCGATTATCTCTTCCGTATTTCTCTGAACCCGATATGCGTCAAACACAACGATAATTCGGCATTTCCGGATCCCCTGGTAATTGCTGAGTAAATCCAGTAATTTCATTCTGGCACCGTCCATATTCTCGCCTGCATGTTCTTTTAATTCAGGCCATGCATGAATAATGTTATAACCGTCTACCAGAAGATATTCTTCTTTTATCTCTCTCTGTCTGTCGGACCGGACTGGAGGCTGACCATGCTTTAAGTAGGAAGTTTCATCCTGTTTATCGGCATAATGCCTTTCTGTTGCTGCGATTCGCCTTTTCCAGGCAGACTTCCTTCCCTGGTTTGCATAGAAGGTTCTACTGATGATATGGTCAATCTCCTCTTTGCTGATCTGTCTTTCTTCACCATAAGAGACTGTTTTTTGAACCGATCCGCCTGAGACTTCATCAGATTTCGTAAGATAGCCTTCCACATGCATATAATCTTTTACTTTATCCCATTCTACAAAAAATCCTGAGCCATTGGCACAAAATACAGAGCCTGTCGGATTCTCAGGATCCCGTTCCGAATCATACTCAATGCATGCAATTATTTCTTCCGCATTATGGCATGGTTCGTATCCTTTCAAGGTGCAAAACAGCCTGCCAAGGCCTTTTGTGTAAGCAGATATCTCTTTCTGGTAATTCCTCATGGTAATCACCGGCGCGCTTCCAGTGAGCAGTGCCATTTCGCCGTTAACCTGAGCGATTTCACTCACGCCGTGCATTTTTTCGATATCAGTCATCGCCCTTCCCACCATATTCTCGGGCAGTTCCAGCTGAAAGGCGTAACAGGGCTCCAGCAATACAGACTCCGCCTCTTTCAGACCTTGACGTACTGCGCGGTAGGTTGCCTCACGGAAATCACCGCCCTCCGTGTGCTTATTGTGCGCTCTTCCTGACACTAATGTTATTTTCAAATCCGTAATCGGTGATCCCGTGAGAACCCCCTTATGAACTTTTTCTTCCAGATGGGATATAATAAGCCGCTGCCAGTTTTTCCCCAGCATATCTTCACTGCACGCAGAACCAAACTGAAGGCCGCTTCCCGCCTTGCCGGGCTCCAGCAACAGATGAACCTCCGCATAATGCCGCAGCGGTTCAAAGTGTCCGACTCCCTCCACGACGTCTGCGATCGTCTCTTTATAAACGATCCTTCCGTCGCCAAAGGAAACATCAATATCAAAACGGCTTTGAATCAGACTCTTTAGTACCTCAATCTGAACCTCTCCCATGATTCGAACCTGAATCTCCTGCAGCTGCTCGTCCCAGACGATATGAAGCTCCGGATCCTCTTCTTCCAGCTGACGCAATTTGGGAAGCACTGCCCTGGGGTCGCAGCCCTCCGGAAGTATCATCCTGTAAAACAGCACGGGTTCCAACAGGGGCGTATAAACAGCATTTTCGATTCCCAATCCATCCCCCGGCTTTGATTGGCTAAGACCGGTTACCGCGCATACGGAACCCGCTTCTAATTCGCCCACTGCTTCAAATTTCTGCCCGGAATAGATCCGGATTTGATTCACTTTCTCTTCCCAGACACCATTTGTTAAAACATCTTTTACCTTCAGCTTCCCGCCGGTCAGCTTCATATGGGTAAGACGATTTCCCTGGTCATCTCTGTTGACCTTGTAAATCTTCGCTCCGAATTCGCCGGAATAGCTTGGAGTCATCGCATACTTCTCAATTCCCTGAAGCAACTGTCCAACACCTTCCAGTTTCAATGCAGAACCGAAAAAACACGGGAAGACGTTTCGTTCTACGATTGCCTTCTGTATCTGCAATGCTTCAATCCGCCCTGTTTCCAGATATGCTTCCATCATGGCTTCATCACACATTGCCAGTTGATCACAAAAAGGATCTGACTGATCTTGTCCGAATTCAATGCAGGCATCATCCAGCTGTTTTAATTGTCTGATCACTTTCTCTTTATCCGTCCCGATCTGGTCCATCTTGTTGACAAAAATAAAAACGGGGATATGATACCGGTCAAGCAGACGCCATAATGTTTTCGTATGTCCCTGTACTCCATCTGCGCCGCTTATAACTAAAACGGCATAATCCAGTACCTGAAGCGTTCTTTCCATTTCCGCTGAAAAATCCACGTGTCCCGGTGTGTCCAGCAAGGTAACCCCGATGCCGCCGATTTCAAATATGGCCTGCTTTGAGAAGATCGTAATTCCCCTAATACGTTCAAGCTCAAAGGTATCCAAATAAGCATCTCTGTTGTCCACCCTGCCCATCCTTGCGATTTTCCCGCTCAGATAAAGCATGCTCTCTGATAATGTAGTCTTGCCCGCATCCACATGCGCCAGTATTCCAATGACCAGTTTTTTTATCATCTATTTCAAATCCTTCATTTTCACTGCTTCAAAGCAGCCTGACCTGGGTCTGCATTTCCGATTCCCTGGAAGCCTTTCTGCCGGGCTTCTTCTATTATGATACCAGCCGATTTGTTATTTTACAATTTAATCATACTTTTTTCCATATCAAAAGCAGCCGGGATGCATCCAAACTTTAGGATCTGCCGCCTCGTTTCGGTACTAACCGTCAGGTTTGAAGCATATTTTTGTTATAACATAACAAATAAGAAATGAGAGGTACCGGATATTGGTAGATGTCAAAGTTAAGCTGAGCCCTGTCATAAGCAATATTAATTTGCCTACTGTATTGAAAACCGCTGTGTATCCGGGTGATTCAACTGAAAGATTATTCATTGCAACCCAGGTGGGAGAAATCATTTCCGTAGGAGACGAAACTGCAGAGATTTTTCTGGATATCCGCTCCCGCATACTGGAACTGGGTACTGACGGCGGCGGATATGATGAACGTGGACTGCTGGGACTGGCATTCCATCCTTATTTTTCAAATAACGGTCTGTTTTATCTTCACTATTCAGCCGCCGGTACGCAAGGCCCCGGCGCACCTGAAAAATTCTTTTTACCAGATCCATGTAATCCGCAAACTCTGAGCCTGAAGTGGGAAAACAGAGAAGAACGGTATGATCATATCGATACCGTTGAAGAATGGATGCTTCAACCGAATGGGGAGCCTTCAAAACGGCGGACATTGCTCAATTTAAGAAGGCCATTTATGAATCATAACGGCGTTAACAGTCTGAACTTTTCACCTGAAACCGGAAGACTTGTCTTAACGACCGGGGATGGAGGTTCCGGTTATGATCCGTATAATTTAAGTCAGGATGATATGGAAATCGCGGGAAAAATCATTGAAATCGATGTTGATATAAATAGATTCTCCGGCAACCCTCCCGTCGTCACCCGGTTCTTTGAACTTCCCGAAACGTCTCAGGAAATGCTTACGGTCATTGCGAAAGGCGTTCGCAATATCCCCGGCATATCCTACCAATGGTTTTATGACCGATACGTGAAATATGTCGGAAATGTGGGACAGGATCTGGCAGAGTCGATCTTTTCCTTTGATCATTACAGGCCGATTCCGGTGATTCGGTTGATTCAGGATTCTTTTACACATGCTGAACCTGACCGGAATGGATTGGTCAATCTGGGCTGGCGAGGATGGGAGGGACCGCTGCCGACTTCAATGATCCGACGTTGCTCCGCGAATCGGGATTTGAATGAAATAACAGTTGCTTATTATAGTGAAGCGGTAGAAACCTCCGCTCTGCGGCTGCCGCCGATTACAAGCTATTTCCATATAGATCTCCGGCCCGGTAAGTTTGAGGCAACCGCATTAACAGGTGTTCAGCCATACATGGGAGCCGCAATTCCTGATTTAACCGGAAGCATTGTGTTTACAGACTTTGCCCGGTCCCATGCACACAATTCACAATCACCGGCCAGAGGTGTTCTGGCATATACGAGAGCGGCCGTAGGCAGCGGCCAAAATGATTTTCATGTAATTGAACCCGATTATGATTTTGGATCCCGATCCTCTTTTTATACTGTTTTGGGAACGAATCAGGATCAGACAAGAATGTATCTGGGAGTTTACGGATCAATGAATGTGACAGATTTCTACCAGGGCAGTGTTTTTGAAATCGTTCCGGGAATTTAAAAGTAAATTCAATACTAATCAAAGCATCCCGTCTTCCGGCCGGTATCCTCTCTGCAATACGCATTTTATTCTCTCCAGACCCTTTTCCAGCGTATGAATCGTATCGGGACCCGACAGTGAGATTCGTACTGCCTGAGGAACCGGCACGCTTCCCACCGCAAATTTTTCAGCACAAAAGACTTGAACCCCTGCTTCGCGGGCCATCAGTTCGAAGTCCCTGGCCTGACCCTGCCAGCTGTCCGGCAGAGACAGCCACTGAAAAAATCCACAGGTTCTGTATGCCTGCTGATATCCGGATAAGATCTCCAGGGCCAGCATATTTCTCTTTCGTGCTTCCTCTCTCTTTAGTCGAATGAGATCGTCGGCCCTCCCACAGGTAATCAGCCGGGCTACCATTTCCGCCGTAATCGGTGAAGCCATCCACGTTGTATTTAGAAGCCCTCTTTTCATCGGTTCCATATATGCCTTCGGTACCTTCACGAAAGAAATACGAAAGCCGGGGCCAAGCAGCTTGGCGATTCCGCCTGCATAAATCCCATGGTCGGGCACATAGGATGTAACCGGAATACTATCAGGATCACCGGTATAGGCGTACGCATCATCTTCGATGAGAATCAGATTGTATTTTCTGATGATTTCTGAAAGCTGCTCTCTGCGGTTTTTTGAGATGGCCCGGGTTGTCGGATTCTGTACTTCGGGCATCAGATAAACGCCCTTAATCCCTTCATTTTTGCACGCATGCAACAAACCTTCCGCACTCATTCCATCCTCCGTCATCTCTATCGGAACAAGCCGTATTCCGTATAAAGCCGCCAGCGATTTGAATCCCGGATATGTTGCTGCATCGACAGCTATACGGTCACCGTATTGAAAAAGCGTTAACAAGCAGTTTGCGGCAGCGCTTTGGGACCCCGGCGTTATCATGATGTCCTCCGGCTGAGCATTGAGATGAAAATGCCTGAGCCAATCCGCACCGATGGCTCTATGATTTGCAAGTCCCTGGGGATCGGAATACCGAAACAGTCTTTCCATATCCATATCCTGAAGAAAAGTTTTTACTATTTTTACCGTTTCTGTATCGAAAGAATATAGCGGCAGGACCTGGCCCATTTCAATTCCCTCGTTACTGTCCAGCTGCTCGAGTGACAGCGGTACCTTGGCGTCAGCAGAGACAAATGTGCCGCGTCCAACGACTCCGTACAGCAATCCTTTCAGCTCACAAAGCCGGAAGGCCCGGGTAATCGTGCTGAGATTAACGCCGAGCTGATCCGCCAGCTCTCTTTGAGGCGGCAATTGCTCATTGGGCTTTAATTTGCCTTTTGCAATATCCTCTTCCAGAGCTTCCGAGATGGCGGCACTGAGAGACTTTTTTCCCTTCTCTATTTTCGGAAACCATCTTTTATCGTTTATCATCAAGAACCTCATTTAATTTTTGTATTGCATACAATTATATCATTGACTGCATACAATTACAAGCGTACAATATGAAATATATGCATACATTTTACGCGGCCGACTAAATTGTTGCCCTCATTAAAGTTCTAAAACCGAAGGGAGAAGGTTATGTATGAATGATAAACCTCGTATTATAAGTGATCGTCTCCGGGAAGAGGCAGAAGATATGAACTTGTTCGAACAGGCAAAAGATTACGCCATCGAGTATATGAACAAGATAAACGAACAGTCGGTTTTCCCGGATCAAAGTGCGATCAACGGCCTCAGCAGCTTCAGGGAAGCGCTGGCTGACGAGCCCTGCGATCCCTATGAAATCATCAAAAAGCTGCATCATTACGGCTCACCCGCCACAGTCGCTCAAACCGGAGGCCGCTACTTCGGATTTGTCAATGGCGGTGTCATCCCTGCTTCCCTGGCTGCCAAATGGTTATCCGATACCTGGGATCAGAATGCAGCACTTTATATAATATCTCCTGTCGTTTCTGTCCTGGAAGATGTATGTGAAAATTGGCTTAACGACTTATTTGGTTTCCCCCCGGAGACTGCCGCAGGATTTGTCGGAGGAAGTTCTACAGCAACACTTTGCGGACTGACTGCCGGAAGAAACCGTCTGATGGAGCAGACAGGCTATGATGTGAGCAGAAAAGGACTGTTCGGTGCTCCTGAAATTCGTGTTGTTCTTGGGGAAGGCGCCCATTCATCCGTTTATAAAGCACTTTCGATCTTAGGTCTCGGAAGTGATCGGATTATAAAAGTTCCTATGGACGCTCAGGGCAGAATCTCTGTTGATGCTGTTCCAAAGCTGGACAGCAGAACTTTGCTGATTTTGCAGGCCGGTAATGTGAATACCGGTGCCTTTGACGATTTCGATATCCTTTGCAGAAAAGCCAGGAATGCGGGATCCTGGGTACATGTGGATGGGGCATTCGGATTATGGGCGGCTGCCTCCGGCAGGTTGAACCATCTGACAAAAGGAATTGAAATAGCCAACTCGTGGTCTTTGGATGCACATAAAACACTGAATGCTCCTTACGATAACGGGATTATTATGTGCGATGACAGGAAAGCACTGACGAAAGCACTTCATATGACCGGTTCCTATATTATCTACAGCGACAATCGCGACGGAATGCTCTATACTCCGGATATGTCCCGGCGTGCCAGAGCCGTTGATATTTGGGCAGCTTTAAAATCACTGGGAAGAAACGGTGTTTCTGAGCTTGTAGAGGATTTGCACGATAAGGCCGTATATTTTTCGGAGCAGCTGAAGCAGAATCATTTTAGGATTCACAATCATGTAGCATTCAATCAGGTGCTTGTTTCGGCAGAGAGTCCGGATATAACGGAAACGATGCTGAATGAAATACAGGCTTCCGGAGTATGCTGGTGCGGAGGAGCAAAATGGGAGGATCATCCGGTCATCAGAATCAGCATCTGCTCCTACCGGACAACATATGAAGATATCGACCGCTCAATTGCTGCATTTATCAAAGCAAGAGCAGCGGCAAAAATGAATTGATGTTTCGTTCTTTATGTTAAAACATAAAATCCTATATGGAGGAGGGTAAAATGAGGTATTATTTTGTTGCACAAATTCAAATACATGATGAAGAGGAATACAAAAAGTATTTAATCGGTGTGGATGAAGTATTTCGCAAATTTAAAGGGAAGTACTTAGCGACAGATACAGATCCGACCGTACTGGAGGGAGAATGGACATACGAAAGAATTGTCATTATTGAATTTCCTGACAAAACGGCATTTCAATACTGGTATGAATCGCCCGAATATCAGTCCATCCTCAGTTACCGTCTGAAAGCTGCAAAATGCGATACCGTACTGGTAAAAGGACTGACTTAATGGCAGTCCACCCTTCCCTCATTTACCTGAACTATTATCACCAGGTTTTCAGATCGGAAACCTTGAATGTCCACTCGGGTGTTTCCAGCATATCTCCGATATATGCCGAAAACCAAGGGGAGCCTTCATATTCTCCCTTTAAAATCTGAATATCCTGCGCCGGCATATAACTCTGCGCCAGCATAAAGATTTTTTCACCGGTATTTTCATTCACAGCCATATCAACAACAATAACACAGTGGCCCGGTGAGCCGCCCTGTATAAATACATCCCCTATGGCCAGATCCGAAATCGGCTTTCCGATTAATTCTTTTTCCAGAGACAAGGTGGAAGCATAAGCGTAGACGACGCTGAGATAATTTTGAAAGCTCTCGTAAGAACTGTCGTTATTCCGGTTTGTGTTCCATGATACGATGCTGCCATTCACTGAGATCCCGTTGCCGGCGGCCCATTTTGAAAATTCTGCACGAAAGCCGCTAACGAAGTTGAATTGGATTTCATCAAATCGTTTCATGGAATATAAATACTCTGCTCTTAGCCGCATCACTGCATCCGCACACTGCTGCAGGTCCCGATCCGGCAAACTGAGATCAACTACCGCCAGATAAACGTCTCTCTGTTTTTCTCTTCCGTCATAGTATTTCACTTTAGAACCATCTGGCTTCAAAGGTAATTTCTGAAGGTAATATGCGAAGGATTCCTCATCCGGTGTCAGCCGTTTAAATCCCCTGGGGACATCAAACCTTTCCGAAACCGTTTGTCCATCGGCAATAATGAGCGAATCGACCGGAATTTCAGCCGTATCATCATCAGACTGCTCGGTTGTTTTACATGCTGTAAACAAGAACATACACATGCAGAGTAGCAGGATACAGGCTAGTCTATTGATTCGCTTTCCACGAAACACACTTTTCCATTCTTTGTTCATTTTCATTTCCGTTTTCATCTCCGTTTTAACAGCCTATCAAGAAGACTTTCTTTTTCTGCTTCCGTCAACACAACGGTTTCTGCCGGCTTTCTTTCCTTTATAAAGATACTTATCCGCGCATGCTATCATGGAATTTATTGAAATATTCTCCTCATGTTCACACAACCCCATGGTAACCGTGATATTTTTCTCTATGTCTTCGTGCCAGTGCTCCTCTACTGCTCTCCGTATCTCATCTGCCTTCTCCGGAATCGAGTCAACCCGATCTGTCTCCAGCACGATTAGGAATTCTTCACCGCCCCACCGACTGACAATACCACAGCTTCCAACCGCTGTATGTAATACTTCTGATATGCGTATCAGGATCTCGTCTCCTTTCACATGCCCGAATCTGTCGTTAATATCTTTAAAATGGTCAATATCTGCCAAAGCGACACAAAAACTCTTTTTTTCTTCCATGAGCTGATTGATTCTCGCAAGTACCAAACGACGGTTTGGCAATTTCGTCAAATAGTCGGTTTTGGACATGTCTTCCATTTCCTCCAAAGCCTTCTGCAATTCACAAGTCCGCTCTTCAACGAGTGATTCAAGATTACTGTTCATAAGCTTCAGTTCATTTAAGATCGATTCGTTTTCCAGAGAAAGCCGCTCAACCTTCGTAAAGGCATTTGAAAATCTGGCAGACAACGTATACGCCTGTGTAAATGTAAAAACAGTAACGCCAAACGGGATAAGGGAAGGGGTATTGGCAAGTGTGATCTGATATATGAAATCATTGATAAATGTGACTCCCAGTATCAAAAAACCAAATAACACAATTCCTGCAAAGGGATAGGATCTTTGTATTCCTCTAACCAGCCGAACAATCGCATAACTTAACAACAGGAATCCAAAGAATGCATAAATCATCAGCAGGCTGTCCGCGAAACGATATGGAATCCACAAAACAAGAAAACCGGAAACCAATCCAAGAGAAAACCCCGCCCTGATAAACCATTTTGCATAGAGTCCGTCCAAAGTATCGTGCAGAAATCCGCACAATGCCGAAAATCCTAAAAAAACGCAGAGATAAGCCATACGTCCGTAAACAAAAAAATCAAGTTCCAGTCCGCTTGGCAAGTAGCGTTCTCCTACCAATAACATGCGAAAGGAAAACAAGAGGCAAAAAATTCCGAAATAGAGAGGCGCACGGTCATTGGGCCTCATAAGATAAAGGCCAAAGTGATAAATCCCCATAATCAGCAGCATTCCAAACAGAAATAGATCTCTGCCCAGGCCTAACTGCCCTTCACGGGAAATCTGATCGGCCAATCCGATTTTGGGTGCTGCTATCGAACCGTCTTCAGCTGAAAAGTCTGCCGTATGATAAATGAATTCCACTTCATTGCTGTTCGGGCTGAAATAAGCGGTAAGGATATTGTAGTAGGGCACACTATCTTCCGGGACTGTTCCTGCTTTCCCCACTTCGCCGTATGGATTCCCGTCTATATAGAGCCGATAGGAAGTCAATACGATATCCGATTTGAGGCCATAGGTCTTTGTATGATCCGGCAGCTTGACAACAAGCCGCATCGTACCGTAAAACTTGTTATCTTCAAATGGCTTGGACGCCGCCATACTCTTTTTACTGCCGGGGATTTTAACGGGTGTCGGCTTAACAGCAACACCCATCTCAAAGTCTTCATGTGTCAAAAATTGATTAAAGTAGAAGGACCAGTCTCCTTCCAGGCTGACAATTCCGTTTTCTTCAAAAGACCAGTCGCTTAAATCCAAAACGCCCCCAGTCAGTTCCGGCGGCCGAGCGACAGTTGGTTTGTTTAAAAAAAAAGTTATAAATGAAAGGATGACGATCGCAGTCAATATGAATATTGTGGCTGTTTTCTTTCTCATAATCTCAACCCAATCTAGTTAACTCATAGCAATTCTTTACATCAGAGACTTAATTTTACCACGGAATTAATTCGTTTCCAAATGTTTCTTCAATATATTAATATTTATTGTTTAATAATCAACAATAAATATATCATTTATCGAATTCATCCATTCTTTTCCTTATCGGTTTTTAAGATTTTGACAAAAGAATCATAACGGTCCCTCAGTATCTTCTCATGATTTTCTTCGTCGATTCTCAACTGTTCGAAGAACTTTTCAACTTTCGGATCCTCTGCTTTTTCAGCCAGCATCTGATAATGCCTCTGTGCCTTTTTTTCATCCTCGATTGCTGCTAAAATTCCATCCAGTATTTGCTGCATTCGGGTTTCCTCCTTTCAATCGTACCGTTCATGCCTTATTTCAGCTTCACGACAACCATGGTAATATCATCTTTAATTTTCTCATAACGCAAGAAATCAGTAAAGTTTTCATGAATTCTGCAGACAATGTCAGCCGGCTCCAAACGGGATATTTCAGGAAGCAGTTTATTTAACCTTTCCTCGTAAAATTCATGGTTGACCCTTTGCTCCGGCAATCCGTCAGACATAAGAAACAGGGTCATTGAAGGGAGCAGCTGTAAAGTCGTATCCTCATACTTCAACCAATTGGGATTGATAGCCGTTGAAATGGGCATGCCCGCATGGTTCAGCTCTAGGATATGGTCTTCATCCCTGATCATCACAGGGCAAATATGCATTCCTGCATTACAATAAGTCAATTCCATTGTTTTAAGATCAAGAACGGTTATGAAAAGGCAGACCAGATATTCCTCCGGATATCCTTCCTTCCTGTATTGATCAATAAAAAAGTGCATGATATCTTTCGGGGATAAGATCTGGCCCGGTATATGCTTCAGTCTGAAAAAGCTTCTGATCGTATCTTTCACATAAATAGCCAGCATGGCGCTGTCCAATCCATGGCCGGAAACATCAGCGATGAAACAAACATACTGTTCAAAATAATCATTCAGCAGCCCATTGTCCACCTGAAATGCATCGAACAAATCACCGCCCAGCTCTTCTGCAGGTATATAGAGGGAAGCAAACGATATATTCTCCGTATCAGGCAGGGTTTCAGGCAGGGAACGTTTATGAACCCTTACCGCCTTCGCAATTTCTACTTCAAGTTTTTTCCTCAGTCTCTCATACTCTGCGTATATTTCATTGCCGTAAATATAGATCAGATTGTTATTTCGAAAAAACCTGAGATAAAGCTTCTGTACTTCATCTCTTCCGCAGAACAGGAATTCCTCCGGGTCGGAAGGGTCTTCTGATGCTTTGTCCAGAAACGATTTGGCTTTATTCGTATTAAGGTCCGAAATGACATCAAATATTTTTTTTTGTTTTAACTCAGATTCCTCATAGCCTAAATATGTCCTCATTGCTCTGTTTGAGTAAACGATTTGCCCCTCAGGATCACAAGCCAGTATATGATCATCCGTCATATCGGCTATTGTCTCATATATTTCCGCCATTTCAAAGCGCTTTTCAGCTGTCATGCCCTTTTCCAACAGTATCCCCCTCCGATTTGTAACGAATTTCTCACGTATTCTATTCGCTCTGTTTTATTATATCATACAATGCAGCTATCAGTAAGTAAGAAAGTCTTCCTCCACCCCTTTGTCTATCCGACAGCAAAATAGTTATTTTTATCGTGTCGAATTAAGATTTTATATCATAATTTAGGGGTATTAAATGTAAGGGTACAGTTAATTTTTTCTCAGATATTAAGCAAAATCCTTTGGAAATTTGACATTATTTCTCAAGTATGCAACACTATAAGTAATCCGTCTTATAAGTTAACGAACCAAAGATAGGAGGGAAAGCAATGAGCAAAATAGTTATTATTTCTAACCGGCTGCCACAAACCGTGAAAAAAAAGGATGGGAAGCTCCAATACCTTGAGAGCATAGGGGGCTTAGTTACAGGTTTAAAAAAGTATCATGAGCAGGCAGACAGTGTCTGGGCA
Organism: Anaerovoracaceae bacterium; assembly: GCA_036677845.1. Classification (GTDB taxonomy): domain Bacteria; phylum Bacillota; class Clostridia; order Peptostreptococcales; family Anaerovoracaceae; genus Anoxybacterium. Next base: position 20,587 of record JAVBVR010000001.1, on the reverse strand, counting down.
GGCTGGCCGGGAATCGCTGCCGAAGAAATTGAAGACGTTGAAATGGAAGAAGTTCAAACAGAACTGCAAAAGAATCAATATCTGCCCGTTTTATTGTCAAGTGAAGAAATCGACCTTTATTACAATAAATTCTGCAATGAAACGATCTGGCCGTTATTTAACTATTTTCCATGCAAGACACAGTATCAAACCGAAACCTGGGAAGCTTACAGGCAGGTGAACGAGAAATTCTTTCATGCCGTCGAGTCCGTTATTGAAGAGAACGATATCGTATGGATCCACGATTATCAATTGATGCTGTTGCCCCAGATGATCAAAGAGAAATTCCCCAATACGCAAGTGGGCTTTTTTCTACATATTCCGTTTCCTTCTTTCGAGATCTTTCGATTGCTCATCTGGCGGGAACAGGTGCTGCAAGGCATTTTAGGGGCTGATCTGATCGGATTTCACACCTACGACTATGTTCGCCATTTTTTAAGCTCCGCACGCCGACTTCTGGGCCTGGAAATCAGTATGAACCGAATCAGCTACGAAGACCGCTATATCCAGGTCGACGCCTTTCCCATGGGAATCAGTTATGAATTCTTTTCCCGAGAGCACAAAGAGGATTCAGCCCGGGAAGGAGTTCAGGACATTATAGAAAAAACAAGCGGGATGAAGACAATACTATCAATTGACCGTCTGGATTATACCAAGGGTATTCCCGAACGTCTGAAAGCTTTCGAACGTTTTCTGATCCGTTATCCGGAATACAGGGAAAAAGTCAGGCTGAATTTAATCGTGGCGCCCTCAAGAGTTGATGTCGATCTCTATGACGATCTGAGGAAAGAGATCAAAGAACGGGTCAGCGGGATCAATGGGAAGTTCGGAACATTTACCTGGATGCCTGTCTGGTTTTTCTTTCGGTCGTTTTCCCAGGAAAATCTGATTACACTTTACCGGCATTCCGATGTGCTGCTTGTCACAGCCCTGAGAGACGGAATGAACCTGGTATGCAAGGAATATATCGCATCCCGGACAGATCACAAAGGTATGGTTGTAATCAGCGAGACAATTGGCGCTGCCAGCGAGCTCGGAGAAGCCGTTCTGGTAAACGCCAACGATTACGATGCCATCGCAGGCGGCTTGAAGGCGGCGCTTGACATGCCCAGTGACGAAAAAATTGCCAGAAACCAGGCGATGAGCCGCAGAATACAACGTTACGATATCGATTTCTGGGCAGGCGAGTTTTTTCACTCACTGCGCAACACAATTGCCTATTCCTCTCAGAGCATCTCACAGAGGAATATCGAAAGAGACAGCAGTTTCATTGAAAGTGCTTACCTAACTGCAAAAAAAAGGGTGCTGTTTTTAGATTATGACGGTACTCTTGTGGGATTTCAATCGAAACCAGCCCTGGCCAAACCGGATGAGAGTCTGAAGCAGCTATTGGTCAAGCTGGCCGATGATCCAAAAAATACAGTTGTTCTGATATCCGGAAGAGACCGGTACACTCTGGAGGAATGGTTTGGTGATCTCGATCTGCATCTCTTCGCTTCTCATGGTCTCTGGGCACGTTCTCCAGGCCAGGACTGGATCATGACGGTATCTCTGGACAATAGCTGGAAGGAATCTGTCCGCCATATCCTGGAGCTATATACAGACCGGATTCCGGGTACCTTCATCGAAGAAAAAGATTATTCCATAGCCTGGCACTACAGGCTGAGCGTTCCTGACATCGTCGATGTTAAATTAATAGAAGTGAAGGAAACTCTTTTATCTTTGACCCATTATGAAACGCTCGGCCTTCTGGAAGGAAACAAAGTTCTGGAAATCAAAGACAACCGGGTCAACAAAGGATTTGCCTCTTCAAGCTTTATCAATCATCAGGATTATGATTTTATTTTTGCTGCAGGAGACGATCATACCGATGAGGATTTATTCGCGTCTCTCCCGCAGAACGCATTCACTGCAAAAATAGGCCTGGGAAATACCTGCGCCCGCTATTTTCTGAAATCCTGGCATGCGATGCGTACGATTCTGGAAAAATTTATAGAAATCAGTCATACTTGACCTGTCAAAAAAGCATCAAGAACACCTCCGAAAGAAAGAACCTGATCGAAAGGAGTACATATGTCAAGTAAAGATACGATCTACGAAAAGAACGATCTGAGACCGGATCAATATCAGATTAACCTGAATGAAGTGCTTTTCCACAATGCCAACGGCTACATTGGAGTCCGCTATGACTTCGAAGAAGGATATCCGGATGAATATCAATATCACCGCAGTCAATATATTAACGGATTTTATGACTTCGCTCCCGTCAGGCAGCCGGAAAACCTGTACGGCCTGGTCCGGAAAAAGGAAACCATGCTGAATGTTGCCGATACCCAGTCCATCAGGCTGATCATCGGAGAAGAACCGTTCAGCATGTACAGTGGTACCCTGCTGAAAAGCAAACTGTGGCTGGATATGGAGAAAGGGACCACCGTCCGCAACGTGGTTTGGCGTTCCCCCCTCGGAAAAGAACTGGAACTGACCATTACTCGTATGGCCTCGTTTCACCAGTTATCTCTCTTTACCATTGACTATGAAGTGGTTCCGATCAACTTCTCCGGCAGAATTCAGTTCGAGACAAGCCACGAAGGAAATGTTTCAAACTATGCAGATCCGAATGATCCCCGCATGGCCAGTGAGGGTCTGCAGTATCTTACGCCTACGGGTTGTGAAATAAAAGACGGTGCATCGTATATCACCTCTTCCACCTCCGGATCGGATAAAGAGGTGTGCAGCTGTGTCATGAATGTTTTATCAAAGGAGCACCAGCAAAAATTCGAAGTTAATCACCACAGGGCTATCTGCAATTTGAAAACGAGAGCTGTCCGGGGTGAAACGATCAGACTGTTAAAATATTCCGTATTCTGTGACAGCATCCGCTATGAAGATCCGAAAAAGCTGGCAGAGCTTGAGATGGAGAAAGCCCTTTCCATTCCGATGGAGCAGCTGTATCAGTTTCAGAAAGAATATCTGGACGACTACTGGAAAAACTGCTTTATTGAAATCAAAGACGATCCCGAATCTAACATGTCCCTGCGCTACAGCCGTTATCAGTTGATTCAATCCGTTGGTAAAGATTGTTACAGCAATATTGCACCGAAGGGACTGAGCGGAGATGGATATGAAGGGCAATATTTTTGGGATACTGAAATGTATCTCCTTCCTTTCTTTACCATAACAAATCCTTCTCTGGCCAGAAATCTCCTCGATTACCGATATGCGACGCTGGATGCAGCCAGAGAAAATGCCCGCAGTTTGGGACATCAAAAAGGAGCCTTGTATCCCTGGCGTACCATTACAGGCCGGGAGTGCTCCGGCTATTTTCCGTCGGGTTCGGCTCAGTATCATATCAACGGAGACATTGTCTATACCATAATCAATTATTACCTGATGACAAAGGACCTTGCCTTTATTCAGGAAAAGGGCGCGGAAATTATTCTGGAAACAGCCCGTTTATGGATGGATACCGGATGTTTCCACCGAGGTGAATTCCACATCAATAGTGTGACCGGCCCGGACGAATACACCTGCATTGTGAACAACAACTACTATACCAATATCGTAGCCCGGTTCAACCTGACCTGGGCTGTAAAAATCTATGATCTTCTTAAAACATCCGCCGATTTTCTGGAGCTGAAAGAAAAATTGAATATCCACGAAGATGAAATTCTGGGATTTCAAAAAGCGGCTGACGTCATGTATCTGCCCTTTGACGAAGAACTGAAAGTCAATCCGCAGGACGACTCCTTCCTGCAAAAAAGAAGCTGGGATCTCGGGAATATCCCCAAGGATCACTATCCCCTTCTGCTTCACTATCATCCGCTGCATCTGTACCGTCACCAGATTTGCAAGCAGGCGGATACTGTCATGGCTCACTTTATTATGGAAGATGCCCAGACGATAGAAACGATGCTCCATTCGTACCGGTTTTATGAAAAGATAACAACCCATGATTCTTCTCTTTCTTACTGTATTTTCAGCATCATGGCCGCACGGCTGGGAATGGAGGAGAAAGCACTCTCTTACTACGAACTTGCCTCCAATATTGATCTTACAGATCAGTATAAAAATACCGACGATGGAATCCATGTGGCTAACATGGGCGGTGTCTACATGGCGATTGTCTATGGATTCGGCGGTTTGCGAATCAAGGAACAGGGGATCTCTCTGTCCCCGATCCTGCCTTCAAAATGGAAAGGCTACCGCTTCAGGCTTTCCTTTGAGGGTACCGGAATCCTGGTTCAGGTTGAGGAAGGCCGCTGTATCCTGCGGCTGGAAAACAGTGGTGCGAAAGAGATCACAGTTTATGGAAAACGATACTTTTTGGAGGATACCCTAGTGATCAGCAGACCGCATCGAGAGACGGCCAATGATCGGTCTCGGAAAGAATAGACAGGAGGAGGTTCATCCATGAAGAAGTATCGGGCTGTTATTTTTGATCTGGACGGGGTAATCTGCAGTACGGACCATTACCATTACCTGGCGTGGAAAGAAATAGCCGGCGAAATCGGCGTGTCTTTTGATGAAACAGCGAATCATCGCCTGCGGGGCATCAGTCGGATGGAAAGTCTGGAGATTTTGCTGGGACATCGAAGCAAGGAGTTTTCACCTGCATTAAAAAAGGAATTTACTGAAAAAAAGAATACCATCTATCGTCGTCTCCTTGAGAACATGTCTCCCAAGGATCTCAACCCGGACGTAAAAAATACCCTGGATCTGATCAAGCTCCAGGGTTTTAAAACAGCCATCGGTTCCTCCAGCAAAAATGCAAAATTCATCTTGAGGCAAATCGGTCTGGAGGATTATTTCCATGCTGTCTCCGACGGCACGAATATCACCCGTTCCAAACCGGATCCGGAAGTATTCTTGAAAGCAAGCAAATTTCTGAGGGTTGAACCGCAATTCTGCCTGGTGGTGGAGGATGCAAAATCCGGAGTGTTAGCGGCAATGGCCGCCGGCATGGACTCGGCTGCCATCGGCGATGCTGTCAATCATTCCATTGCCGACTATAATTTAAAAGAATTTTCGGATTTGCTGCGAATTCTGATTCCTTAAAGTTGGCTGACCCCTCCCCTGATTGCGGATCCACCCGAGCTCCAGTCTTCCTGAATCAGGATCAGTTTTGTCGGGAACATCTCAATCAGCCGCATTAACATGGCGGCGGTTTCCGCTCTGGTTATCTTCTCCTTCGGCGCAAGCTGGTTTTCTCCGCGGCCTTTTATCAGGCCGGCGGACACAGCCCATCTCATAGCATCCACAGCATATTCCGACACTTGATTCGCGTCCCCGTACAAGGAAATATCAAGGTCATGATTCAGATTCCATCCTGCCATAGCCGCGTATCGGTGCAACATTGCTGCAAACTGCTCGCGAGTGATCTGCTCATCCGGTGCTGAATTCAGAATGATTCCTGATGCTGCCGCCCACTCCATTCCCTGCGCATACCAGGCCATGGGTACTGAAAGATTATTGATACCGGCATTTCCCGAAGCTCCCGGTTCACCGGCAAGTCTGTAGAGAATCACTGCCAGCATGGATCTGGTCATCGTTGCATTTGGTGCAAATTCATCCCTGGAGACACCCTTCATCAGCTGCATTCCCAATGCACAGGCGACGCTTTCAAAGAACCAGTCAGTTGTAATCATATCCTTAAATCTGCTCTGATCCATCGTAATCCTTTGCTGATCGACAATGATTCCGTCCTCGGGGCCGTATAATTTAATAACATACCTGTCATCCAGAACAATGATATCTCCTGTATTTCTGACCTGAAGAGATGCATTTCCGTCCTTTACCGGAACGTATGCGACTTTCGTCTTTCCGTTCTCCTCATAGATGACTGTCACCGTTCTGCCGTCATATTGATTGCCGACCGGTATGGCGACCGTAAGCATGCCTGACACCTCACCGGTGATCTGAATGTTATAGGCTGCTAAAACCGATTTTTTGCCGATACTGTCAATAATCTGATTGACAGTACTGCCGGCGGCAGAATTCCTGATATCCTTGACGACAAGCTTCCCGGACAGATCACCGCTGACCACAACGCCCGTTGCTTTGTCTGTCAGTGAAATCTTCGTTTGGCCTCCACCACCGCCGCCTTTTTTCGATTCCGGTTCACGGTAGGTATTGACATAGTAGGCGTCACCATATTGTGCCTCACCGTCAACATTGCCTGATACATTAACCTTCAGCGGTTTATCTGCTGCGCCGATATTTCCGGCAGCGTTCAGATTCAGGTTCCTTGCAGTAATCGAATTGGTTGTGCTGCTGCCTTGGGTAATGTGGCCTCCTGCTGAAAGGTCAGCCAGATTCTGTGCGGCGATAGTTCCAATGGTTATGCTCTTTCCTGATTCCAGGTAGAGACTCCCTGAAACACTGCTAAACATCCCCGCATCAACTCGAATCGCGCTGCCTGAGCTTCCGATGTCACCGGTGGCATTGATTTTCAAATCTCCAGAAATTATATCACAGCTCCCGGCTGCTGCCTTGTTCGAATTACCGGATTTCACATCACCGTTTACGGTTAAGTCAACTTTCTCTCCGATTATGGTATCAACGCTCAGAGATTTATCATTCTTTAAATAGACGTTTTTCCCCGTTGCAGTAATACTGTCAACTGCCGTTCGAAGCGACCTTTCGGCAGATCCGATATTTCCGTTCAATGAGTTCAATACTGCATTTGGTGCAATAACAGCAGCTCCGCTCAAAGAATCCGCAGCCTGGATATTACCGGTTGCAAAAATTTCAATTTCACCCTCTGCGCTCAATTGGCCCATAGCTAAGTTTCCGCCGCTTTCCAGGTAGATGTTGTCCGGTGTCCTGCCTTCTCCCGCATTCACATTCAACACTCCGGCAACCGTCACTCCCAGAGCGTTACCGCTCTGTCCTATGCTGCCTCCATTATTCAGATTCAGATTCAGATTGCCTTCCGTACGGATCCCCGTTGCATCCACTGCCAGAGCGGCGTCTGCAGCCCGCTGTGCCGCATCTGCTGCGAGGACGTTCAAGGTGTCTCTTTCCGTTTTGCTTGCTTCCAGTTCCGGTGTACGGACTCCAATCTCCGCGTTGACTGCCGCGGCAGCGAGATCTACATCCGTTTGATTGTCCAGTTCTGAGATATTTCCATAGGTGTCCTTATCAATTTTAATGATCAATACATTGATCTCATTCTGTTTCTGACTGATTGCAGATTGTGCTGCAATAATATCCTGTTCCGCCTTGGAGACATCAGATACTGCCTTGGAGACTTCCTCCTGTGCATTGACTACTGCCTGCTCCTTGATGGGAATCATGTCTTTTGCCGTATTCCATGAAGTCTGTGCATCTGATACATCCAATGACGCTGTCTCTGCCGCCTGCTGAAGATTGTCAACAATCGCCTGCTGGGAAGCGATGAGATCCGGATCCTGGGGATCTGCATTCTTCAGTTCCTGCAGCAGCTCCTGCGCTTCCGTCAATGCGCTTTCCGCATCAATCAGCACCTGTTCTGCATGATCGAAAGCTTCCCGTTTGGAGATGAGATCCTGCTGTGCCAGCACCAATTCATCCTGTGCTGCCGTGAATGCAGTCTTCTTTTCTCCCAAAGCGGTTTTCGCATCGGCAAGGGCGGTCACTCTGTCTGCCAGGGTATTCTTCAATGACTGCATCTGGCTTTGGGCTGTCTCAATCTGAGATTTTGCCGTCATCAGCCTGTCATAGTAATTCTGTAAAATAGCAACCCTGGTTTGGGCTGCGTCAGCCCTGCTCTTTGCCTGAGCGGCTTCTATCGCTGCCCGGGCTGCCGCCGCAATCAGGTCGGCATTTGCGGACGGATCTTCGGTTATGCTTCCGTTTTCTGTCGTCAGAGCAACATCTCCGCCTCCGGCGGAATGGATGACTCCCACTCCGATCGCACCGTCCGCAGTAATGATGACAGTGCCCTGGTTCCTTGAAATGATCTCACCGATCACCAGATCTCCTGTAATCTCATTGATGCAGATTGAGCCATTGGTTGCGTCTGCACTGAACATTCCGCCGTTTTGCGCGTCGGTATCCACATCAAGAAGCTGTGATGCTGTGCCGATATTTCCGTTCTTCGCGGTGATACGGATGCTCTTGCCCTTGATCTGGGCAGAGTTCCCAAGTTTTTCACCGGCTTTGATTCCTTCTTCCGCTGTGATGGTTACATTACCGCCTGCAAGGATCGCACCGATGGTTAGATTCCCATGGGTATTGTACAACCGGAGATCCTCCTCTGCAGTTACATTGACCTGCCCTGTCGGCCCGTTAATGTCCGCAGCCAGTTCCAGGCTATCGGAAGCGTTGATATTGATATCCCCGAAGGAGTTCACACTGAGTGCACCGCCTGTAATATGAACCGCAAGATAGCGATCCCTTGTTCCTATACTTCCATTATTTGAAGTCACGCTTGCACCTGCGCCTGCACTGATGTTTTCAGCGGTCTCAGCGCTTTCTCTGACATCGAGGATGCTTCCCGGAGCTTCCAGGGTTACTTTGCCCTCTATGCTCTTGACGACATTGACTCCGAGATCCCCTGTCAATTCTGAAATATTAATATCCCGGACAGCAATTGCGGTCAGCGAAGCTGCGCTCTCCTTATCCTCGTCTCTGACAGAAGTATAATCAATCCAGAACTGCATCACAAGTTTTCCGGTATCCGGATCCCTGGAGAGGATCCATGTATTACTTCCAGTATTTCCGTAGGCTTCTGCCGATTTGTCCGCATCGACAATGGTCCCAATGACATCAGGCTTCCATGTCCTTCCTTCCACCGATACCGGCGTTGCCGCTCCGATTCCACCTTCTGTTGCTTTTAACACGATATTGTCACCGGTGATATTCATCGTACCACTGGTTCCTTCTATTTCGGGGGCGGTAATCGTTACTCCGCCGTAACGGGAAACAACCTCTCCTGCGGTAAAGGTTCCCTCGTCCTGCGTGATTCCGATACTCCCCGCACTGTCTATATAACTGGTTCCGGTAGATGTACCAATATGAAGCTCCAGTCCTCTCTGCTCTGGCGTTTGGTCTTCTGGATCAGGATAATTGGCAAGCTTCCAGGCTTCTTCTATCAGCAACTGCTTCTGCTCCTCTGTCAGCGAATTCCAGTATGCTTCGAAGATCTTTGAATCGGTCAAAACATTTACCATTACGTCTTCAAATATTCCGTCTCCTATTTCGATCCGGACGGGATTACCGCTGCCGTCTTTTTTCACAGTTTGCTCTGTAAGCGCCGCAGCAAGCAATACCGCCATATCAGTTGTGCTTCCGGTCAGGTTTTGGTTCAGGATATTGCCTACCTGCGCTTTGCTTAACCGGTACTCTGCGCTCAGTATCTCAGCAATTTTCAATAAATATTCATTCTTTACCTCAGTGCGATACTGTGCCTCGTCCTCGTTCGGGGCGACTCCCAAGCCGAGTGCCGTTACCAGCTGGGACAGTTCCGCAAGACTCTTTCCGTCCAGCTTCAGGACTTGGTCTTCCATTACCTTGTCTGTTATGCCCAACAAAGCCTTTACCTTAGTTCCGGTAAGCACTTCATCCAGTAAATCCAGAAGTTCACCATTCGTGAGTTTGCCGTTGGTGAACTGTCCTGCCAGGTTTTCGGCGCTCTGCCCGGGAACGACAACCTTGACTGCCTCATCCTTCCCGGTCATATCACCGGTTGCCTCACCATGAGTCTTTCTATTTCCCTGGGAATCTCTTCCCTCCGTATTCAGTCCGGGTATTTGTGTTCCGATTCCCGTAACCTGTGTCAGGTAGATATCCTCCGCCTTTTTGATTTGCAATGGCTGAAGCTTGCCCTCCGGATCCTTTTCGATGTTGACCCGGAACTTCTGATCCACTGTTCCGATGTTTCCGTCGATGTCGAGCCATGATGCGGATTCATTCATATTGGTACCCAAGGTTAATAAGGAATCCCCGGAAACCATATATAATCCGCCTGATGTGGTCTGAATGGTCAAAATACCATCGGAATAAACTTTGTCGATCAGAACATTTCCGTCGGCAGCAGCCAAAGCCAGTGCACCCGTCGAGGTATTTACAACTGCTGTTCCCGTTATATTGCTTTGACTTCCGCTTGCGGCGGTCAATATGCCGCCGTTGGTTACGCCCTTCAACTCGATGCTGCCCTCCGTTGTTGCCGCATGCAAGGTTCCGGAAGCGTTTATTGAAACATTGGTCAGGGTGATGGAGCCATAGCTGACACCGATATCAACCAAACCATTCCCCCCCACATTCGTGTCATGAAGGTTAACATGCTCTCCCTTGACGGTGCCGTCGGCATCAGCTCGTGAAATCGCAGCGAGATAGGCCTTGCCGTCATAGGAGCCGCCGAGCTGGTCTTTTTTCAGCTGGATGCTGACCCTGTCGGTAAAGTTCGGTGCAATGATCATGGGGCTGTCTTTATGGAAAATATTTCCGGCGTCTCTGGCAATCAGCTCAACATTGTCCGCCTTCACATTGACATCTGCGTTCTGAGCTCCGGTGAGAGAAGTCTCATTTCCTCGGAATTCAAGGGTAACATTCTTCCCCTCAAGAGCTCCTATTTCAATTTCTGTGACTCCTGTAAAGGTTTCCGCATTCCTTCCGAATGCCGGTGAAAGCTTGCCTTTATTGCCGTCGCTGTCCTCCCAGATCCCGTCCGGAAGCAGGATCAAAACCCTGCCGCTATCAAATTCAAGGATACGCATAGCAACATCTTTTATCAAATCCTCTCCAACGATTGCCTTGTATACCTTCCGCATCACAGCACCATTAAAGAGGCTTCCGTCTTCATAGCCTTCATCCAGATTATTGAAAATTCCATCCTCTGTTTCCAGCTGTACCAGCTCTTCATTCTCATTCATTCCGAAGTAATCGGTTCTGAAGTAGAAGCTGCTTCCGGCTGCGGTACCGCCTGCCGTGCCCTCCGGCGCCGCCATATAGACGCCGGTAATCACCTGATGCGCAAAGTAGGAAGATCCTTCGTGGAAGGTAATATATCCTTTCCCGTATTCGATGGCACTGGTGGTGGTTCCGTTATCCTTCAGTGCGTAGAAGGTTCTTTCGGGAGTGTATTTCGCAACAGCGTTGTGGGCATCATCCGTAAACACCAGGGTGCCCTTCGCATAGCCGTCCGTGTTGCTGCCTGTGGCCATCCTGATGCCGTTTGCAATATCGGCATACCCGTCTCCATTGGCCGTAACGGCAAAGTTTGCCGCACTTAGATAGGAAACCTTTGCCGATGTTCCTTCCGGTTTGATGAATACCGTGTTGGCCACATATTCGAATACCGGGGTATATCCCTGCGCGATCAGCTCTTTTCCGCCTTCGCTTTCAAAATGATAACTTGTGAATAATTCTCCTCTGATGTTATTCCAATAGTACTCTTGGTCGATAAACCAGTACGGTGCTTTTTTATGCTGCTGGGCTGTATAGACCGGCAGACTTCCGGTGTCATATCCGGTATGCTCCACTCTGACGATATTGGTCAGTCCCTGCTTTTCAGCTTCCTGTCTTGCTTCCTCAACACTGGATGCAAATACCGTTCTGAACTGCCACATTGAATTGTAGCAGGTGAATTCCGGCAGCGAATACACCAGTCTGCCCTCCGCATCCTTCTTCTGCACCATATTGGGCGAATACAGCAGGGAAGCGTAATTGATGTCATCGGGATGATTTTCGATATCGTAGGATATGGACAGTTGGACCGGCTCCCCGTTTGCCAGCACTCCTACCGCCGCATCCGTCAGCAGATAGATTCCATCGGTAATTTTTTTGCTTGTGCTGGTCTGATCCATAAACAGAATCCCACCGACTACCTTTTTATATCCTCCGTTGAAGCTGCTCAATTCGGGGACGACTGTATTGTGGGCATCGGTCACTACGTCCATCTCTCCGGAACCTGCTGCTGCTCCAAACTCATAAACCTTGATGTTGAAGGAACTTTCGCTGCCTGTAACAACGAAATATTTACCTACAAGCTCTTCATATCGGGCGGTTTTTGCCGGGGAGTAATTCTCATTTGTCCCTTTTTCCCTTACCACATATGCCTTGAAATCCGCATCATACGTAGTATCAAAGCTGTAAATTCCATTCTTGATTTTCATCGCTGTTGTCTGGCCGTTGCTGACAGTCAATGTGATGACTCCCTTGCGGTCCCCAAGAACATTGGCATTGAAAGCAACTCCGATGGCACCAACCGATGTTTTTGTCCCTGAGCCGGTATGGGTGAAGGACAATGTATCCGGTGATTCAATTTTCTTGGAAGCAAGGTTCAGCGCTTTTGAAAATGATTCTGTCCCCTCCTGTGCAGCCGTGTCTGTCTGGGAGAGAACCGCATGAATTTCTGCCGCAGAAGCAATGGTGATGCTGGAAGGAGTCGCTCCCTCCGGAGAAATGATCGCACTTGCGGTGGTGACTTCCACATCCACTTTCACTTTCCATTCTCCGGTGATCAGCGCGCTTAATTGAGAGGATACGTTCGCTGCAAGATTTTCGATATCCTCTTTGGAAGACACTACTTCTGCAGTGTAGCTGCTGAGCTTCCCGCTGATCGCCGCACATGCATCGGCAAAATCCATCCCCGAATCAACAGCTTCCGCGTTCTGATCCAATCGCTTCTCCAGCGAATGCACATAGCCCTCTTCAAATTTGAAACCGCTATTCGTTTCATCGATCTTCACGATGTGATAAAAGCTTCTGATCTGTGCAAAATCAATTGCTTCTAAAATATAATAGTTGATTGCACCGGTTGACTTCCAAACAATCGGTTCCAATGCAATGCCGTTCCTGAGGAACGCGCTGTTCCAGTAAATCTTAGAGCCGTCCGGAAGCTGCCATTCAGTCTGACCCGGAGCCTTACTTATGGTTACCGTTCCTCCGCTTTGACCGATCCATAGCGTGATGGTCTGATCCGCGTTGAATACAATCCTTTGGCTGTAGTAATTCGGGTCGGATAGATTCAAGTCTTCCGGCAGCTCTATTCCGTTCAACAGAATGGTTATTGCAGAAAGATTGCCGTCTGCAAATTCAAAATAGATGTTATCAAGGGCATACCCGCTGTTATTAGCCTCATTGCCCACTTCATAGATCATAACGATCGTTCCGTCCGCATCCGTCAGCAGCATTTCTCCGGTGGGAATATAATAGTAATTGTAGTAGATATTGTTTTCCGTGTCGATTGCCATCACCAGATAGTCGGCAAGGTTAATGGTAAGGCTGCTGTTGATCCGGAGCCTGCCCTCAGAGGTTAACGTATATATCGTCGGGTTCCCCAGGTGATCCTTGATCACGTAGGTCTTATCTCCTGTTATTTTAACAAAGTTGTTTCTCTGGCCCGGTACATAGATATCAATGTCACTGTTCTCGCCGCTTTCTTCTATTACTTTCAGCAATTCCGGCGCTGCAATCTTAATATTGACATCTCCGGTCAATGAATAGATTCTGTCTAGGGAAAGGGTTGGTGTTCCGTCGTATTGATTGTCTTCGCCTACAACGACAACGGGTATGAGACCAAGCCAAATATCACCGATTGCTTCAACGAAAACATAAGCCGGCCGTTTTTCCTGGGGCTCGAATTTGTTTTTACTGTTCAGAAGCCGATCGATGTCGTGAATATAGGCATTGAAGCGATCTGTGGGGCTTCCGATTTGATTGGCTCCGCTGATGGTCAGGCGGTTGGCCCTGATGGATTTGCCCGGCGCCATATAGAGGTTACCGCCATTCATTACGATGACGATATTGCCGTCCCCAAAGTCAGCCGTTCCCCCGAAGGTGATATCCGTTGCTTCAATTTCAGGTGTATCTTCCTGATCGATCGTATGAGCAGTGACAAGCAGTTCCGGTGTTTCATAGGCGTACCCGGTTACTTTCACACCGCCGGCATAAATCGTCGGTTTGGGCTGGTCGCCGTTTACCGGGTTGATTCCGCTCAGCACCAGGTTATAGTCGGAATAATTATTGATCACAACCTTTGGCAGATAGTAATTATCATATACTTTGATGCTGCCTGTTGCGTTTGCTGTGGTTGTGTTTATGATCAGAGAGCCGATATCATTGTTCCAGATGGAATTCAGGGTAAGAATCTTCCCGACGAGGGATTTGACAAAATTCCCCGTATCCTGTGCATATCCGTCGTCCAGGCCTGAGTAAACAACGCTTCCGTCCTTCTTGATGTCAATATAGATACCCGCCGCGCCGCCGCCGAGATGAACCGTTCCGTTGAGGGTTACTGTTCCGGAGATTCCCACATTATTCTGTTCTACCTTAACAGAATCCGAATGCAGCACCTTCCTTACCAGCTGATCAATCCAGTGGTTCAAAGCCAGATATGCTTTCTTCAGATGTTTGCCCACAAACGGAATCTTACCCAGCGCATTGGCAACCTTCTGGCTGAAGGTATTCACCTTTTCCAGAACCCACGCTACTACGGTATTTGCCTCCGCGATCGCCTCTACCGAGATGACACTGGCATTCTGGATCATGGGCGCCTCTGCGGTGATCACAATTTTCTGACCTGCCAGGGTTGCACCGGATGAAACGGTGACATCAGCATACGCATATCCGTTCACATAGGAGGACGCCCTGACTACGCCGGTCAAGCCCACAATGGTGGCATAGGACTTGGAGTCGACATCCATGGCTTCAACGGAAGCTTCCACATTCAGGGTGTCGATCCCGCCGATATAGGCATTGTAAATATTGGTATCCAAGTGATTGTAGACCGTAATCGTTGTCTCTGCTTTTGTGGTGGAAGCTGCGGAGATCGTATAGGACACGGCATAGCCGAAGATCTTCTGATGCAAATAGGAGCCGATGCTGGTGTTTCTGCTGTTCAGGTAGCTTTCCTTTCCAGCGCCTCCGATATTGGTAAATACATCATCCTTCACGAGGATCGTCACGGTGCTGGTGTTGCTTCCCGCTAGAGCTCCCATATGTCTGTATGCATACCCGTAGACATCCGAATGCGCCGTTCCGTGAATGAGTAGATCACCGAACAGTGCTTTTATAGTCACGCCGTTTCCAACACTGGCATAGGTGTAGGAATACAGACCGATCGAAGTCGTTGGACCGCCGCCGCCGACCACACCATAGCCTCCCATAACCGTCTTCGCTTCCACTTGAGCGACGTCGGCCAAAGCTTGAATCAGGACGTCTCCATAACGCGACATGATTGTCGCATTGTCGTTGATGGTCGCTTTTGTATATCTGGTGATATCAACAACTGCGCTTGCCTTTCCGCTGAAAGCCACTCCGCCATTGACCGCATCCACATTTGCTTTGCTAACGATTGATGTTGCGCCGATGATGGTGATATCTCCTATGGCTTCAACGGTTCCGCCTACGCTTACATCAGCACTTTGCTTCGTTACAAGGTTTTTCACAAGGAATTCGCCGCCCGAAACCAGGCCCGCATTGACGGCGGAAGCGGAGGCCCGTGAATCCACAGTATCATCCGCAGCCAGATTCACATCCGCTGCCGAGGATACTGTTCCGTTGATATATGCTGTCGTAAGATGCTGGCTCACGTTGGTTGTAATACTGTAGCTTCCCAGCCCTACTACACTGATATTGAGTCCCTGGCTGCACTGTGAGGTGAGGAAGGTTTCACTGTTTGCCGTTACACTGATTCCGCTTGCGCCTGCGGTCTCATCCCCTGCAGACACGGTTGTATTCTGCCCGATGAAGGCTGTGGTTTCTTTCTTTGTTACCTTGGCCTCTGAAATGACACTCTTTCCGGATATCAAGCTAAGGCCTTTCGCCTGCTGTGCCGTCGCATTGACCTTCATACCGGTGGAATCCGCATGAACGGAGACATTCTTCGCCGTAACGTTGGCACCGCCGGTGATATAGGCTTGGTTGATGCTGTTTGTAATATCTGCATAAACCAGCACCACGGCTGCGCTGATTGCAGCAATTTCCGCCGACTGCGCTTTCGCCTTTGAATCCACAACGATATTCTTCAGCTCGGCCAGAACCGCAAGGTCTCCTCCTGCTTTCAGCATTAGTGCACCGTTGATATAAGCGCTGGAGGCTGCACCGGCCTTGGCGTTGGTAGAAGTCACTCCTCCTGCAACTGCATTTACAGAAGCTCCTCCGTTGGCTCCGGTTTCCGCGATGGATCTGCCATCATTCAACAGGGATTTCACGATGATATTTCCTGTCGCGGTAATCGCACCGTTTCCTCCGATTCCAGCATTCTGTTTCATATTCAGAACTGCTTCCGCATGATTTGCTCCTACCGTTGCAACTCCGACATTGACCTTTGCCGCATCAATATCCGCAGTAACGATACCGCTTCCCGTGGATACAACAGAAATCGTTCCTGCATAGATGATTCCGCTTCCGGTAATCAGTGCTGACGCATCTGTGGAAGATTTGGCTGTTGCAATATTGATTTTTCCGGAGACACCGTCAATCGCCACACCGCCGCCAGAAGGCTGGGCTGAAATTGCCTTGGCTTCTGTATAGAAGTTGTTGGTTATGTGAATATCATCCGTATGCATCACCGTACCGGAGCTGTCGATGTAGGCACTGAATGCTCCGTCCGCATTGGCATACATGACCAGAACGCCGAGGTTTGCTCCGTTGAGGCCAAAGCTGCTCTGGGTAAAGGATGCCTTCGCATAGGATTTTGCTTTGGCTGCGACCTGAAGAATTCCTGCACTTACCGTTTCGCTTCCAAAGTCCGCCCCTGTCACGTAGGCGCTGTTGGAACTGTTCGCATTGGCTGTGGCGGTATTGGAAGCTAAGGTTGCTCCGCTGACAGCTACGCCGGAAGCGCCAAGCTCCGCCTTAGCCCCTTCCTCACCCAGGTCTTTGTTCTGATTGGATGTTATATAGGTTCCGCCGCCGGTGTTGATTGCACCGCCGGAGATATATGCCTTTTGGTTCGCCGTTAAAGCAGCGCTCGCAATATTTACAAGCAGCCTGCCGCCGCTGACGCTTACAGACGGCGCCTTCACCGCCGCATATGCTTTGATCACACCGTCATTTTGTATTCTAAGCGCTCCTGTTACTGTAATCGTGCTTCCTTCAACATAGGAACCAGCAATTGCAGAAACCGTTGCACTCGCACTGTTGACATCCGCCGCTGCAAATGCAACACCAACCTTGGGCTGCTCCGCTGTCGCATAGGCATCCGCTGTATACTGATTCCTGACATCCAGACTTGACGCTGTTATTTCAGAATTCCTGACATAAGCATGGAAGCTTCCTCCTGCAATGGCCTTTGTTACTACAGCGCCGATTGCGACGAGACCGAGGCTTCCGCTTGCTGTTTCCACATCTGCCTTCGCATAAGCTGTGGCAATCGTATTGACTAAAATTGCTCCGGTGGATACGATGCCTGCATTGCTGATATAAGCCTCCGTAATTGCTTTAATCTCTGCGATAACAACATTTGTGGTCACACCGACCAGATTGGCGGACAGGCTCGCGGATGAGCTCCCGAGTTTCGCAGTTGCGCCGACCGTCTTTCCTTCATTGAATTTGGAATTGATTGCGATGCTGCCGGCAGATATTCTTCCTCCGTTGATGAACGCATGCTGTGTCCCGCCCAGCTCTGCAGTCAGAATATTTACCGCCACCTTGACACCGCTGAGGCTGACCTGCTGCTGTGCCACACCGGCATACGCAGTCACTGTACCAGTAAGCGTAATTGCGAATTGCCCTTTCACCAGAACGTTCGGTTCGGGGTCAGGGTCGGAGTCGTCTCCCGATGCTCCGTCACCCTTTGCAGCCGGTGTCTCTCCTTCTCTCATTCCGGCCATGGCATTGGTGGAAGTTTTCGCCATGGCAATATTTCCGTTCACATTTGCCACAGAGGCATTCACGCCTTTGCTGGCCTGAGCGGTATAGCTGTTCGCCTGGGTTGTGTAATTGTTATTGATATTGAGATTGTTCACATTGACGACGACATCCTTGACGTCCATGAAGGCTCGGTAATCGCCTTTTGCAAAGGCATTCATCACCGTCAGGCCAAAGGAAGCATACCCTATGGTACTCCCCTGGACGATCTTTGCATTGGCGATGCTCGTGGCGTCAGCCAGGATGTGAACATCGTACAGTCCGTTTGTATTGATGCCGGCTCCCTGTGTGTATGCATAGTTCAGGGAATCGGCTGTTGCAGTGGCAACATTGGTGCTTGCTTCATAGTAGCTTGCGCTGAAAGAGGCTCCTCCGAACATGCTTCCCATGGAAACCGTAGCCCCCTTGTCGGTATAGCCTTTATTAAAGTCTGAAGTTACTCTGACCTGACCGGAAGCGTTTACCGTCGCATCCTTGATATAGGCCTTTTGTATTGCCTTCAGATCGGCATTCAGTACGGTGAGCGCTATTTTGATTCCTGTCACGCTTACCACGGGGGTAATGACCTCAGCCTTTGCGATGGCCTCACCCACAGCAGCAACTATGACACTGCCGCTGTTGACGGTTCCGCTGCCTTTGATTGCCGCCTCTGCATTCACTCCGACGCTAGCTGTTGCAGTATTCGTCTTGGCGCTTAATGCAGCCACGCCCAGGATTGCCTGTGTGACCTTCGCATCGGCTTCTGCGTGATAAATATTTTCTACCGTAACCGAAACTGCATAGATATCGGTACCTGTCGTATCGATGAATGCCCGGAAGTCTCCGTCCGCATCGGCAGCCATAACCGTAATTCCGATTGCAATCAGACCTGCGCTGACTACGGCATCGGCAAACTGGGCTTTCGCATAGGAATTCGCATTTGATTTCACCGCAACCGCACCAGCCGGATTTCCGGCAGTGCCGATGGCCGCACCGCTGATATATGCCAAGTTCGTTGCATCGGCTATGGCAACGGCTGTGTTGGCGTCAAATCCCAGCATGGTAAGATTGACACCCGCCTGTGCGCTGCTACCGAGTTCCGCCACTGCACCACGGCCGCTGCCGTTGTTCAATGTGGAAGTCACGGAAACGGTTCCGCGGTTGATGACAATACTGTCTATATGTGATTTTTGTATTGCGTCAAGAATCGAAACAACCACGTTGGCTCCGATGGAGGCAACTCCGAAATTCAGTATGGGAGCAGAGGTTTTCGCATTGGAGGTTGCCGTGCCGATTGCTGCCACAGTGATTCCATCGGCTGCAACAATTCCTGTTCCGATGATTGCAGCTTCCGCCTTCGAGCCTGTGTTCGAAATCCCAAGATTCACTCCGACAGAAGCATAATTGATATCGACTCCGCCTGCGGACGGGGTAAGATCTGCTGTTGATTTAGAAGTGTAATCTGTCTCAACCTTTATATTTTTTGCCACGATACTGCTGGATTCAGGAACCGTCAGAATCGCCTTGAATTCACCCTGAGCATATGCGGCGTTGATGATCAGGCCGGCCGCGATTGCACCGACAGCCAGATTCGTTGTCTTGGAAAGGACTTCTGATTTACCATAGCTTCCGACTGTGACAGAGCCGTTTCCTCCATCCAGGGTTATGTTGTCGGCCAGTACCCCGGCAATGCTCTTTGATCTGCCATATGCTACAGCAATATTTGCGGTAACGGTGATCAGGCCTCCGGACCCGGTGATCAATTCTGCGATGGAGCTTTCCTCGGCTGCTGATTGATTCAGGCTGGAAACGACATGCAACGACTTCGCCGAAATCACACCGCCGTCGATCAAGGCCTGCTGCTCACTCCGTAATAGTGCCACTGCAAGGGATGCCGCAATGGAAAGTCCTCCCACAGTTGCTCCTATTATCTTCGCCTTGGCAGTTGCCGTGCCGTTGGCACCGACATTCAAGGAACCGCCGGAAATCAGATTTCCATTTGGGTCACCTGTTATAAACGCCATATTTTTCGCGTTATTGTCGGCTATGGCAGCATTCACATTGACAGAAACCACACCGACAGAGCCGGCATAAGCAGCCGCTTCTGCTTTCGCAGTATTGCCGGCAGCTTCTCTGCCAGCAAATACATTGATCGAAGCCGCAGAAACTGTAACTCCTGTCACATCAATAAATGCAGTATTGACCGAATCAAGTCCTACATAGCTTGATGATATCCCTACCGCGGTCCCTCCCAGGGTGGCTGCGATTACTGTCGTCTTTGCATCGGAATGCATCTTGCCGTCAACGTCAATATTGCCTGACGCATATACATTCATCTTGTTGATTCCTGCATAGGCAACGGTATCGTTGAAAACCAGAAGAACATTTCCGTTGATGGCGGTATTGCCGCCGATGATCGACAGGATCGTGGTATTTGCCGTTGTGTGCACATCATTTGTTACTGCAACGTGATGTGCGTCGATTCTGCCAATGGCAGCACCGGTTGAGGAAGCACCCGCTGTGGGATTTGTTTTATACGGCGTCGTGCCGATATAGGTCAGCACCGTAGGCTTCAATACCACGATGCCGGCGGATAAGCCCACTGCCACCCCTCCTGCTGCCAGGCCGATGAGATAGGAATCCGCGTCTGTCGAAACCGTTGACAACACAGCAACGGTTCCGGCTGCTTTTATTTTCACGTTTTGACCGATAAAGGTCTCAATTTCGCTGAGATTGACGGCAAGGGCAATGGCGCCGTTCACTGCGGTCCCTC